>DASZTL010000067.1:0-30936 GCA_035548055.1 Mycobacteriales bacterium | reverse complement strand
CTGGGCCGTGTTGATGACGGTGAGCCCTTCGTCGCTCGCGCTCTGGTCGCGTCGGCACCCGTCGAGGCGTGCGACCTCGGACTGGTCATCGTGCGGTTCAGCCGACTGCAGGACGCGTTGTCGATGGCCGTCGGAGGATGGATCGCGGTGAGGGTGGCGCATGGAAGCCGCGTCGTCGGTCCGACTCGTGATGACTACCGGCTCGCGCGGCGTCGTCTCGCCGACCTCGGTCTCGACTGGCGCACTCCGACGTACGAGGTCGTGTTGTCGTGACGGACGTCGCGGTCGTCGTGACGGAGGCGGAGTTGCTTCCCGTGTGCGGCGCGCCAGGGTGCAGCGTGGTCGCACGACCCGAGCAGGCGCTCTGCGACGACCACGCCGTTCAACAGCGGGTCCTTGCCGCACGGCGGAAGCTTGCCGAGAACGCACCGATGGCGGCGGAGCAACTCATCGACCTGTGCGAGAACGCGGACAACGCCGACGTTCGTCGACGCGCAGCAGAGGCGATCCTCGATCGGGTTGGCATTCGCCCCGGCGTCGAAGTCGAGGTCTCTGCCGGTATCGGTCGGGTCGATCCCGCTGAACTTCTTCGGACACGGTTGGCGACGCTGCGCGACAACACAGCGCTCGACCTGAACCCTGTTGCCGAGATCGAAGCCGGTCACGAAGGCTCCAACATCGCCCAGGCGCAGAGCGGGGAAGCCGCGACTACGACAGGCACCTGACAGACGTTTCGGGTGCTCGCGTGACCTCGCGGGGCTAGCCGCCTAGTAGTCGCGCCTTTTGTGACAGGAACTCCTCTTGGGTCAGTGCACCCTGCGTGACCAATGCCGCGAGCTTCGCCAGCTCGTCGGCTACGCCGAGTGCAGCGTTGGATGCGGCACCTCGCTGTTGCGCTTGCTCCCGCCGCTGTCGAACAGCCGCAATCACCGCCGAGAGTTCTTGTCGAACCTGTGTGCGCTCGACTTGGGAGAGGTACATCACGACGTCGGGACCCGATGCCTTTTCGAACACGACACTCGCATGTCCCTCGGAGGTGGTTTCGGTCGTGGCGTTCTCCTGAATGCTGCTGCCGAGGACGTGATACGCCTGTCTGTGCTTGCCGCGAGTGGTGGTGGTCGACGAGGAGGACGTCCCGTCCACTCCGTCGACAATGACGCGGGTGACGTCGCGCCACTCCATGAGACGGAGCGTTGGCATTCCGGCGACCATCATCGGCAGCCGGCCCTCGCGCCAGTTATAGCCGCGTAGCTCCGGCAGTGCGCACAGGTAGAGACCCGACTCGTCCGTGTACCAGTCCCCGTGACACTCGAAGTTGGCGGACTGTAGCGAGCCCTTGCCGAGCCCCCGGCCCGACCAGGCGTAGCTGTCCTGTGGCGAGGGCGTGATGACTGCCGGAATGCCAGCCGCCTGCGCAACTGCCTCAAGGTGCTGGGCCATGAGGCGGTACTGCTGCTCGACGATTTCGGGCGTGTTCTGATTCGTGAGGAAGTTCGTCCAGTCGGTGACGAATCGCGACAACCTCGAAGGCGCCATGGCGCTGTTCCCCTCTGATGCGCACCCGTCGGGAACGGGCGCTTGATGTAACTTATTCGGTGTCGATCACGGCGTCGATGGTTCCTAGCGTCGCCGCATCATGGGCGAGCCGAGGCGTGCGAAGGTGCGCCTCGACGAACGCAGAGCCTTCGGTGTGCGCCTTCGCGAGCTGCGCGAGGCACGTGGCATGACACAGGAAGATCTGGCCGACGCCGCCGGGCTGGCACGACCTGTCGTTGGCTACATCGAGCGCGCGTCTCGTGACTTCGGCGTGAGCCACTTGTTCGACCTGGCAGCGGCGCTGGACGTGCCGGTCTCCGAGTTGTTCGAGGACCACTAACCGGCTGCACGCAGGACACGTGCGATCCCCGCGGGATACCAAGCCTGACCGCCGCTCGGCGGTGACACCGCATCGTCGTTGAGCGCCGAAGCGATCGCGGCGAGGGTGCGGCCGGCTGCACGTTCCTCACGAATCCGAACTGCAACCTCGGCGGACACGCGTGAAGGTCGACCAAGCCGCACGCCTCGCTGCTTCGCCATCGCGAGCGCGTCGCGCGTGCGCTGGCCGATCAGCTCGCGTTCCAACTCGGCCATCGCGCACAAGACGTGCGCAGTGAAGCGGCCTTGTGGGGTCGAGAGGTCAAGTCCGAGGTCGAGGACGACAAGGTTCCACGTCTGTTGCTGCGCTCTACAGACCAACGTGGCGAAGTCGAGGACGGAGCGGCTGAGGCGGTCGAGTTTCGCGGTCACGAGTCCGTCCACCGCCCCGCCGTCGAGTGCGGCCAGCGCACGCGTCAGGCCCTCGCGGCGCATCGACTTGCCGGAAGCGACGTCTTCAACGACCTCGACGAGGGTCCAGCCGTTTCGCGCGCAGGCATCTTCGATCGCCTGCCGCTGAGCATCGAGTCCGAGACCCGACCGGCCCTGCTCCGCCGTCGAGCAGCGGACGTACCCGAGGACGTTCATCGGGTCGCCGCCTCGATCGACTCACGACCGATCGTCTGCAGGTCGCTCAGCGATTCCCATGTGGATTCGCGCCAGTCCCACGCGATGCGTGCTTCTCGCCCGTCCTGGCGGGCGTCTACAACGGTCCCTCTGTGGCCCCGAGCGTCGCGCACTCGCAGACCGATCTTCAACGTCGTCATTCGTCCCTCTCAGATAGTTGCGCTATGCAACGAATCTGAGATTTACCGCAAACCGGGGATTTGGGTACGAGACTGCGATGCGCCACCCGGCGCAACTTCACGAGTGGTTACGCCAGGTGGACCAGTGCGCGCGAGTCACGCCCGCGAGGGGTGGATCGGCTCGCGCCTCTCCGCTTAGGCCCAGTGCTTCGGATCTTCCTCGCGGAAGGTTGCGCCAAGCGCTGCCGCGCCCACCCACCACACTTGCGCGAACTCTGCACGCTCACCGCCAGATGTTCGAAACCAGCCACCTCTTGGTGAGTGGACAGGTATGACGCCTACCTTGCCGTCGAGTTCATATTCGACATCGAGCATCCACTCCACGAACGACACTGCGGTCGTCGCGTCGATTCGGTACTCGATCGTCTCGTCGTATTCGAGGGTCGGGCTGTGAGCGTGAAAAAACGGCACTTCCCCTACGCGTTCCTTGGCGCCGAAAAGTTTGCCCTCATAGGCGCGTGGTTCATCGGAGTCAAGGTCGTACATCAGTAGCGTCGCGACTTGGTCGCCCTGGGGAGGTGAGTCGATCAGCGTTTCGGTGATGGCTGGATGACGGCTGAGAACGCGAACTCGTATGTCCCTGATCCGCACCCTTTTGCTTGCGTTGCCTTTTAGGAATAGGCGCGCGACCGTCGTTCCGTAGTCGATCGCGTCGCGGTCGAGCAGCCAGGTTCGGATTGCGGCCGGATCGCCTTGGACTGGACCCCAGTCGGAAGGCTGTTGCTGGAGCGGGAGTGGTTCCCTCAGGACGAGTTTCCATGTGCCCGTCTCGGGGTTGTCCTCGATGCGCACCTTGATCGGGTGGCGGTCGCGGTAGACCTTGACGCTAAATCGTCGTAGGAAATCCGCGACCCGCGTGCCGATCGTGATCTCTACGCCGGACATGACTATGCGAGATCTTCTGTTAGGCCGGTGATGATGTCGTTGAACGCCTGGTCGTCGATGTCGTCGCTCAGGACTCGAAGGTCATCGCGGACCGCTGCGAACAGGACGTCAGCAGGTATCTCGGAGTGCCGAAGCATCAGGCGGAGGAGGATGCCGGCCATCGCTAGGTAACCGGCGTGGTCGACGGTAAATCCGTGAACGCCGACCGACTCCAGCGCGGCGATTACTGCATCGTCGCTCGGGACATCGCCATGCTCGCTGATCCCGTGAAGGACTTGGAGGCTGTCGAGGACGACGGTCGCTGCATCTGCTGAACGCGCCATGGGTGGAGGGTAGAGGCCGTCACGCGCGCGGGTCACGCGCGCTCGCGCGCGAGGGATACAACGGGCTCGCGCCATGCCCTCGCGCTGCGACAAGGGTCGACTGCCGGGGCTTGTCCCGGAGTTTGATCGACACTTGTCGCATGGACTTCTTGAACGTGTATGTGGCAGGAAGCTTCTTGATCGCCTCCGTGTGGGCGCTTGAGGGGACCAACACACAGGCCGCCGCGGCACGCGAGCGACTACGAAATGATGAAGACGATCGGGTGGCAGAAGCGGCGGATCTGTGGCGACCTAGCCGCTGGCTGGCACGTCCGGCTACGCGCCGCCGTCGAGCCGCGGCCGAGGCCGAACTTAGGGTCGACCCGGACTTGTGGGATCGCTATCAAGATCTGTGCAGCGACTTGAAGGCCTGGAACTACCTGGAGTCGTCAGTCGCGCTGGCAATGAGTGCCGCGCTGCTGTCCCTGATCCGTGCCTTCTAGGCCGTTCCTTCTAGACCTCTCATCGTCGCGGTCGCGACCGCTCACTCTGAGACTGTTCGCACTTGGCCCTCGTCAGTCACCTCAAAAACCGTGATGCCTAACTGAGCGCGCACATGACGGTCTACGCGCAACGCTGCGCCGACGGCATTCGTGGGCACGACCACGCCGAGGTCGTACTTGAGGCCATCTGCCGGAATGCGGCGCAATAACTGCCCGTAGAGGGTGTCGACGTCGAGTCCCGCGTCCGTCGTGCGTCCCTTGGCCTCTGCATATAACCGCTCGTCACCACGCGTCGCCGCCACGTCGCAGAACTTGGCCTCGCGCTGCACCGCCCAGCCTTCGCTTTCGAGCCACGCGCAGAAGACGTCAACGACGCGGGCTTCGTCTCCCCTCAGGGCCTAGCCCTTCGAGGATCGTGGATCATTGCCCGGCGCGATCGTGTCCTTGTCGCGGATCTTGCCGTTCTCTCCGTGGACGACTAGTTCGCCGCCTCCGGCGTTGTGAATGATTTCCCTCGCGCGGTCGATCGCCTCGGCCTGCGTGCGGGTTACCGCGCTGGCGCGCTCGTGATTCTCTTTCACAACAGCCCAGCCTCCATCGTGCTTAACCACGTGGCGGTCGTTGTCGTTGCCTTTGCCCATCGGAACCTCCGGCACTGTCCGTAGATGACCTGACGGTAGATCGAGTTACTGACAGTTCTCGTGAGTCATACCCAGTGGACATACGCGCCACCGTCGTGCGGACCGTTTCGCGGCAGCACGGGAACGGGCTGGTTCACGCGTGAGATGTCGGTGCCGGGGGCTGCCGCGTGACCCCGTGCCGCTGTGCCCGCGAGGTCGGTGACTGAGGACCGGGAGATCCAGGCGCAGCCCAGGCAAGCAGGGAAGTACGCCTCTGGCAGCCACAACACGATTGGCGGGTGCGCAGTCGGCCAAGCGTCGGGGTCAGCACCGAACTCCGCGACGTGCCGTTGACGACCGCGTTCTCGTGTCTCCCAGAGTTGGACGGTCACGTTCACTGCTGTTGACGCGTACTTCCACGAGTCGAAAGCAGTGCGGGGGTTGGTGTGTCCTGGGAACAACTGCAGGTAGTAGTCAGCCCATGGTTCGCCCGTTGGTGTCCATGACATTTGTCATGCTCCTCGTGCCCGTCGTTGCCGACAGCGCGCCGCTGCGGCCGGGTCTTCCTCCGGGAGCACCCCAGACGTTTTCGGGGTTGCCGGGCAGCAAGCCGAAGGGCTTCGCGCTACCACTCGTGACCGTGAGGCGACCGTACCGGACGGGAGTGACAGGACTGATCGATTAAGTGTCTAGTCGCTGTTGAGCGGCCAAACGGCGACTCGGCTGGGATCGTCATAGTCGACTGGCTGGACGGTTCGGCCGTCGAGCACATTGATCAAGTTGTCGTTGCGGAACACCTCGAACCCGGCCTTGGTCAGTGCCTCCACGACACCGCGCTCCGCTGCGAGAGGCACCTCGAGGTAGTCACCGTTGTAGATCGTGGTCTGCACCGTGCCGAACTCTTCACGAATGGCAGCGGGGAGCAGACGCAGTGCGCGGGACGTCACCATGGGCGGCCAGTCGCCGTCTTCGACGCCGTAACAACGCAGGATGTTCATGGGCTCGTCCGGCTCGACCGCGCCGTCCTCCACCGTGTCCACCGCCGGGTTTGAGACGTGCACGGTTGTAATCCCTGCCGCCTCGCCGAACGTTCGTGCTGTCGCGATGGCGACGATCTCATTCGCCTCGGCGTGAGCGGTATCTCCGTTGGCGAACGCCAGGCAATCGTGAAGCCATGCGTGGCCGTAAACGAGTCGCGCCGTCATCACCGCTCCCGAGGGTTCTTGAGCACCACGTCGGCCAAATGATGGCGGATAGGGGTCCATGTCAGAATCGAAGGATGGCCTGGTTCGTGGGCGCGCTTTCACAGCGAGAGCCCGAAAACTGGGACGCCTGCAAGTTGCTTGGGCTGTGGGGCGTTCCGACGAACGGTCGGCGGCGAAACATTCCAGCGAAGGCTGGTGACCACCTGGTCATCTGGAAGGCCGGGCGCGGATACATGGCTGAGGCGACCGTGACTGGCGCGGCCCGGCCACCTGCATCCCGGGGGGAGGCCCCCTGGCCTGGAGGGGTGGTGCGGTTCGGACTAGTGCTGCCGATCACTCTCGTCAGCGAGTTGCAGCGGCCGATCTATCTACCGTTCGCGGGTCCGCGCCAGGCAGAAACGGGCGTCACCAAGGCCGCGCTTCAGCGTGGTCTTGCGCTCATCTCTGACGAAGGTGGGGAGTTGATTTCCCGCCGCTTGGGTGAAGCGGCTAAAGCAGAGTCGGCGGGTATTGCGACCTAGGCATGGTCGCGATCTCTGTCAGGGCTGTTGAGGGAGGCGTCATGCGTCAAGGATGCGATCCTTCAGAGGCCGCATTAGACCGCGCGTCGCGGGCGCAGGGTGGCCCGCCAGTCGGTTACGTTCGCCACGCGAAGCCATGAACGGTTTCGATGATCAGGCGGAGGACGACGTGACGGTCGAGGCTGACGTACTTCCACTGGGGGACCTAGTTACCGCCCCATCTCGCCGCTCGGCCGCGCTTAGGTATCCAGGCAGTAAGTGGTCGATCGCCGCAGAAATCATTGGGCAGTTCCAGGACCACTACCACTACGTGGAGCCGTACTTCGGATCTGGCGCGGTGTTCTTTACCAAGCCAGTGAGTCCGCATGAGTTGATCAACGACCTCAACGCGCTCGTGATCAACTTCTTCCGCGTGCTGCGGGATCGAACCGACGAGTTGGTGTTCGCTCTTGAAGCGACACCCTGGAGTCGTGACGAGTACGACCAAAGTCATGTGCTGACTGGGGACGAGTTGGAGGATGCGCGCCGCTTCGTGACCCGTATTTGGCAGGCGCATGCGTCCGATCTAGCAAAGAAGACCGGCTGGAAGAATCGTGGTTCGAAGCAACCTGCGAGGGGGATGTCGGTGCGTTGGCAGCGTGTTCCGTCGGAACTCGCCGATCTCGCACACCGACTTCGTGACGCAGAAATAGAGAACCGCCCTGCGATCGAGGTGATCACTCGCTTTGCGACAGCCGACACGCTCATCTACGCAGATCCGCCGTATTTGATGGAGGCGCGGACGCAGGCGATGTATGCACACGAAATGTCCGTCGACGAACACGTCGCCATGCTCGACGCACTGGTGGCGCATCCCGGTCCCGTCGTTATCTCGGGTTACGAGAACAGCATCTATGACGCAAAACTGCCTGGCTGGAACAAGGTGCTGGTCAAGCCACCGAAGGTAGAGAAGCAAGCCGTGCGTACCGAGGTCCTTTGGGTTAAGCCCGGCCGGTAGCAGTCACTTCGGCCAGCGGCCAGGCCAGTACTCCTCGACCTTCTTGCTGAGGTCATGCACAGGCGGTTCTTCTAGTTGGAACGTGCCGCTCCGCCATTCCTCCCAGCCGATCAGTGGGTAGTACTTGAGTTGTCCGCCTGAGTTTCCAAAGAACTGCCAAAGGCGGTGCCGTCGCGAACCCTCGACGATGTATCCCGCGAGTGAAGAGACCACGCCGTTCCTGCCTTCCGTACACCACTCGACGGAGGTATGCGCGTCGAAACGCTGAAGGTTCAGGTCGAAGCACGCGATCTCAAAGTTGATCCATCTGGAATCGTGCGTTAGCAGCAGGTACTTGCTGCCCTCGAGATCGACCTCACCTGCGACCGCGCGATGCCACGACTCGACTAACTCGACCATGACGGGTCCGGCCTTCGCTGGCTGTGAACGCCAGTCGACTCCTGCGGCGTCGAACGCGTCATGGAACTTCTTTGCGCTGTTCGACAACTCCATGAACCAGCAGGGGCGGGTCGTCGGCTGCACGGCGGTCATCTTGCAGCTGATTCCAAAGTCGAGGCGATGATCGCCAGATGGGACGGTTACGTCGAAGATGCCTTTGTTCTCGGTTGTGATCCCATGGCAGACGTACGCGGTGACGCGCTCGAACGCCAGGTAGTCCGGCATATACCCAGCCGCGACAGACTGGCCGGAACCGTCGCGGAACGTGCTGAGCAGCAAGCGCATGCGCTCCAACTCAGTGGCATCCAAGGGACGGTCGCGCAACGGAAGCAGCGCAGGTGCGGGTGCAGGTGACGGGCCGGACACGGCCCAAGTATCACAGCGCGCGGGTAGTTTCCGCCCTCCCGCCATGGTTCTTGCGAGCCCTGATGTCTGCGCCGGCACGGGCCCCACGCGTCGCCGGGCGGCATGCGAACATCCCACGATGAGCGCCGCCACGTGGGTCGAGGCGATAGGGGCCATCGCCACGCCGATAGTCGTAGGCGGCGTCGGGTTCGTCGTCAGTAGCAAGTTGTCGCGAAGCGGCGAACTCTTGAAGGTCCGGCTCGAGTACTACCGGGAACTGGCGCCCGACCTGAACACCCTGATGTGTTACATGACCTTCATTGGGACCTGGCGCGACACCTCCCCCGCCGACGTCGTCGCGCTCAAGCGTCGACTCGACGCGACCTTTTTCTGCGCAGCACCGCTGTTTAGTCCCGGGGTGCTCGCCTGCTACCAGTCGCTGATGGATATCTCGTTCACCACCTTCAACGACTGGGGCGAGGACGCAAAGATCCGTAGCAATGCGTACCGAAGGCGTCAGTCGTGGCGGGGAGACTGGCTTTCGGCCTGGGACGACCTCTTTGAGTTGCACGACGAGGCGACGATCTCGGCGGCAGCCTTGATGGAGTACCGCGAAAAGTACGACGCCCTCGTATCGGCGCTCGTTCGCGACCTGAACATCAACCGCGCTCGGCAGCGCTACACAACTGATGAGGTGGCGCTGAACGCGCACGCACCCGCCCGGCAGGACGTGGCGGGGTCCGGCGCGTAGACAGCGGGAGGGCCCGCCCACCTCGGCGGTGGACGGGCCCTTCGGGTTGCAGGATTGGCTACTCGCCGTCGTCGGAGTGGGCCGCATCCCAGGCCTCGAACGCGGCCTTCAGCGTGGCCTTGAGCGAGTAGACGCTCTTGCAGCAAGGGCAGACCAGGTACTGGTCGTCACCCATCTCCGCGACGGCCGTCGTGTCCTCGCCGCCGCCGCTCATCGCGCGAACCCCTCAAGGTCGCCGATGCAGGTCAGCAGCTCGTCGGCGTCAACCTCTAGGTCGGCCGACAGCGCGGAGACGATCTCGACCTGCGACTTGCCAACCGGCGTGGCGCTCATGATGCGGCGGCTGATGTCGTTCGAGTTCGCGCCCTTTGCGTGGTAGCGCATCAGCACGGCGACGCGGCCGTCTTCCGCCTGCCACACGTTGAGCGCGTGCATCGTCGCCTCGGGGTCAGCGAAGCGCGCCTTGAGGTCGTTGGCGATCAGCGTCGGGTCGGTCGCGGGCGCGATCCGGACCGAGAAGTACGCGACCGAATCGCGCTTCCCGGCCTTCGGGGGGCTCGAAGTCGGAGACAAGGTTGGCTTGTCCTCGACCGGCGCGGTCGCGATGTTGGCTGGGCCCTGGGGGAGTGTGCTGCCGGCATCACGCCGGACGTCGTAGAGGCGACCTTGCTCGCGGTCGTCTTCGGATGGCTCGTCGGCCATGCAGTCCATCTGCGTTCCTTCGTCTCGGTGTCTGTCCGACGAAGGCTCATTCAGCGACGCAAGGTCATCAAACAAACCTTCGTCGCTGTATCAGGAAGGTAATGGACGACCCCTATGTAGGAGCAAGTCCGCGATCTGTACACCTCGACCTGTGGTCGAGGGTTGCGGCGGAGACCTGTGGGGTCGTAATCGTCGCGGTCTCGCTCCGGAAGATCGTGATCCTCGCCACCGGCGTTGGACGGGTAATCGCATATCTGGAACGACGGGTGCGAGAGGATTTGCGTGTGGTGGATGACGCCGGATTGCCTGACGGGGAACTGCCGATCTCTGCGTGGGTGGCCGACGCGTTTCGCGCGGCGGGTATCAGATCCGGTCAGACACCGGCGACCGCGAGACTGCTCCGTGAGTACGAGCGCATGCTGCGTCGTCCTGTCCGTAAGGATTTCCGTGACGTCGGAAGTCCATCGCTGAGCGCGCTGGGCCGCGTCTTGCGTGAGCTGGAGGCTACGGATCGGCCCTTGTCCTCTCTGCAGGACCGGCTAGGTCGTCGTGAGGAAACCGCATCCGCGTGGATCAAGAGATTCGAAAACGCGCTTTATCGCAGGCTCGACGAATGAGTCCCGAGGAGCTTGCTGCGCTGCGCCGCATCGTGACCGATTCAACGCAAGAGTTGTGGCAACTTGAGGTTCAGGTAACGGGCCTTGAGTTAGCCGAACTCAGAGCACTCGCCAAGGTGCTGTTGGAGGCAGAACCGGCTGATGTGCCGTCGGTGCGCAACTCTGACGAGTTGCAGGACGTACTGATTGCGCTACACCACGCGATCGCGAGACTCGCCGAGCCGAAGATCGCGGAGTCGCGCAAGCAGAAGCGCAAGCGCAAGCGCCACGTCCTGCAGGCGGCGGTGTCTGGAACTGCAGGCGCGGGCATGATCACAGCGAACACGATGGTTCCTCCGCTGATGCCGTTGTCGTATGCGCTGTCGATCGCCTCCTTAGTACAGGCGTCGCGAGACTTGCTGGAGGCCGCCGAACAATCTGACTGACCCTTGGAGGGCTTTTGCCTTAGCCATTTGGTTGGTCGACTCAGCCTCCTGGACGTCGCCTCCGCTCGCGGACGTCGTCGCCATGCAGACCCGCCAGCCGAGTCTCGAAGGCACCGGTGAAGTTCGGTTGCGGCGGTTGGTGAAGGAAGCGCTGCGGATGCGTCCGGACCGCATCGTCGTCGGCGAGGTGAGGCAAGAAGAGGCGCTGGACCTGCTCATCGCGCTGAACTCCGGACTGCCCGGGATGTGCACGTTGCACGCCAACTCGGCGCGGGAGGCAGTGACGAAGCTGTGCACGCTTCCGTTGCTCGCGGGCGAGAACGTCAGCCATGCCTTCGTCGTTCCGACCGTCGCGGCAAGCGTCGACCTCGTTGTCCATCTGTCGCGAGACGCGCGCGGCCGGCGTCGAGTGCGTGAGATCGTCGCTGTGCCCGGACGCGTCGAAGCCGACGTCGTCGAGACCTCCGACATCTTCACCACGAAGGCCGGTCGCCTTGTCCGAGCCGAGGGGTGGCCGCCACACCAGGAGCGGTTCGCGGCGGTTCACGCCGACCTCGCCGAGCTGCTCGCGCAGGAGCCGGTCACATGACCGGCGCACTGCTGGGTCTGCTCGTCGGGATAGGCGTTCTCATGATGTGGAGCGTTCCGGCCAAGACCGCGCCTCGAAGCAATGCCGGCAAGTCCTCGACGACGGCAGACCTGCTCGCACAGGCCGGCATGGCCGGGGTGCGGCCCGCGCAGCTGTACGCGATGTGCGCGGGGGCGGCCTTCGTCGTGTTCATCGTCGTCGCCGGCGTGAGCCACACCGCCTCGATTGCTGCTGCCTTCGCCGGCTTCGCGGCGTACGCGCCACTGGCGCTCGTGAAGCGCCGGCGGGCGCAGCGGAGTGCGGAGCTGCGGGCGTTGTGGCCGGACGTCGTCGACAACCTGGGATCGGGGGTGCGGGCCGGGCTGTCGCTGCCCGAGGCCCTTGCGCAGCTGGCCGTGCGGGGCCCGGAGCCGCTGCGCGCCGAGTTCGAGCGCTTCGCCGTGGACCATAGGGCGACTGGGCGATTCGGTGACTGCCTCGACCGGCTCAAGGCCTCACTCGCCGACCCGGTTGCCGACCGCATCATCGAGTCGCTCCGGCTGGCCCGTGACGTCGGCGGCAGTGACCTCGGGCGGCTGTTGCGCACGCTGTCGCAGTTCCTTCGCGACGACGCCCGCACTCGCGCCGAGATCGAGACCCGCCAGGGTTGGACCGTCGCGGCTGCCCGTCTTGCCCTGGGAGCCCCGTGGTTCGTTCTCGGCGCGCTGTGCCTTCGGCCGCAGACGGTGGCGGCCTACGACAGTGCGACCGGGGTCGCGGTCCTCCTCGGTGGCGCGATCGTGTCGTTCCTCGCCTACCGCGTGATGCTGCTGGTTGCGCGCCTGCCCGGCGACGTCAGGGTGTTGCGGTGAACGCGGTCTTGCAGTGATGTGGTCGCCACTGGGCGCGGGGCTCGGCGCAGCGAGTGGAACCGGTCTTTGGCTCGCCGTGCGGTCGAGCCCTCCGATGCGGCGTATGACTCTCGACGACCGGCTCGCGCCGTACCTCGCGGACACGCCACGGCAGTCGCGGCTGCTCGCCACGACTGCTCCGGCGAGCTCGCTCGGTGCGGTCGAGCGACTGGTGGGGCCGACGATCAAGGGCCTTGCGCGGCGCGTCGACGGCTGGATCGGCGGTGCAGTCTCGGTGCGGCGGCGCCTGGCACGAGCCGGCGCTCCCATGACGCTGGAGGAGTTCCGGGTACAGCAGGTCCTCTTCGGCGCGTGCGGTCTTGGCATCGGTTTGCTGCTGTCGTTGCTTGTCGCGTTGCGCGGAGCGCATCGGTCGCCCGTCGCGCTACTCGTGCTCGCCGGTGTCTTCGCGGTCTTCGGCGTCATGGTTCGCGACAACCTGCTCAGCCGTGCGGTACGGCGGCGCGAAGCGCGGATGGTTGCGGAGTTCCCGACCATCGCCGAGATGCTCGCCCTTGCGGTCGGTGCCGGTGAGAGTCCGGTGAGCGCGCTGGAGCGGGTATCGCGGATCGCGAACGGCGAGCTGCCGATGGAGCTGCGGCAGGCGCTCGCGGAAAGTCGTGCCGGAGCGACGCTGGTCTCCGCACTCGAAGCGCTCGCGACCAGGACCGCGCTGCCCGCTGTCATCCGGTTCGTTGACGGCATGGCGGTCGCGGTGGAACGTGGCACGCCGCTCGCGGACGTGCTGCGCGCGCAAGCGGCTGACGCGCGCGAGGAAGGCCGTCGCGCCCTGCTCGAGGCCGGCGGTCGCAAGGAGATCGCGATGCTCGTGCCGGTCGTGTTCTTCGTGCTGCCGGTGACGGTGGTCTTCGCGCTCTTCCCCGGCTTCTACGGGCTGCATCTTGCAGTGACTTGATCGGACTATCGAGAGGGGAAACAGGAATGCGACTGGCGCTGAAGGCATATGCCGCTCTGCTGCGGGCGCGGAGCTCGGCCGAGGGCGATCGCGGTGATGTGCCGGGCTGGGTGCTGATCACGATGATGACTGCCGGGATCGTTGTCGCGCTATGGGTCGTGGCGGAGCCGACCCTGAAGAACCTGTTGACCAGCGCGCTGAACATCGCGGGCGACCCGAACAGTTGAGGGCGGACCGTGGCTCGGCCGCTGTGGACTTCGTGCTGGTCGGCTCGATGGTCACGCTGCTGTTCCTTGCCGTCGTGCAGCTGGGTATCGACTATCACGTCCGCAACGTGCTGGCGGCGTGTGTGGCCGACGGCGCGCGGTTTGGCGCCAATGCTGACGTCGCCAGCGCGAGTGCCGGCGCCGATGCGGCAAATCGCGAGATCGCTCGGGCGCTCGGCTCGTCGTATGCGCGGGCCGTTCCGGCCAGTTCGCAGGACATGGTCGACGGCGCACCGGTAGTCACCGTTGAGGTGACGGCGCGGCTGCCGCTCGTCGCCTGGTTCTTGCCGGTCGGCCCGGCGGTGCACGCGACGGGACATGCCCTCGTCGAGCCGCCGACGTGACCGCGAAGCCGTCAGGAGGCGATGACGGCAGCGCGCTTGTCGAGTTCGTCTTCCTGTCGGTGTTGCTGCTCGTCCCGCTGATCTATGTCGTCCTGACCGCCGTGTCGGTACAGCGCGCTGCCTTCGGCATGACGGCGGCGGCTCGCGACGCCGCTCGTGCCTATGCGACGGCGGGTGCCGACGACCTCGGTGAGCGGCGGGCCGAGGCGGCGGTACGGCTGGCGCTGCACGACCAGGGCGTGAGGTGGTCGCCGAGCGGCCGGGTCGTTGACTGTGGGGCGTGCGACTACGCGCCGGGGTCGCGCTTCACCGTGTCGCTTCGCGCGCAGGTTCCGGTCCCGCTGGTGCCGTCGTGGATGTGCCCCGGCCGATGCCTTGCATCGATCGGTGTCAGCGCGCATCACTCGGAGCGGATCAGCTGCTACTCCGGGACCGGGGTGCCGGTCGAATCATGCGAGTGATCGGGGATCGCGAGCGAGGCTCGATCACCGTCCTGATCATCGGATTCACCGCGATCGCGATGGCCCTGATCGTGGCCGGCATCGACGTCTCGAAGGTGTTCCTCGCGCAGCGCGCGCTGTCGTCTGCCGCGGATGCCGCGGCTGTCGAGGCGGCCCAGGGGGTCGACACCGACCGGATCTACGACGGACCGGATCTACGTTGCGGGGATGCCTTGCCGCTGGATCCCGGCAAGGCGGCGCGCTTGGCGCAAGAGTCGATCGAGCAGCACAGTCCCGATCTGGCTCGCTCCTTCGAGCGTGTCGACCCACCCGTGACCACGGTCGACGGCAGGACGGTCATGGTGGCGATGCGCGGCGAGGTGCGGGTGCCGTTCGGCCGGGTCCTCAGCTTCCTCGGGATCGCCAACGACGGCGGCGCCGTGCCCGTCCGCGAGGCGGCGCATGCGACGTCTCCGATCGCGGGCAGCGCCGCCACGTGCGCGCATCTCGCCGGTAGCACACGCGAACGGACACCCCGCCTTCCGTCCCGACCGATTTCGACGCTGTCGCCTCGATCTGTCGACGCCGCCGGACAGCAGGAGCCATTCCGCACGGGAGCATCGGATGCATGGTCGTTGCTGTCGTCGGCGCGACAAGGCGTCAGCTATCCCCCGGAGGCGCCAGAGGTGGTGTGCGTGGCTGGCGCGCTCACGTTGGCGGAGGTCGCCGGCGCGATTGCGGTGCGAGGCTTCCGGTCGTCCTGTCGGATCACCGCGCGCTGGCTCGAGGCAGGGTGCGCGCCGGAGGCTTCCCTCGTTGACACGCCCGCTGCCACCGGGTGCGCCGCAGCCCACGACACGGAGGCCGTGGCGAGCGCACCTATCAGTGCACTGACTGCAGGGACCGCGACTCTTCCGGCTCGTCTCATCCTGACTCCTTCGTTCACCTTGCTCAGGATGGGACGGCCGACTGAGAGAACGCTGACGGCCGGGTGAGAGTCCTCTCACCTCGGTCGTGGGGATGAGTGAAGTCTCATCTGTTCCTCAACCAACTCTCACACCTGCCACCGATGCTTCAGTCATGACGGCCATCACCACTGACCCAGCGATGCCGCGTCTCGCACGGTCGCCGCTGCACGCAATCTCCGTCGTTGCGGGAAAGGACCCTGTCGGCTGCCGGCTGCTCCCGCCTTTCGGGATGGCCGTGCCCATGAGCCTTCGCGAGCATGAAGCACTGCATGGACGGCTTCCACAGGTGCCTGGCGAAGCGATCCTTCGCGCTGTCGACGCATCCGGGTTGACCGGCCGCGGGGGGGCCGGCTTCCCGTCGGCTCAGAAGATGCGCGCCGTTCTCGATCGGACTGGTCCGCGAGTTGTCGTCGGAAATGCCGCTGAGGGGGAGCCGGCCAGCGCCAAGGACAAGACCCTCCTGCGGACGGCCCCGCACCTGGTGCTGGACGGATTGCAGCTTGCCGCGCGGGTGGTGGGCGCGACTCGGGTGTACCTGTACATGGCGGATGAGCAGCACCTGAACGAAGTAGTGCGCCGGGCGATGCGCGAGCGCCTCGACGCGGGCATCGACGATCCGCCCGCAGCCCTCGTCCCCGCGCCGCTCGGCTTCGTGTGCGGTGAGGAGTCGGCGGTCGTTTCGCGGGTGTCGGGCGGACCGGCGCTGCCGCGGCCGAAGCCGCCGCGAGTGTTCGAAGCGGGTGTCGACGGTCGGCCCACTTTCGTCAGCAACGTGGAGACGATGGCGCACATCGCACTGATTGCTCGTCATGGCGCGCAGGCGTTCCGCGAGGTAGGCCACGCCGACCAGCCCGGCCGCATGCTCTTCACGGTCTCGGGTGCGATTGCCCGGGCAGCGGTCGTCGAGGCGCCGATCGGGATCTCGCTGGGCGACGTCGTTGCTGCTGCGGGCGGAACCAACGAGGAGGTGTCGGCAGTGCTGCTCGGTGGGTATCACGGCAGCTGGTTGCGCTGGCCGGCGTCGCGCAACCTGGAGATGGCCAACCCAGTGCTACGTCCGCTCGGTCTCGCTGTCGGCGCCGGTGTGGTGAGCTTGTTGCCGGCGTCGGTATGTGGCGTGCAGGAGGCGGCCCGGGTGCTGTCCTATCTCGCCGACGAGAGTGCGGGGCAGTGCGGACCGTGCGTGTTCGGGATGCCCCGGATGGCGAAGGCCTTCGACCTGGCCGCTGCCGGAAGGTCTCGTCGTTCAGCTCGTCGCATCACGGATCTGTCCGGCCTGCTCGAGCGGCGCGGTGGCTGCTCGCATCCTGACGGCACCCTGCGGTTCCTTCGTTCGGCGACCGACGTCTTCGGCGAAGAGCTTCGGCTGCACGGCCGAGGGCAGTGTTCGGCGACACGAGCTACGGCCTGATCAGCCGGTAGCCGGCGCCCCGCACGGTGTGAATCATCGGTTCGAGGCCGGGCCGGTTGAGCTTCTTGCGCAGGTAGCCGACGTACACGTCGACCACGTTCGAGCCGGGATCGGTGTCGTACTGCCAGACCCGGCTCAAGATGTGTGCCCGGGTGAACACCCAAGTCGGGTGGCTCATGAACAGCTCGAGGAGCGCCCACTCTCGGGGTGCGAGGTCGATACGCCGGCCGTCCCGCCAGGCAACCTTGGTGAGGGTGTCAAGCCGAAGATCACCGACGACCAGCTCATGGTTCGCCGGGTTGTCCGCAGTGCGCCGCACCGCACGCATGCGTGCCAGGAGCTCCTCGAATGCGAAGGGCTTCACGACGTAGTCGTTCGCTCCCGCATCGAGCCCCCGTACGCGGTCGGAGACCTCTGCGCGCGCAGTCAGCACGATTACCGGCAGTTTCGAGCCACGACGGCGAAGCCGTCGCAGGATGTCTTCGCCGTCGCCTCCCGGAAGACCGAGATCTAGCAGCAGCAGGTCAAGCCGGTCGCCGTATGCCGTCAGCGCTGCGTCCGCCTCTGCCGCGGTGGCGGCCGTGGTGACGGAATGTCCTTCTGCCGTCAGACCCTTGTCCAGGAACGAGGTGATCCTGGCGTCGTCCTCGACGACGAGCACGCGCACGGCTATGCCCGCGCCGACGTGGTCTTCGCAGGCTCGGTGGCCTTCGCGCCGGGAATGGTCATCTCGACCCGGAGGCCGCCCAGCCTGCTGTCGGTCACGGCAGCTGAGCCGCCGTGAGCCTCTGCGACCGCCCGCACGATCGCCAGGCCCAAGCCGGTACCCGAGGAGTCCGCCGCACCGGGCCGAGAGAACCGGTCGAGCGCACTCGCCCGCGCGTCTGCGGACATGCCCGGCCCGCTGTCGTCGATCGCGAGCGTGACCAGATCTTCGCGCGTCGGCGTGACGGACAGTGCGATGGTGTCGCCGTCACGCGTGGCCCGAACCGCGTTGTCGACCAGGTTCAGCATGGCACCGCGGAGCTTGGCGGCATCCGCCGCGACAACGAGATCCGGGACGTCGCCGATCTCCCACCGGCGTTTCGCGAGCACCTTCACGGTCTCCATGAGATCCGCGCAGAAGCTTCGGAGATCGACCGGGACCCTGGTGACGAAGTCGGGTTCCAGCGCATGTCCGAGCATCAGCAGCTGCTCGACCAGAGCTCGCATGTGGTCGAGCTCATCGATGACGAGCTCGACCGTCTCGTGGACGTCGCGAGGCCTCGTGCCGGTGCGCTCGAGAACTTCCAGATGCCCACGCGCGACCGTGAGCGGGGTTCTGAGCTGGTGGGAGACATCGGAGAGCAGTCGGCGCTGCGCGGTGAGTGCGGCGGAAAGCTGGTCGGCCATCGTGTCGAAGGCGACCGCGAGCTGGCCGACCTCGTCGGTCGTCCCGTTCTCGCGGAGTCTTCGGTCGAGTGCCCCGCTGCCGAGCTCTGCGGCTGTTGCGGTCACCCGATGGATCCGCTTGAGCAGTCGGCGCAGGACCAGCCAGCAGGCCGCCACCCCGGCCAGCACCGCGATGCCGGCCTCGCCTGCGGCAAGCGCCGCAACCCGACCGATGTCACGGTCGACCTGGCTGGACCGAACCGCAGCCGCCACGGTTCCGAGACTCGCACCGCTCGGGCTGCGCAGGGGGATGGCCACCAGCTCCCAGGACGTCTTGCCCGCAGTGAGTGTGAGTCGCTCGCTCGTTGACAGCGGATGCAGGCTCCACGCCCGCACATGCGGTGTTCGCAGCAGCTCCGCCGACCCGCTGCTCCCGAACGTGCTCCTGCCGGCAAGCGCGATGACCAGCACCTCGTTGTCGTCAAGCGCCCGGGTTTGCAGGAAGCCCCGGGTGAACGCCGCCAGAGACTGGCCGTTGGGTCGTTGCCGGGCGCTGCCCGCGAAGGCCTGCAGCTCGTCGGCGAGGGATCGTGTGGTCGACGCCTGAAGCTGTGACGTGTAGGCCCGGACGACGCCGAAGGTTGTCAGCGACAGGACAGCAACCAGGATGACTCCGAGGATCGTTGCCAGTCGCGCCGCCGTCCCCCACCGAACGGGCTTCATTCGTCGCCTGCACCGTCGTCGCCGTGCCGAGTGCCGTCGTGCCTGGCTTCATGGCCATCGTCGGTGTCCCCGGAGTCCCTGACCACCGGACGATGAGGTGTCACCACCGACTGTTGTCGACGCCCGACCGGTACGGCACTCGCGGTCGGGGGTGCGGTCGGATGGTGGTGTTGAGAGCCCGTGGGCGGGGTGGGCGCCGCGCGTGCGGTGGGTACGACGAGAGCGCGCGGGAGGTGGACTGCGGAGTGCAGGCCGCTGGCGAAGGCGAAGACCAAGCCGATCCCGGCGAGGGCGACGGCTGTGACGACAGCGGGCGTCACCCAGCGCGTGCCCGCCAGCTGACGATTCTCCCGGTTGGAGGTCTCGCCCGTCACGGCTGAACGGTAGCGCCGGTACGAGCCGCCGGAACGGTATTCGCGATGAGGGCTGCGCGGGGGCAGGCACGCACCGCACGCATCGCTCGGTTGCGGTCCTCGTGCGCGACCGGTGAGCGGTCGACGAGCGGGAATCCCCACCGATCGAGCGTGATCCGATCCGGAAACAGCCAGGCGCAGATCCCATGGCCGTCGCACCGGATCATGTCGATCGCGAGTGCGACCGGGGCCTCGTCATCCAAACGTTGCTCGCGCACGGTCATCGCCGCCCTGCCGTGAGCATCGGGACATCCGTTCGGTCGGCAGCAGCCGGCCGCTCACGGTGAGGTGTGAGCGACGGCTTCGCGAGTCGTCGGGTCATCCATCCCGCGAGCGTCAGGGCGCCGGTCACGATGTAGATGGGCAGCATCACCTTCGTATCGCTGCCGGCGAGGATGCCGTGCAACCAGACGGCGACGAATGCGAGCGACGCCAAGCGGTGCACGGGCAGCCATGGCAGCCGCCCCCATCGTCCGGCGAGCGCAGCTGTCGCACCGACGATCGCCCCGAAGTACAGACTCAGCGTGCCGAGTGCGACCGCAAGAGGGCGGTACGACGACCCGCCCGGTGCGACGGCGCCGAGCCATCCGACGCCGGCGTACCTGTCCAGCACCAGCGCGATGACGTGCCCGACGATGAGAACGAGTGTCAGCGGGGCCAGGACGGCGTGGACCCGCAGCACGGTCTCTGGCGCCGGCTTGCTCACGCGGATCCGCCACGGGTGTCGCAGCCACAGGCCGAAGGCCGTGAGGCCGAACAACGAGAGATAGCCCGCGATCCCGAGCCCGCGCCCGAGAATCCAAGGCAGCATCTGGGTGCTCATGAGCGCCGCCACAGCAACCGGTCGCCGAGCCGGCTGGAGAACCCGACGGCACCGCTCGCTTCGACCCACAGGGCGGGAAGGTCGCAGCGTTCGGCCTCGGCTTCGATCCCGTTCGCGCCGCTGAGAAAGAGGACCTTGCCCCAGATCTCTGCGGTCGCGGGGTCCGGGTGCGCGACGGTCACGGAGTGCAACCCCGAGCCACCGGGTTGCCCAGTCGCCGGATCGACGATGTGGTGGACGTCTCGCCCTCCGGCCCGCCAGTGACGAAGTCGCACCGATGATGTGGTGACTGCTTCGTCGCTGACATGGAGCACGGCGACGGGGTCGGCGCCACCGCGCGGATCCTCGATCCCCACCCGCCAGTGATCGCCATCGCTGGGACGGCCGGAGCAGTAGCAGTCGCCGCCGGCGTCGACGAGGTGATCCTTGACACCGGCGGCAAGCAGGCGCTGCGACGCCCATCGAACGGACAGTCCCTTGCCGATGCCGCCGAGGTCCACTCCGGCGAAGGATTGCCCGGCCGCCTGCGACAGCCGAACACTGCGATCCGGGCGGCGAAACTCCGGTCGCCACGGGCTGAGTGGTTCACGGCGCAGAGCGACATCGGACGCAGTGCGCTCCTCGGCGCCGAGGGCGAACGAGCGTGAGTAGCCGAGGCGTACCAGGTCGGCGAGGATCCGGGGATCGAAGCGGCCGCCGGTTGCCAGGTATGCCTGGTAGGCCGCGTGAAGAGCGTCGAAGCACAGCTCCTCCACCGCGACCCACTCGTACGGACGGGCGTTGGCGCGCATCAGGTCACTGTCGGGTTGAAAGCGGGTGCAGGTCCGGTCCACCTCGTGAAAGACCGAGAGTGCGTCGTCGAGCGCCCGGCGTACCTCGCCTCGCTGCTGCACCCCTCCGGTCGGGTCGTCGAAGGAGTCGGGAACCCGAACCGTGATCTGGCTCGCCATGGCGACGGTTCTGGCGATCAGGTCCGGCCGGATAGGACGTCCCGCGGCGGTGCCTGGTCGGCGCAGGACCGGGATGTCAGTGGGCCGCACCGGATGCTCCGCTCGTGGTCTGCACCGGCGGTGGCGCGGGCGCAGGTGCGGCGGCGCGCAGGGGTGCCCGCCCAGGGGCAGCGTGGCCGGGACCCACCCTCTGTGGCGCTGGAGCGACTGCGACGCTCCCGGCATCGGGCAATCTCACCTTCACGAGCCTTCTGAGGTGATGGTGCGCCCGACGGAGATCGCGCGCCGCGCGCTCGACGGCGCGGAGTTCGGTGGATGACACGGACGTGGTGGGCCGCGCACGTTGGAGCGACGCGGTCGCGGCACTCGCGGTGACGGGAGGGACCAGCGCCGCCCAGGTCACGGCGGCACCAGCGACCGCGGCGACTGCGCCGGTAGTCACCGGCATGGTCCAGCTGGATCTGGGTGAGCGGTCAGTCGTCATCGCTGCCCTCTCGCTCGCCCTCACCGTCATCGCCGTGCTGGCGGGAGCTGGTCGCGCCGCTTGCACCGGAGCTGACGTGCGTCGCGACTGGCGCCGGCGTGGCTGGGGACGCCGCCGGTTCCGGCTGGGGCCGGTCCTGCGTGGGCTGTGAGCGGATGAGCGTTGTCGGTTCGCTGGTGGCCTTGCGGCTCGCCGCGATCTGGGCACGCAAGTGCCGGCGAGCAAGTGCCGCGCTGTGGTGGAGTCGCTGCTCCTCGGCGAGGAGCTGGTCGACTCGGGTCCGAAGTCGGCTTGTGGCGTCCGCCACAGGGTCGGTGATGCCCGTCGACGCCAGCGCGCTTGGTGCGGACGAGTCAGGTCCGCCGGTCGCGGCGGCCGTCGCGATCCCACCGCCGATGACCCCTGCCGCGGCTGCCGCCGACACGACCCAGGTACGACGCGGCTTGATCATGTCGGTGCTCCTTCAGGTTCACGGATCGGGCGCGGTCCTTGCCTCCTTCCAGCGTCAGCAGCGCGGATTAGGAGCACGTGAGAAGCGGATGAGAGTGCTCTCACGAGAAACCGGACGACTCGTCCACAGTCCGGACAAGATCGCCGGACACGCCCCGGTAGCCTCGATCAGCGTGTCTACCGAGCCTGCCGAGGAGCGCAAGGAGCTCGCGGCAACCATGGCCTCGATCGAGGCGGTGCTGAAGCCGGACGACATGCGCGCAGAGCTCGGCAAGCTCGAGACCGAAGCCGCCGACCCCGACCTTTGGGGTGATCAGGAGCGCGCTCAGCGGGTGACTCGCCGGATGTCCGTGCTTCGGGCGGACCTGGCACGGCTGGACGGCCTGCGAGGCCGGCTCGACGACCTTGCGGCGGCTCTCGAGCTGGGTGACGACGATCTGCTCGCGGAAGCCGCTGCGGATCTGCCGGCGCTGCGCGGCGAGATCGAGGGCCTCGAGATCCGGACCTTGCTGGCCGGGGAGTACGACGAGCGCGATGCCGTCGTCACGATCAACTCGGGCACCGGCGGCACGGACGCGGCTGACTGGGCCGAGATGCTGATGCGGATGTACCTGCGGTGGGCCGAGCGCCACGACTACGCCACCGAGGTGTTCGACACCTCCTACGCCGAGGAGGCGGGGATCAAGTCGGCGACCTTCGTCGTCCGCACGCCGTTCGCCTATGGCACCCTCGCCGGCGAGCACGGTGTACATCGCCTGGTTCGAATCTCGCCGTTCGACAACCAGGCGCGCCGGCAGACGTCGTTCGCCGGGGTGGATGTGACGCCTGTGGTCGAAGAGGCAGACCACGTCGACATCCCCGAGGACGAGATCCGGGTCGACGTGTACCGCTCATCCGGCCCCGGTGGTCAGGGCGTCAACACCACCGACTCCGCAGTACGGCTCACCCACCTCCCGACCGGGATCGTCGTGACGTGCCAGAACGAGCGCAGCCAGATCCAGAACCGGGCTCGGGCCATGGAGGTGCTAGCCGCCAAGCTGCTCGAGGAGCGCCGCAGGGCAGAGGCGGCCGAGATGGACCGGCTCAAGGGGTCCCGCAACACGGTGGGCTTCGGTAGCGACGACAAGGTCCGCGACTACGTCTTGCATCCCTACCAGCTGGTCAAGGACGCCCGAACCGGCCTGGAGGTGGGCAATACGGGCGCGGTTCTCGACGGGGACCTCGACGCCTTCATCGAGGCAGAGGTCCGCTGGCGTCGCAGCCAGGCCGACGGGTAGAACGCATCTAGACTGGCGCCAAATGATTCGCTTCGAGTCGGTGACCAAGGTCTACCCGACGAGCACCCGGCCTGCCCTGGAGAACGTTTCCGTCGACGTCGACAAGGGAGAGTTCGTCTTCCTCGTCGGCCAGTCCGGCTCGGGCAAGTCGACGTTCCTCCGTCTTGCCCTGAAGGCGGAGATCCCGACCAAGGGCGAGATCTGGGTCGCCGGCAAGCAGCTCTCCCGGCTGTCCCACTGGCGGGTGCCGGCGCTGCGCCGCCAGATCGGCACCGTCTTCCAGGACTTCCGGCTGCTGCCCAACAAGACAGTCGCCGAGAACGTCGCCTTCGCGCTGGACGTCATCGGCAAGCCGAAGCATGTCGTGGCCAAGGTCGTTCCCGAGGTGCTCAGCCTGGTCGGCCTCGACGGCAAGGAGAACCGCAAGCCCGACGAGCTGTCCGGTGGTGAGCAGCAGCGGGTGGCGATCGCGCGCGCTTTCGTGAACCGGCCGCGCGTCCTGCTCGCCGACGAGCCGACCGGAAACCTCGACCCCGCGACCAGCATCGGGATCATGAAGCTGCTCGACCGGATCAACCGGACCGGCACCACTGTGATCATGGCGACGCACGACTCCAACATCGTCGACTCGATGCGCCGACGCGTCGTGGAGATGGAGAGCGGGCACGTGATCCGCGACCAGAGCCGCGGCGTCTACGGCTACGCCCAGTAGGGGGTCGGGGGATGCGTACCGAGTTTGTGCTGCAGGAGGTCGGGATCGGCCTCAAGCGCAACGTCACGATGACCATTGCCGCCGTCATGACGGTCGCCATCTCGCTCACCCTGCTCGGCATCGCTCTGATCATCCGGTTCGGTGCCGACCAGCTCGAACACGACCTGCTGAACCAGATCGAGGTCTCGGTCTACCTGCAGCCGGTGTGCGGCACTCCGCAGGCCGGCGCGGACTGTCTGACCGCCGACGACCGCACCAGCATCGAGGCCACCCTTCGCGGGCTGCCGCAGGTCGAGAACGTCACCTACATCTCGCAGGCGGACGGCTTCAAGCGCTTCAAGGAAGAGTTCCGCGACAGCAAGGACCTCGTCGACCACACGCCCGAGAGCGCGATCCCGGAGTCCTTCGCGGTGAAGCTCAAGGATCCGCACCAGTTCGCCGTGATCACCAGCGCAGTCGGCCGGGCGCCCGGCGTCCAGTCGGTGCAGAACGCCTCATCGACGCTGAAGCGGCTCTTCGCCTTCTTCCACCACGTCACGCTCGGCGCGCTGCTCCTCACGGTGCTGCTGCTGATCTCGACCTGCCTGCTGATCTACAACTCGATGCGCGTTGCCGCGTTCAGCCGGCGCCGTGAGACCGGCATCATGCGGCTGGTCGGTGCATCCGACTTCTACATCCAGGCGCCATTCGTGCTGGAAGGCACGGCGGCCGGCGTGGCGGGATCGGGTCTCGCCGTTCTGCTGTTGATTGCCGTGAAGTGGTACATCTCCAGCACCTTGGCCACGCGGGTCCTGACGCCGTTCGGGGAGTGGTCCACGCTCGCCCATGCGCTGCCCATTGTCATCGTCATCGGAATCCTGCTGCCCGCGATCGCGTCCTTCCTCACGCTGCAGCGTCACCTGCGCGTCTAGGCCAGTGCGCATCTTCCGGCGCATCCGTCCGCTCGCTGCCGTTGCGGTCGTCGCGGCATTCGGTGGTGGCGTCGTGACGGGCGCGGCGGTGCATCACGGCGGCGAGCCGGCGCACAGCGACTCGGTGCTCGACCAGGCGGAGCGGGCGATCGAGGCACAGGCGGCGACGCCGATTCCGCCGGGGGCGCTGCGACAGGCGGCCGTCGACGGGATGCTCCGAGCGCTCGGCGACCCCTGGTCGGCGTACTACGAGCCGACCGAGTTCGCGCGATACGAGCGCACCCTGTCCGGGAGCTACAACGGCGTCGGGATCTGGGTCCGGCGAGCGCCGGACGGCGTGCTGCGCATCGAGAGTGTGCAGAACGGCTCGCCGGCCGCGGCGGCGGGGCTTCGGGCCGGCGATGTCCTGCTCGCGGTCGCCGGCCTGCCGGTGGCCGGTCGCACGGTCGCCGACGTGGCGGATGCCTTGTGGGGCCGGCCCGGGACGAGCGTGACCGTCCGGGTCGAGCACAACGGGCACGCGGTCACTCATGTCCTGTCGCGGGCCACCATCCACAACGGTGACGTCAGCGCCACTCGCATCGTGCCTGGCGTCGAGCGACTGCGGATCGCGATGTTCACCCGCGGCGTCGGCCAGTGGGTGCGCGCCCGGGTCCGGGCGGCGGAGCGTGACCATCTGCACGGCATCGTGCTCGACCTGCGCGACAACCCAGGCGGGCTGCTCGACGAGGCCGTCCGGACGGCCTCGGCGTTGCTCGACCGCGGGACCGTCGCGACGTACGTGCAGCGGGGCAGCGCGCCCGTACCGCTGCTCGCTCGGGGTGGTCGCGGCAACACGGGGATCCCGTTGGTCGTGCTGGTCAATGGTGGTACGGCGAGCGCCGCCGAGATCGTGGCGGGAGCGCTGCAGGATCGCGGCCGTGCGGTGATCGTCGGCTCGCAGACCTTCGGCAAGGGCAGCGTGCAGGCCCCTGACCGGCTGTCCGACGGCTCCAACATCGAGCTCACGGTCGGCCACTACCTGACGCCCGACGGCCGTGCGGTGGATGGCGTGGGCATCATGCCTGACGTCGCGGTCGGCGCCGAGGTCCCGCAGTCCGTGCTGTTCGAGCGAGCCGTCCAAGTGCTCTCCGGGCTAACCGCCGACGCCGGCGGTGCGGGCTGATGGCGGTGCGGGCTCGTGGCTAGGGAAACCGGCCGGAAGCTGATCGCGCAGAACCGCAAGGCTCGGCATGACTACGCGATCGAAGACGTCTACGAGGCGGGCATGGTGCTGGTTGGCACCGAGGTGAAGTCGCTGCGCAAGGGCCAGGCATCGCTCGTCGACTCCTTCGCCACCGTGCGTGACGGCGAGGTGTGGCTGGAGAACCTCCACATCCCGGAGTACACCGAGGGGACGTGGACCAACCACGAGCCGCGCCGCCGTCGCAAGCTACTGCTGCACCGCGCCGAGATCGCGAAGCTCATCGGCAAGACCAAGGAGTCCGGTCTGACCCTCGTGCCGCTGCAGCTGTACTTCAAGGACGGCAAGGTCAAGGTCGAGATCGCGCTGGCGCGAGGGAAGCGCGCGTATGACAAGCGGCAGACGCTGGCCGCCCGGGACGCGGCGCGAGAGATCGCGCGGGACGCGGGACGGCGATCCAAAGGCTGGCTGTGAGCACGCCCGCTTCGCCTGCGATGCCGCGGCAGGACGACGACGTCGCCGGTTACTGGAAGGTGCTCGGGCTGCCGGGCGTGATCGATGCCCATGTGCACTTCATGCCGGACTCGGTGATGCGCAAGGTCTGGGCGTACTTCGACTCGAAGGGGCCGCTCACCGGGCGCGAATGGCCGATCGTCTACAAGTGGCCGGAGGCTGACCGGCTCGCGCACCTGCGCTCACTCGGCGTCCGGGCGTTTCCGTCGCTCGTCTACGCACACAAGCCCGACATGGCGGAGTGGCTCAACGGCTGGGCAGCTGAGTTTGCAGCGGCGCACGAGGACGTGATGCACACGGCGACGGTCTTTCCGGAGCCGTCCGCGGCGAGGTATACGGAGGACGCGGTCCGCGCGGGCACCCGGGTCTTCAAGGTGCATGTGCAGGTGGGCGGCTTCGATCCGCGTGACCCGCAGCTCGATGAGGCGTGGGGCATCCTCGCGGAAGCCGGCGTACCGGTCGTGGTCCATGCCGGCAGTGGGCCGACGCCGGGCAACTTCACCGGCCCCGGTCCGATCGGCGAGGTGCTGCAGCGTCATCCGGGCTTGGCGATGATCGCCGCGCACATGGGCAAGCCGGAGTACGGCGCCTTTCTCGACTTCGCCGACCGCTACGAGAACGTCCGCGTCGACACGACGATGTGCTTCACCGACTTCGGTGATGAGCACTACGACGGCCGCGATCTGGTGCCGCGACTGCGTGCGCTGCAGGACAAGGTGCTGTTCGGAACCGACTTCCCGAACCTCCCGTACCCGTTCGCGCATCAGGTCGAGGCGCTTGTCCGGCTCGAGCTCGGTGATGCCTGGATGCGCGATGTCCTCTGGAACAACGCCGCATTGCTGTTCGGCGTGAGCGCGTAGCTACGCCGCTTCGGCCGGCGGGTCGGAATCGCCGACCTGAGGGTCCTGGTCGTGCGAGACGTACGTGAAGCCGAGGAAGCTGGTCCACGTCTCCTGCCCGTCGGCGTTGATGCCGACCTTCCAGCGCTTCTTCGTCTTCAACTGGTGAGGCTCGCTCGGTCTCAGGCTGCGTGAGCGGCGTTGGCGCGCCGACAGAGCATCCGCTCCGCGACTGGTCGCGCGCCCGTTGGGCGCACTCCTTTACGTCGCTCCGCGAATGCTCCGCCGACGCGAGGACGATAGGGGCACGCAGCCGCTCGACCTCGCTCGGCAACCACAAAAGACACGAGAACGGTGCCGTTCACCGGGTCGGTGACGAGTCGGCTCAGCGTTGAGTCGGCGGCCATCTTGCGGGCAGTCTCTGCCGTGATGGGCCCGTACCCAGCCAGCTCGCCAGGGTTGTTGTTCAGACCCAGCAAGGTGTCGAGGCCGATCGTCACCAGGGTGTGTGTCTGAACCGGCGCAAGCGGTGCACTGCTCGCCGTCCCCATCACCGCTTCGTACATCGCTTGGAAGCGGCGCACCCCGAGCGGACGGTTGTCGCCGGCCCGAGCCATCGCCTCGGCACGATCGTCGATGGCGTCGGCCATCTGGAGGGCCTGTGCTGCCGGGCCGTGTGCGTTGAGGTGACCCATCCCGTCCTCGCCGGGATAGAACTCGACGTCGGCCTCCGCCTTCGCCGCCTCCTCGCGCTTGGCGGCACCTTCCGGATCGATCGAGATGATCAGCTTGCGCGCTGCACGGGCAAGCTCGCTTGGCGTCCACCTGCGAGCGATTGCTTGGGGAACGATCTGCCGCTCTACCTCTTGCACGAGCTTGGGGACGCAGTTCGCGGTCGCGCGGTGGAACGCCCTGACGTGAGCCAGGGACAAGTCACCGCGGTCGAGTGCCTCCCAGCTCTCCGGCATGCAGCCGTCGATCCGGTCCACCAGATCGACCTGGCTTCGCGCCGCCGCGTAGGTGATGGCGGTCGCGTTCGCAATCTCCTGCGCGGCGATCCGGTATGGCTCGTTCAGATCGTCAGGGGGGCCGACGAGTCCGCGGATCCCGCTGATGGCGTCGTTCGTGGCAATCATCTGCTGGGCGGTGGCCCAGGAGATCACCTTCGACCACAGCGCATGCACGCGAACTGCGGCGTAGCCGTCCATCTGCATCGTGCGAAGGGCCGCGAGCGCTGAGGCGAGCTGACCGCCGACCGGCATCTCTTCGAGGACGGCGATCCGCGTGTCGGTCCGACCGAAGATGCGGTCGAATCCCGGGTCTAACACCCTTCGAACATACGTTCGAATAGAAGGGTTGTCAATACCCGAATTGCGTTGTGAACAAAGAACTTTCGCGATCGGCTCTGGATGTCTTTCGCCGACTGAAGGGCTACGAGCGGACCAGTCGCGCGATCGCGTCAGCGGCCTCTCGGAGCTTGGCGTCGGCGTCGCTGCCGCCCGCCGCGACCGCCTCGCGCACGCAGTGCCCGAGGTGATCCTCGAGCAGTCCGAGTGCGACCGCCTGCAACGCCTTGGTGGCAGCGGACACCTGGGTCAGGACGTCGATGCAGTACACGTCGTCCTCGACCATGCGCGCGATGCCGCGGACCTGGCCTTCGATGCGGCTCAGCCGGCGCTGGTAGGCCACTTTGTCCGCCGTGTATCCGCGCGCAGCAGTCATGACACCGTCTCCAGCCTCTTCACGTAGTGGTCCCGGCAGCGTTCGCTGCAGAAGTAGATGGCCACGTCACCATCGCGGTACGTCGCGGGGGCGTGTGCCTTCTCGACCTGCATGCCGCAAACCGGGTCGATCGAGTAGGCGCTCTCGTCGGCCGCTTGCGGCCGTCGCGCCGTGAAGAAGACGAACGCGAAGACGGCCAGCGCAACGATGTTCAGCGCCGTTGTGTGGTCCCACGCGAACCGCTCCGGTGCGATGAGATGCGTCGGTCGGCCCGGCACGCCGCCAACACTGCGCATGATCACCTCGGTCAGCAGCCCGGCGACGCTCATCGCGAGCCACATCACAGTGACGAGACGAACTGTGAGTCGGGTGCCGTACAGCTTGCGGTAGATCAGGACGAGGGGGAGCGACAGCAGGTCGGCGAAGATGAACGCGATCACGCCGCCGAAGCTGACGCCGCGCTGCCAGAGGGCGGCGCCGAGCGGGACGTTGCCGATCGAGCAGACGAAGCTGGCGAACGCGACGACCGGGCCGACGACCGCGTTCTCGATGGTCGTCCAGGCACCGTGGCCGGTGACGAAGACGGCCGTCCAGACCGACGTCGGTACGCCGACGGCGAGGAAGCCGGCCACGACGAAGCCGATGACGATCTCACGACGCAGCATCGACAGATCGGCGAGCGCGTAGCGAGCGGCCGCGCGGCGACGTACCGGATCACGAAGCCGAGCAAGCAACGCGACGTCGGGATCGACTCGTTCGTCAGCCGCCGACCCTTCTCGTTGTTGCGCTCTTTGTCTTTCAAGGAGCTCCCGCCGCGCAACCCGTGGCAGGGTCGCAGAGAGCAGCACGATCATGATGGCGCCGCCGATGAACTCGGCGACCGCGAATTGCCAGCCGAGCAGCAACCACATGACCAGGCCGAGCTCGAGGACGAGGTTGGTCGAAGCGACCATGAAGACCATCGCGGCGGTGAAGTCGGCGCCGCGGTCGAACAGCGAGCGGCCCAGTGCGCTGGCGGCGTACGAGCACGAAGAGCTCGCCATCCCGAACAGGGACGCCCGGGCGATCGAAGCCGGCCGGTGATCGCCCATCGTGCGCACCATTGCGCGGCGCGAGACGAACGCCTGTACGGCGCCGGAGAGCACGAATCCGAGGACGAGCGCCCACAGCGTCTGCCAGAACATGAAGAAGCCCTCGTCGAGGCTGTCCCAGACCGTTGACATCGCAGTCGTACTATACCCTCCTGGGGTATTAGTGCGTCTGAGAGCCCGGGTTCAGACCGGGCCGCCGAGGGGTACCCTGGAGACCGTCAGTGCATCAACCCTGCGAAGGGGGCGAACGGTTTCGACTTTGGACGTCGATTCAAGTGAAGCGGGCTGAGAACGTCACGTGATCTCACAAATCTCTCGTGGCAACTTCAATAAATGCCGATAACAACCGGCTCGCTCTCGCTGCCTGACAGGTAGCGAAGCTGTCAGCCTAGGGGCGCCTCCGCTCTAGGGTCTGGCATCGATAGGAGGCTCTACCGCGAGACCCGGTCACGGGGCCTCAAGGGAAACCAAACAGTGACTGAGCTCGCAGCGGGGCGCCTGTGCCGCCGCTGGAGCCGAGAAACCCACAGCAGGCTGCGCCCGGAGAAGCCTTGATGAACCGCCAAAGGACGCGGGTTCGAATCCCGCCGCCTCCAAGAGCGCTCACGATGTGAGCGTT
>DASZTL010000066.1:0-43991 GCA_035548055.1 Mycobacteriales bacterium | reverse complement strand
GTGGGCGCCGTCGACGCGGTCACCGTCCCCTCGCAGTTCCTCGCCGGCTCTGCGGTGGCGGCGGGCTTCGCCGAAGACCTCATCCGGGTGTTGCCGAGCGGTGTCGACACTTCCTTCTTCGCGCCGACCCCACTGCCCGACGGTCCGCCGGTGGTGGCGTTCGTCGGGCGGCTCGTCGCCAAGAAGGGCATCGACGTGCTGCTGGAGGCCTGGCCGCTCGTCCTGGAAGAAGTGCCCGCGGCTTCGCTGCACATCCTTGGCGAAGGTCCGATGGCGAGCCTGCGCGACACGGACCGCGCGGCGGTCCATTGGTACGAGCCCGACGTGACACGACGGCATGAGCAAGTTCGCGAGCACATCGCGCGCGCCACCCTCGTCGTCACGCCCAGTCGCACCGGACCGGACGGCGACAGCGAAAGCCTGCTGCTCGTGAATCTCGAGGCGGGCGCGAGCGGCCGGCCGGTCGTCTCGACACAGCACGGCGGCATTCCGGAGTACGTCAAGGACGACCACAGCGGCCTGCTCGTCCCGGAAGGTGACGCCGAAGCCCTGGCCGGCGGGATCATCCGGGTGCTGCGGGATCGCGCACTTGCCGAGCGGCTCGCCGCGGGTGGCGTCGAGCAGGCGAACACCTGGGACGTGAACGCGTGCGCAGCACGCATGGACGACCTCTACGACGAGCTGCTGGCGCGCCCGCGGAAGTGACCGCTTCTGACCGGCACGAAGATCGCGGTCACCAGCCCCCGTCCCATTCCGAGAACCCGCAACAACGAACCGGCCGCACGCAGCCAGTCGCGCTTAAACAGCTCTCGAAACAAGGAGGCGACACCCCAGCGCCAGACGTCGTCCTCGAGCACCACGCGGAACCGCGCCCGATCGGTGCGGATGAGCTTCGCGAGCCGCGCGCCTGACCCGATGCCGTAGCCGTGCTGCAGCACGACGTACTCGCGGACCCGCCGCCAGTGCTCGTGGTGCGCTGCCGCATCCGGTGCGTACCAACCGTGCGCTCCGGTTGCCAGTACGCGGTCGAGCAGGTCGGGGTCTTCGCCCGCCGGCCAGCGCGATCCGGGGCCCATCATCTCGTCGAAGCCGCCGACCGCGGCGAGAACGGCGCGATGCATGCCGAGGTTCGCGCTGTGACCGATGACGCCGCCGGACCGGCGGTCGAACTCCTGTACGTCGTCGTCGTCCTTCACGGTGAGCGCCAGCGTCCCCTGCCCCTCCGGCAGGTCGATCCGGCCGGACACGAACGCCGCCCCCGGATGCGCGGAGAGGCCGGCCGCCATCGCATTCGCCCAGCCGGGCTGCACCCGGATGTCGTCGTCGATGAACGCGACGTGGTCATGGCGGGCTTGCTGCCAGCCGAGGTTGCGCGCCTTAGACACTCCCGGCGCGTCCGCGACCAACAACGTCGCACCGTGCCGTCGCGCGACCGCCCACACCGGCTCGGGCTGTGCCGATCCCGACTCGACGACGACGAGCTCGTCGATGTCGGCGAGCGAGTCGCGCAGACTCGACAGCGCGCCATCGAGCAGGTCCGGCCGGCCGCAGGTCGGGACGATGACCGACAGTGGCGCTCGCTCCGGCTCGGTCATCCGCGCGTCCGGTAATGACCGTCGCGAACCGGGACGATGGCGGCGCGCAGCAAGCCGAACGGGATGGCGAGCAGCCGCAGCGACGTACCGAGTGCCGGGTATCCCTGACGCGCGCGAAGCTCACGACCGAGCTCGCTGAACCCGTTCTTGAGGTAGTCGGCGACAACGCGGCGCGCCCGGCGCCGGTCGATCCGGAGCAGCTTCGCCAGTCGGGCGCCGGTCCCGTAGCCGTAGCGCGCGTCGAGGAGCAGCAGGCGACGCGGCCCGCGCCACTGTGCGTGGTAGGCCAGCGCCGTCGGCTCGAAGCGACCGGTCAACCCGGCAGCGAAACACCGGTCGAACAGGTCGTGCTCCGGCGATGACCCGAACCGGCCGCCCACCCCCAGCGACTCGTCCCAGCCGCCGAGCTGCTCGAGCACGCCGCGGGGTACGGCGAGGCTCGCACCGTGGCCGAGGTTGCCCACGCTCGACTCGTCGTACCGCTCCGGGACGTCGTCGCGCTTGATCGCGATGTCTCGCGACGGTGTCTCGCCCGCCAGGGGCAGGATCCGGCCCGAGACGAAGCCGAGACGGCTGTCTGCCGTCAGCGCCGCGGTGAGTGCGTCGCGCCAGCCGGCATCGACCACCACGTCGTCGTCGGTGAACAGGACCACAGGATGTGCGCCCGCCCGCCATCCGGCGTTGCGGGCCCGGTTCACCCCTGGCCGCTCGCAGCGGACCAGCCGCGCCCCGGCGGTCTTCGCGACCGCTGCCACCGCCGATGCGTCGCGCGATGCGCTGTCGACCACGACCAGCTCGTCGCCGTCGCGCAGCGCGGCCCGGATGGACTCGAGGCACGCGGCGAGCTGAGGCGGCCGGTCGCGGGTGGGTACCACGACGGTCACCGGGCCCGAACCACCCTCGCTTGCCGTCGCGCTGCTGTCCCGCACCGCCGCAGAGTGCCACACGCACAAACCGCACGCCCTCCCGGTAGCGTGGCCCGCGTGCTGCCGGACGACGCGACAGGCCCTCGCCCGCGCCAGGTCACCATTCCGATCGAGGTCAGCGCGCTCACGGTCATCCTCGCCCTCGTCCTGGCGCTACTCGCCGGTGCCGGCGCCGCGCTGTACCAGCGGTCGAAGCCGACGCACTACATCAGCTTCTCGACCATGCTGATCGACCAGCCGTTCGCGGTTGCGCAGGACACCGGCGACGCGACGCTCGCGAAGCTGCAGCGGCTTCGCTTCTACTACGCGGGCCTGGTTCAGACGTCGGTGATCGCGGCGCCGGTCGCGACCCAGCTGCAGGACCAGTACCGCCTCACCACCGCTCAGGTCGAGGGCGCGGTCAACACCTTGATGGGCGCCGACACGTTCACGATCGACCTGTTTGCCCAGGGCCGCAATCCGCAGGAGTCCAGCGCGATCGCGCAGGCGGCGACCGCCGAGCTGATCGACTACGTGAAGCGGCAGCAGAAGGACCTCGGCATCCCGACCGTCCAGCGCGTGACGCTCACCGAGGTCACCACTCCGTCGGCGGGCATCAAGGTCAAGGTGTCGACGAAGAAGCAGCTCGTCTCGGCCGGTGTCGCCTTCGTCGTCGTCGGGGCCGCGTTCATGATCGTCGCCGACCTGCTTCGCCGCCGCTGGTGACGACGCCACCCGGATAGCGCAGCGTCATGGGCGTCCTTCTCATCGACGGCGGGACCGCAATCGCGGCATTCGTCTGCCTCTACAGCCGGCCGAAGGCCGTCCTGGGGCTGCTGATCGCGTCGATGATGCTCGTGCCGTCGACCTTGGTCGCGCCGCACATGCTCACGTCGTACGCGACGGTCAACCACATCCTCATCGGCGCAGCGGCCGTGCGGCTGGCGGTCATGGCGAAGCAGGGCGGGCACAGCAGGCTCTTCACCGCCACCCCGTTCCATCTCGCCCTTGCGTTGCTCGTCCTCGCGTGGGTCGCTGACGGTCTCGCCTTCGCGCCGCCCAGCGGCATCCCGACCGTGGCGCTGCAGCGACTGATCAACCTGGCGTTCGTCGCCGGGTTCTTCATCGTCGCGCTCGCCTTCTGCCGCATGATCGACAACCCGCGGTTCGTGGTTCGCGTGATCATCGTGACGTTCGCGGTCTCGGCGATCGCCGCCGTCTTGGAGTACCTGTCGAAGCAGTCGATCGGCCAGCACGTGTTCACCCTTGCCGGCGAGGCAGGGTCGACGACCGCGTCGCACGTGCTCGAGGCCCGCGACGGTCACGTCCGGGTGCGGTCGAGTGCGGAGTTCGCGCTCGCGTATGCCTGGCTGGCGGTCATGGTGCTGCCGCTGCTCACGATGAGCGCGCTGCGGATGCGCAAGTGGCTGATCACCGGCGGCCCGCTGATCCTCCTGTCGCTGGGAGCGATCTACTGGACGTACGCCCGCAGCGCAGCGGCCGCCGTACCGGTCGTCTTCGTCCTGCTCGCCATGCTGCTGTTGCAGCGGCGCGCGATCATGCTGGCCTCGACCGGCGTCCTGGCGTCTGCCGCGCTGTACTTCTTCGACGCAGGCATCCGCCATCACCTGTCGGTGAGCGCCGACGTCGGTTCGGTCGGCGTGCGGTTCCAGCGACTGCCCCCGATCCTCGACGCCGTCTCCCATCACTCCTACCTGGGTCTCGGCATCGGAGGCTTGCAGACCATCGGCGTCTCGACGACCGACAACTTCTACCTGTACGCGTACGGCGACACCGGTGCGGTCGGCGCCGCGATCCTGATCGTGATGTGCGTGACGGCACTGATGCAGAGTGGCCGCGGAATGCTGCTGGCAGACACCTACCGGCGAAGCGTGGTTGCCGCGTGCTTCGTCGGGGTCGTCGCCTTCCTCGTCAGCGGTCTGCTCGAGGACGCGCTGTTGCTGAGCCAGCCGGCCGAGCTCGTGATGCTGTTACTCGCCTTGGCGACCGCGACGCAGGAACCGGAGCTCGGCACGCTCCTGATGCCCAAGTGGTCCTTCCGCCGGATCGTGTTCTTCAGTGCGGCCGGCGCACTCGCGGGCCTCGTCGCGCTGCTGATCGCGCCGGTCTCGGTGTCGCAGCAGCGAATCTTCTCGACCGTCAGCCCGTTGCGTAACACCGGCCAGTACGACGCGGTGACCTCCGGACGGCTGCTGATCGCGACGGTGTGCCAGGTGGCGAACGACATGGAGCCGTCCCTGCCCGACGTACATATCTCGTGTCTCGACGACTACGGCGCAGCGGGTGTCGGCACGATGCGCATCTCGTCCCCGACGTCGAAGCAGACGCTGCATGCCTACGAACAGCTGACCGCCACGCTGCACCAGACGTCCTACCTCGCCTACTTCGACACTCAGGCCAAGGGACCGCCGATCGCGGCGCGCGCCTCGATCTGGCGAACCGCGCCCGCGTCCGGCGCGGCGCTCGGTGCAGCGATCGGGTTCGTCGCGCCGCTCCCGCTGCGACGGCGGCGCGGCCTGGCACCGCCGGATCGCGGCCCGGTGAGGTACCGCTTCGCCCCGATCTTCGGCTGACCCGCGTTCGAAGTAGCACACGACATCGGCGGCACAGCCGTCAGAACCGGACAGCGCATCCGAACCCGGCGTGGCCAGGCGACAGCTGTGTGCCACTTCGAGCTAGAGGTGGGCGTCGATCAGGGCCAGGCGGGCGGCTGCTGCCTGCTCTGGGCGGTGGCTCGCCAGTACGTCGGCCCGGCCTGCCTTGGCCATCAGCAAGCGGCGTTGCGGGTCCTTCAGCACCTCGACAAGCGTCGCGAAGTAGTCCTTCTCGCCGGCGACCGCGACGGTGCCCTCGGCGAGCTTGATGCCCTCCACGCCGGCGAGCGTCGTCACCACCGGTAGCCCCCATGCGAGCGCGTCGAGCACCTTCATCTTCGGACCGCTCGTCGGCGGGCACGGAAAGGCGAGCACCGCAGCGCGGCTCAGCGCATCGCGTGCCTGGGCGACCTCGCCCATCACCTCGACGCCGTCGATCGCGATCGGGTCGGTCAACCCGCGGCCCGCGACGAGCAGCCGCGCCGTGGGCACCTCGTCGCGCACCATCGACCAGTGGTCGAGCAGCCGACGCAACGCCGCCTGGTTGGGTGGCCACGCCCAGTCCGCGATCATCACCGCGACCGGCTCCTCGACGACGTCGAGCGGCTCAGCCGGGATCGGCAGCGTGACCGGGCACAGGTGCTTCACCCCGGTGACCCGTGCGACGCGCGGGGAGAACGCGATCGCCACTCCGGCACGTCGTACGACGTGACGCTCGGCCCTGACCGACTGGAGCACCTCCGGCCTCGGTCGGCGTAGCGCCACAGCGTCGAGCATCTCGGAGTGGTAGATCGTCACGCCGCGCCGCTCGGCGCGGGCCACCGCGGCGTACGACTCCGGCTCTTCCGCCCACGCGACCGCATCCGGGTCCGGCTCCCATCCGACCGACGCCAGCCCGCCGCGCGGGTGCAGCAGCGTCGCGGGCTTTCGCCGCCAGCCGCCGGGGTCGTGAAACGGCGAGCAGCGGACCCAGGTCGGCGGCTCGAGTCCTTCCGGTGCCCGGCCCCAGCACCACGCCGAGACGTCGTGACCCATCCCGCGGACCGCGTCCCAGATCGCGAAGACGTGGCGTCCGGTGGCGGTGCCGTCGGGGTGCGGCAGGTGATAGGTGACCACCTCGATCTTCACGGCGACGCCACTCTCGCCACGCGGCGCCAGAGCGCTTCGATCTGCGCCGCGTTGCCCGCCCAGCTGAAGTCGTTCACCACGCGGGCACGGGCGGTCGCACCGGCCGCCGCCAGATCCGCCTGGTTGCGCAGGAGCCGCACGATCCGGGCCGCCGCGATCTTGGTGTCTGCGGCCATCAGCAGCCCTTGCCCGGACCCGATCCCGCGCGCACCGGCTTCCGACGCGACCACCGGTCGGCCAGCCGCCATTGCCTCCAGCACCTTGTTCTTGATGCCGGCCCCCGACGTCATCCAGTCGACGTGCACCGACATGCGCAACAGCTCCTGCCGGATGTCCGTCACGTCGGCGCGAAGCTCCACTCCGTCGCCGGCGAGCCGGCGTACCTCTCGGTTCGGGCGCCGACCCACGAGCAGCACCGTTGCCGCGGGGACCTCCTCACGCACCCGCGGCCAGATGTCGCGCACCAGATGGGTTGCGGCATCGACGTTCGCCCGGCTGTCGAAGACGCCGTGGAAGCCGAGCACCGGTGGTGCGGCAGTCACCGGTGGCGGCTCGGGCCCGGGGTCGACACCGTTGGGCACGACCTCGACCGTCGCCTGCGGCGCCGCCCGCCGGACCACCTCGGCGTCCTGCTCGGTCACCACGACCACGATGCGGCTGGCGGGGTAGTGCCGAAGCTCATGGGCGGCGACTCGCTCCAGCTGCCGGCGGTCGAACGGCGCGCGCAAGCCGGTCACGCGGCGGTTGGCGAGGTTGGCCGTCCACGGGTCGATCGCGACGTGTACGGCGGGGACACCCGACGCGCGTGCGGCGAGCTGCGCCGTCCCCCAGCCGTGCAGGTGGACGACGTCGACGCCGGCTTCGATCGCGTCGTCGAACGCCATCAGCAGCTCGGGCCGCTCGACGAACCGGACGTGCGCCGGCTCGCCGGTGCGTGCCGACCAGCCGATCCGCATGAGGTAGTCCGCCCACGGCGAGATCGGAGCACCGAACCACCTGAGGCGCGCTCCGCCGTACCGGCCTGCCACGTCGGACAGCTCGCGCACCTCGGCTGCAGGAGCGCCGGCAGCGAGGATCGTCAGCTCATGCCGACCCGCGAGCTCGCGCAGCTGGTGGTCGAGGATGAAGGCGGCGCCATCGGTGGTGCGCCAGGGCTCCCAGGCGCTGACGACCACGACCCGCACGCTCGGACGCTACCTCCCCCCGCTCCAACCCCCGTGATCTTGACGTTATGTGCCCATCAGCGGCCGTGATGGGCACATAACGTCAAGATCACCGAGGGTTGGTCGGTGAGAATGAGCAGGTGGGCATGGGTCTGGCGATCGCGGTGTGCAGCCGCGACCGGCCGCAGCGGTTGCGTGACTGCCTGCGTTCCGTGCTCGAGCAACCGGCCGACGAAGTGCTCGTCGTCGACTCCGCCTCCGTGACGCCGGCCACCGCGTCAGTCGCCGCCGAGTTCGGCCTGCGGACGATCCGCGTCGACGAGCCGGGTCTGGCGAAGGCACGCAACGCGGCGATGCGCGAGACGACGGCCGGCATCGTCGCGTTCACCGACGACGACTGCATGCCACGCACCGACTGGTCACAGGCCATCCGCGCCCGGTTCACGAAGTCGGCGGCGGAAGGCGAACGCATCGGGTTCGTCACCGGACGCGTCGTCGCCGACGGCGACGGCCAACCGGTCTCGGTCATGCTCGGCGCGATACCCCGCCGCTACGCGGGCGGCGACGATGCGAGCTACATCGGCCATGGCGCCAACCTCGCGATCGCGCGCGGCTGCTGGGAGGCACTCGGCGGCTTCGACGAGCAGCTCGGCGTCGGCGCAACGCTGCGCAGCGCCGAGGACACCGATCTGATGTGGCGTGCACTGCGCGAAGGGTGGATCGGACACTTCGACCCGCAGGCCGTCGTGTCGCACATGCAGTGGCGAGGACGCAGCGGCGCGCTCCGGGCGTCGTACGGGTACGGCGTCGGCGCCGGCGCGTTGCGCTCCAAGGTCGGCCGGATGGGCGGGCACCAGGCGGCGCGGCGATTCGCGGCCGGCAGCCTGCGCCACACCGCGAAGCTCATCGCCGCCGATGCCAGGAGCGGGTACGAGTTCGGCGTTGCCGTCAACATCGCGCGGGCCGCCGGCATCGCGGTCGGCCGGGCCAGGGCAGCTCGGATGCCGATCGTCGACGGCCGGCTCGGACCGCGGTGAGCCTCGTCGTCGACGGCCGCTTCCTCAGCGGCCGGGCGACCGGGCTGCACCGCGTCGCCCGCGGATTCGTCGCCGCCGCGAAGGAAGCCGGCGTCGATCTCGAGGTGTGGACGCCGGGCCGGGTCGACGACCCGCTGGCCGACCGCGCCCTTCGGGTCCCCGGCGGCCGGCTCGGCGGCCGGCTGTGGGAGCAGGTCATCCTTCCCGCCGCGGCTGCGCGGCACACGATCTGGTCACTGACGAACACGGCGCCACTCGCCCGCCCCGGGATCGTCGTCGTGCACGACCTCGCCGCGACGGTCGGCCCGGAATGGTTCGCCGGCTCGATGCGGCTCTACGCCCACAGCGTCCTCACGAGCGCTCGCCGCGCGAAGCACGTCATCACCGTCTCCCGCGCGGTGCGCTCCGAGCTCGTGGCCCACGGCGTCGGGGAAGAGCGGATCACGGTGGTGTCCCCCGCCGTCGACGGGCGGTTCGCGCCGGCACCGTCCGCTGACGTCGAGCGGCTTCGGGCCTCACTCGGCCTCGATGCGGAGTACGTCGTGATGGTCGGCTGGGCCGACCCGCGCAAGGACGTCGCGACCGCGGTCGCGGCACACGAGCGCACGGTCGGTGAGCTTCCGCACGACCTGGTTCTCGTGGGCAGCGGGCATCCGACCTTCGCTCCGGTTCCGCGCCCGAGCGGTGAGCGGATCAAGATCGTCGGGCATGCCTCCGACCCGGATCTCGTTGCCCTGCTGACCGGCGCGAAGGCGCTGCTGTATCCGAGTCGCTACGAGGGCTTCGGGCTGCCACCGCTGGAGGCGATGGCCTGTGGGACGCCGGCGATCGTCAGCGACATCCCGGCGTTGCGTGAGAGCACCGCGGGGTCCTCGGCGCGACTGGTCGCGCCAGAAGATGCCGAAGGTTGGGCAGCGGCGTTGCGGGAGGGACTGAGCGGGACGCTTACGCGCCCGAGTCCTCCGACGCGGTCTTGGCAATCTGTCGGGGCTGAACTGGCAGCTTCGTTGCCGGCAGGATCTGACGCTCGACCGAACCGCTGAGCACAACCTCTTCCATCACGTCGTCCAGCCGCTGAACGAAGGTGTCCGCCGCGAACTGCTGCGCCCGGCGGCGGGTCGCGCGGCGCGAGACGAGGCGACCGTTCGGCCCGTCGTCGGCGACGATCTTCATCTGCTCGGCGAACGCCCACGGCGTCGGTGGCAGCAACCATCCCGTCACGTTGTGGATCACGCTCTCGCGCGGGCCACCCGCGTCGACCGCGAGCACCGGTGCACCCGAAGCCATCGCCTCGAGCGGCACGATCCCCCAGTCCTCGTTGGGCGCGGTGAAGACGACTGCCATGCAGCGTGCGTAGAGCGCAGCGAGCTCTTCGTCGCTCGGGTGGATGAGGAACTCCACCGGAAGTCCGGCGGCGTGCTGGCGCAGCGTCTCCAGATACGGGCGGCTCTTGCTGTCGACGCCGCCGGCGATGACGAGCGAGGCGTCGGCGCCGTTCTGGCGCGCGACGCGCAGCGCCTGGATCGCCAGCTCGATCCGCTTCTCCCACATGATCCGTCCCGCGACCAGGAAGAACCGTTCGCGGGGCAAAGTTGGATGGAGCGTGAACTGGTCGAGGTCGACGCCCGGGTGCAGGACCTCGATCTCCTCCGCGGGCAGCCCGGCGCGCTCGATGCGGTGCGCGGTCTCCTGGCTGTTCGCGAGCACGTACTGGTACTTCTTCCACATCCGCCGGTCAACGGCGTTGAAGCCGGGCGCCAGCGTGCGCAGCGCGGCGTACTTGCGGAAGCTGCGCGAGCGCAGCGCGGCCCGCGTGACCGGGTCGTGCAAGATCTTCAGCGGCGTGTGGCAGTAGCAGACCGTCGGGACCTCGTTGCGCGACAGGATGAAGTCGCCCAGGCCTTCCGACGACACCAGCAGACCCTGCTCGTCGCGCAGCGGAAGCTCGGTACGACTGATCCGGTACGCCGCCTGGGCGAGAGCCGGAAGCGCTCGTCGTACCGAGACCTGCGGGTCGAGGACCACGATGCGGGCGTCGCGCAGCCCCGGGAAGGTGCTCGCCGAGTCGTAGTGATGGGTGTAGAGCGTCCAGTCGTGGCGGCTGCGGCTGGCGATGTTGAGGAGGGTGCGTTCGATACCTCCCGTGACGTAGATCCACGGGTGGTAGAGCGCCAGCTTCACTTGGTCAAACCTCTCGCTCGCACGCTGGTCCACGCTCGGACCGAGCCCACAGCCACGCCGAGCACGGTAGCCAGGGTACGGGTCGCAACGGTGAGCGCCCCGAACTCGTAACCGTGCCGCAAGTCATCTAACACCGGACGAACCCCCTGTTCGATGACCGCCTCGCGGAACAGTCGCCGAGCTCGCGGCCGGTCCCAACGAGCGAGCCGCGCGAGCCGGACACCCATGCCTTTGCCATAACGCCAGTCCAGGCGGATGAGTTGTGGCCTGGTCCGCCACTGGTCGTGCTCGGCGGCCGCGTGGGGCTCGAAGCTGCCCGTGTAGCCGGCCCGGAACAGGCGGTCGAACAGATCGAGATCCTCGGCCGCGGCCGCCCACGAACCGGGCCCGAGCGTCTCGTCGAAGCCGCCGACGGCTGCCAGCGCCGCTCGGCGTACGGCGAGGTTCGCGCTTGCCCCCAGATCGCCGGACAGGCCCGCATGCAACACCTCCCGCTCGGTGCGACTCGTGATCGCCACCGGACGCTCCGCCGCCTGCTGATCGGCTGGCACGACGACGCGCCCGGTCACGAATACAACGTCCGGATCGTCAAAAGCGTTGACCAATCCAGTCGACCAGTTCGGAAGCACCCGTACGTCGTCGTCGACGAAGGCCACGAGATCGTTCCGCGCCGCCCGCCAACCGGCGTTGCGGGCCAGGCTGGCGCCCGCCCGATCGCATCTGACGAGCGTCGCTCCGGCCTCATGCGCCGCTGCCGCAACCGCGGCGGCATCTCCCGAGGCCGAGTCGACGACCAGGATCTCGTCGGATTCGGTCAGCTCGGCGCGCAGCGCCGCGAGGCAGCGCTCGAGCAGGCCGACGCGATCCCGCGTCGGGACGACAACAGACAACGGAGCGCGCATCAGCTGGAGCGCCCGTCTACCGCAGCCTGGTACACCGCGCGGGTCGCGGCGGCCACTGCCGGGATCGAGTGAAGCCGTACGGCGTTGGACCGACCGGACGTCGCCAGCTCGCCGGCCAAGGCATCGTCGGTCAACACCTGACGCAGTGCGTCGGTGAAACCGTCGATGTTCGCCGTGTCGCCTGGTACGACGAGGCCTCCCTCGAGGCCGGTCACGACCTCGCTGACCGCCGGATCTGACGACGCGACCACCGGGCGCCCGTGCATCGCGGCCTCGACCGCCGACAGCGAGGATCCCTCCGGTCGCCTGCGGGTCTGCGACGCAACGATGACGACGCGGCTGCGGCCGAGCAGGCCGGACAGCTCGTCCTCGTTCAGCCAGCCGAGGAATGAGACGCGGCTGCCGAGCCGGCGAGCCCGCCGCTCGAGCGCGTCACGTTGCGGACCGTCGCCCGCGATCAGCAGGCGGGTGGCTTCGATCCCGTCGGATGCGGCGTCGAACGCGTCGATGGCGATGTCGATGCCCTTGTCCGCTGCGAGTCGCCCGGCGACCACCACATCTCGGCACTGTTGCGCAGGAACGAGTACGCCCACCGGGTCCGCAGCCGGCACCCGCACGGTCGACACTTGTGCGAAGCCGTCGGCGCGGAGCGCGTCGCAGACGCGATCGGTCACCCCGACCGCGACTGCCAATCTGGAACGGGCGGCCGACCTGATCCGGCGCGCACCGGCCCGTTCGACGCGACCGCGCGCACTGAGCCAGGAGTGCTCCGTCGCACCGAACAGCCGAAGGTCGTGGAACGTCATCACCGCCGGCACGTGTCGGGCTGCGCTCAACACGCTTGCTGACAGCTCGCGGGCGATGTTGTGGAAGTGGACCACATCCGGCCGGAAGCTCTTCGCGCGTTCTTCGACGAGGTCCCGGGCGACCGGATCCCACAGGTCCAGTGCCTTCGTGATGCCGTGGTGCTGTCGCTCGCCGGCGAGCAGCTCGACGGTGTCGCCCGCATCGCGGAGCCCTTCGACGAGCCGACGGATGTAGGCCTCCGCGCCGTACCCGCCGTCGACCGGCTCGTCGTGGACGATCAACACCCTCATGAGGAGTGCGCAGGCCAGTTCAAGGCGAAGCCCGCGACCAGCGCCATACCGCTCGCGTTGGGCTCGATCGTCGTGCCGTCGGACGCCGGGTGGGCTTGCACGAGGGTGAACAGGCCACCGGTGCCGCCGTCCCAGGCGAAGCCGCTCCAGCTGCGGTGCTTCTGCTCGGCGTCGGCGACCACGTTCGCGTTGTACGTGCCGCTGTCGCCATTCGGCCAGCCGAACTCCGTCACCATCACCGGGTGGGTCTCGGCGAAGCGGTCCCACGCGTCGAACAGCGAGGACGGGTCGTACGGATTCGGCTTCGTGCACTGCGGCGGTGGCGCATCTGTGCACGTGTACACGTGCTCGCCGTACACGATGTTGGTTCCCACGAGCGCCTGGGCCGGGGGCAGGCTCGCGTACTTCAACCCGCTCACCACCACGAGGTTCTCGGCGCCGGTGCCGCGCACGGTCTGGTACAGCTGCGCCATGCCGGCCGAAGCGACGTTGTGACCATCGAAGTCGTAGTCGCCGCCGGTGAGCCAGGTCGCCGGCGAGATGCCGTACGGCTCGTTGAACAGATCGAAGGCGACGAGCGGGTTGTCCTTGTACCGCGTCGCGACCTGTTGCCAGAAGGTGATCGCGCCGGGCGAATCGGCCATCGGGACCAGTCCGGCCGTGCCGCACTTGGTGACCGACAGGAAGTGCAGGTTGATCAGGGCGACCATGCCGCGGTCGGTGACCCACTTCACGACGCGGTCGACGACCTCGGGGTAGTCGGACTCGTAGGCGCACGAGTCGCGCAGCCACTTCTGCTCGCCGAGGGAGATGCGGACCTCGTTGGCTCCCCACGACGACAGCTGCTGGATCTCCGCCTCGGTGGGCAACGGGTTCTGCGTACCGCCTTCGAGGCCGAACCGTTGCAACCCGCGCAACGTCACCGGGTCGCCGTTGCCGTCGAGGATCTGATTGCCCTGCGTGGTGAGCGGTCCCTCGACGTCGGCGTGGCCACCCGGTGTCTCGGCGAGCGTCGCGTCGTCGAGCAGCTGCGAGGAGCCGGCCGAGGAGAAGCTGATCCCGAGCTGCACGTGCGCCGTGCCCTTGGGCGAGATGCCGGCGACGACGGGTAGCAGGCCCCAGTCACTCGTGGCGCCTTCCGCCGCCTCGCTCAGCTCGGTGTCGGTGACCGCACCGGACGCGTCGAGGAACCGAAGCTCGAGCCGCCCGGGCGCGGATGCCGACGAGCTCCGCAGGTAGGCCTCGCCGACGTAGCGGGCGCCGCCCTTGGCCTTCTCGATCGGTGACCACAAGGTCATGGCTCCGCCCGCGGACGGCGTCGCGGACAGCGCACCGGCCCCTTGCCGGGCGCGGTGGGCGACCCGGATCGTCGCGTCCTCGGCGGACCACCCGCCGGTCGTGGTGTTGAAGCTGCTGGTGTCGCCCTTGAGCAGCTGCACCGGATCGAGCGACTTGCCGGCCGGAATGGTCTGCGCCGGGCCGGGCGGGGGGATCGAGACCGGCGAACCGCCACCGTTGCGGTTGGCGATCAGTGCGCCGAGTGCGACGAGGACGGTGACGGCAATCGCTGACGCAACCGGACCGGCACGATCCTCCAAGAGGTGACGGCGGCGCCCGGGCACGACGAAAAGGCTAGTGATCGACGGCTCTGTGCCACCCGATAGGTTTCTGGACATGGATCTGAACTCGACGTCGGCAGTGGTCACCGGTGGCGCTTCTGGGCTTGGCGCCGCGACATGCAGGCTGCTCGCGCAGCAGGGTGTCGGCGTTGTGGTCGCGGACTTGCAGGACGACAAGGGCGAGGCCCTCGCGAAGGAGATCGGTGGCGTCTACGTCCACACGGACGTGACGAACACCGAGCAGATCATCGAGGCGGTCGACACCGCCGCGGGCATGGCGCCGCTGCGGTCGCTGGTCTGCTGCGCGGGCATCGGCTCCGCGCAGCGCACCGTCGGCAAGGACGGCGAGTACAGCTCGGCGTTCAACCTCGACACCTACAAGTTCGTGCTCGCCGTGAACCTGATCGGGACGTTCGACTGCGTGCGGATCGCGGCCACCGCGATGAGCCGCACCGACCCCGACGAGGACGGTCAGCGTGGCGCGATCGTGCTCACCGCCTCCGTCGCGGCGGAGGACGGCCAGATCGGCCAGGCGGCGTACTCGTCGTCCAAGGGCGGCGTGGTCGGCATGACGCTCCCGGTTGCTCGTGACCTGTCGGCGATCGGCGTACGGGTCAACACGATCCTGCCCGGGCTGATCGACACGCCGATCTACGGCGAGGGCCCGGAGTCGGAGGCGTTCAAGGCGAACCTCGGCAAGCAGGTGCTGTTCCCGAAGCGGCTCGGGTACGCCGAGGAGTACGCGACGCTCGCGCTGGAGATGCTGCGCAACAGCTACTTCAACGCCGAGTCCGTCCGCCTTGACGCCGGGATCAGAATGCAGCCCCGCTAGCGCTTGAAGATCCAGTAGCGCGACGAGGTGAAGTTGAGTGATGCGTTGAAGGCCACCGCGACGACCTTGCTCCACAGGAAGTAGAGGCCGGCGTTCGTCAAGCCGTCGACGATGACCAGCGTCGTCACGACATTCACGCCGACCATGAACGCGTACGGTCCCAGCGTGCTGCCGTGGCCCGCCCGGGCCTGGAACGTCCAGTTCCGGTTCAGCGTGTAGTTCACGATCACCGCCGCTACCAGGCCGAGCACGGTGGCGAGGCTGAGCCCGACACCCGCCCCCTTGTGCAGCCCGTACAACATGGCGAAGTCAGCGCCGAGGCTTGCGGCCCCCGTGACGCCGAACCGGATCAGCGATGCGAACAGCGACGGACGGGCCGCCGAATGGTCCTGTGCCTCCGCGACGAGCACCGTCAACGGGCTCGCCGCAGGCGCCACCCGGTCCTCGGTCACGCCCCCATTCTGACCGACACGACAGAGGGGCCGCTCGCAAACCGCGAGCAGCCCCTCTGTCGACAGGCGTAGAGCTACACCGAGATCCGTACTTCGCTGATCTCACCCGCGGCCACATCGACCTTCGCGTCGCCACCGCTGTGGCCACCGCCCGGAATGACTCGCACGGTCCACGAACCCGGCCGCGCGAAGAACCGGAACTGGCCGGTGGCCGACGTCACGACCTCGGCCGTGAACTCGCCGGTGCCGTCCAGCAAGCGGACGTAGCCGCCCGATACGGGCGAGTCGCCGTTGTAGACGAGGCCCTGTACGACGGTCTCCCCGGTCGGGATGCCGTCGCGGCTGATCGTTGCCTGGTCAGGAGCTCCGCACATGCTCAGACGTCCTTCTCGATCGGAACGCCGACCAGCGAGCCGTACTCGGTCCACGACCCGTCGTAGTTCTTGACGTTGTCGAGATCGAACAGCTCGTGGAACACGAACCAGGTGTGCGCGCTGCGCTCGCCGATCCGGCAGTAGGCGATGGTGTCCTTGCCGAAGTCGACGCCCTCGTCGGCGTACAGCTTCTTCAGCTCGTCGTCGGAGCGGAAGGTGCCGTCCTCGTTGGCCGCCTTGCTCCACGGGATGTTCACCGCGCTCGCGACGTGACCGGCGCGCTGCGACTGCTCCTGCGGCAGGTGCGCCGGCGCGAGCAGCTTGCCGGAGAACTCGTCCGGCGAGCGGACGTCGATCAGGTTCTTCACGCCGATGGAGGCAACGACCTCGTCGCGGAAGGCGCGAATGTCGTTGTCAGCGTCCTTCGCCTGGTAGGTCGTCTTGGGCCGGCTCGGCACCTCGGCGACCAGCTCACGGCTGTCGAGCTCCCACTTCTTGCGGCCGCCGTCCAGGAGCTTGACGTTGTCGTGGCCGTAGACCTTGAAGTACCAGTAGGCGTAGGACGCGAACCAGTTGTTGTTGCCGCCGTACAGCACGACGGTGTCGTCGTTCGCGATGCCGCGCTCGGACAGCAGCGCCTCGAACTTCTCCTTGTTGACGAAGTCACGGACGAGGGGGTCCTGCAGATCGCGCTTCCAGTCGATGCGGACCGCGTTCTTGATGTGGTTCTTGTCGTACGCGGCGGTGTCCTCGTCAACCTCGACCAGGACAACCTTCGGGTCGTCGAGATGCGCTTCGACCCAGTCCGCGTCGACGAGTACGTCGTTGCGAGCCATCTATCTGTCTCCTTGCTACTTGTTCAAAAATCGGGACGTCGCGCGGGCGCGACTCGGTTCACTCACGAAGAGGTCTGGCGGGGAAGTCACCCGAGACGGCGCGCAGGAGTGAACGGCGGCGAACTCGGCAGTGACGGAAACGTCAGCCGAAACAGAGGCAGGTGGCCACGCGGCACAGGTCGACCGCGCGCCGGCTCCACAGCACGGGGCTCACCCGCGGCGTGTGCTGAGCTGCCATGCGGGCAAGACTACGCAACCCGGGGGTGGCCACGCGAATCGGTAGCGACGACCGTGGCATAAGGTTGTGCGAAGATTAGTTGCACAGGCTAAGTACTTGCCACGATCGAAGGAAGCGCGTGTCCAACGCGGCAGCCGCCCGCCCACCCCGTCAGGCCCGAGTTCACTACAAGTGGATCGCGCTTTCGAACACGACGCTGGGCATCCTCATGGCGACGGTCAACAGCTCGATCCTGATGATCGCGCTGCCGGACATCTTCCGCGGTATCGACCTCAATCCCCTCTCGCCCGGAAACACGCCGTACTTCCTCTGGATCCTGATGGGCTTCCTGCTCGTCACCAGCGTGCTGGTCGTGAGCCTCGGCCGGATCGGTGACATCTACGGCCGGGTGCGCATGTTCAACCTCGGCTTCGCGGTCTTCACCGGCTTCTCGATCCTGCTGTCGATCACCTGGATGCACGGCACCCACGGCGCGCTGTGGATCGTGCTGATGCGGCTCGGTCAGGGCCTGGGCGGAGCCTGCGTGCTCGCCAACGCGTCGGCCATCGTGACCGACGCCTTCCCCGAGAACGAGCGCGGACTCGCGCTGTCGATCAACGGCGTCGCCGCGATCAGCGGCTCGTTCATCGGGCTGATCCTCGGTGGCCTGCTCGCGCCCGTCGCGTGGCGGCTCGTGTTCATCGTGTCGGTGCCGCTCGGGTTGTTCGGGACGCTCTGGTCGTACTTCAAGCTGAACGACAACGGTGTCCGGACCCCCGCCAAGATCGACTGGATTGGCAACCTGCTGTTCGCCGCCGGCCTCGTCGGCGTCCTGCTCGCGATCGTCTACGGACTCGAGCCATACGGCGGGCACACGATGGGCTGGACGAAGCCGCTGGTGCTCGCCTGCGGCTTCGGCGGCCTGGCGATCCTCGCCGTGTTCCTCCTGGTGGAGCGCCGGGTGAACGACCCGATGTTCCGGTTGTACCTGTTCCGAAGCCGGACGTTCACCATGGGCAACATCACCGGTCTGCTCGCCGGGCTGTCCCGCGGCGGGCTGATGTTCACGCTGATCATCTGGCTGCAAGGAATCTGGCTGCCGCAGCACGGCTACTCGTTCGAGGAGACGCCGTTGTGGGCGGGCATCTACATGATCCCGCTGACCATCGGGTTCCTCATCGCGGGACCGGTGTCGGGCCGGCTCACCGACCGCCTCGGCGCGCGGCCCTTCGCCACCGCGGGCATGGCCCTGTCCGCGGTGTGCTTCCTGCTCTTCGATCTCATGCCGATGAACTTCACCTACATCTGGTTCGGGCTGCTCCTGCTACTGATGGGCCTGGCGCTCGGCTTGTTCTTCGCACCGAACGTCGCGAGCGTCATGAACTCGCTGCCGGCCGACCAGCGCGGCGCCGGCGCCGGCATGCTCCAGACGTTCCAGAACAGTGCGCAGGTCCTGTCGATCGGCGTCTTCTTCACCGTGATCACCCTCGGGCTCGCCTCCCGGCTGCCGGACACGCTGCAGCACGGCCTGGTCGCGCAGGGCATGCCGGCCGGCCAGGCGCACTCGATCGCCCACCTGCCCCCGATCGGCACGCTGTTCGCCGCGTTCCTCGGCTACAACCCGATCCAGCAGCTGATCGGGTCGCCGGCGGCCGCCCACGTGAGCGCGGCGCACTACCACTACCTGACCGGACGCAGCTTCTTCCCCAACCTGATCACCGGCCCGTTCGGGCACGGGCTGCACCTCGCGTTCCTCATGGCCGCCGGGATCAGCGTGATCGGGGCGGTGTGCTCGGCCCTGCGCGGCGCCGACACCGTCGAGAGCGCGGCGCGAGCGCGCGAAGAACCGGCCCTGGCAGAGGTCGGCTCCGGCTTCGCCATCGAAGACTGACCCCGAAGCAGCACACGACTGGCGCACCGCACCGGCTCCCGCGCCTGCCGTTGAGCGTGCGCGCCGCCAACCCGCGCCCACGTCGTGTGCCACTTCGGGCGAATCGGGTGCGGTTGACTGTCAACCCGGCACCCAGGTGGGACGTTGAGCAATGGACGGAGGCGGTCGTGACCTTCGAGGACTGGTCATGACCTTCGAAGAAGGTGACGCGGCCACAGCCGTCGCCACTCCGTCCTTCGAGGAGGTGTTCCCCGTGCTCGTCCGCGACGCCTACCGCGTCGCGTACCGGCTGCTCGGTGACCGCTCCGAAGCCGAGGACGTGGCGCAGGAAGCCTGCGCCCGCGTGTACAGCCGCTGGTCCTCGGTACGCGACCATGCCGAGCCCTGGTGCGTCCGGGTCGCCAGCAACCTCGCCCTCGACCTGCTGCGCAGCCGGGCGCGCGCGGTGAAGCGCAACGAACGAATCGCTGCCGACCAGGGCACCCCGTCCGGCGCGTCGACTGATGACCGGCTCGACCTGTACGCCGCGCTCGCCAAGCTGCCGAAGCGGCAGCGGGAGAGCGTCGTGCTGCGCTACCTCGGCGATCTGTCCGAGGCGCAGACCGCGGACGTGATGGGCTGCTCGGTCGGCTCGGTCAAGACGCACTCGAGCCGGGGTCTCGCCGCCCTCAAGCAGGAGCTGGTGGCATGAGCGACCTGAACCCGGGCGGCATGTTCGACGGTCTCGACGACCCGGCGCCGCCGGCGTTCGGCAACGACCTGCTGCCCGGGGTGGTGCGGCGCGGTCAGCAGCTGCGACACCAGCGCCGCATTGCATACACCGTCGGCAGCGCGTGTGCGATGGTCCTCGTTGCCGGCAGCGCCGTAGGGCTGGCCGCGACCGGCCACCACGACCGGCAGCAGGTGACCCCACTGGTCACCTCAACGCCGACCCAGCACCACACCAAGAAGCCGCATCACCCGCACACGCAGTCACCGGGCACTACCCACGGCGTCACCCAGCCGGGCGGCGACGGCAACGGTCAGGGCAATCACCGCCCTCCGAAGACCTGCGTCACACCGACCCCGAACCCGGCCGACGCCGTACCCACTGCAACGCCGACTCCGAGCGACTCCGGCGCGCCGACACCGACGTCCTCCCCGACGCCCCGCAGCGGCTCGACCGCGACCCCGACGCCGGCGCCGGTCGACACCACCTGCCCGTCACCCACCGCGACGCCGACCGACAGCCCGCCGGAGACCGAGACGCCGACGCCGACCTACTCGCTGCCGCCGTTGCTGCCCGGTATCTCGCAGCCGCGGGAATCAAGCGGCTCCGGCATCTCGTAGACCGTGCCGGCCGGGTTGGCGAAGACCACCCGCACGCCGGGCATCCGGGCCAGCCATCGATCGACGCGGTCGGTGTGCTCGACCGCCAGCGGTTCGACGACCACGTAGTCGTCGTTCAGGCGCATCAACGTGGACAGGAGCGCCGGGCACGTCTTCGGCAGGTCGAAGGCGTGCCATGCCGCGGTGACCCCGACATAGTTCACCGAGTTTCGCAATCGCGGCCCGAAGAAGCCGTACTCGAGCCCGTGACCCACCACGCCGATGCGCTGATGCTCGTAGCCGCCGACCACCCCGAACAGCCGCTCGAGATCCGCAGTGCCGGTGTAGCGGTGACGCAGATAGTCGCGCTGTACGACGGCGCCACCGGCGACACCGACCACCACGAGGCTCAGGGCCATCATCGACCGCGCGGCCCGAGACGTTCCGGCCGATCGCGAGACGGCGAACCACCCCACGACGACGGCGACCACGAACGCGCCGGCAACCCCCGCGCCGTACCGGACGTCTTGGGGAAGGTCCTCGAGTCCCAGCAGGCCCACCACCAGCGCCGTGAACAGCACCGTGAGTCCGGCAGCGAACCGTCGCAACACCGAGGCGGACGCGAGCAGCACCAGGCCCACCATCAGCGTGGGCAGGACGTAACGCGTGTTGGTGCCGAACAGGAGCGGTTGGCCTTCCCTGCCGATCGCGGTGGTCGGCGTGACGACATACGCGATGACGGCCAGCACGACGCCGACCCCGAGCAACCGGCGGAACGTCGCCCGCTCCGTCGCGACCGCGAGCACCACGCCGGCCACGAACAGCAGACCCACCACGGGCCACAGTCCGGTCCAGACCGCGTGCAGCCCGGGCACGAACCAGTGCCGGATCACTGACCAGTCGCCGAGATAGTGCGAGACCGCGAAGGCGTACGGCTTCACTTCCGGATAGGGCACGACATGGAAGCCGTGGCCGCCGACGGTGAGGTCGAGATCCGGAATCGGTGATCCGACGATCACCCAGTTGCGCACGTACCAGAACCCGCCCGCGAGAAACGCCGGCGCGAACAAGGCAAGGGCCGCACGTCCCCGGTCGCCCGAGGCGACGACGACGACGGCGAGCGCGATGAACACGGCCATCGGGAGGGCGTTGAGCTTGGTACCCGCCGCAAGACCCAACGCGAGTCCCGCCACCGCGACTTGCGCGAGCCAGCGGCCCCTCGGCTCAGCTCTCGGCACGCCCGCGACGGCGAGGCAGGCGACCGCGGAAAGGACGAACGCCATCGAGGGCAGGTCGTTGAGCCCCGGACCGGTGCTGGCCTGTGACACGAGCGGAAGCGCGATCACGGCTGCACCCGCCGCCAGCGCGGGTGCGCCGGCCGACCATCGCGCACCGATGACCCAACAGGCCAGCAACGCGAGCCAGCCGAACAGCAGGTTCAGCCCGAACACCACGATGTCCGGCTGCGGCCCGAGCATCGCGACGGCGTCGAGCAGCTCCGCGTCGTACGGGTAGTAGACCGTCCCGTCCGACGACGCCGCGTGATGCTGGTGAACATCACTGTGGGTCTGCACCATGTGCGCGGCCTGCGTCAGGTGGTAGTGAATGCTGTCGGTGTCGAGCGGCCCGGTCTGCAGCACGGCCGCGTCGCGACCGATGACGGAGGCGGTCGTCGCCATCACGCAGGCGACGACGCAACCGAGCATGATGCGCGCGGCGCGGTCACGCGGCAACGACCATGACGCCCCTGGGCCCGAGCGCACCGGTGCCGGCGTCCCGCAGGCGGCGGCAATCGCCGCCACGACCGCGCTGACGAGGGCGAACGGCCAACGCCGGAAGCCGCTGACGAGACCGAGCAGCTCCGCCACGACGATCACCGCGGTCGTCCCGATCAGCGATGCGGCGAGGACTGCCTCGGTGCCGTTCCAGTCCGGGACGAGGCGCCGGGCGAGCCGTCGCGACGCCGGGACCCAGGGCAGCAGCCCGACCGCGAGCGCGAGCGACCCGCGCAGGTAGTCACCGACGTCCACGCGTCAGCTACCGAGCTCGACGTGCTTCGCGGTGCCGGTGCCCGAGATGCCGTCGGCGCCAACCGTCACCGACGTGATGGTGAACCGGAACGGGAGCGCCCGCAACGGCACCCGAAGTGCCAGCTCGCGCGTGATGCCTCGCAGCCGCACCGGCCCGGAGAGCGTGACCACCGAGTTGCTGACGGCGACGGTGACCACCGCATGCACCAACCGGGTCTTGCCGGCGAGCGGAAGCCGCCCGGTCAGGTCGATGCCATGCGCGGAGGATCGGTTGAGCGTCACGGTCGCACCCTGGGTCGACAGATACCGCCCGAGGTCGCCGAAGGCGACGAACGCCTTCCCGTCGACCCGGTCCACCGGCACCCGTGACACCGAACCGTGCAGCACCTTGGAGAGTGGGACGTGGGCGCCGTGTAGGTGCGCGCTCAACGTCGAGATCGTGACGCCGTCAGTGGTCTTCACGTTGTGAGCGGTGACACTCACGTCGTCGTACTTCCCGCCGAACGCCTGGGTCAGAAACGGGAACCCACCGATCGATGCCGACGGTCGCTCCGGGAGATGCTCCTCGGACTGCAGCTTGCCGGCGAGCACGTGCGCCGCGACATGCGCGCCGATGCGATCGAGCGCGACCACCCCGACGACGATGAGGACGAGTACGGCGATCAGCAGCCGTCGCAACATGCTGGACAGTCTCCCCTGTCAGGAGTGGTCGGCGGCTGAACGCCGACCCTGAGCGACGAGCTCGGGCAGGTGGCGGCCGATCCGGTCGAGCAGCTCCGGGCTCGCCCCGGTCTCCGCGTGCGCGAAGCCCTCGACGAGCCACAGCTCCTTCGGCTCGCGGGCCGCCTCGTACAACGCCTTCGGGTGCTCGACCGGGAAGTAGTGGTCTTGGTCCCCGTGCACGATGAGGACCGGGATCGGCGAGATCCGCCCGATCACCTCGACCGGCGGCTCCGGCGGTTCGTCCGCCGGCCAGCCCTGGTCGGTGATGCGGGTGCGCAGCATCCGCCGGGTGACGAGCCGACCGATCCGGGTCTCGATCGCCCAGTGCACCCGGCGCATCGGCTTGGTGTCCTTGTAGAACCAGCGAGAGACGGCGGAGACGCTGACGACGCCCTCCACGCCCCCGTGCAGGGCGGCGTGACGCAACACGATGCTGCCGCCCATCGACCACCCGCACGTGACGACGTCGGCGTACCCGAGCTCGCGGGCGCGGCTCACCGCAGCGGCCACGTCGAGGACCTCCTCGTGCCCCACCGTCGAGAGCCCGGCCGAGGCGCCGTGCCCACGAAAGTCGATCCCGATGACCCCTGCGTGCTCGGCCAGTGCCTCGAGAACCGCGCGGGTGCCCGGCCGGGCAGTGGACTGCGTGAAGCCGTGACCAACGACTACCGCGAGCGGTCGCGCGGCGTCAGGACCGGCCAGGTGGACGGCGGCGAGGCGCACCCCGTCGGTCGCCTCGAGCGTGATCGTCTGCGCATCGCGGGAAGGCGCCACTCGGCTATCCTTCACCAATCGGGTTCGGGCAGCGCCGCCTCCCCCAAGGACGTGCTTGACGCGGTCGGGAGGGCACCACATGGCGAGCTTGCTGCTTCTCACCTCGGCATCGGACGGCTCGGTGCAGGTCCTGCCGAGCCTCGGCTTGCTCGGGCACGCCGTGCGGGTTCTTCCGCTCGACGCCGCGCCACTGCTGGACGCACCGCCCTGTGACGTGATCCTCGTCGACGCCCGGCGCGAGATGTCGGCGGCACGGGCAACCTGCCGGCTGCTCGAGACGACCGGTACGTCGGCGCCGACGATCGCGATCGTCACCGAGGGTGGTCTGGTCGCGGTCGCCGCGGACTGGGGGGTCGACGACGTGATCCTCGACTCCGCCGGGCCGGCTGAGGTCGAGGCGCGACTTCGGCTCGCGATCGGCCGAGCCGAGAGCTCGCGCGACAACGGCGCCGCTGAGGAGATCCGCTCCGGCGACCTGTCGATCGACGAGACGACGTACCAGGCACGACTCGGCACTCGGCCGCTCGACCTGACGTTCAAGGAGTTCGAGCTGCTCAAGTTCCTCGCCCAGCACCCGGGCCGGGTCTTCACGCGCGCGCAACTGCTGCAGGAGGTCTGGGGCTACGACTACTTCGGTGGCACCCGGACGGTCGACGTCCACGTGCGGAGGTTGCGCGCGAAGCTCGGCCCCGAGCGTGAGGCGATGATCGGCACGGTGCGCAACGTCGGCTACAAGTTCGTCGCGCAGCCGCTTGCGGCGCTGCCCGACGATGACGCTGCCGGCGAGCGGTACGGCGGGCTCGACAGCAGCTCACTGTCCACTCGCTGATCTCTCAGTAAGGTCGGCGGCGTGGGTATCGCCGAGGTCGACGACCTTTCCGCCAGGCAGGTCTATGACGTCCTGGAGCTCCGCAACGCCGTTGCCGCGGCGTCCGGCACGAGCCCGCTGTCCGATCACGTCGTCGCAGCGGTGAAGGGCCAGGCGGCGGGCCGTCACTTCCTGCAGACCGCTGCGGCCGACCTCGTCGGCTATGCCTACCTCGAGACAGCTGCGGATCCGGTGGCGGAGCTGCTGGTCGGCGACGGCGGTGACGTCGCGCGCATCCTGGACGCGGTCACCCGGTCGGCCGGCTCGTCACTTCGGGTCTGGACCCGCGGGGACAACGCGCCACTGAACGGTGTGCTGCCAGGGCTCGGCTTCACCCTTGTGCGCACCCTGCTGCAGCTGCGGTGTCCGCTCGGGACGCAGCCGATCGCCGCAGCCGTCTGGCCCGACGGGGTCGTCGTACGCACCTTCGAGGTCGATTCGGACGAGGCGACCTGGCTCGCGCTCAACAACGCGGCGTTTGCCGGCCACCCTGAGCAGGCGAGCTGGACGCTCGAGGACATCCGCGCCCGGGAGAACGAGCCGTGGTTCGACCCCGCCGGCTTCTTCCTCGCGGAAGTCGGGGGGCGGGTCGTGGGGTTCCACTGGACGAAGGTCCACGAGAAGGCTGGCGGCGACCTCGGCGAGGTGTACGTCATCGGTGTCGACCCGTCGATGCAGGGAAGGGGCCTCGGTGAGGCGCTCCTGCTGCACGGCCTCCACCATCTCCGGGAGGATCGCGGTCTGTCCACCGCCCTGCTCTACGTCGAGGCGGACAACCGCGGGGCCATCGCCCTCTACGAGCGGCACGGCTTCACTACCTGGGACTCCGACCGGATGTTCGCCAGAGCCGGCTAGCCCATCGCATCACCCAACGCACCCCTAGATCCGGCAAAGCAATGTGGCATTGCATAGCCATTTCGGCCTCAAATCGCGCAATTTCCCTAGGCAATGCCACATTGCTTTGCGATCTGGGGGCTGGCGGGCTGGTTAGCGGTGGCGGCGGAAGAGGCTGCGCTTCGGCTTCGGCTTGGGCGGCGGTGTCGCCGGCGGGGGTGGGCCGGACGGCGCGCTGGTCGGGTTGGCCGGCTTCGACGGTGGCGGCGGCGCGTCGTAGTTGGTGTTCGCGATGATCTCGGCGATGGCCGCGGCGTCGAGGTCGTCGCTGTCGGGGATCTGCGGCACGAAGCCGACGAGCATCCCGTCGCGCAGCACCATCGCCTCCAGTCCGGACGCGCCGTCGTTGTCCCAGAGCGCCTCCCGACCGTCGGTCAGGACGACCCGCAGGCCGACGTTGTAGACCCCGACGCGCCGATTCACCGCCGCGAAGATGCGGTGCGCACGAAGCCGTTCGACGACTTCCTCGGCGATCTTCTCTTCCATGCCTGCTTACGGTCGCTCTGTGATCGGAGTGCTCAGAACCGCCATGCCACGCTGACCTTGCCACCGGGGCCGTAGACGAACTTGCCATGCGGGGTCGAGACGTCGAAGGCCAGGAAGTTGCTCACACCCTGGTTCTTCTCGAGTTCCGTCGTGTCGAGCTGCTCCGAGGCGCCGGAGTACGGCGCGGCGCCCTGGTTGGTGTTGACCTTGCCCAGGCCGGGCGTCTTCACGTAGAAGTCCAGCCGGTCGACCAGCAACGGCTTCGTGCCGATGTTGAGGATCTTGATCGGAAAGTTCACGAAGTACCCGTGAATCGGGTTGTCGCCGTACGACGACGACAGCCGACTCCGCGAGACCTTCGGCTTGCCGACCTTGATCAGGGCCGCCGCGCCCTTGCCACCGCCGCCGAGCTGGGCGACCTGGCCGAGCCGGAGCGGGTGCCCTTTCGTCGGGAAGTGCGGCCCGGCCTGTGCCGGCTTCGACTTGGTGTGGGTGGGCTTGGGTTTCAGGCCGTTCTGGCCGTCCGAGGACCCGCCGCCACAGGCAGCGACCATCGCGAGCGCGGCGATCACGCCCACGACCCGCAACCTGACCCGGCGCATGACGATCAAGCCTACGGGAGCGATGCTGAGCAATGCCTGAGCCGCTCGCCCCGGCCAGGTGTCAGGTTTCAGGGGCGAACGGCGCCAATGTAGTCCGAGCGGAAGGCGGGCACCTTGCGGACGTAGGCGCCCGTGTACGGCGCCTCGATCATCATTCCGCCGCCGACGTAGATCCCCACGTGGTGGATCGTCGAAGGCTCAGAGGTGTTGTAGGCGAAGAACAGGAGGTCTCCCGGCTGCAGCTGGTCGCGTGACACGTGGGTGCCGCGGTTCCACTGGTCGCCGGTGTAGTGGCCGAGGTAGACGCCCGCCTTGCCCCAGACGTACTGGGTGAGGCCGGAGCAGTCGAAGGAGTTCGGCCCAGCCGCCGCCCAGACGTACGGCTTGCCGATCTCGCGATAGGCCCACTGGACCGCCACCGCCGCCCCACCGGAGCCGGACACGACCGGCGCGAGCACCGAGCCGACCGGACCACCGATCGAGTGCGCGGCGGCCGTCGTGGCGGCAGCGGCAGCCCGCAGCCGCGCCTGCTCGCGCTCAGCCGCGATCCGCGCGGCGCGTGCCTTCGCGGCCTTGATGATCGCCGCCTGGCGTGCGATGAGGCCGTTCAGGATCTGCTTCTGCTTGGCGGCAGCGGCGACGATCCGGTCCCGCGAGGACGCCATCGCGGTCGTCGCGGCCTTCTGCTTGGCGAGGGCTGCCGCGGCGGTGGCCTGCGCCGCCGCCTCGACGCGCTGCGCGGCGTCGACGTCGGCGAGAGCGCGGGCCTCGCTGGTCGACACGGCTTGCATCGCCGAGATCTGTGCGACGTACTTCCCCGCCGTGCCGTCGGTGATCAGGCCGAGCAGAGTGCGGTCGCTGCCTCCGCGATACGCCGCGGCGGCGAACTCCGAGACGGTGGACTGCGAGTCGGCGAGCCTCCGGCGGGCCGAGGTGAGCGCGGCGTCGGCCTTCGTGGCCGCCTGCTGCGCCTCGGTGAGCTTGATCCGAGCCGCGTTGTACTGCTCGGTCGCGGTCTCGGCCTGGTTGTTCAGCTCACGCAGCTGCTCGTGAGCCGAGGCGATCTGGTCCTTGAGGCTGCGCGCGGACGCCGGCGCACCGGCGAGCGTCAGGCCGGAGAGCAGGGAGGAGGTCGCGAGTGCGATCGCGCCGAGACGCACGAGGCGGCGGGTGGCCATATGAGGGCGGGGACCCTTTCTTCCGTCAACCGCCTACCGGGTTAGCTGTCGGGTGCGGGCACGGAAGTGGTTGCCCTACAACGCCGCGGGCGAGGAGCCCGTGGCGCCGATTAACCCCATGGGGAGTGTGGTTCCCCGGCTCGTGCAAGTTGCCTTGCGATGACTCGGCGGTAACCGCAGCGCCGCACGGCCAGGAGCAGCCGGCAAGTCACGTTGCGATCGAGATGCACGCTACCGACGAACCCCAAGACGCCACAAGCGGCGTCTCTTGATTCCTCCGGAATTGCGCGCTCTTGCTTCACTTCTGTCACATGGGTGTTGCGGTACTTCCGATTTCCTTGGTCAACGAGGCAGCGGCGCCGCGCGATACGGGTGGCATCGTTGAGCGGTGACCACGCTGGATGCGGGCATCTCCCGCACTGTCGATCTTGACGGGCCGACCCACTACCTGGACTTCGGCGGGCCCGAGGGCGCACCACTGCTCGTCGCGGTGCACGGCCTCAGCGGAGCCGCCTGGAACTGGCTCGCACTCGCACCACTGCTCCGCGACCACGTCCGGGTGATGGCCATCGACCTCGCCGGCCACGGACTGACTCCTGCTGCCGGTCGCTCGACGAGCGTCGGCGCCAACCGGCGGCTGCTGGACAGGTTCATCGAGAGCGTCGCCGGAGAGCCGGTCGTCCTGGTGGGCAACTCGATGGGCGGCATGATCTCGGTGCTCGAAGCCGCCGCCGCACCGGAGCGCGTGCGCGGCGCGGTGCTCGTGGACCCGGCGCTGCCGCGGCCGCCGTTCAGCCGGATCGACGCCCGGGTCGCGCTGCAGTTCGCGGTGATGGCGCTGCCGCTGGTCGGCGAGGCGGCCTACACGCGCCGGCGTCATCGGGGCGACATCGACCACCAGATCCGGCAGGGGCTGAAGATGTGCACCGTCGACCTCGCGCGAGTCCCCGCCCACGTCATCGAGGCAGGGGTGCAGGTGGTCAGGCAGCGACGGGGCCGGGACTTCCCGCCGTCCGACGTGATCGCCGCCGGCCGCTCCGTCGTACAGCGCGTCAGCAACGCCGCTCGGCTGCAGCGGGCCATGGCCTCGATCCAGGCACCGGTGCTCATCCTTCACGGCGAACGCGACCGGCTGGTCCCGGTCCGGGCGGCGCGGCAGGCGGCGAAGACGTTCCCGCACTGGCGGCTCGAGGTGGCCGACGACGTCGGTCACGTCCCCATGCTCGAGGCGGCGGACTGGTCGGCGACGCACATTCTGGACTGGTTGGCGAACGACACCAAACTGCTGAGCTGATCAGGGACAATCAGCCGTGTGACCTCCGCAAGCAACACCGGACCCACCCGCCGCCAGGTGCTCGCCGGTGCCACCGCCGGTGCCGTGGCGGCGATGTCGGGCCGGCTCGGACGGGTCGTCGACGAGGCGTACGCCGCCGAGCCGACGAAGCACGCGCCGCTGTCGGACATCGAGCACTTCATCTTCGTGATGATGGAGAACCGGTCCTACGACCACTACTTCGGGACCTACCCCGGCGGACGCGGGTTCGACGACCCACACGCGCTTCCCGGCGTCTTCAAGCAGCGTGGCTACCGGGCCGGTCACGGGCCCGACAGCGACGGCCACCTCTACCCGTTCCACCTCGACACGAAGCACCTGGCCAGCTACGCCGAGTGTGTCGACGACATCACCCACAACTGGGGGCCGATGCACGACGTGTGGAACGGCGGGCGCATGGACAAGTGGCTGCCCGCCCACCTCGATGCGGACGGCCCGAAAGTCGGCCCGATCAGCATGGGCTACTACAAGCGCGAGGACATCCCGCTCTACTTCGACCTGGCGGACGCGTTCACGCTTTGTGACCGCTACTTCGGGTCGGTTCTCGGGCCGACCGACCCGAACCGGGTGATGTGGCTGAGCGCGTCCCTCGATCCAGAAGGCACCCATGGCGGTCCCTGTCTCGAGACGCTGGTCGCCAACCGCGTCACGCAGTTCGGCAAGTACTCGTGGCGAACGATGCCGGAGAACCTCAGCGAGGCGGGGGTGAGCTGGAAGGTCTATCAGGACGCCAGCTCGATGACCTTGCTCAACCCGCTGCTCTACTTCAAGAACTTCCTCACCGGAGCGGACTACCTCGTGGACAACGCGAGGGGCCTGATCAGCTACCCGGTCGACTTCGTCGCGGACATCGCCGCCGGCACGCTGCCGGCGGTCTCCTGGGTGTTCCCGACCCTGCCCGCCTGCGATCACCCCTCGACGCCGCCACTGCTGGGCGAGATCTTCGTCGCCGAGCTGCTGCAGACGGTCGTGACGAACCGGGCGCTGTGGGAGAAGACGGCGATCATCATCAGCTACGACGAGAACGGCGGCTTCTTCGACCACGTCCCGCCCCCGACGCCGCCGCCGGGAACCCCCGGGGAGCACCTGTCGATGCATCACCTGCCGGGACAGGCCTATGGTCGCCGCGGCCCGGTGGGGCTCGGCTTCCGGGTGCCGTGCCTGGTGCTGTCGCCGTACAGCCGGGGCGGCTTCATCTGCAGCGACGTCCTCGACCACACGTCACAGCTGAAGCTGCTCGAGACCCGGTACGGCGTCGACGTGCCGAACATCTCGAAGTGGCGGCACAAGACGGTCGGGGACATGACCGGCTCGTTCAGCTTCGGACGGCGCCCCCATCTCGACGTGCCGCCGATGGCGGTACCGACGGTGCAGCAGGCGGAGGTGCTGGCCGGCGAGTGCGTCGTGCCACCGAACTGGGGCCTCGGGCTGGTCGGCCAGGCGAGCCAGACGCCGGTGCCGTCGAAGGTCGGCCGGCCGCACCAGGCGTCCGGGCATCGCCGCCACCCGATCCACGCGAAGTGGCAGCGCTGAGCGCTAGGCGAGGTGGTTGACGCCGCCGACCCGCGCCCACAGTGAGCGGTACAGCTTGCCGGCGGTCGGGAACTGGCCGCCCTGGCCGTTGAGCCGGAACGACATCCAGCCGTCGGTGAAGTTGAAGTAGTTCTCGTATCCGGTGTTGTGGGTCGCGAACCAGTGGTGCATGTGCTTCACGAAGGACCGGTCGTCGCCGCCCGAGTGCTTTCGCTGAACCGCGTCGTGCACCAGCGCCCACTCGGGAACGGAGACCTGCTTGTGGTGCGCGTTGGCGAACTTGGCGAGCCAGCTCAGGCCGGTGCCCTGATGGAGGATCGCGTGCCATCTCGCCTTCGGCGTCTGCGGGACGCCGGGGCGGTTCCAGTCGTAGACGTCCATCCCGATGTAGTCGACGTAGGCGTTGCCCGGGTAGGCCAGGTCGAGGTGCCGGTAGTGCGGACCCGCCGAGATGCACCAGTCGAACTTGAAGTGGGCGCCCTTGACGTGACGGATCGCCGTCACGATCTGGCGCCAGGCCGAGGCGAACTGGCGCGCCCGCGTCGCGTACTGCGCCGGGCTTGTGGGCGGCGGTGATGCCCCAGCGGAACCAGCTGCCGTTGAACTCCCAGCCGAGCCGCAGCACGGAGCTGCCGAGGCCCGCGGCGACGAGCTGTCGGGCCATCGCGACGAAGTGCTGGTTGTAGTAGCCGCTCGCGGTCGCCGCGAGGTGGTCGCCGTACCCCGCCCACAGCGGTACGGCGATCGAGAGCTGGATGCCGTTGTTCTGGCCCTGCCAGTCCTGGATCACCCGCCGGGCGCTGTCGAACGCTTCCCAGGAGGCGTTCGTCTGGAAGTCGGACGCGCTGGTGATCGGTCGGCCGCGCCAGACGCCGAAGTCCTTCGAGGCGACCGCGGAGAATCCGGCGAACGCGCCGGAGAGCCAGCGATCAGATCGGGCGGGCTGCAACGCGGCGGCCGTGGTGGGCCGGTTGGCCGAGACGGTCGGATGAAGCACCGGATGATGCCGGGCACCCGCGAGCGCCGGCGTGGTGGCGGTCACCACGCCTAGAACCATCAGGACGCCGAGCGCGGCGGCTCGGCGACTGCGCGCCACCGGCCGTCGCCCTCCAACGAGCTCGACCGGACGCCGGAATCTCGTGCTCGCGACCGCGAGGGCGTCGGCCGAACAGGTGTGATCGTATCCAGGCCGCCGACAGTTCGCGCCTGAGGTTTCGCGGTTCCCGGCGGCCGCGTACGTTGAGGCGCGATGAGTCCGCTGCTGCTGCTGGTCGGATTCCTGGCGGGTCTGCTCACGATCGTCACGCCGTGCATCCTGCCCGTGCTCCCTGCCGTCGTCGCCTCGGGCATCACCGCGGGCGGGCGGCGCCGCGCGACCGCCATCGCCGCCGGTCTCGCGCTGTCGTTCGGGCTCTCGGCGCTGCTGAGCATCCGGCTCCTGACCGCCCTCGGACTGCCGCTCGGACTTCGGTACGACGTCGCACTCGTGGTCCTCTACGTCCTGGCGATCGGCTTCCTGGTGCCGAGAGCCGGCGCCCTGATCGAACGGCCCTTCGCGCGGCTCGGTCTCGGTCGCGCCCCGGACAGCTCGTCGCGCGGCCTGGTGCTCGGTGCCTCGCTCGGCCTGCTGTACCTGCCGTGCGCCGGACCGATCTTCTCGGCCATCACCGCGGTCGGATCGCGGCACGGGTCCTTCGGACTCGACGCGATCGCGCTGACGGCGGCGTACTCGCTCGGCATCGCCGCGCCGATCCTCGTCCTCGTGCTGCTCACCGAGCGCATGACGACGGCCGTCGCGTGGCTGCGCGGGCACGCCGTGAGGGTGCGCCAGGCCGGCGGCGCGATGCTGCTGGCCAGCGCTGTCGCCATCACCTTCGGCGCGGCGACCTCGCTGCAGACCGCGATCCCGTCGTACACGGCATCCATCGAGCAGCACCTCGCCAACAGCGGCTCGATCAGATCCGACCTTCACCAGATCGGGAATCCGAACGAGTCGGCTCAGGCCAAGCACCTGCAGAACGCGCTGCGGGGTCACACGCCGGAGCCCGCGCTGACGCCGATGGCCGACCAGGTGCCGTCCGTGTCGGCGGCTGACCTCCCGGACTACGGTCGCGCCCCCGACTTCGCGGACGTGACCCGCTGGCTCAACACGCCGGGTGGGGCGCCGCTGCCGTTGGCGAAGCTACGGGGGAAGGTCGTGCTGATCGACTTCTGGACCTACTCGTGCATCAACTGTCTGCGCAGCCTTCCGCACGTGGCGGCTTGGTACTCCCGCTATCACTCCGACGGCTTCGAGGTGGTCGGCGTCCACACGCCGGAGTTCGACTTCGAGCACGTCCCCGGCAACGTGGCCGCCGCGGTGCGGCGGCTGAAGATCCACTACCCGGTGGCCATCGACAACGGCTACGGCACGTGGGACGCGTGGGGCAACGACTCGTGGCCGGCGGAGTACCTCATCGACGCCAGTGGCCAGGTCCGTTACGGATCGGTGGGAGAGGGCGACTACGGCGAGACGGAAGCGGCGATCCGCGCGCTGCTCGCCGACGCCGGCGCCGGGCGCCTGCCGGGGACGACCGCAATACCGGACCGGACTCCGGTGCACCGCCAGACGCCCGAGACCTACCTCGGCTACGAACGGCTCGAGCGGTACGCCGGAACGCCGATCGCGCGCGACAGGCGGCGTACCTATACATACGCATCGTCACTGTCGCCGGCCCACGTGACGTACGGCGGCGAGTGGACGGTCGGGGCGCAGGAGATCACGGCCGGTCCGGGTGCCGGGCTGCGGTTCGACGTCGACGCGGCGGACGTCTATCTCGTGATGGCCGGTCGGGGAACGGTGACGGGGACGTTCGACGGCAAGGCCCTTCCGCCCGTGCACGTCTCCGGGGTGCCGGTTCTCTACACGATCCGTGACGCAGCTGAGCCGCAGCACGGCGTCCTGCAACTGGCCTTCAGCCCGGGGCTCGAGGCTTATGCGTTCACCTTCGGTTGACCCGTTCCGAGTGGACGGCTCTACGCCTCGCAGCCGACGTTGTGCTCGCCGATGCAGCTGTCCGTGCCGTCGCCGCCATCGACGATGTCGTTGCCGTCCTGGCCGTCGATCGTGTCGTTGCCACCCTGGCCGTCGATCGTGTCGTCACCGGCACCGCCGAGGATGACGTTCGAACCGTCGTCACCGATGAGGAAGTCCCCGTAGCGGGAGCCGGTGATGTTCTCGACGTTCGTCAGGCGGTCACCACCGTTGTAGTTGGCGAAGTGCGCCGTCAGGTCGACCCGCACCGCCCTCGGTGAGTCGCTGAAGTCGACCATGTCTGCGCCGTCGCCCCCGTCCAGAACGTCGGCGTTGGCGCCGCCCTGCAACAGGTCGTCACCGGCCCCACCGAAGAGCTGGTCGCGGCCCGCGCCGCCGTACAGGACGTTGTTCGCGGCGTCGCCGTGCATGATGTCGGAGTAGCTCGTGCCGACAACGTTCTCGACGCTGGTCACGGTGTCGGACTTGACGCCGGTGATGGTGCCGGCCTCGAGGTCCGCGTTGATCCCCACCGAGGACTTCAGGTAGACGACCGTGTCCGAGCCGTCCCCGCCGTCGTAGTGGTTCGCTCCGGTCGAGTCCTGGATCCGGTCATCACCCGGGCCGCCCGACACCGTGTCGTCGCCGACCTCTGGGAAGAGCCTGTCGTCGCCGGCGCCGCCGGTCAGCGTGTCGGTACCGCTCACGTCGGCGATGACGTCGTCGCCGCCGGCACCGTCGAGCACGTCGTTGCCGTATCCGCCGTGCATCTCGTTCGGACCGTCGTCACCGATGAGCGTGTCGTCGAAGACCGAGCCGGTGATGTCTTCGATCCCGGTCAGCGTGTCGCTGCCGTGACCCGTCGCCGTCCCCTTCGCGAGATCCACCGTCACCGGCGCCGGCGAGGTCCGGAAGCTGACCATGTCCACTCCGGCACCGCCGTCGAGGTGATCGTCGCCGTCACCGCCGACGACCGTGTCGTCGCCGCCGGCCGCTTGGATCAGGTCGTTGCCGCCACTGCCGGCGAGCTCGTTGGGGTTGTCGTCGCCGATGATGGTGTCGTCGTGCAGCGATCCCGACGCATTGTCGATGTTGACGAGGGTGTCGTTGCCGTCACCGGTCGCGGTGCCGGCGGCAAGGTCGATGCGTACCGGGTTGGCTGAATCGGTGAACGTGACCTTGTCGGTCTGGAACGCCGGGTTGGCGTTCGGCTGCAACGGGTCCGAGCCATCCAGGCTGTCGTTGCCCGCGCCGCCGACGAGCTGGTCGTCACCCTCACCGCCGTACAGCTGGTCGTCGCCGGCGCCGCCGTACAGGACATCCTTGCCGAAGCCGCCTCGGATCACGTTGGCGCCGTCATCGCCGGTGATGTTGTCGTCACCCGACGATCCCACGACGTTCTCGACCGCGGCGAGCGCGACCTCATGAGCCGCGTGTGCGATGCCGAGCCGCAGGTCGACGGAGACACCGTGTGCGCTGTAGGAGCGGCTGAAGTCGATCGTGTCGGAGCCCACGCCGCCGTCGAAGTCGTCGGCGCCGTTGAAGTCGCTGCCCGGGATGAAGGTGTCGGCTCCGGCGCCGCCGGACACCTCGTTCTTGCCGGAGCGTGACTCGAAGGTGTTGTCTTCCGCGTCACCGATCAGGGTGTTGTTGTTGTCGCTGGACACGCTCGCCGACTCGACGCTGACGAGCGTGGTGGTGCCATCACCGGTCGCCCTTCCGTTCGGTAGGTCGACGGTGATCCCCGTCCCGTTGTGACCGGCGCGCCAGAGGTCGACCGTGTCGGTGCCGGAGCCGCCCTTCACGAGATCGTTGCCGCGCGCCTTGTGCTTGGAGCAGGCGCATCCGAGGTTGCCTTGGAGGTCGTCGTTGCCGGCCCCGCCGTACAGCTTGTCGCTGCCATCGTCGCCGCGAAGCCCGTCGTCGCCGTCGCCACCGCGCACGACGTCGTCGCCACTGCCGCCGGAGACGTTGTCGGCATCAAGCCCGCCGGAGACGCGGTCGTGACCGGTGCCGCCGTCGATGCCGTCCTTGCCGGTGCCGCCGGCGACGACGTCATTGCCGGGGCCGCCCGCGAGCCCGTAGTCGTCACCGTCTCCACCGGAGATCCGATCCGCGCCGGGGCCGCCGCGGATCGAGTCCCGGCCGCCGCTGCCGCTGATTCTGTCGTCGCCGAGGTTGCCGGAGATGCGGTCGTTGCCGGGCCCACCGTCGACGGTGTCACGGCCTCGACCGGCGGTGATCTGGTCGTCGCCGCCACCGGCGTCGATGCGGTCGTTGCCCGGTCCCGACTTGATGGTGTCGTTGCCCGCCCCGTCGCAGATCAGGTCGTTGCCGCGGCCGGCGTTGATGTTGTCGTTGCCGCCGAACGCCACGATGACGTCATTGCCGGGTGTGCCGAGGAGGTCGTCGTCTTTGGCGGAACCGACGATCGTGGCTCGGTGCCCGAAGCAGGTTGCCGAAGCATGCGAGCCGGACGGGTGCTTGCCCGCTGAGTGGCTCGCAGCGTGCGCCGCCGCCGTCGGAAGCATCCAGCCCCCGACCGTCAACGCGCTCGCGGCGAGCAGGCCGATCCCGCGACGTGAGGTGAACGGGTGCTGATGCGACATCGTCAGGGTCCTTTGTCTGGGCAACATCATCTGTCCAACGCCGCCGGCCCCGAAATCGTTGACAGCAGTCGCCTGCTAGCTGAGACACACTCCAGGCAGGTCGAACCATCGCAGCGCCTCGGCGTCGGGATCGAGCCCGGTCGGCGCCGTCTCGGCCTCGGGCCGCGCCCGCTGCTCTGCCAGTGCCTTGGCTGCTGCGAGGTAGTCGGCGAGAACCGCGACGTCGACACGGGCGACGTGCGCGGCGTACGCGTTGCCGGGTGGCCGGTCGTAGGAGATGTCAGACAGGTGGAGCGCGGACTCCTTCCTCATCTGTCGGTGCTGCCAGAGGCCCGACTTCGGATCGAACCGGTAGTCGGGCAGGAAGCGATCGCCTTCACGGGCGACGAATCGCACCGCCTCGATCAGGTAGTCGGCGACCGTCTCGTCGATGAAGTACGCGAAGTTCACCCGCACCCAACCCGGCTTGATGCCTTCGCAACCGGCGGCGATCTCGTGCTGGAAGGCGTGCGAGTGCTCGAGGTCGATGCCCAGCAGCCGGTGACCGTACGGGCCCGCGCACGAACAGCCGCCGCGAGCTTGGATGCCGAACAGGTCGTTGAGCAGGGCCACCACGAAGTTGTGGTGGAGGTAGCGGCCGCCGGGGCGGCGTACGACGAAGGAGATGATCGACAGCCGGTCCGCATCGAGGTTGCCGAGGATCTCGATGGCGGGCTCCTGCGACCAGGCATCGACCGCGCGCCGCAGCAGCGCGTCCTCGACCTGCTTGATCTGACCGGCGCCGACCTGCTGCTTGAGCGCGAACACGAGGCCGGCTCGGATCGATCCGATGATGTCGGGCGTCCCGCCTTCCTCGCGGGCGATCGGGTCGTCGAGATAGACGTGCTCCAGCGGGTTGACGTAGGCGACCGTCCCACCGCCGGGAACCGACGGCACGCGGTTCGTCACGAGCTCGCGACGGATCGCCAGGACGCCCGGCGTCCCTGGGCCACCGATCAGCTTGTGCGGGGAGAGGAACACCGCGTCGAGCCGCGCATCCGGATCACCTGCCGGTGCCATGTCGATGTCGACGTACGGCGCTGCGGCGGCGAAGTCCCAGAAGGAGAGCGCGCCGTGACGGTGCAGCACCCGCGCGACAGCCGCGGTGTCGGTGACGATGCCGGTGACGTTGGAGGCCGCGGAGAACGACCCGATCCGCAGTGGGCGGGCGGCGTGCTCCTCGAGTCGCGCACTCAGCACGTCGAGATCGATGTGACCGTCCTGGTCGGCCGGAATCTCGATGACCTCAGCGATCGACTCGCGCCAGGGCAGCTCATTCGAATGGTGCTCGTAGGGGCCGACGAAGACGACCGGACGTTGCGAGGCCGGAATCGCCGACGACAGCGAGTAGGTGTCCTCGAGCTGCACCGGGATCCGCAATCCGAGGATCCGGACGATCTTGTCGATGGCACCGGTCGCTCCGGAGCCAGTGAAGATGATGAGCGTGTCGGCGTCACCGCCGATGGCGTCGCGGATGATGCGGCGTGCCTCTTCACGAAGCTGCGTCGTCTGCCGTCCGGTGCCGCTGGACTCAGTGTGGGTGTTGGCGTACGTCGGCAGCACTGCGTCGCGGATGAAGTCCTCGATGAACGTCAACGCCCGCCCGCTCGCGGTGTAGTCGGCGTAGGTGACGCGACGCGCGCCGTACGGACCATCCATCAGCGTGTCGTCGCCGATGACGGCAGCGCGGATCCGGTCGAGCAGGTCCGAGGTGGGAAGCACTAGGAGCCTGGCATCGTCGCGCGGAGGCTCGGTACGGCGAGCGCAGCGAGCCCGCGCAGGCCTGAGACGGCGATGTCGCGCCAGTCGAAGTAGTCGCGCCACAACGTGATCACGCCGCCGTTGACCTCGAACACCCCACAGACCCAGAACTGCTGATAGAAGCGGCGGTAGCCGAGGCCGTCGGTGCGCTCGGTCATCACGGTGTTGCCGCTCTCGGCGATGCGGTGGATCTGCACCGCGAAGGTGACGCCGCGCCGGTTGAAGTCGTGCAGTCCCTTGCTGAAGCGTTCTCTGCCGCGGATCGTGGGGAGCGAGACGTTCTCGTAGACAAGGTCGTCGGAGATCAGGCCGAGCACGGTCTCGGCATCACCGTCGGCGAGGGCATGGAGAAACGCGGTGACGGTCTCCGCCGGCGAGCGCTCGGCGGCAGGGGCGAGGGACTCAGCGGGCTCAGTCATGCCGCCATTCTGCGCCCGACTCAGGCTCCGTGGGCAGTGGCATTCGCCACGATCGCGTCCCGCACGTACGCGGCGAGCCCAGGGGCGACCGTGTCGAACGTCGCGGTGAAGCGCTCGTCGGCGATGTACATCTCCGCGAGGTTGCGGTGCATCTCGTAGCCGCAGTCGTAGAACCAGCGCGACAGGAACTGCCGATGCTGCTCGGCCAGTGCCATCCCGGCGTCGGAGGCGGCGGCGACGCCCTGCGCCATCGCTGCGGCGAAGCCGCGAAGGCCGGCGTCGGACTCGTCCTTCAACCTGGCCCAGTCCGCCTTCGAATAGGAGGCGGTACGTCGCCGGGACTCCTGGAATGCGTCAGTCTCGCCCCAGCGCGCCTCGGCCTCCTCGGCCCACTCGCCGCCGACCTTGTCGGTGCCGAACACCTCCAGCTGCTCCTCCGGCGTCAGCTGCATCCCCATGGCACGTGCCTCCAGCTCCTTGTCGATCGCCATGACCATCGCCGAGATCCGCTCACCCCGCTCGAGGAGCAGGCCGCGCTGGCGGCGCAGGTGCCCAACCGCGTCCACGTCGGGGTCATCGACGAGTGAGGCGATCTCATCGAGCCCGAACCCGAGGTTTCGATAGGTGAGCACCTGGTGGAGCCGGTCGATGTCGGCCGGCTCGTAGACGCGGTAACCGGCGTTGGTGCGGCCCGAGGCGCGGACCAGGCCGATCTCGTCGTAGTGGTGGAGGGTTCGCACCGTCACGCCGGCGATCTCGGCGACCCGGCCGACGGTGTACTCCGCTGCCATGTGAGGCACTATCGGCCCTGACGCGACGTGAGGGTCAAGGGATATCGAAGATGTGGCGAGATACCGCGGTTACCGCGTCGCTCGGCATTCGGTTGCCGATCGTCGGTGGACCGATGGCCGGCGGCCCGTCGACACCCGCGCTGGCAGCAGCGATCAGCGAGGCGGGCGGGATCGGTGTCCTCGGGTGCGGCTACGACAGTCCCGACAAGATCCGCGCCGCGGTCGCCGAGGTACGCCGGCTGACCACGAAGCCGTTCGGAGTGAACCTGTTCGTTCCGGCGCCGTTCGAGGTGGATTCGGCGAAGGTCGCAGCGGCGGTCGAGGCGCTGCGGCCGTTCGCGGCGAAGTACGACCTCGAGCTGAGCGCCGACCCGCCGTACGCCGAGGACTTCGACGCGCAGCTCGAGGTGGTGATCGCCGAGCGGGTGCCGATGTTCAGCTTCACCTTCGGGATCCCGGGCGCCGACCGGCTCGACAGTGCGCGTGCAGCCGGGATCGCCGTGTGCGGCACCGCGACGTCGGTTGCCGAAGCAGCGGCGCTGGACCGGGCCGGGGTTGACATCGTCTGCCTGCAGGGAGCCGAAGCCGGCGGCCACCGCGGCGGATTCATCGGAGTGCCTGAGGACAGCCTCGTCGGCATCGGCGCGCTGACTGCCGAGGCACGCACGATGACCGACCTGCCCTTGATCGCGGCGGGCGGGATCGTGGATGGTCGCGGAGTCGCGGCCGCGCTCACCGGCGGCGCGGACGCCGCGCAGCTCGGGACCGCCTTCCTTCGTTGCCCCGAGGCCGGCACGTCAGCTGCGCACCGGGCCGCGCTCGAGAGCGCCCGGGCCACCGACACGGTGATCACGAGAGCCTTCTCCGGGCGCGCGGCGCGGGGCATCCGCAACGCGCTCACCGAGGCGCTGGCCGACGTACCGGTGCCGGCGTACCCGGTCATGAACGCGCTCACCCGCGAGCTACGGCGGCGAGCGGCCGCGGCCGGTGACGGCTCGATGGTCTCGCTGTGGGCGGGACAGGGGGTGGCCGGCGGGCGTGCGTTACCTGCCCGCGATCTCGTCGTTGCGCTCGAGAGGGAAGCAGACGAGGCGTTCGCCCGCTTCGACGGCTGAGGGGACGTAATGGACAAGATCACCCGCATGACGTCTAAACGGACGCTCTTGCACCGCCGATACCCGTCGTCATGAGACGCAGCCGACTGCTGGCCGCCGCGGGTATCGCGGCCGTGATGTCCGGATCGATGATCGCGGTGGACACTGTGGCCGGGCCGGCGCCTCATGCCTCGGCTGCCACCAGCTGCAACGCGCTGCAGCAGCTGCTCGGCCTGTGCAAGCCGGATCCGACTCCGACGCCCACGCCGACGCCGACCTCGCCGACGCCGACACCGACCCCAACCGAGACCTCACCTGCACCAACCGGGGACTGCGGTGGCATGACCCTGACGAAGCCCGACGGGTCGGCGTATGTCTGCAGCTTCGACGACGAGTTCAACGGGACCTCGCTCGACCGATCCGTGTGGCTGCCACAGCTGACGGACAACAGCAACTTCACCACCGGGAAGGCGCCGTACAAGGTCTGCTACGTCGACAACCCCGACACGATCTCCGAGTCCGGCGGATACCTGCACCTGTCGGTGGTCAAGACGGCCGCGAAGTTCACCTGCACCGGAACCAACGTGCTGAAGAACTTCTCGACGCAGTACCAGGGCGGCGAGGTCACGACATACCGGCTGTTCAGCCAGGCGTACGGCCGGTTCGAGGTCCGCGCCAAGCTGCCTCAGTCCACGGTGCCGGGCCTGCAGGAGACGTTCTGGCTGTGGCCGGACAACCCGACGAAGTACGGCACGTACCCGTCGTCCGGTGAGATCGACTTCGCAGAGTTCTACAGCCAGTACTCCGACCGCTACATCCCGTACCTGCACTACAACTACAACAAGCTGACGGTGAACACCTCGACGAACACCAACATCGTCACGAACGACTACACCTGCCTGATCGATGCGACCAAGTTCCACGACTACGACGTCGAGTGGATCCCCGGCCGGATCACGGTGACCTACGACGGCAACGTCTGCCTGGTCGACAACTACAAGCCGTCGAACGTGAGCAGCCCGGCGCCGTTCGACCAGCCGTTCTTCCTCGCGCTCACCCAGGCGCTCGGCGTCGGCGGGAACGCGCCGACCGCAAGCACGCCGATCCCGGCGACCACCCTCGTCGACTACGTACGAGTCTGGAAGTAGGCGCTACTTCGAGTGCTCGATCGACGCGGCGACCGCGTCGGGATCGCGAGCGACGTACGCCGTGCCGTCGTCGGCGACGACGAGCGGGCGCTGGATCAGCGCCGGGTGCGCGAGCAGCGCCGCGACCCATTCGTCTCGGTGCGCCTCGTCCTTTGCTGCCGGGAGCGTGACGCCGAGCCCGGAGGCATCGCCGGTGCGGCAGATGTCCCACGGCTCGAGGCCGATCCGGGTGAGGACGTCGCGTAGCTCAGCCTCGGTCGGCGCGTCCTCGAGGTAGTAGCGCAGGTTGTAGGCGAGCCCGGCCTCCTCGATCGCCTCCTTCGCGATCCGGCATTTCGAGCACTTCGGGTTGTACCAAATCTCCACGCGCCTAGCGTAGGTGTGTGATCCGGCGAACCTTGCGGATGGCCGCCGTCGCGGCCGCAGCTCTGCCGGTGGTCGCGGGCTGCAGCAGCGCTCCGTCGGGGAGCGCCGGCGCCAACATCTCGGTGCAGCGAGCGGTGGCTCACGCCCCCGCGTCCGGCTTCGCCGCGACCGGACGCAAAGCGCCCTGCGGCTGGTCGACGCAGCCCACCTACACGCACGTGGTCTGGATCTGGATGGAGAACCGCTCCTACACCCAGGTGCTCGGCAAGTCCGGTGACGCGAGGCACCTCGCGTCGTACGCCAAGGCGTGCGGGACGGCGACCAACTACGACGCGATCACGCATCCGTCGCTGCCCAACTACCTCGCGGCAACCTCGGGCTCGACCCACGGCATCACGAACGACTGCGGTCCGAGCGACTGTCCGGTCCACGGCAAGTCGCTGTTCGGCCAGCTCGACCGCAGCGGTGCCGGATGGGCGGCGTACGCCGAGAACATGAAGCAGCCGTGCGACGAGAGCTCATACGGCCGCTATGCGGCTCGGCACAACCCGGCCGTCTACTACCGCGCGCTTCACGCCTCCTGCCAACGGCACGACCTGGCGATGGGCGGGACGCACGGGCGGTTCGCCCGCCACCTCGCAGCGGGTCACCTGCCCGCGTTCACCTTCATCGCGCCGAACACCTGCGACGACGGTCACGACTGCTCGACCGCGAGCGCCGACTCCTGGCTCGGCTATTGGTTGAGCCGGATCACCGCGTCCCCGCTGTACCGCGACGGCAGGACGTTGGTGTTCGTGACGTGGGACGAGAACGACTACTCAGCGGCATCGAACCAGGTCGCGACAGTCGTCATCGGCCCGACGGTGGTACCGGGCACACGGTCACATCGACATTTCACGCACTACTCGCTGTTGCGCACGACGGAGCGACTGCTTCACGTCGGCAAGCTGGGTGCGGCGGCCACAGCGAGCAGCATGCGAGCCGCCTTCAACCTCTGAGGTCAGGGCGTGGACTCGCCCTTCAGCTCTTTGAGGTCGGCAAGCCGCTGCCGGTTCAACCGCAACTCGCAGTTCGCGAACTCCACGGGTCCCAGCGTGCCGCCGGCGAACGCGTCCGCATCACTGAGACACGCGGCCCGGCGATACGTGATCCACGCCTGCTGCGCTGCCGCGAAGTGCGCGGCGGCCGTCGGGTCCGGCTTCAGGCCGTACAGCGACCGAACGAGTCCGTTGATCCGCCGGTCGAGCCGGACTATCCGATGCTCGAGGCAGCCCTCGACTTCGACCGTGCTGTTCGGGTGCTCCGGACACGACAGCACGGTGAACTCCTCGCGGACGACCGGGACCGCCGTCGACGACGGCGCCGGCGCGGCGGTGGTGCCGCCCGCCTCCGGGCTCGCTCCCGTCGAGCCACTCGACGAGCAGCCGGCAAGTGCGACTCCGGTGGCGATCACGGCTGGGACGACGTACCTGGCGCGCATCGCCCGATCATCCCCCGGTTGACGGCACCGCACGGCCCTACCCGGGCCATCGCCGATTGACTACGGTGACTGCGTGGCTTCCCTGTGTCTTGCGCAGCACCCAGAGGCCGACGCACTTCTGTCCCGCGACCCGCTCGCATTGCTCATCGGAATGGTGCTCGACCAGCAGATTCCGCTGGAGCACGCGTTCACCGGTCCGCTCACGCTGACCCAGCGACTCGGTCACGAGCTCGACGTCAAGGAGCTCGCCGATTACGACCCGGAGGCGCTCGCGAAGATCTTCGCGACGCCGCCTGCGGTCCACCGCTTCCCGGCGTCGATGGCCGGTCGCGTGCAGGAGCTCTGCCGGATCATCGTCACCGACTACGACGGCGATCCCGAAGGCATCTGGGGCGGCGCGAAGAACGGGATCGAGCTTCGGAAGCGGATCGAGAAGCTCCCCGGATTCGGCAAGCACAAGGCCGCGATCTTCGTCGCGCTGCTCGGGAAGCAGTACGGCGTGACGCCACGCGGCTGGCGCGAGGCGGCCGGTGACTTCGGCAAGAAGGGCTCACTGCTCTCCGTCGCGGACATCACCGACCAGGCAACCCTGCTCAAGGTCCGCGCGTACAAGAAGCAAATGAAAGCCAACGCGGCAAACCCAGCAAAACAACCTCGGTGATCTTGACGTTGTGTGCCCATCAGGGCGGCTGATGGGC
>DASZTL010000065.1:0-20555 GCA_035548055.1 Mycobacteriales bacterium | reverse complement strand
TTAAGAGCCCCCGGTTCTCATCCCGCCGATCCGCGGGCACTCGTCACCCCCAACAGCAGGTACTAGCTCAGGCGCTCAAGCACCATCGCCATGCCTTGGCCCCCACCAACGCACATTGTCTCAAGGCCGAACGTCTTGTCGTGGGTTTGCAGCCCGTTCAGCAGGGTCGCGGTGATGCGGGCGCCGGTCATGCCGAAGGGATGGCCGACCGCGATCGCCCCGCCGTTGACATTGAGCTTGTCGCCGAACGGGTCGATGCCGAGCTCGCGAGCCGACGGGATGACCTGAGCGGCGAACGCCTCGTTGATCTCGACGAGGTCGATGTCTTCGATCGACTTGCCGGCAAGTGCCAGCGCCCGCGTCGAGGCCTCGATCGGGCCGAGACCCATGATCTCGGGGCTGAGCCCGGAGACTCCGGTCGACACGATTCGCGCGAGTGGGGTCAGACCGAGCTCCTTGGCCTTCGTGTCGCTCATGATCACGACCGCAGCCGCGCCGTCATTGAGCGGGCAGCAGTTGGCAGCCGTCACGGTCCCGTCCGGGCGGAAGACCGGCTTCAGACCTGACACACCTTCGATCGTGACGCCGGCGCGCGGGCCGTCGTCCTTGGCGACCTCGGTTCCGTCCGGCTTCGTCACCGGGGTGATCTCGCGGTCGAAGAAGCCGTTCGCGATGGCCTTCTCGGCGAGGCTCTGCGAGCGGACACCGAACTCGTCCTGCTCCTGGCGAGAGACGCTCTTGAGCTGCGCCACGTTCTCGGCGGTCTGGCCCATCGCGATGTAGACGTCGGGAAGGTTGCCGGCCTCGCGCGGGTCGCTCCAGGTGAAGTTGCCCTCGCCCATCTTCGCGGAGCGCGCCTGTGCGTCGTTGAACGACGGGTCCTGGGTGTCCGGCAGCGAGTCGCTGTTGCCCTTGCCGTAACGGCTGACCATCTCGACGCCGGCGCTCACGAAGACGTCGCCCTCGCCCGCCTTGATCGCGTGGAAGGCCATCCGGGTCGACTGCAGGCTCGACGAGCAGTAGCGGGTGATCGTCGTACCCGGCACGTCGTCCAGCCCCAGCTTCACGGCGATGACGCGGCCGATGTTGTAGCCCTGCTCGCCGCCGGGCAGGCCGCATCCGACGATCAGGTCGTTGATGGTGTGAGGGTCGAGCGACGGCACCTTGTCCAGGGCGGCCTGGACGATCGTGGTCGCCAGGTCGTCAGCCCGGAAGTCGATGAGCGATCCCTTGAAGGCGCGACCGATGGGGGAACGAGCGGTAGCAACGATGACGGCCTCTGGCATGACATCTCCTTCGCGGGTCCACGTATCCGCCGATGGCGGATGCCCAAGAGTACGTTCCATGAGAGAGCGCCGGCGAAGCCGGCACCCGTAAATGGGTGGGGGTGGATGGCGGACGTGGACGTCTTCGACTCGGTTGTCGACCTGATCGGCCATACCCCTCTGGTGCAGCTGAACAGCGTCGCGAAGAACGTGCCAGCGACCGTGCTTGCCAAAGTGGAGTACCTCAACCCGGGCGGTTCGGTGAAGGACCGGATCGCGACGCGAATGATCGATGCCGCAGAGGCGAGCGGCGCGCTTCTGCCCGGTGGAACGATCGTCGAGCCGACCAGCGGCAACACCGGCATCGGGCTTGCTCTGGTCGCTCAGCAGCGCGGCTATGGATGCGTCTTCGTGTGTCCGGACAAGGTGTCGGCGGACAAGATCAACGTGCTGCGGGCCTACGGCGCCGAGGTAGTGGTGTGCCCTACGGCGGTGCCACCCGAGCACCCCGACTCCTACTACAGCGTCTCCGACCGGCTGGCGAACGAGCTGCCGGGGGGCTGGAAGCCCGACCAGTACTCGAACCCCGCCAACCCGCAGTCGCACTACGAGACGACGGGCCCGGAGCTCTGGCAGCAGACGGACGGCCGGATCACGCACTTCGTCGCTGGGGTGGGAACCGGCGGGACGATCAGCGGCACCGGCCGGTACCTCAAGGAGATCTCCGGCGGGGCAGTTCAGGTGATCGGTGCCGACCCGCAGGGCTCCGTGTACTCCGGAGGGACTGGTCGGCCCTATCTCGTCGAGGGTGTCGGCGAGGACTTCTGGCCGGCCAACTTCCACCGTGAGGTCTGCGACGACATCATCGCCGTCACCGATGCCGACTCGTTCCTGATGACCAGGCGTCTCGCCCGTGAGGACGGCCTTCTTGTCGGCGGATCTTGCGGAATGGCGGTTGTTGCGGCGTTGAAGGTCGCCGCGTCGGCCGGGCCCGAGGATGTCGTCGTCGTCCTGCTTCCTGACGGCGGGCGGGGGTACCTGTCGAAGATCTTCAGTGACGAGTGGATGGCCGACTACGGCTTCCTGTCCGTCGACGGCAAGGCGGAGACGATCGGTGACGTCCTCACCCGCAAGGGCGGTCGGCTGCCGGAGTTCGTTCACGTCCACCCGAACGAGACCGTCCGGGAGGCGATCGACATCCTGCGCGAGTACGGCGTCTCGCAGATGCCGGTCGTAGGAACCGAACCACCGGTGATGGCGGCGGAGGTGATGGGCTCCGTCGTCGAGCGTGACCTCCTCGACGCGTTGTTCAACGGGCGCGCCCGGTTGGCCGATCCGGTGGAGCGACACATGTCCGCCTCGTTGCCGCACGTGGGATCCGGCGAGCCGGTGGCAGCCGCCATGGCCGCGCTGCAGGGCGCCGACGCCGCCGTCGTGCTCGACGACGGCCGCCCGATCGGCATCGTGACCAGACAGGACCTGCTCGGCTTCCTCGCTTCTCTCTAGGTCGTGCACGCCGCGCGCCCCTCGGGCGGCGGTGGCTCTTCACTGGTGCGATACACCGTGATGCCGACCTGTCCTACCTCGGATGTGACACCGAGGGAATCGTCGATTCGCTCGGCTTGGTCTCCGAAGCGCTGAGGGCGCGGCGGACCTCCACAACCTCGTAGGGTGAGGTCGTGGATGCTGATCCCACCGGGTTCGAGACGCTTGCGATCCACGCCGGTCAGGACCCGGACCCGACGACGGGTGCGGTGACGACCCCGGTCTACCTGACCTCGACCTTCGCGCAGGACGGCGTGGGTGGCACCCGCGGTGGCTACGAGTACAGCCGCAGCGGCAACCCGACGAGGGCAGCGCTCGAGACCTGTCTGGCGGCGCTCGAAGGTGGCGCCCGCGGGTTCGCCTTCGCCAGTGGTCTCGCCTCGACCGACACGCTGCTGCGCACGATCTGCGCCCCGGGCGACCACGCCGTCATTCCGGGCGATGCCTACGGGGGGACCTACCGGTTGTTCGCGAAGGTCCTCGACCAATGGGGCCTGGACTACACGCCGGTGGCGCAGCAAGACCTCGACGCGGTTCGCGCTGCCATCCACGACCACACCCGCGTGATCTGGTGCGAGACACCGACCAACCCGTTACTTGGCATCACCGATATCGCTGCCCTCGCCGAGTTGGCGCACGACTGCGGCGCGCTGCTCGTGGTCGACAACACCTTCGCCTCCCCGTACCTGCAACAGCCGCTCAGGCTCGGCGCTGACGTCGTCATGCACTCGACGACGAAGTACCTCGGTGGCCACAGCGACGTTGTCGGCGGCGGCCTGGTCGTCGCGAACGCCGAGTTGGGCGAGCAGGTCGCGTTCCACCAGAACGCCATCGGCGCCGTCGCCGGCCCTATGGATGCCTGGCTCGTCCTGCGCGGAATCAAGACGCTGGCGGTCCGGATGGATCGGCACTGCGACAACGCGGAGCAGATCGTGGCGATGCTGCGTGGCCACCCCGGCGTCGCGGAGGTCATGTATCCGGATGCGGACGAGATCGCGAATCGGCAGATGCGTCGGTTCGGCGGGATGGTCTCCTTCCGTGTGGCCGACGGCGAGGAGAAGGCCCTGCAGGTCTGCGCCGGGACCCGGCTGTTCACGCTCGCCGAGTCACTCGGCGGCGTCGAGTCACTGATCGAACACCCCGGCCGCATGACCCACGCGAGTGTCGCGGGATCAGCTCTGGAGGTCCCCGGGGACCTGGTTCGGCTGTCCGTCGGGATCGAGTCCGTGACCGATCTGATCGCCGATCTGCAGCGGGCCTTGGGCTGACCGACCTCGCGTCTCGGGTGCGAACAGTGCCATCGCCGCGGCGACACCGAGAATCCCGGACGTGCTGAAGAAGGCCGCACCGTACGACGCGTCCGCGATCGCGCCAGCGACCACCGGACCGCCGACACTCCCGATGTCCGACGACATCGTGTACGCCGCAAACACCGGCCCGGCGCGGCCTTCCACGAGATCACCGACGATCGCGCCAGGTGCCACGTCGAGCAATCCGGAGCCGAGGCCGAGCAAGGCCAGGCCGATGATGTAGCCGCCGAGGTTCTGCTCGGCGCCGAGAACGGCGATCCCGAGACCGCTCACGAGGCAGCCGACGACGAGCAGCGGCTTGCGTCCGACGTTGTCGGCGAAGCGGCCTGCGGGCAGCAAGGTCGCTCCATTGAGAGCGGACACGACCAGGAAGCCGATGCCGGTCCAGATGGGCTTGCGATGAAGGACGTCGCTGACGAACAGCGGGATCAGTGCAGAACGGACGCCGATGGCACCCCACGAATCGGCGAAGTTCGCCGCAAGCGCCGCGCGGTACGACGGGTTGCGGAATGCATCCCGCAGCTTCGTCCTGCCCGCCGCCGCGATCTGTGCCCGGTCGGCCAGCGGCGTGGTGCGCAGCTGGATCAGACCAATCGCACCCGCTGCGGTCAGCGTCCCGGCGTAGATGAAGAACGGCAGCCGAATCGACACCTCGTCGATGACGCCGCCGAGGACCGGACCGGTGATTCCGCCGAGCAGGAAGCCGCCTTGAAACATGCCCATTGCGCGGCCGCGTTGTGTTGGCCCCGTCATGCGGATCATGAGGCCGAGCGCGGACAGCGAGAACATCGCCGACCCGATGCCGCCGGCTCCGCGAAGAATGATCAGCTCTGTGTAGGACTGCGCGACGCCGGCCAGCACACTGCTCACCGCGACGATGCCGATGCCGGTCGCCATGACCAGTCGCTCGCCGAACTGGTCGAGGAGCTTCCCGGCGGGAAGCGAGAACGCGATGCGCATGATCGCGAAGACGCTGATCACTGCACCGGCAGCGGCCTTCCCGACACCGAAGTCGCGCGCGAAGACCGGGAGCGCCGGCGCGACAATGCCGAAGCCGAGGGCGACGAAGAACGCGACGGCCACGAGCACGCGGACCTCGCGCGGCAGCGGGGGCCGCTCCGCGGCGGGTGACATCTGCGGACCTATGCGATGCGACGGCCGCGTCGGCCCTGCCGGGCGCGAAGGTAATCGCTGATCACGTAGTCACCGAGACGATTTGCATCCGGTGTGAACACCCGTCCCCCGTTGCGGGCCGCCATCGCGTTGACGAAGCGCACCAGGCCCGGCTCGTTGTCGAGCATGAAGACATTGATCGTCGCTCCGCGACGAGTCACTCGTTCGACCTCGGCCATCGTTGCGGCGGTCGTCTCAGGATGTGTCGGCCAGTCGAACCACGCGCTGCCGTCCGCCAGCAGATGAGCCGTCGGTTCGCCGTCAGTCACCACCATGACCACGGGCTCGGCGTCCGGATGGCGCGCGAGGTGCCGTGAAGCGAGGACCAGCGCGTGCTGGAGGTTCGTGCCCTGCACCATGTCCCACGACAGCGACGGCAGGTCGGCAGGGCGAAGCACCCGTGCGTAACGCGAGAAGCCGATCACCTCGATCGCGTCCTGCGGGTACTGCGTCGAGATCAGGGTGTGCAGCGCGAGTGCGGTCGACTTCGCCTCCGGCCAGGTCCCGCGCAGCGCCATCGAGTACGACAGGTCGATGAGCAGGGCCACCACCGCACCTGATCGTCGCTCCGTCTCGACGACCTCGAAGTCCTCGACGGCGACTCGTACCGGTGTGCCTCGGCCGCTGCGCAGTACCGCGTTCCGGACGGTGCGCACCACGTCGAATGGCTGCTCGTCACCGAACTCCCACTGCCTGGTCGCCCCCGTCGGGTCGCCCGCCGCACCCGCGTCCCGGGTGTCGTGGTCGCCCCGGCCGCGTGCATGCAGCCGCGAGAAGATCCGGCCCAGGGCAGTCTGGCCGAGCCGTCGCATTCCTTTCGGAGTCAGCGACAGCTCACCGTCGCTGCGCTGCAAATAGCCCTGGTCACGGAGCTCGCGCTCGACTCGGCGCAGTGCCTCGAGGTCGTCGACGGCGTTGCGCCCGAGTGCGCGAGCCAACAGCTCCGGGTCGACATCTTCGAGGGACGCGCCCGGGTAGTCCTGGCTGAGCATCTGCGCCAGCTCGTCGAGCTCCGCCGACTCTTGAAGCGCGGTCGTCGCGTCGCCGAGACCGAGCGGCGTGTCACCTCCCATCCGCTGCCGGCCACCCCAGTTGAGCTCGGGTCGGCGTGCCCGCAACTGGTCGGAGAGCCGCCCCATCTGATCGGCGAGACCCGCGTCCTGCATTGCCTGCTGCATCAGTCCAGCAAGCTCCGCCTGCTGCTCCGGGGACAGCGAGTTCAGGAGTCGCTGAGCGGCCGCCGCGCGTTGCGCGAGCGAATCGACGAGCTCCTCGAGGTTCTGCGGGTTGTCGGGGAAGAAGTCGCCGAAGTTCTGCATGAACTGCTCGAACTGCTCGGACACGTCCTCCCCGCGGGCGTCGGCTTCGAGCATGTCGTTCAGCGCCGCGAGCATGTCCTTGACTCGCTGCTGTGCCTCAGGGTCCGCGCCTTCGAGCGCCTGCTTCATGCCGCGGAACTGGCTGTCGAGGACCTCCCGCTTGAGCAGGTCCTGGATCTCGTCGTACGCGGCCCTCGCTTCAGGGCTTCGCCAGTTGTAGTTGTTGAGCTCACGCACCGCACGCGCGGTCTGTTGCGGAAGCGCGTCCAGTTCCGCCTCTGCCAGCCGTGCGTCATCACCCGGGTCGGGGAACAGCGCGCGTCGCTCAGCATCGAGTGCTTGATCGAGCAGTTCCCTGACCCGCTCCAGGGTTCCGTCGAGCCGTCCGGCCTGACGTGCCTCTCGTTGCCGGTTGCGGACGTCGCGCATCAGGTCCTCGAGGCCGCGTCGGCCCGACAGCCCCCGCCGGGTCAGTGCCCGGAACGCCTCCGCCGGAGACAGCCCGTCGAGGATCGAGTCGCCGAGCTGGTCGAGGGCGTCCGAGACGTCGTACGGCGGCGCGAGCGGATCATCCCCGCCGCGCCACTCGCCGTACCGAGCTCTGCTCATAGAGATCTCGGCGTCATCTCGCCCCGTAGACAGTGCGGTCCGGCAGCGTCTCCTTCGACAGCCGGCGCAGCAGGTACAGACCCTCCAGGGCGAACTCCAAGCCGGACGCGGCGAGCCCCGGCAGCTCGACGCCCTCGTCGATGCCGAGCGCGCTGAGCAGCCGGCCCAGCCCGGGAACCGTACCGAGCCGGGCGAGCAACTCAGTTGCCGGCACCAGCTCACCGGTCTCGACGGTGGCGCCTTCGGTGAACAGCTCGACCAGCGGGGCGAGATCGACCCCGCCCAGCCGGGACCGGAAGGTGTCCGCCACGGCGCGGCGCAGCAGGTGTTCGAGGATGTCGGCCTCCCGGCCCTCCTCGGAAGCCTCGAACTCCACCTTTCCCTGTACGGCGGGGACGATCGCGGGGAGGTCCGACACGCGGGCGACAGCCACCTCCTCGCCGGTGAGTGCGGCACGACGGACGGCAGATGCCGCGACCGTCTCCGCCGACGACACTGCGAAGCGTGCCGAGACGCCGGAGCGCTGGTCGATCGCGGGGGATTCGCGCACGTGACGGGTGAACCGCGCGATCACCTCGACGAGGTGGTCGGGCAGCGAGGCCGAGACGGCGTCCTCGCCCCAGACGATCAGCGCCTCTTGGTGCACGACGCGCAGTTCGTCTTCGAGGTCGATCGGATAGTGGGTGCGTACCTCAGCGCCGAACCGGTCCTTCAGGGGCGTGATGATCCGGCCGCGGTTGGTGTAGTCCTCCGGATTGGCCGAGGCGAGGAGGATGAGGTCCAGCGGAAGCCGCAGCGTGTAGCCGCGGACCTGGATGTCGCGTTCTTCGAGGACGTTGAGCAACGCGACCTGGATTCGCTCGGCCAGGTCAGGCAGCTCGTTGATGGCGACGATCCCGCGGTTGGTTCGAGGTACCAGACCGAAGTGCACCGTCTCCGGGTCGCCGAGTACGCGACCTTCCGCGACCTTGATCGGGTCGACGTCACCGATCAGGTCACCGACGGATACGTCGGGTGTCGCGAGCTTCTCGGCGTACCGCTCGTCGCGCGGCTTCCAGGCAACCGGCAGATCGTCGCCGAGCTCGGCCGCCAGCCGGCGGCAGCGGCCGCACACCGGGCGGTACGGATGGTCGTTGATCTCGCAGCCCTCGATGACCGGTGTCCATTCGTCGAGCAGTTGGACGAGAGTGCGAATCAGCCGCGTCTTGCCCTGACCACGCTCACCGAGCAGCACGATGTCGTGACCGGCGAGGATCGCTCGCTCGACCTGTGGCAGAACCGTCGCGTCGAACCCGATGATGCCGGGGAAACGGTCTACTCCCTCTCGCATCCGGGCGAGCAGGTTGTCCCGCAACTCGGCCTTCACCGACTTCTCGACGTGACCCGAGGCGCGCAGTGCTCCGACAGTGCGAGGCGCGTCTGTCGGGAGGGAGGTGGTGTCCATCACCTCACGCTACGACGCGCGCAACGGCTGCGGCGAGGGGTGCAGACTGCAGGTATGCCAGGGTTCGGCTGGCCTGCCCGGTTCCAAGTGCGGGACGCGGAGGCCGTGGACGGCGGCTCGATGCTGGCGTTCACGAAGTGACCGCACCCGAGTGCGTCCTCGCGGTCGACATCGGGGGGACCAAGCTCGCCGTGGGTTTGGTGGCGTGCGACGGGCAGGTCGTGCGCGCCGGCCGCGTCGCAACGCCGACGACCGACGCCGAGGAGATGTGGGCCACCCTCGCCGCGCTTGTCGACGAGGTCCTCGCCGGCGAGGAGCCGGGTGGAGTCGGGATCGGATGCGGCGGTCCACTGCGTCTCGCCACGGGGGAGGTCTCGCCGCTTCACATCCCGTGCTGGCGTGACTTCCCGCTCCTGGACCGGACGCGAAAGCGGTTCCCCCATTTGCCGCTTCGCCTCCACAACGATGCTGTCGCGATGGCGGTGGGAGAGCACTGGCGCGGCGCGGGTCGCGGCACCTCGAGCATGCTCGGAGTCGTCCTCTCGACCGGTGTCGGAGGCGGCCTGGTCGCCGGGGGACGGGTCGTCGGGGGGCGTACCGGCAACGCCGGCCACATCGGTCACGTCACGGTGGACCCGGGCGGCCCGGTCTGCGAATGCGGGACGGTGGGCTGCTTGGAGGCGGTCGCCCGCGGGCCGGCCGTCGTCGCGTGGGCGCTCGACCACGGGTGGGCGCCGACCACCCAGCCGCCGGGAGGAGTGGCCCTGGTCGCGGACGCCAAGCGTGGCGACCGCGTTGCGGTCGCCGCGCTGCTACGGGCCGGTGAGGCACTCGGCGTTGCCGCCGCCAATGCCGCCCACCTTCTCGAACTCGACGCCGTCGTCGTCGGTGGCGGGCTCGCGGTGGGTGCCGGCGATCTCATCCTGGCCCCCGCACGCGCTGCGTTCGCCCGGCACGCTCGCATGGCCTTTGCCGCGCGATGCGCGGTCGTGCCGGCCGAGCTCGGCACCGACGCGGGGGTCATCGGTGCGGCGGCGCTGGTCCTCGAACCGCGCTACCTGGTTGACGGGAACGCAGACTCTTAGCTGTGGAGCTATCCGACATCGAGGCTGCGGCGACGCTGCTCGTGGACGTCGTCCGCCGTACCCCGGTGGAGCCCTCGGGCTCGCTCGGACGACGGGTCGGAGGCGAGGTCTGGCTGAAGTGCGAGAACCTGCAACGGACCGGGTCGTTCAAGATTCGCGGCGCGTACGTGCGCATCGCGCGTTTGACCGACGACGAACGGCGCGGCGGGGTCGTTGCGGCGAGTGCCGGCAACCACGCGCAGGGGGTTGCCCTCGCGGCGGGCCTGCTCCACACGCCCGCCGTGGTGTTCATGCCCGAAGGTGCGCCCATCCCGAAGGTGCAGGCGACACGCGATTACGGTGCCGAGGTCCGGTTTGCCGGCCTGAGCGTCGACGAGGCGTTGTCAGCGGCGAAGGCTCACGCCGAACGAACCGGAGCTGTGTTGATCCATCCGTTCGATCACCCCGACATCGTCGCCGGCCAGGGAACGGTCGGGCTCGAGCTGCTCGAGCAGGTGCCAGGTGTCCGTACCGTCGTTGTCAGTGCGGGCGGTGGCGGCCTGGTGTCCGGGATCGCGGTGGCCGTCAAGTCGCAGCGTCCCGACGTCAAGGTAGTCGCGGTGCAAGCCGATGGCGCCGCGGCGATTCCGGGCTCCTTGAGAGCCGGTCACCCCGTGCCCCTCGAGGGGATGACGACAATGGCGGACGGCATCGCGGTCGGTTGTCCCGGCGACCTACCCCTCACGCTGATCAGCCGGTACGTCGACGAGGTCCGCACGGTGTCGGAGGATGGCCTTGCCCGGGCTCTCCTCCTCTGCTTGGAGCGGGCAAAGCTGGTGGTCGAGCCAGCCGGAGCAGCAGGTGTGGCTTGCGTGATGGAGACCGGTGGCCGCCTCGAGCCGCCCGTCGCGGTCGTGCTGTCGGGCGGCAACGTCGACCCGCTGCTGATGATGCGGGTCCTACGACACGGGATGACCGCGGCCGGCCGCTACCTGTCGTTCCACGTGCGAATCCCGGACCGCCCGGGGGAGCTTGCGCGGCTGCTCGCCGAGCTTGCGGCATCCGGCGCGAACGTCCTCGATGTGGAGCACTCGCGGACCCGAAGAGCGCTGCACGTCGACGAGGTCGAGGTTGCGCTGATTCTCGAGACGCGTGGCGCCGACCATCGTCAAGCCGTCCTCGACGGGCTGCGTACTGCGGGTTACTCGTTCTCGATCGACTAGCCGCAGCGGCCGGGAGGACTAGCCGAGGTAGGGCCTGGCCTCGATCAGCTCGATCGTGATCTCCCGGCCGGTAGGCGCCGTGTAGGTGCGGCTCTCGCCCGCCTCCGCGCCCGTGAGCGCCTGCCCGAGGGGGGAGTTCGCGGAGTAGACGGTGATGTCCGCGACTGCCGCCTCTTCACGCGAACCGATGAGGAAGATCTCCTCCTCGCCGTCGGCGAAGCGGACCGTCACGACCATGCCCGGCCCGGCGACACCCGCATCAGCGGTCGGCGGCACACCGACCTTCGCCTCACGCAACAGCTGCGTCAGCTGCCGGATCCGCGCCTCCATCTTTCCCTGCTCGTCCTTTGCGGCGTGATAGCCGCCGTTCTCCTTGAGGTCGCCTTCGGCGCGCGCCGCCTCTATTCGTCGCGTGATCTCGACGCGGGCGGGTCCGGAGAGCTCCTCGAGCTCGGCATTGAGCCGGTCGTAGGCCTCCTGCGTCAACCACGTCAGGTTCGCTTCGTTCATCGCGTCAAGGGTACCTATGAAGGCGGCCCCGACGAGCCGTCTTGCCGACCGTGGAACGATGGACGGGTGAGCCGGGAAACGCTGCGCCTACTAGCGGTTCACGCGCACCCTGACGACGAGGCGAGCAAGGGTGCGGCGACGGTCGCACGGTACGTGTCCGAGGGCGTCGAGGTGATGGTCGCGACCTGCACCGGCGGCGAGCGCGGCTCCATACTCAATCCGGCGATGGAAACCCCAGAGGTCGTCGCCAACCTGTCGGCGGTCCGTCACCGTGAGATGGCCGACGCGATCGAGATCTTGGGTGCGCGACATACGTGGCTCGGCTGGGTGGATTCGGGGTTTCCCGAGGGCGACCCGCTGCCACCGCTGCCGGAAGGCTGTTTTGCGCTCGAGCCGATCGAGGTTGCCGCCGAGCCGCTCGTGCGTCTGGTGCGAACCTTCCGTCCCCACGTGATGACGACGTACGACGAGAACGGCGGCTATCCCCACCCCGACCACGTGATGTGCCACAAGGTCAGCGTGGAGGCGTTCGAAGCGGCGGCGGACCCGGATCGCTATCCGGGCACCGGCGAGCCGTGGCAGGTCTCGAAGCTCTACTACCACATGGCAATCCACCTCCAGCGGTTCTCCGCGCTGCACGAGGCGATGCTGGCCGAAGGCATCGAGTCGCCCTATGCGCAGCGCCTCGAGGACTGGAAGGACCGCGCCGACATCGTGCCGCGCATCACCACGCGGGTGCACTGTGCAGAGTTCTTCCCGGTGCGTGATCGCGCTCTGGTCGCGCATGCGACACAGGTTGACCCGACCGGGTTCTGGTTCGCCTGTCCGATCGAGATCCAGCAGCGGATCTGGCCGACAGAGGACTACGAGCTCGCCCGGTCGACGGTCGATACGACGATGCCCGAAGACGATCTCTTCGCCGGCATCAGAGAGACGGTGAGTCGGTGAGTGTCGTCGCGGCGAGCCGCCTCCTTGCGTCGGGCGACTCGGCCTTCGGGGCGGGGTTCATCGCATTCGTGATCGTGCTCGCGCTCAGCGTCGCGTCCTTCTTCCTGTTTCGTTCGATGAGCCGGCACCTGCGAAAGGTGCCAGACTCCTTTGATCCGCCGCCGACGGACGAAGGAAGCGAATGAGCCTTCAGGCGCGTGACACGCTCACGCACGCTGAGACCGCCGCCCGTCTTCGCGTCGCCATTGCGCGGCTGGCTCGTCAGCTTCGCCAGCACAGCCCGGGTGGTCTGACCCCATCGCAGTGGTCGGCGCTCGCCATGGTCGACTCCAGCGGGCCGTTGCGGATCGGCGACCTCGCCGAGCGCGAAGGCGTGAGCGCTCCAACCGCGACCCGTGTTGTGGCGAGTCTCGAAGACCTCGGCCTGTTGTCGCGCGCGACGGACCCGGCCGATCGGCGTACGTCGTACATCGCGCTGACCGACGTCGGCCGCGAGAAGCTGGAGTCGACGCGCCGCTCGCAGAGCACTCAACTCGTTCAACGGCTGTCCGAGCTGCCGGCACAGGACGTTCGGCGCCTCGTCGAGCTGCTCCCCCTGCTCGAGTCGCTCCTCACCGACGACCGATAGGAGAGACGGCATTGGGGGCATCCCGGCGATGGCGGGGGGCGTTTGCGGCGGTCGTGGCTGTCGCCGCACCGTTAGCGCTCGTAGCACCGGCTACGGCATCGGGCGCTGTCACAGACAGCCCGTCGGCGCGTTCGACCGCGGTGCCGAGCTTCCAGCCCGGCCGACACGGCTTTCACAGTGTGCTCGCGTACGGCGCCGGTGAGACGACCAGTGCGGTGGATCTCGCGCTGTTCGAAGCGACCGGAAAGGTGCCGCCGACGCTGACCAGCCAGGCGGCCTTGTACAACGCGGTGATCACCGGCCGACCTCACGGTGACGGTGATCTCGATCGCTACTACAAGGACTCCGACTTCGCGGTGCCGGCCGGCGACGAGGTCGGCTCGGTCGTGCAGCCGATCGCAGGAGCGACGGTGATTCGCGACAAGAAGTTCAGCGTGCCGCACATCTACGCCTCGACCCGCGCCGCCGGGATGTACGCCGCCGGGTACACCGTCGCGCAGGACCGTCTCTTTCTCATGGACGTGCTGCGACGCACCGCCGAGGGTCAACTCGCTGGACTACTTGGCCCGGGCTCGATCGCTGATGACAGCGCAGCCCTCGGTCAGTTCGACTTGTCGCCTGCGGAGATGACGCGCGAGGTCAACGCGGTTGCGCGCACCGAAGGCAAGCTCGGCCGGCAAGCGCTCGCCGACATCAACCAGTACGTCGCGGGCATCAATGGCTACATCAGCGCGACGTTGACCAACCCCGCCCTGTTGCCGGCCGAGTACATCGCGCTCGGGGCGACGCCTCGCCCTTGGACGTTGGCCGACACGGCCGCCGAGGCCTATCTGCTGATCGCGCAGTTCACCGTCGCCGGCGACGGTGAACAGTTCCAGTCGGACATCCTCAACCGGTTGCAGAAGCGACTTGGCACTCACCGCGGGCATCAGGTCTTCGACGATCTGCGCCTCGCCAACGACCCGGACGCGATGACGACCACCAGGCGACGGTTCCCGAGCGATCACACGGGCAAGGTGCACCGCGACGCGAACGCGCGCATCACTCCGGGGACGATCCAGCAGCGCAACGCGGTGGTGGGAGGCAGTCCGAGCACCGCGGCGGGACAGGCGGCATCGGTCACGGCCGTGGCGGCATGGGCGCAGCGTCTCGCCCGCAACGGATTGCAGTTGCCCGATGAGGCGTCCAACGCACTGTTGGTCGAGGGCCGCTATACCCGAAGCGGCCATCCGATCGCGGCGATGGGTCCGCAGGTGGGCTACTACTCGCCAGAGATCTTCGACGAGTACGAGCTGCACATGCCCGGCATCCAAGAGTCAGGCGTCGTGTTCCCCGGCGCGAGCCCATACGTCCTGATCGGTCATACGAAGTCCTTCGCGTGGACCGGCACGACTCCGCTTGCCGACAACGCCGACACCTTCGCGGAGAAGCTGTGCAACCCGGACGGCTCCCGCCCGTCGTACGCCTCGACGCACTATCGCTACCGCGGCAAGTGCCGGGCGTTCACTTCGCGGACAATCGTCGAGCACACCCCACTTGCACCAACCTCGCCCTCGGCGCCACAGACCGTCACGATGCGAACGCTGCGCAGCGTCCACGGGCCCGTCGTCGGCTTCGCCAAGGCGGGCAAGCAACCTGTGGCGCTGACCCGCGCGACGGCGGTCTATCACCACGGCGTCCGCAGCATCGTCGCCTTCGAGCTGCTGGCGGAGAACAAGGTCCACTCGCCGAGGCAGTTCATCTCGGCGATGCGTCACTTCACTGGCAACGAGAACTGGTTCTACGTGTCGCGCAAGCACATTGCGTGGTTCGCGAGCGGCTGGTTCCAACGACATGCTCGCCATACCGACCTGCAGCTCCCCGCGTGGGGCACCGGACGTTTCGACTGGAAGGGCTTCCGGCCTTCGACGTACTCCTACCGGCGGCAGCCGCCGTCGTTCAACTCGTTCTCGATCGACCCGGGACGGGGATACCTCGCGTCGTGGAACAACAAGGGGGCGCGGGGCATGGCAGCCTCGCCCGGCACGTGGAGCTGGGGACAGGTGCAGCGGGTCGAACTGCTCGCCGACCCGACCCGCCACGCGATTCGGAACGGCCACAAGCTGACACTCGCCGATGTGGTGGGCATCTCGGGCAACGCGAGCACGCAGGATCTCCGAGCGTTGAAGGTTCTGCCCGCGATGCTCAAGGTGCTCGGCACACCGCACGGTCACCGCGAGCGGCGGCTGGTGGGCGACCTACGCCGTTGGCTGCACAGTGGGGTGCACCGCCGGGCGACGCATGGCCGCAGCTACGACGACCACAGCGCAGCCGTGATGACGTTCGACGAGTGGTGGACCCGGATGGTCCACGGCATCTACGACCCGAAGATCGGTCCGGCGCTGGTGCGAGAGATCTCCGACAAGGAGGACCTGGTTCTCGGCCACCCGGCCGTCCGGACCGGGTTCTTCGACGGCTGGCACAGTCAGGTGCTCGGCGTGCTGCACAAGGTGCTCGGCGTCCACGATCCGTCGAATCCGCGCGCGACCTACTGCGGGAACGGCTCGATGGCCGGCTGTCGCAAGGTGCTCCGGTCCGCGCTGGCGAAGGCGGTCGCGGCCCTCGTCAAGGGCAATGGCGGTAACCCCGCGCACTGGCGCAAGCCGGTGCACTGTGGCGGGAACGGGACATGTGACGAGAACACCCTGACCATCGCGGGCGCACTCGAGATCCCACCGCAGCCGTTCGAGAACCGCGGAACCTTCCACCAGGCCGTGGAGATCAAGTAGGGGCCGACCGCGAGCTCGCCATGTCAACGTCGCGTTCGGACGTGACCACTTGCGAAGTGCGAGGTCGCGGGGCGGGTGCCTAGCGTGGGTGGGTGAGCAACCGCCTCGCTTCAGCGACGAGCCCGTACCTGCTGCAGCACCAGGACAACCCGGTCGACTGGTGGCCCTGGTGTGACGAGGCCTTTGACGAGGCGCGACGCCGTGACGTTCCGGTCTTCCTCAGCGTTGGCTACGCGGCTTGTCACTGGTGTCACGTCATGGCGCACGAGTCGTTCGAGGATGGGGCAACCGCTGCCTTTCTCAACGAGCACTTCGTCTCGATCAAGGTCGACCGCGAGGAGCGGCCGGACGTGGACGCTGTCTACATGGAGGCAACGCAGGCGATGACAGGCCAGGGCGGCTGGCCGATGTCGGCGTTCCTCACGCCTGACGCCGAGCCGTTCTACTGCGGCACCTACTTCCCGCCGTCGCCGCGCCACGGCATGCCGTCGTTCGGGCAGTTGCTCGCGTCGATCGTCGAGGCATGGCGGGAGCGAAACGGTGACGTCAGAGCCTCGGCATCCGCCATCGTCGCCGAGCTCAATCGTCGCGGTGACACCTCTCCGCTACGGGGCGGGGGAGTCACTGCTGACCGGCTGGACACGGCTGCCGCGCGGTTGTCCGAAGAACACGACGACGCCCGGGGTGGCTTCGGCGGTGCACCCAAGTTCCCGCCGTCGATGGTGCTGGAGTTCCTGCTCCGTCATGCCGCCCGCACCGGTGATGCCCGGAGCCTCGAGATCGTGACGATCACGTGCGAAACGATGGCTCGCGGCGGCATGTACGACCAGCTCGCCGGCGGCTTCGCGCGGTACTCGGTCGACGCCGGGTGGGTGGTGCCGCACTTCGAGAAGATGCTGTATGACAACGCGCTGCTGGCGCGGGTCTACCTGCACTGGTGGCGACAGACGGGCTCCCCGCTGGCTCGACGGGTCGCGGCCGAGACCTGTGACTGGATGCTGGCCGAGCTTGCGACCGCACAGGGTGGTCTGGCGTCGTCGTTAGATGCCGACAGCGAGGGCGAGGAAGGCAAGTTCTACGTCTGGACGCCGGAAGAGGTCGGGCCTCGCGCGGCGGAGATCTTCACCGTGTCGCCTGGCGGCACGTTCGAGCACGGCCGATCGGTGCTGCAGCTGTTGCGCGATCCGGCCGATCCGGCGGCGTATGCGGATGAGCGCGCGAGACTGCTCGGGCTGCGGTCGCGCCGGGTGCGTCCGGGCCGCGACGACAAGGTCGTAGCGGCGTGGAACGGCCTCGCGATCTCAGCGCTCGCAGAGTGCGGGGTGCTGCTCGACCGCGACGACTTCGTGGCCGCGGCGATCAGGTGCGCCGACCTGATCGTCGATCGGCACATCGTGGACGGACGATTGCGGCGCGCTTCTCGAGACGGCGTCGTCGGGGCCCCGGTGGGCGTGCTCGACGACTATGGCTGCGTCGCGGAGGGCCTCCTCGTGCTGCATCAGGTGACGGGCGTGCGCCGATGGCTCGACGTCGCCCAGCAGCTCATCGACGTCGCCCTGACCCACTTCGGCGACGGCGAGGGCGGCTTCTTCGACACGGCGGACGACGCCGAGCAGCTCGTACGGCGACCACGCGATCCGACCGATGGGGCAACCCCCTCCGGTACGTCGTCGATCGCGGCTGCGCTGCTCGCCAGCGCGGCGCTGACCGGAAACGCCGCGCATCGCGAGGCGGCGGACCGGGTTGTCGCCCTCGCCGCCGACCTCGTGGAGCGCTTCCCGCGCTTTGCCGGCGCCGCTGCGGCGGTGGCGGAGGCGGTGCTCGCCGGCCCGCTCGAGATTGCCGTCGTCGGCTCGGACCCGCTCGCCGCGATCGCGCGGCGTACGACGTCACCGGGTGCCGTCGTCGTGACCGGGGGCGAGTCGCCGCTGCTCGACGGGCGGCCATCGGGCGCGGCGTACGTGTGTCGCGGCTTCGTCTGCGACGCTCCGGTGGCGGACCCGGTCGTGCTCGCCGAGCGAGTGAAGGCGAGTTCGCTCTCGGCGTAGTCCAGACCGCTCGACGCCGTTGCATTGTAAGGATGTAATCAGTGCATCGGAGCGAGCGTGGAGGTCGTGATGGCGGAGATTGCTGCGTGGTTCACCGGCCGGTTGCCTTCGGAGTGGCTGGCGGGCGAGCCCGCCGTGACCGTCGACCGGGACGAGATCGTCGTCGTGCTGCCGATCGCAGCGCCCGAGGTGCCCGTCGACGGCGGCGAAGCCGCAACGGCCAGTGGTGTTGCCGGGCGGGTCGCGCGCTTTCGCGAGGACACCCGTGAACAGCGGGTCCGGATCGCGCGGGAGGCCGAGGCGCGGTTCGGCCGCAAGATCAGCTGGGGAGTGCAGTGCGGCGATTGCAAGGCCCTGTTCACGACCCTCTCGACACCGGTGATGACACGGCTGCGCCAGCCGGAGCGATCTGTCCTCGACACCCTCGTCGACGCCGGTGTCGCACGGTCCCGTTCCGACGCGCTGGTCTGGTGCGTGCGGCTCGTGCGCGAGCACACCGGAGACTGGCTGGCTGAGCTGCGCGCCGCACTGCGCGACGTCGAGCGGCTTCGCGAGGCGGGGCCGTCGGCGGCAACCGGCTAGCCCGGCGCGGGTGTCCGGGTGGGCCATAGCGGGCATACAGAACGCGCGTTATGCTTGGGGCTTCCCACCTTTGCGTGACCGTGCCGCGAAACTGCGAGCACCTTCCCCGGGCACAGCACATGGGCAACCGGTAGGAGACGTGCATGACGATCGCCCCGTCGATCCCGGGCCTCGACGAGGCCCCGACCACCCACGGGGGGCTCGTCCAATGGGTGCGTGACACCGCAGCCCTCACCACGCCTGACCGGGTCATGTGGTGCGACGGCTCGGAAGAAGAGTGGGACCGACTCACCCGCGAGCTCGTGGACGCCGGCACTCTCGTCCAGCTCAACCCGCAGTTGCGGCCGAACTCCTTCTACGCCAGGTCGGACCCGAAGGACGTCGCACGCGTCGAGAGCCGCACCTTCATCTGCTCGAACCGCGAAGCGGACGCCGGCCCGACCAACAACTGGGTCGAGCCCGACGAGATGCGTGAGACGCTCAACGGATTGTTCGCCGGCTGCATGCGTGGCCGGACGATGTACGTCGTCCCCTTCTGCATGGGACCGGTCGGCTCGCCGATCTCCGCTCTCGGCGTCGAGATCACCGACTCGCCGTACGTCGTCATCTCGATGAAGATCATGACTCGCATGGGCAAGGCCGCGCTCGACTCTCTCGGCTCCGACGGGTTCTTCGTCCCGGCGGTGCACAGCGTCGGTGTGCCCCTCGAGCCGGGCCAGGCCGACGTGCCGTGGCCGTGCAACGAGGAGAAGTACATCGTCCACTTCCCGGAAAGCCGGGAGATCTGGTCGTACGGCTCCGGGTACGGCGGCAACGCCCTGCTGGGCAAGAAGTGCTACGCGCTGCGGATCGCAAGCGTCATGGCGCGCGACGAGGGCTGGCTCGCCGAGCACATGCTGATCCTCAAGCTCACCTCGCCGGCAGGCACGGTGCGTTACGTCGCGGCGGCGTTCCCGAGCGCGTGCGGCAAGACGAACCTTGCGATGCTGCAGCCGACACTGCCTGGCTGGAAGGCCGAGACCGTCGGTGACGACATCTGCTGGATGCGCTTCGGTGCGGACGGTCGGCTTCGCGCGATCAATCCCGAGGCCGGGTTCTTCGGGGTCGCTCCTGGCACCGGAGTGTCGACGAACAAGAACGCAATCGACACCCTGCACGCCAACTGCATCTTCACCAACGTCGCGCTCACCGACGACGGCGATGTCTGGTGGGAGGGGCTCACCGACACGCCGCCCGCGCACCTCATCGACTGGAAGGGTCGCGACTGGACACCGGGCTCCGATGAGCCCGCCGCGCATCCCAACGCCCGATTCACCGCGCCCGCATCCCAATGTCCGACGATCGCGCCGGAGTGGGAGGACCCCGCTGGTGTGCCGATCGACGCGATTCTCTTCGGTGGGCGTCGGGCCAGCAGCGTGCCCCTGGTCACCGAGGCCTTCGACTGGGAACACGGCGTCTTCCTCGCCTCGAACGTCGCCTCAGAGGGCACGGCGGCGGCTGAGAACAAGGTCGGCGAGCTGCGCCGGGACCCGTTCGCGATGCTGCCGTTCTGCGGCTACAACATGGCGTCCTACTTCGAGCACTGGCTGGCGATGGGCAAGAAGGCCGGGGCCAAGCCGCCGCGGATCTTCTACGTCAACTGGTTCCGCAAGGGCGCCGACGGCAAGTTCCTGTGGCCGGGCTTCGGCGACAACTCGCGCGTGCTGGAGTGGGTCGTGCGCCGCCTGGAGGGCAAGGTCGAGGCGGAGGAGACGCCGGTCGGCCTGGTCCCGCGCAAGGAGGACATCGACGTCGACGGCCTGGACATCTCCGACGCGGCGCTGACCGAGGTGCTGTCGGTCGACCTCGACGCGCTGCGCGACGAGCTGCCGCAGGTCAAGGAGCACCTGGCGAAGTTCGGCGACGACCTGCCGGGCGAGATCCGCGCGCACCTCGAGCAGCTGGAGCAGCGCCTGGGCGCCTAGGCGTTCCGCCGCGCGGCAATACGGTTGGACAGAGGGGCGCCCGTCGCGGGCGCCCCTCTTGCGTTCTGCAGCCGCGCGGCGGGGTACGTTCTGCGGGTGAGCCTTCAGGAGGAGTCGTCGCCGGCTGGGTCAGCCGACGAGGTCGTCGAACTGGC
>DASZTL010000064.1:0-18251 GCA_035548055.1 Mycobacteriales bacterium | reverse complement strand
GAGCGTCCGCAGCTTGTACGACGACGAGCACGAGGCATTCCGCCAGGCCTTCCGGACCTTCGTGCGGCGACAGGTGGAGCCGTCGATCGCCGGCTGGGAAGAGGCGCGGCGGATTGATCGTGGCGTCTGGCACCGCGCCGGCGACGCCGGGTTCATCGGGCTGACTGCCCCGGCGGACTGTGGCGGAGCGGGTGTCGGCGACTTCCGGTTCCGCAACGTCGTCATCGAGGAACTCGCCCGCGTCGGCGCCAACTCGTTGTCGTCCAGCTTCTCCCTCCAGGACGACATCGTCATTCCGTACTACGTGTCGCTCGCGGACACTGCACAACGTGAGCGTTGGCTAGCGCCCATGTGCCTCGGCCGGTCGATTGGCGCGATCGCCATGACGGAGCCCGGGACCGGAAGCGACCTTCGCGGCATCCGAACTGCCGCTCGTCGAAGCGGCGATGGCTGGCGGCTGACAGGCAGCAAGACCTTCATCACCTCGGGAATCCAGTCGGACGTGGCGATCGTGGTCGCGCGCGATGAGGATGCGGGCGGGTTCAGCCTCCTCGTCGTCGAGCGAGGGATGAAGGGCTTCGACCGTGGTCGGCAACTGGACAAGATCGGGTTGCACGGCCAGGACACGGCGGAGCTGATCTTCGATGACGTTGCCGTCCCGCCGGAGAACCTTCTCGGGGAGCCCGGCCGTGCTCTGCACTACCTGATGGCCGGCCTGCCGCTGGAACGACTCTCGATTGCGGCAACGGCGATCGCGTCGGCGGATGCGGCCTTCGAGTGGACGAAGCAGTACGTGTTGGATCGTCACGCGTTCGGTCAGCGAATTGCCGACTTCCAGAACACGCAGTTCGTTCTCGCCGAAGTCGCGACCGAACTGGATGTCACGCGTGCCTACATCGATCAGTCGATCACGTCGGTCAACAAGGGCACCCTCAGCGCGGTGGATGCCGCCAAGGCCAAATGGTGGGCGACGGACGTTCAGGTGCGATCGATCGACCGCTTGCTGCAGCTGTATGGCGGCTACGGCTACATGCTCGAGTACCCGATCGCCCACGCCTACCAGGACTCGCGGGTGCAGAAGATCTACGGCGGCACCAACGAGATCATGAAGGTCATCATCGGTCGTGATCTGACGGGCGTCAGATGACGGTCTTGGTCGATGAGGTCCGTCCTGACGTGGTTCGGGTCACGCTCAACCGACCGAATCGCCTGAACGCGATGACGGCCGAGATGATTGCTGATCTGTCCGCGGCGCTTCGGGACATAGCCGCCGGCTGCCGGGTCGTGGTTCTCACCGGGGCCGGCCGCGGATTCTGTGCCGGCCTCGACCTCGACGGCTATCGCAGCGAGCCCGATGTTGAGGTCGAGGAGATCCTCAAGACCCAGCTGGAGATCGCGGGCGTCATGCAGTCGATCAGACGACTGCCACAGCCTGTCGTCGCGGTCGTGAACGGACCCGCTGCTGGTGGTGGCCTGGGCCTGGTATGCGCGTGCGACCTGCGGATCGCGACCGCCGGAGCGCGATTTGCGGCGTCGTTCGTCAAAGCCGGCTACTCCGGCTGTGACATGGGGGTCTCGTGGATGCTTCCTCGCCTCATCGGCGCGGGGCGGGCTCACGAGCTGATGCTCACCGGCCGCGTCATCGATGCCGAGGAGTCGCTCCGCGCCGGGCTTGTGAGCCAGGTCGTCCCGTTGGACGAGGTGGACGCGCGGCTGGACCTCCTTCTCGACGAGCTCCTCGCCGTGCCGCCGTTGTCGCTTCAGCTGACCAAGCAGGGGATGTGGTCAGCTGTGGAGGCGGCTTCATTCGACCAGGCCATCGAGTACGAGAACCGCCAGCAGGTCGTGACTGCGATGTCGGTGTCGCAGCGTTCCCACCTCGCGGCCCATCGAGAGCGAATCACCCATGCCAAGGACTGAGGCTCCGCCGCCACCGGTCCACGTCGAACCGGCTGGCGGTCCCTCCGTCGCGGTTGCGGCCGGTGCCGCTGGCTGTCAGAGTGAGAAGCAGCGACCCAGCGTTCGGGAGAGAGCAATGACCACGCCTGAGTTCGCTCAGGAGGAGGGGCTGGGCGAGATCTACGTCGAGGCGGTTGAGGCGTTCAAAGACGTCGCCTCACTGACCACGCGAGAGTCTGCCACTCTCGACACCGTCCTGCGAACCGTTGGACAACGCCTGTGTGAGCTGGTCGGGGTGAGCCGGTGCTCGGTCTACCTTCAGGATGAAGAAGGCAACTTCCGCGGCCGCGTCGGGTACTGCGTGGGCCGGGGAAGCATCGACGCCAGCATCCGGCGCCTGGTCGCCGGTATCGAACAGGACCACTTCACGCGAGAGATTCTCGCCACCCGCGCGCCGGTCCTCATCCAGGACGCGACAACCGACTCCAGGACGATCCAGCGAACGATGCGGCTCTGGGGCGTGCGCGACATGCTGGGCGTGCCGCTGGTCGTCGACGATCAGGTCATCGGTGTCATGTTCGCTGACAACCAGGGTGAGTATCACGGCTTCACCGAGTACGAGATCGGCCTTGCTCAGGCATTCGCGGGCCTCAGCGCGCTCGCGATCAAGCAGAGTTGGCTCTACCACAAGCTCGAGGAGCGCACGAAGCTGGTCGAGGTGCAGCGGCGTGCCCTCATCGAGTCCGAGGTGGTCCACAACAAGGTCACTGCGGCAGTGCTGACCGGGGCTGGGATCGGGGAGCTGGTGAGCCTTGTCAGCGAGTTGCTTGGCAAGCCGGTCACCCTCTACGGTCCGACGCTGGACGTGCTCTGCTGGTCCGCGCCTGCGCGGTTGGGCCTCAACGATTGTCCGGGGCTCAGCCAACGGCAGGTGGAGCTGCCTGCTGTCGCTGAAGCCCTCAACCAGCTTCACGAGCGACCGACGGCGATCATCCCGGCCAGCCCGGAAACCGGCTACCGGCGGCTCGTCTCTCGGATGTCGGCCGGCTCGGAATGTGTCGGCTATCTCGAGCTCGGCGAGCTGGGTACGGCGTTCACTCCGGCGGAGCCAAAGGCGATCGAGCAAGCGACCCTGGCAATCGCCTTGAAGCTCGTCACAGACCTGCACGACCAGAACGCGGAGAAGGAAGAACGGGATTCGTTCTTTGCCGATCTCCTCTACGGCCGGCGCGAGCCCGACGTACTTGCCGCTCAAGCCCACCGGTACGGGTTCGACGTCAACAAGCGCTATCTCCTGATTCGCCTGCAGTATCACGATCGCGCCTTGGATCCCGAGACCGAGCAACTCCGCCGAGACGGCGACATCGCGAAGGAGATTGCCCGGGTAGCGACTGGTGGCGGTGGATTCATCGCCCAGATCGAGCTGCTTGGCGCCGACCTCATCTTGATCGAGGAGCCGGTCCCGTCGTACGGCGGCATGACCTCGCCCGTTGTCGAGCGGCTCCGGCCGGTCTTTGCTCACTTGCAAGCGGCCTTTGGGACCCGCTACATCGTCGTCTCCGATGCCTGCACCTCGATCGAGACGTGGCCGATCCTCACCGAACGCCTGGTCTCGACGGTTCGTTTGCTGCGAGAGACGACGACGGCGCCATGCGTTGTGTATGCCCGCACGTCAGATCTGTTGCGCATGATTCTTCATCGCGAGGGCGTCCACGGAGCGATCAAGCAGGCGCACACCCTGCTGCAGCCGCTGGTCGACCATGATCGAGCCGGCGGGGGCGCGCTGGTCGAGACGCTGTCGACCTTCATCGAGTGCCAGGCGCAGATCAGAGCGACAGCGATCCAGCTTGGCGTGCACGAGAACACCGTGCGTTATCGGCTTCACCGCATCCGCGAGATCTCAATGATCGAGCCGGAGCGTCTCGACGGACTACTGGTCGCCTCGGCCTCGCTTCAACTTCGAATGCTGTTTGCGAGCTCGCCGCTCACCGTGAGCCCTGCTCTCTCCCCGGGGGTCCAAGTCGCCGGTGCGTAGTCCACTGGCGAGCCGACTGGATCCACCGAGCTCAGGTCGTGATCGTTGTCACGACGGCCCCGCCAGAGTTGTGGCGGTTCCCGATGTCGTTGGGCTTAGCCTTGGGGAGACATGGCTGAGCTCACCTCCGCGCAGATCGACTACCTCGCCGGCCAGCGGCTTGGCCGAATCGCGACGGCTGCGGCCGACGGCAAGCCACACGTCGTACCGACGACATTCCGGCACAACGCCGAGCACAACGCGATCGACGTCGGCGGCATCCGGGTCGCTCGAACCAAGAAGTATCGCGATGTGCAGGCCAATCCCTCGGCGGCGATCGTGATCGACGACCTCGAGTCCGTCGACCCTTGGCGACCGCGCATGCTGGAGATCCGAGGTCGCGCCGAGGCGATCGCTGAGGGCGGAGAGGCGCTCGGGGGCGGCTTCGGCGCCGCGTTCATCCGGATCCACATCGAGAAGGTCAACGCGTTCGGTATCGACTGACCGCTGTTGAACCTTGCTTGATTTGTGTCGCCCACAGGCGATGATCTCCCTGACGCCCTACCTAGGCCGGGCGCGTCGTTCGGGGAGGACCTATGGGTTACGTCTGGCGTCGTTCGGCGCTGTCGATGTTCACGCTGGCAACGATCTTGGCACTTGTCGGCGGGCTGATCGTGATGTTCACGTCGGTGCCGCCGGCGGTACCGCTCGTCCTGTCGGTCGGGCTCGTCGTGCTGCAGTACCTGCTCGGCCCCTGGATCATCCAGTGGGTCCAGCCGGCCCAGACCTTCCAGCACGCTCCGGACGGCAGCGGGTACGTCGGCGCCGGCCCCCTCGGCGACGTCGTGGCGGCACAATGCCGAGCTGCGGGTGTCCCGCTGGTGAAGCTCGGCCTGATCGACGACGGCACCCCGAACGCCTTCGCCTTCGGTCGCACGCAGGGTGACGCGCGGATCTGGGTTTCGCGCGGATGTCTGGAACGGCTGGACGAGCGTGAGCTCGCGGCCGTCATCGCCCACGAGGTCGGCCACGTCAAGAACCGCGACTTCATCGTGATGACGGTCGCCGCGATCATCCCGATGGTCCTCTACTACGTCTACGTGATCGCTCGCGGTCAGCGCGGTCAGGCTCAGGCCGTCGGGTGGGTCGCTTACGCCGGCTACCTCCTCTCGCAACTCGCGGTGCTCGCGCTCAGCCGCGCCCGCGAGCTCGGTGCCGACCATGCCTCATGCGCGCGCACGGGCGACGGGGAGGCGCTTTGCTCAGCGCTCGTGAAGATCGCCTACGGCATCGGTCAGGCGGACCGAGCGCGGGCGATCCAGGTGAAGGCGCTGATCGAGGCGAAGCGCACGAAGGAGGCGCGGGCGCTCCAGCGCCAGGGACATCGGTTCCAGGCGGTCAGGTCGTTCGGCATCGCCAACGACCATGTCGACGGTGCCCTGATCGACTCGATCGAAGCCGGCATCGACCCGAAGGCCGCGCTGGCGGCGATGAGATGGGACGCCATCAACCCGTGGGGGCGGTTCACCGAGAAGCTCTCGACGCACCCGCTCGTCATCAACCGCATCGCGGCGTTGGAGAACAGCGGCCTGCCGGGCGCGCCGACCAGCTGGCACGCGACAGCCCTCAAGTCGGCGCGCGGCCCAGAGGTCGATGCCGCGCGGGCGCGGTTCTGGTGGGAGCTCCCGGTGCGCTACCTAGGGTTCGTCTCGCTGCTCATCGCGCTTGCCATCGGCTTCGATGACGGGCATCTCCAGCTTGCCGGCGAGTTCGGTCTCGTGGCCGGCGTGCTGCTGACAGCCCGCGCGTTGCTTCGTACGCCGGTCACCGGGTTCACGCCGGTCGACCGTGTGACCTCGCTGCTGAGCCGGATGGATGCCAGCCCCGTCACCGGCATCCCGGTGAGCATCAAGGGACGCGTGCTCGGGCGCGCGATGCCGGGCTACGTGTTCTCGGCCGACATCGTGGTGCAGGACGACAGCGGATACGTCCCGGTTCTCTACACGAACCAGATGCCCTTCTTCCGGACCTTCTTCGCGCTTTGTCGTGCCGGGCGGTTCGCGAACGAGGAGGTCATGGTGACCGGGTGGTATCGCCGCGACATCGGTCCCTACCTCGAGCTCCGCAAGGTCATCCCCGCGCACGGCAAGGCGGCCGGCAACTCGCAGTTCCTGATCAACTACACGCTGTCGCTGCTGTGCCTCGCGATCAGCGCGCTCGTGGTCGTCGCCTCGTTCGCCCAGTAACCGCTTTGTCAGGGGTTGGCAATAGCCTCGCTACGGCTGGCCCTTCACGAACCCCGCCGGTCGAGGCATTCGTAGAAGGCAGCGATCACCTCGTTGCCGAGGTCCGGCTTGTGGGTGAGGGCGTTGCGGACGAAGCCGCCGCTCACCCGCCGTACCGGATCGGCAAAGCCGACCTGGCCACCTGCGCCCAGCCCGCCGAACGCCGTCGGCGTCGGCCCGAACGCCCGCGGGCCTTTCGCGGGAGCGTCGTTGTAGAGGTAGCCCAGCGTCCGGGTGACTGCGGTCACCTTCTCGAGCTTGCCGAGCTTGACCATCCAGCCGGGCAGTGACTGGGTCAGGACGCGGTCGCCGCCGCGGATCACCGGAGTCGTCCACTTGCGGATCGAGTCCGGTGACACCAGTCGGCGGCCGTCGACCTCACCGCCCAGCGCCAAGACCGACCAGAAGCGTGCAAGCGCCGCCGCCGTCGAGCACGCGCTGCTCGACATCACCTCGGCGCGCAGGATGCCGCCGTGCTCGGTCAGCGCGACGACGTCCGAGATCACCGAATGGCCGCCTCCGGTGCCACCGAAGGCCATCCCCGCATAGGTCGCCGGATCAGTCGTGGCCTTGGTGAGGCGTGGCATCAACAGCCGCTGCGTGAGCGCCATGTCGTCCGGGTCGAAGTCGATGATGTGGGCGAGCCTCGCGAACGCGGCGTCGTCGAGACCGAGGTGGATGTCAAGTCCGAGCGGGTCGACGACCTCCTGACGGAAGAACGCTCCCGGTGACATGCCCGTGATCCGCCGCAGGATCTCACCGGCCAGCCAGCCGTAGGTCAGCGCGTGATACCCGTGATCGGTCCCCGGCTCCCAGACCGGTGACTCACCGGCCAGCGCGTCGGCGATCTCGTCGTAGGCGTCCCAGCCCTCGCCGTCACCCTCCATCAAACGCAGCTGCGGGGGGACGCGGATCAGGCCGGCGCTGTGCATCTGCACCTGTCGGACGGTGATGTCTTCCTTGCCGTTGGTGGCGAACTCCGGCCAGTACCGTCCGATCTTCGCCTCGATGTCGAGCTCGCCACGATCGTCGAGGATCTGCAGGCAGAACGCCATGAACGACTTCGTCACCGACATCAGCACCGCGAGGGTGTCGGACTCCCACGGTTGATCGAGCCGCGCGTTGCCGGCATGTACGTCGAGCACGAGCTCGCCGTCGACGTAGGCCGCGAAGGCGGCCCCGCCGGCGCCGATCTTCGGTGAGGCGGCCAGAAGGTCGCGGACCGGCTCGAACCCGGGCGCGGTGAAGCCGTGTCCTGCGTGGACCGTGCGCGTGGTCACGGGCCCCTCCCTTGTGCGGTACCAAGACCGGCTCTACAGTACCGCGCATGGTGGGTGTCGCGTCGAGGGTCTCCGTGGCGCCGGCCCCGGCCGATCTGATGGCCGGCAAGTCCCTCGGGCCGCGACACCTGGAGATCCTCGACGGTCTGGAGACGATCGTCCTGACCGAGGGGTTTCGCGAGCTCACCGTCGGCACCATCGCCCAGCGCCTTCGCTGCTCGCGCCGGACCCTCTACGAGATTGCGGACAGCAAGGAAGCCCTGGTTCTCATCGTCATCGACCGCGTGCTGCGCCGGCTGGCTCGCGTCGCGCACGACGCGGCTCGGCGAGAGGAGGCCCTGCTCGACCGGCTGCGCGCGTTCCTGCTGCAGGGACTCAGCGAGCTGCATCGCGCGACGCTCGCCTTCTCCGAGGACTTGGCGGCGTTTCCGGAGGCCGCCGACCTGCTGGCGACGCACTTTCGTTTCGCGCATGGCGTCGTCGAGAACATGCTCCTCGAGGGCATCGACTCGGGTGAGTTCAAGGAGATCCATCCCCGCATCGCGGCCGAGACGTTCGACGCTGCGATGCGACGTCTGCTCGACCCAAGGGTGCTGCGCGAGTCCGGCGTGGGTTTCGCCGAGGCCGTCGCCGAGTACCTCACGTTGTTCACCGACGGCATCCGCGCCCCCGTGCCGCTGAAGCGCAAGGCGCTATGAGAGGAACCGCATGACACTCACCCGAGCCTTGCATCGCACCGTGCAGCAGGCCCCGGACTCACCCATGACGAGGTATCGCGACCGTACGCACACGCACGCTCAGGTCTACGACCGAGTGGCGCGACTGGGCGGCGCATTGCGCAACCTTGGTGTGGCCGACGGCGATCGAGTCGCGATCCTCGCTTTGAACTCCGACCGCTACTCCGACTTCCTGCTCGGTACGGCGTGGGCCGGCGGCGTCGTGAATCCACAGAACATCCGGTGGGCGCCGCCCGAGCTCGGCTTCGCTCTCAGCGACTCCGAGACGGGCATCTTGTTCGTCGACGACATGTTCGCAGCGGTGGGTGAGCGGCTGCTCGCCGACGTCGACCACCTCCACACGTTGGTGTACCTGGGCGAGGCGGAGACTCCGCCCGGGATGCTGGCGATGGAGGAGTTGATCGCCGGGAGCGAGCCGATCACCGACCGGGCGCCGAGCGATCATGAGATGGTCGGCCTCTTCTATACGGGCGGCACCACCGGACAGCCCAAAGGCGTGATGCTCAGCGCCGCGAACCTGCTGACCTCGGCGCTCGGGTCGATGGCCTCAGGCTCGTTCGTCAATCCGCGATCGAAGTACCTGCACGCAGCACCGATGTTCCATCTCGCCGACCTGGCGGCGTGGTACTCGGTGCTGCAGCTCGGCGGCGAGCACGTGATCGTGTCCCACTTCGACGTGAGGCTCGTCCTGCAGGCGATTCAGGATCACGGCGTGACGGAGGTGCTCCTCGTGCCGACGATGATCCAGCTCGTCACCGACGACCCCGCCCGGCCGGAGTACGACGTCTCGAGTCTCGAACGCATCATCTACGGCGCCTCGCCGATCGACGATGACCTGTTGGGTCGGGCGATGACGGCGTTCCCCAATGTCGGCTTCAGCCAGGCCTACGGCATGACCGAGCTGTCGCCTGTCGCCACCCTGCTCTCCCCGGAGGACCACATCGACCGGCCTGGGCAGCCGTCTCGGCGTCGCTCCGCCGGGCGCGCCGCACCGCATTCGATGGTGCGGGTCGTCCGCGAAGACGGGGCCGAGGCCGCCACCGGTGAGGTGGGGGAGATCGTCGTGGCCGGACCGCACGTGATGCTCGGCTACTGGCGTCGTCCCGAAGAGACGGCGGCTGCGCTGCAGCCGGACGGCATGCACACCGGTGACGCGGGCTACCTCGATGCAGACGGGTACCTCTACGTCGTCGACCGGATCAAGGACATGATCATCAGCGGTGGTGAGAACATCTACTCCGCCGAAGTCGAGAACGCGCTCTGCGCGCACCCCGCCGTAGCGGCCGCCGCGGTGATCGGCGTACCCGACGACAAGTGGGGCGAGATCGTCCACGCCGTCATCGTGCGCCAACCTGGAAGCGAAGCGACCGGCGAGGAGCTCGTCAGCTTCGTGCGCGAGCGGATCGCGGGCTACAAGGTGCCGCGGGTCGTGACCTTCACCGAAGCGCTGCCGGTCTCCGGTGCGGGCAAGGTGTTGAAGCGGGTTCTTCGCGACGAGCTCGCTGCGGCGACTGCATGAAGCTCGCGGCTCGCAGGCCGGCACTCGGCGTGATCGCTGTGTCCATCGCTCTGCTCACCGGATGCGGCAGCACCGTCGAGATGGGCGCGACCCAAGAGCAGGCGGTTGGCTCCACCGACGACGGCCTGAGCGTCCCGAGCCAGGCCGTCCCGCAGACCGGCACGGGGACGACGCCGGATGAGACGTCAACCGGCCGTGGGCTCGGCGCCGACACCGGCTCAAACCCGACGCCGACCGCCGGACGACAGGACTCAGCGGGCCCGGACGGCGTGCAGCGCGCGCCGACGAGGTCAGGGGGCAAGCCGGGGGCGTCCCGCTCGCCGCGGCAGACCGGGCCGTTGACCGTCGGGTTCATCATCAGCGGCACCAGCAACGCGGCGAGCACAGGAGCCTCGCTCGGCAACACGATCTCTGAGACGGGTGTCGACACGGCGCTCGTCAACGCACTCAACAAGAAGGGCGGCATCGCCGGCCGTCAGCTCAAGGCGGTCTTCGCGCACACGGACACCGGTGCCAGCAACTGGTCCAACGACTTCCAGGCCGCGTGCGCCACCTTCACCCAGGATCACCAGGTCGCCGCGGTCCTCGGCTACCAGTTCACCTATGAGCCGAACCTCGAGAGCTGCCTGGCGAAGAAGGGGATCCCGCATCTGTCGAACGGCTTCAACGTGCCGAGCAACTCCGTGCTCGCCCAGTACCCGTTGTTCTGGTCGCTCGACGTACCGACCATCGGTGTGCGGTCCCTCGCGAAGTTCGAAGGCGCGATCAAGACGGGCTTCCTGACGCCGCAAGACAAGCTCGGCATCGTCCTCGACAACTGTCCCGGCACGCTCTCGGCGTGGAAGGGCGAGGTGCGTCCTTACCTGGCCGCGCACCACATCAACGTCGCTCTCGAGTACACGACGTCATGCGGGACCGGCAACAATGCCGGCACGGCAGCGATCGTGTCCGGGGTCACCTCCGCCCTGCTGAAGTTCCACAGCGCCGGCGTCAACCGGATCTCGTTCGTGATGGTGTCGGAGGCTCCCGCGCTCTACATCATCACGACGGTGGCGCAGACGCAGGGCTATTACCCGGGCTGGATCGTCTCCTCCCTCGCCCAGCTCGCGATCATCGGCGGCGAGGCACCGAAAGCCGAGATGCGCAACACCCACGGCTACGGCTGGCTGCCGAGCCAAGACGTCCCGCCGACCTACAACCCGAAGCCGAACGCGAGCCAACGAAGGTGCGTCTCTCTGCTGCGCTCGCAGGGCGTCAAGCCGCGGTCGGCCGCTGACTTCGGGTACGCGTACAACGCCTGTGAGGCGGTGTTCCTGTACGAGAAGGCCCTAGAGCTGACCGGCGCCGACCCCGACGGTGCTGCCGTGAGCAGCGCGATCGCGAGCATCGGCGGCGGGTTCGAGAGCATGCTGAACCTCAACGGCCGCTCGACCTTTTCGAACGCGCGCCGGAACAACGCTCCCGCCTTCTACAAGCCGATCAACTGGGATGGCAACTGCAGCTGCTTCCGCTACGGCCGTCAGACGTATGCGATGCCCTGATGACTCCACCGCGATCCGGAGAAGTCGATGCGTAGCTACGGGGACCCGAGCAGGCACCAGCTGCCGCTCCAGCTTCGGGTGCTCTTCGGGGTAGGCGAGGCGCTGCAGCGCCTCAAGGTCGCACCGAAGCCGATCGACGCGAAGCTGCCGCCGTACGACGAGCGGCAGCACGGTCATCCGGGCTGGTGGATGACCTATCGCGTGAACCCGTCGGTGACGACGAGCGAGGTGTTCATCGACAGTCGCGGTGGCCCGCTGCGGATGCGGATCTACCGGCCCGGCTCGGCCGCCCCGGATGCGCCGATCGTTCTCTATCTCCACGGTGGAGGCTTCTACCTCGGTGGCCTCGACGCTTGCGCCTGGATCTGCGGTGAGATCGCGGCACAGGCCAACGCCGTAGTCGCGGCGGCGGAGTACCGACTGATGCCGGAGCATCCGTTCCCGGCCGGGCTCGACGACTGCCGGGACGCGCTCGACTGGCTCGCCAAGGGAGCGCTCGCGGGCACTGACCCGAACCGCATCTGCGTTGCGGGCGACAGCGCCGGCGGGAACCTGAGCGCAGCGCTGTGCCTGGAGGTCCGCGACTCGGGTGGCCCGAGGATCGTCCACCAGACGTTGATCTACCCCTTCCTCGACACGCAGCTGCGCGGCCAGTCCTGGCGCGAGTGCGTCGTCGGCGGCGTCGACCTCGAAGCCGGCAAGTGGATGGTGGAGAACTACGCCGGCGCGGAGCGTGACAATCCGTTGGTCAGTCCCGTGTTGGCGACCGATCTGTCGGACCTGCCGCCGGCGTTCATCGTGAACTCCGACTACGACGTCCTTCGTGACGACGGCTTCTTGTACGCCGACCTGCTGCGCGAGGCGGGCAACGACGTGCGCCACACCAACTACATCCGCGCGAACCACGGCCTGCTGTCGATGCCGCGCCTCATGCCGGTAGCACGACAGATGATGGCCGAGATCTGCTCGGAGATCAGCCGCTACCTGTAGCTGGGGTCAGCCCGCCAACTCGCGGCGGAGCGCGAGCTTGACGGATAGCGCAGGGAGGACCGAGTCAGTCGAGGAGGAGGTGCATCATGCGCTTCCAGCCGGTGAGTCGGGCCGCGATCGCGCGGTCGCTTCGCACGACGCGTGCCTGCGCCGCGCCGTGCATCGCGTCGATGACGATGAGAAGTGCCAGGTCGTAGTTCGGGTGGTCCACGTAGTCGGGCCACAGTCGCGAGCACATCTGGCGGACATCGCGACCGAGCCCGCGGTCGTAGCGGGTCAGGATCTCGCGCAGCTCGGCGTCGTTCCGGGCTGCTGACCACAGCTCGGTGGCGGCAATCTCGAGTGGACCGGTGAACGAGTGCCACAGCGCGTCGATCCCGGCGTCGATCCCGAGCGACACCGACCGGAAGTCGTCGGAGAGCTGGCGTTGCGCGCCGAAGAGATCATCGATCGCAGCGACCAGCAGCTCGGCCCGCGACGGGAAGTGATGCAGCAGGGCGCCGCGGGAGACGCCCGCGCGCCGCTGCACCTCGACCGTCGTCGTCGCGGCGTGACCGAGCTCGACGATCGAGTCGATCGTCGCCGCGATGATCCGGGCCCGCATCGTCGCGGTCCGCTCGGCCTGCGTACGACGCGGGCCGGTCGTGGTGGTCACGACGTCACGAGAGCAGACCCCGAGCCACGTGCGTGATCTGTACCTCGTTGCTGCCGGCGTAGATCATCAGCGACTTCGCGTCGCGGGCGAGCTGCTCGACCCGGTACTCCGACATGTAGCCGTTGCCGCCGAAGAGCTGGACCGCCTCCATCGCGACCTCGGTGGCTGCCTGCGACGAGTAGTACTTCATCGCCGAAGCCTCGGCCAGGGTCGGGGTCTTGCCGGCCCGTCGCAACTCGATGGTCCGGAACACCATGTTCTGGACGTTCTGGCGAGCGACCTCCATGTTCGCGAGCTTGAGCTGGATCAGCTGGAAGTCCCCGATCTTCTGCCCCCACAGCTCGCGATTCTTGGCGTAGTCGATGCACAACGACAGACACTCTTCGATCACGCCGAGTGACATCGCGGCGATGCCGACACGCTCGGTCGTGAAGTTCGAGCGTGCGCTCTCGCGACCGTCGGCGGCTCCCTCGCCGCTGCCCACCAGAAGCCGGTCGGGCTCGAGGTAGACGTCGGAGAAGAACAGCTGACCGGTGGGCGAGGAGTGGATGCCCATCTTCTTGAACGGCTTCGACTGCGTGAAGCCGTCCATGCCGCTGTCGAGCACGAATGTCAGCACCGGCCTGCGGCGCTTGTCCTCGCTGCTGCCGTCGTCGAGCTTCGCGTAGACGACGGCGGTGTCGGCGTACGGACCGTTGGTGATGAAGGTCTTCTCACCGTTGAGGACGTAGCCGTCGCCTTGCTTGCGCACCGTCGTGGTCATGCCGCCGAACGCGTCTGAGCCGGAGTTGGGCTCGGTGATCGCCCACGCGCCGACCTTCTTGAAGGTCATCAGGTCGCGCGCCCAGCGCTCCTGCTGCTCGATGTTGCCGCGCGAGGCGATCGTGCCGCCGGCGAGGCCCATGCTGACGCCCATCGCAGCGGTCAGTCCCATCGCGACCTTGGTCAGCTCGATCGACAGGATCAGCTGCATGGCGTCGTCGCCGCCACCGCCTTCTCCGTCCGAGTCGCCAGCTGGTGCGCCGCCCGACTTCTGCTTCGCGATCCGCTTGTCGAAGCTGTCGCCCATCATCGCGTCGATGCCGAACGTCGAGAACAACTTGCGAATCAGCTCGTACGGTGGCAGCTCACCGGAGTCGAGGGCGTCCGCGTGCGGCCGGATCTCTGCGTCGACGAAGTCGCGGATCGCGTCGCGTATCGCCAGCTCGGTGTCGTTCCAGCCGATCATCTGCGGGACTCCTCGTTGCTAGGAGAGGTGGTGACTCGGACCAGTTGGCCCGGTCTACCAATCAGCAAGGCGCTGCTCGACCTCGGCGATCGTCCACGGCTTGTCGGTCTCGGCCTTGCGACCGTAGGTCCATCCGTTGAGCTCGGAGATCGAAGCACCCGACACCTCGTAGACCTTGCCGGTGAGTGCGCAGCCGGCGGAGCACAGGTAGGCGACGAGCGGCGAGATCGCGGCCGGGTCGAAGCTGTCGAGCGCGTCGTCGGTCTCTGGCTTGGCCATGAGCTGGTCGATCCCGGGGGTCGCGAGGGTGAGCCGAGTCCGGGCAAGCGGCGTGATCGCGTTAGCCCGCACGCCGTAGCGACCGAGCTCCACCGCGGCGACCAGCGTCATTGCGGCGATGCCCGCCTTGGCCGCACCGTAGTTGACCTGGCCGGCGTTGGGCAGCGTCGTGCCCGAGCCTGACGAGGTATTGAGGATCGCGGCGTTGACCTCGGCGCCGGCCTTGCTCTGGTCCTTCCAGTACTCCGCCGCATGACGCAGCACACAGAAGTGTCCCTTCAGGTGAACCGAGATGACGTCGTCCCACTGCTGCTCGGACATGCCGGCGATGAAGCTGTCGCGAAGGATGCCGGCGTTGTTGACGACGACGTTGAGGGTCCCGAACTCCTCGATTGCCTGGCTCACGAGGGCCTTGGCGCCGTCCCACGTGGACACGTTGTCGGTGTTGGCGACGGCATGACCGCCGAACGCCTTGATCTCCTCGACGACCGCCTGAGCCGGGCCGGCGTCGGCGCCGCTCCCGTCGTTCGCGCCGCCAAGGTCGTTGACGACGACGGCGGCACCCTCCCGGGCGAACAGCAAGGCGTGCTCACGGCCGATGCCGCGTCCCGCACCGGTGATGACGGCAACGCGCCCGTCGAGTGCTCCCACGAGGTGTTCTCTCCTTCAGTCCGAGTAGGCGGCTTGCTGGTCAGTCAGTCCGCGAAGACCGCGAGGCCGTCCTTGATCACGACGTCCTCGCCCACCCGCGTCTCGTAGGCGTAGCTGGTCTCACCCGCGGACGAACCGGTTGCGAAGAACGTCGACTCGATGTCCTGGCCGGGGATCACCGGCTTCGAGAATCGGACGGCGAGGCGGCGCAGCCGCGCGGTGTGACCGTTGCCGAGCTCGGTCAACGCGGCCCACGAGGTGAACGCCATCGTGCACAGCCCGTGGGCGATGATGCCCGGCAGACCGACCGACTTGGCGAACTCCTCGTCGAGGTGAATCGGCATCGGGTCGCCGGAGGCGGGCGAGTAGCGAAACGTCTGGTCGTTGTCGACGTGCTGAACGACCTTCGCCGCGGGGCCCTGCGCCCGCGCCGCCTCGTCGAACGAGTGTGACGGCGCGAGCTCGCCGGCCGACTCGCCGGCGTCGATGCCACGAATGAACGTGGAGACGTACTGCTCGTTGACGAGCTCACCGGCGGCGTCGTGGGTCTCGATGTAGACGCAGCCGACGGTGCCGCTGGCCTTGCCGGCGTAGCCGATGACCTTGCCGCGTGAGGTGAGCGAGTCGCCTGCCTTGATCGGACGGTGGAACTGGAAGTCCTGCTCGCCGTGCAACACGAACGGGGCGATCGTGTCGGGCGCCACCGCAAAGAGCTGGCTGAGCAGGATGTCGAACACCGGTACGACGGCGAAGACCGGCGGCGCGATCTCACCCGTCAGGTGAGCCGCGATCGGGTCGTTCGTCGCGGCCGCGTAGGCCGCGATGCGCTCCGCGGTGACGTCGAACTGCTTCGGGTCGCTCCAGACCCCGACGCCAGCCGGGTTGAACTTGACGTCGCTCATCGGTTGGCCGGCCGGTACGCCGTGACGACCGCCGCGCCGCCGAGGCCGATGTTGTGCTGCAGTCCGACCTTGGCGCCGGAGACCTGGCGGGCGTCCGCGTCGCCGCGCAGCTGCCAGGTGAGCTCCGCGCACTGCGCGAGGCCGGTCGCGCCGAGCGGATGGCCCTTGGAGATCAGACCGCCCGACGGGTTGACGACCCAGCGACCGCCGTACGTCGTGTCGCCGTTGTCGACGAGCTTGCCGCCCTCGCCTTCCGCGCACAGCCCGAGCGCCTCATAAGTGAGGAGCTCGTTCGCTGAGAAGCAGTCGTGCAGCTCGATGACCTGGACGTCGTCCGGGCCGATGCCGGCCTGCTCGTAGACCTTGCGTGCCGCTTCCTTGCTCATGTCATAGCCGACCAGGGTCGCCGCCGAGTTGTTCTCGAACGTGCTGCGCATGTCGGTGGTCATCGCCTGGCCGACGATCTCGATCGCACGGTCGCCGAGGCCGTTCTGCTCGACGAAGCGCTCGCTCGCGACGACCGCCGCGCCCGAGCCGTCGGAGGTCGGCGAGCACTGCAGCTTGGTCAGCGGCAGCTTGTCGTAGATGACCTTCGACGCCTTGATCTCGTCGAGGGTGTAGACGTCCTGGAACTGGGCGTACGGGTTGTTCGCGGAGTGGCGGTGGTTCTTCTCGCCGATCTTCGCGAAGTGGTCGGGCGTGGTGCCGTACTTCTCCATGTGCTCGAGGCCGGCCGCGCCGAACATCCACGGCGCGAGCGGCAGCGCCATGTCGTACTTCTCGTTGAGTGCGAGGACGTGCTTCTGCATCGGGTTCTCGCGGTCCTCGAACGTCGACTGGAGCGAGCCGCGCTGCATCTTCTCGAAGCCGAGCGCGAGCGCGCACTCCGCAACGCCGCTGCGGATGGCCTGTGCCGCGAGATAGAGAGCGGTCGAGCCGGTTGAGCAGTTGTTGTTGACGTTGATGACCGGGATGCCGGTGAGCCCGAGCTCGTAGACGGCGCGCTGGCCGCAGGTCGACTCGCCGTAGACGTAGCCGACGTAGGCCTGCTCGATCTTGTCGTAGCTGACGCCTGCGTCCTCCAGCGCCTTCGTGCCGGACTCCCGTGCCATGTCGGGGTAGTCCCACTCGCGGCTGCCGGGCTTCTCGAACTTCGTCATGCCGACGCCGACGACGTAGGTCTTGGCAGGCATTGCTCTCCCTCACTCGAAAGACAGGTTCGGCGATGGCCGGCCAGACGCTCGGCGCCGCTTACAGTCAAGAATGACTGTTTCTTGGCACTCACGTCAACGGTCCTGTGCCCAACCGTTGTGGCGTTGTCAGGCGATTTCCGGTGGACTGAGCGGTGGCGTGCGCGGACGCGTGTGACCCGTGAGGGGGCTGTCGATGATCGAGCGGATGCGCGGCGAAAGCGCCTTCTCCTCGGGGGGCAAGTATCTGGCCGCGGCGATTGCCGTGTTGCTGATGTCGCACTACCGAGCCACCGGCCCGACGCACGATCACCGCAACCTGATCCTCGCCTGGCTTGCGGTGGGTGTCGCCTCGGCGACTCTGGTCCCCTTGTACCCCCGTATCGTCGCTACCGCGCCCGGGATGGACATCCCGATGCTGGTGCTCATCGCCGGCGTCGATTTCGCGGCGCTGTTCGCCGTCGTCTCGCTCACCGGCGGGATCGAAGGCCCGTTCTGGGCGTTGATCCTGGTCAACACGACGGCAGCGTCGGTGATCGCGCCGAGCCTGGCGCTGGCGCTCGGCGCGGCCTTCTTCTACATCGGCACCTTGGTGGGAGCGACCGCCCTGGCCCACACCTTGAGCCTCGACAACGTCGGCCCCCTGGTGCTCGTCGGCAGCTGCCTTCCACTCGTCGCCCTCCTCGGCAACTCGGTGGCACTTCGGCTCGAACAGCAGCGGACGCGTTCGGATGCCGAGCGAGATCAACTCCATCGGACCGTCGAGGAGCTTTCCGAAGCGCTGGCTCTCGCGGCGCGTGGCGACCTCTCGGTCAAGGTCGGGGCGGGGGCGGCCGCGCAGGAGCTGCTCTCCCGACTGTCGTCGTCGTTCGACTACACGCTGGGCAACCTGCGCAGCCTGGTGGAGCAGATTCGTGCCGGCGGTGACCAGCTCATCACCGCCGCACATGAGCTCCTCGCCTCCGCTGAGCAGCATGCGGCGAGCGCCACGCAGCAGTCTTCGGCGGTGTCGGAGACGACCTCCACGATCGAGGAGCTCGCCGCGACGGCTGCGCAGATCTCCGAGACCTCCGAGTCGGTC
>DASZTL010000063.1:0-21955 GCA_035548055.1 Mycobacteriales bacterium | reverse complement strand
GCGCATCTCGATGCCGGACATCGACCTGGACTTCGACGAGCGCCGGCGCGGCGACATGATCCGCTACGCCACCGAGAAGTACGGCGAGGACCGGGTCAGCCAGATCATCACGTACTCGACGATCAAGGCGAAGGCCGCGGTCAAGGACGCCGCCCGCGTACTCGGCTACCCGTACGGCATCGGCGACAAGATCACCAAGACGATGCCCGCGCCCGTCATGGGCAAGGACCTGCCGCTGGCTGCGATCTTCGACCCGGCTCATGAGCGCTACAACGAAGGCAAGGAGTTCCGCGCTCTCTACGACACCGAGCACGACGTGAAGAAGGTCGTCGACACCGCTCGCGGGCTCGAGGGCCTGCGTCGTCAGTGGGGGGTCCACGCCGCCGGCGTGATCCTGTCCCGCTATCCGCTGCTCGACGTCATCCCGATCCAGCGCCGTGAGCAGGACGGCGCGATCATCACGCAGTTCGACATGGGCGCGTGCGAGTCGCTCGGCCTGCTGAAGATGGACTTCCTCGGGCTGCGCAACCTCACCGTCCTCGACGACGCGCTGCGCCACATCCAGACCAACCGAGGCGAGACGCTCGACCTCGAGACGATGCCGCTCGACCGGCCCGAGGCGTATGCGCTGCTCTGTCGCGGCGACACGATCGGCGTCTTCCAGTTCGAGGGCGGGCCGATGCGCTCGCTGATCCGGGCGCTGCAGCCGTCGGCGTTCGAGGACATCTCCGCCCTCAACGCGCTCTACCGACCCGGTCCGATGGGGATGGGCAGCCACCTCGCGTACGTCGAGCGCAAGCACGGGCGGCAGAAGATCGAGCCGATCCATCCCGAGTTCGCGGAGTCGCTCCACGACCTGCTGGCCGAGACGTACGGCGTGATCGTCTACCAGGAGCAGGTGATGGCGATCGCGCAGCGGGTCGCCGGCTACTCGCTCGCCCAAGCAGACTCGCTGCGTCGCGCCATGGGCAAGAAGAAGAAGGAGATCCTCGACAAGGAGAAGGTCCCCTTCAGCGATGGCATGAAGGCCAACGGCTACAGCCAAGGCGCGATCGACAAGCTCTGGGACACGTTGCTCCCGTTCGCCGACTACGCGTTCAACAAGTCGCACGCCGCCGGCTACGGCCTCGTGTCGTACTGGACGGCGTTCCTCAAGGAGCGCTACCCGGCCGAGTACATGGCCGCACTGCTCACGTCGGTGCGCGACGACAAGGACAAGAGCGCGCTCTACCTGCACGAGTGCCGGCGAATGGGCATCAAGGTGCTGCCGCCTGACGTCAACTCCTCGGACGCCGACTTCGCGCCGGTGGGCACCGACATCCGCTACGGCCTGGCCGGCATCCGCAACGTCGGGAGCAACGTCGTCGCCTCGATCTGCGAGACCCGCCGCAGCAAGGGCGCGTTCGCCGACTTCGCCGACTTCCTGATCAAGGTCGAGCCGGTCGTCTGCAACAAGAAGACGATCGAGTCGCTCATCAAGGCGGGTGCCTTCGACTCGCTCGGACACACCCGGCAGGGCCTGCTGCGCATCCACGCAGAGGCGATCGACGCCTGTATGGACACCAAGCGCAACGAGGCGATCGGCCAATTCGACCTGTTCAGCACGGACGGGGACACCGGCGAGGCGGAGCCGTCGCTCGGCCTGAACCTCACGATCCCGGTCAGCGAGTGGGAGAAGTCGACGCTGCTCGCCTACGAGCGCGAGATGCTCGGGCTCTACGTCTCCGACCATCCCCTGTTCGGGCTCGAGCACGTGCTCGCCGCGGCGGTCGACTGCCCGATCTCGGCGCTCGCCGGGGAGGACAAGCCCGACGGCGCGGTGCTCAACGTCGGTGGCATCTTGTCGTCGATCACCCGGAAGATGACGAAGAACGGGGACTCCTGGGCGCAGGTGGTGCTCGAGGATCTCGAGGGCGCGGTCGAGGTACTGCTCTTCCCACGGACCTACGAGCAGTACGGCATCCATCTCGCCGAGGACGCGGTCGTGCTCATCAAGGGGAAGCTCGACAAACGCGAGGACACCCCACGGTTCATCGGGATAGAGGTCTCGGCGCCCGACATCAGTCAGGGCCCCCGCGGACCGGTGGTCATCACCATTCCGACCAACCGATGCACGCAGCTGGTTGTCGACCGCCTCAAGGAAGTACTCGCGGCACATCCAGGGCCGACCGACGTACACCTCGCATTGACCACGGCCGCCCGAACGACGGTGACGCGGATCGGCGACGGCTACCGAGTCGCCCCGACGCCGGCGCTGATGGCGGATCTCAAGCAGCTACTAGGCCCCAACTGCGTTTCCTGATCGCGGCGGCCGAGGGCACCGCCGGCGGCGTTCTCCCTCGCTTGCGGGCCTCAGCCCGCGGCGCTCAGTGCGGCCTTGCCGACGGCACCCTCGCCTCGCCGCGATAGCCAGATGCAACCTTCTGGAATGCAACGGTTCGCAATGGTTAGTGATCTACCGTGACGGTTGATGGCTGCTAAGCGGTTGTTGATCGTGTCGGCGTCGATGGGCGCCGGACACGACGCGGCTGCAGCCGCATTGGCCGCGCAAGCCAACGCAGACGGCGTCGAGGCCCGCATCGTCGACCTGCTGTCGATGCCGAAGCTGCATCAAGGCGATGCGTTGCGCGCCTTCTACCACGGCATGATCGCGGTCGCGCCCGGCCTCTACGACTGGGCGATGCGCACCTGGCTCGTGCATCCGGGACTGTTCGAGTTCATCACCCGCAACGGTGGTCGAAGCAGCGAGGAGCCGTTGCTGAGCGTCGTCCGGGAGTTCCGGGCCGACGCCGTGGTCGCGGTGTACAACCTCGCGGCACAGGTGCTCGGCCGGCTGCGCAGCGAGGGACGGCTGACGATTCCCGCCGCCACGTACGTCACGGATCCCGGCGCTCACCCGTACTGGGTCTGGCCCGGTGTCGACCTGCACCTCGCACCGATGGCGGACACCGCGGCCGGGCTGGAGGACATGGGTGCGGAGGTGGTGAAGCCGGTCGCTCCGCTGATCGCCGCGAAGTACCTCGAGGCGGTCGACCGGGCCGATGCGCGCCGGCGCTGGCACCTGGCCGACGACGCCAGGGTGGTGCTCGTCAACGGCGGCAGCTGGGGCGTCGGTGAGGTCGTCGCAGCGGCTCGCCGGCTCACCGGGGCCGCGGACGTCGTCCAGGTGCTGACCGGACGCTCGCCACGCCTCGCAAGCCGGCTTGCCGGCATCGAGAAGGTGCGCGCGGTGCCGTGGACGTCCGACGTGATCGGTCTGCTCACGGCGGCCGACGTCGTCGTCGACAACGCCGGCGGCACGACGTGCTGGGAGGCGCTGGCAGTCGGCAAGCCGGTCGTGGTCTACCGCCCGATCGCCGGGCACGGCCGGATCAACGCAGTGGCGCTCGAACATGCGGGCCTCGCGACGTCGGCGATGACCGACGCGGACCTGATCGATGCGGTGCGCCGAGCCGAGCCGCCACGCGCGGCGCGCGAGGTGTTCGCGGGCGCCCGCGCCTCCGACGTGATCGGAACCCTTTGGTAGCCCCGGCGGTGACTGCTGTCAGCGCGGTCCTCGGCGCCGCCGCCGCTGCGCAGATCGTGCCGGCCGGGACCTGGCTACCGGGACTGCGCTCGGTGCTCACCCCGTCGCTGTGCGGGCCCATGCCCGCGGACCGGGTCGCGCTCACCTTCGATGACGGGCCACATCCCGAAGGCACCATCGCGGTGCTCGACGAGCTGGACCAGCTCGGCTGGCACGCAACGTTCTTCGTCGTCGGGTCACAGGTACGGCGCTATCCCGACGTGGTCGCCGAGACGCTGCGTCGCGGTCACGCGGTCGAGCTGCACGGCGACGATCATCGCTACACGATCGCCCGCACGCCCTGGGGGATTGCCGAGGACCTGAAGCGCGGCCGCGACACGGTGGCGGAGGCCACCGGCCGCGCACCGCAGTGGTGGCGCCCGGCGTACGGCGTGATGTCGGGCCCGTCCTATCTCGCCGCCCGGCGGGTCGGGCTGCGCCCGGTGCTGTGGTCGGCGTGGGGACGCGACTGGCGGGCGGCGGCAACGCCGGAATCAATCGTGCGCGATCTCGAGGCCGGGCGTCCTGCGGGCGGAACGCTGCTGCTGCACGACTCCGACGAGATGAGCGACCCGGGCTCCTGGCGGACGACCGTCGCGGCGCTGCCGCTGCTGGCGGAACGCCTCGCCGAGCGGCGCCTCACGGTGGCGCGCTTCGGCGGCCCGCCCACGTGAGCTCCCGGCGCTGAGCGACACTGGACGGGTGGAGCAGCGCGCGGCATATCTCGTCCGCGGCCTGTCCAAGACCTACCGGGGCGCCACGAGCCGGGCAAACGACGGCATCGACCTCGAGGTGCCGTCGGGGGAGATCTTCGGGGTCCTCGGCCCCAACGGCGCCGGCAAGACCACGCTGGTACGGCAGCTGGTCGGCCTCGTGCGACCGGATCAGGGCGAGATCTCACTGCTCGGTCATGACGTCATCGCCGAGCCTCGGGTGGCGCCGCGACTCGTCGCGTATCTCGCCCAGGAAGAACCCGCGCTCGCCGAGCTCGACGTCCGCCGGGCCATCGAGACAACCGGCCGGTTGCGAGGGCTGTCGCGACGTGAGGCCGGTGCCGCCACGAAGGACCTTCTCGACGAGCTCGGGCTGGGTGGGCTCGCCGACCGGCCGCTGACCCGGCTTTCCGGCGGACAGCGGCGACTCGCCTGCGTCGCGAGCGCGCTGGTCGCGGATCGGCCGGTGCTGATCCTTGACGAGCCGACGACCGGTCTCGACCCGGTCGCTCGCCACGCGGTCTGGTCCGCGATCGGACGTCGGCGCGCGGAGTACGGGACGACTGTCCTCCTGGTGACGCACAACGTGCTCGAGGCCGAGACCGTTCTCGATCGAGTTGCCGTCATCGACCGTGGCCGGGTGATCGCGTGCGACACCCCCGGCCGGTTGAAAGCCGCCGTCGACGACTCGGTGCGCATCGTCCTCGTCTGGCACCACGAGCCGCCGTACGACGACTCGATGGTGGAGACTCTGGCGCGCGCTGCGATCGTCGAGGGCAGGCGCTGGAGTGTGCGGCTCGAGCGGAGCCGGGTCCGCGACGTTCTGGATCGCCTCACGCAGGCGCCGCTCTTCGACGCGTTGGAGGACTACACCGTGTCCACCCCGAGTCTCGAAGACGTCTATCTGAGCCTCGGTGGCACGCGGCCCGACATGGACAAGCAGTGAAGACAGCCGCGCGCGAAGGGCGCGCCGTCGCCGTCGAGCCCGGCCCGGTCGTGTCGCTGGGTGCCGGGATCTCAGCGGTTGCCGCCGGCCAGCTGGCGCGGGTTCGCGTGGCGCGCGGTCCGTTGATGATCGTCGCGACGGTGCAGTCGCTCGGACTCGTCATCCTGCTTCGCGGGATCGTGCATCAACGCGACACGGCGACCGCGGCAGCGGTCGTGGCGGGCGCGACGATCCTCGTCGTCGGGTTCGTTGCACTGAACCTGCTCGCGCAGCGACTCGGCGCCCTCAAGGCGAACCATGCGTTGGACTACTACGCGGCGCTGCCGGTGTCGCCCGCCGCGGTCGTCCTGGGCACGGCCGCGTCGTACGCCACCTTCACGCTGCCAGGGGTCCTCGTCACCGCCGTCGTCGGCGATCTCGTCTACGACCTGCCGATGGCTCGGCTGTGGTTCTTGCTGCCCGCCGCCGCGACTGCCGCGCTCGCTCTGGCGGGCGTCGGGGCGCTGCTCGGCCTGCTGCTGCCTCGCCCGGAGCTCGCCACCATCGCCGGTCAGCTCGGCATGACCGTCGTGCTGTTCCTCGGTCTGATCCCGGTCGGTCACCTGCCTGAGGTGATCCGTGGGCTGCGGCTGGCGGTGCCCGGCATGCTGAGTGTCGATGCGCTGGTCGACGGCCTGCGCCACGGCTCCACGCACTGGCTGGATGCCTTCGTGCGTCTCGCGGCGGCCGCGGCGTACGGCGCGGTCGCGCTCGCCGCGGCCGGCGCCGCGCTGCGGCGGGCGGTGGACCGATGACCGACACCCGGGTCTGGCATCCGACCGACGTCTATCCGATGGCCGCCGACCGCGTCAGCTGGCGCTTGGAGGCGCGTAACGCGCTCCTCGTCACGACCTACTTGGCGCTGTTCGGCTCCGTGGTCGGGATCATCTGGCACGCGTTCGCGCCGCGGGTCGACATCCTTCCGCTTGCCGTCCGTGGCTCCCAGGGCGCGATGAAGCCGCTGATCGGGGCCGACGTGTGGCTCGGCGGGCTCGGCCTCGCGGCTGCGGTCGTCTGCGTGCTCACCCTCGCCGTCGTCCATCGGGACGCGATGGAGGGCCCTGGTGCGACTGTCGGGCTGGCCGTGGGCGGCATCCTCGGGATGCTCGTCGCCGCCAGGGTGGGTCACCTGCTGGGTCGCCACGATCTCTACGACACGTTGCGCACGATCTATCCGCACCCCACGGCCGCCGTCGACCACCAGCTCCACGCCTACGTGCGCACCTGGGACCTCGGCGTGCGTGCCCAGGGCGTCTTGCTCGCGTGGCCGCTTGCCGCTGTCCTGCTCAACGGGATCGTCGTCGCGTTCCGACGGCCAAATCAGGCGCCTCCCGGCAGTTGGTCCGCCTACCCTGGCTCCTCGTGATCTCCCGGGTCGATCTGCGTGGCCGCGACTGCGACCCGCGCGAGCTGCCGCGGGCACGGCTCGACGTCGAAGCCGCGGTCGGCGCCGTCCGTCCGATCGTCGACGCGATTCGTGAGCGTGGCCGAGCTGCCGTCGTCGAGCTCACCGAGAAGTTCGACGGGGTTCGTCTGGACGAGCTGCGGGTTCCTGCGGCGGCACTGACCGAGGCGCTGGACACCCTCGACCCGGCGGTTCGTGCCGCCCTTGAAGAGGCGATCGAGCGGGCACGCCGGGTGCACCGGGCGCAGCTGCGCGCTGACGAGGTCGTCGATGTGGCGCCCGGTGCCGTCGTCACCGAGAGATGGGTGCCGGTCGGCCGCGTCGGGCTCTACGTGCCTGGCGGGCTGGTCGCGTACCCGTCGAGTGTCGTCATGAACGTCGTACCCGCGCAGATCGCCGGGGTGCGGTCGCTCGCCATCGCGTCGCCGCCGAAGAAGGAGTTCGGCGGTCGGCCCAACCCGGCCGTGCTCGCCGCCTGCGCGCTGCTCGGGGTGGACGAGGTCTACGCGGTCGGCGGGGCGCAGGCGATCGCAATGTTCGCCTACGGGGTCGAGGGCGTGGCCCCCGTGGACCTCGTGACCGGGCCGGGCAACGTCTACGTCGCGGCCGCCAAACGGTGCGTGCGCGGCGTTGTCGGCATCGACGCAGAGGCCGGACCGACCGAGATCGGGATCCTCGCCGACGACAGCGCCGAGGCGGACTACGTCGCCGCGGACCTCGTGGCGCAGGCCGAGCACGACGAGCTCGCCGCTTGTCTGCTCGTCACGCCGAGCGAAGAGCTGCTGGACGCCGTCGATGTCGCTCTGGCGAAGCGGGTCGGTGAGACGCGCCACCGCGAACGGGTCGAGACCGCACTCGCCGGACAGTCGGCGTACGTTCTGGTCGACGACCTGGCGCAGGGCCTCAAGGTCGTCGACACGTGGGGTGCCGAGCACCTCGAGGTCATCACCCGCGACGCAAGCCAGGTCGCGGCGAAGGTGCGCAACGCGGGCGCGATCTTCGTCGGGCCGTGGTCACCCGTCTCGCTGGGCGACTATCTCGCCGGCTCGAACCACGTGCTGCCGACAGGCGGCACCGCGCGACACACCTCGGGACTGTCGGTGCAGTCGTTCCTGCGCGGCATCCACGTCATCGACTACAGCCGCGACGCGCTTGCCGCGGTGGGTGACCACATCGCCGCACTCGGCGGCGCCGAGGACCTTGCCGCGCACGTCGAAGCCGTGGCTACCCGGCTCCGATGAGTCCCGCTGACCAGTGGGGCGATCTCCCGCTACGCGACGACCTGCGCGCGCTGACGGCGTACGGCGCTCCGCAGCTCGACGTCGCGGTGCGGTTGAACACCAACGAGAACCCGTACCCGCCGCCGCCCGCGTTGGTTGATGACCTTCGCGACTCGGTCGCGGGTGCGGCCGGGTCGATGAACCGCTATCCGGATCGCGACGCGATCGAGCTGCGAGCGGCTCTGGCCGGCTATCTCGGTCACGGGCTCGCGCTCGACCAGGTCTGGGCGGCAAACGGGTCCAACGAGGTGCTGCAGCAGCTGCTGCAGGCGTTCGGCGGGGCGGGGCGAACCGCACTCGGGTTCGTTCCGTCGTACTCGATGCACCAGCTGATCGCGCTCGCGACCGGCACCGGCTGGATCGGCTCCCAGCGCGCCGGCGACTTCACGCTCGACCCCGGCTACGCCGTTGCGGAGATCGAGAAGCACACGCCGTCGATCGTCTTCCTGTGCTCGCCCAACAACCCGACCGGCACGGCGATGGATCCGGCTGTTGTCGAGGCCGTCCTCGGGGTCGCGCCTGGCATGGTCGTGGTCGACGAGGCGTACGCCGAGTTCTCCCACCAGCCGTCGCTGCTTCCCTTGCTGGCCGATCATCCGCGGCTGGTCATCACGCGGACCATGTCGAAGGCGTTCGGGTTCGCGGGGGCACGGCTCGGCTACCTCGCGGCGTCGGCCCGTGTGGTCGAGGCGTTGATGCTGGTGCGGCTGCCTTACCACCTGTCCGTGCTCACGCAGGCGGCGGCGCTCGCCGCGCTGCGTCACGCCGACGAGACGTTGGCGCAGGTTGCCACGCTGCGGGCTGACCGCGACTCGCTGGTCACCTCACTTCGCGCGCGGGGCTACGACGTCGTCGACTCCGACGCCAACTTCGTCCTGTTCGGCGGTCTTGCCGACGAGAAGGCGGTCTGGCAGGGCTTGTTGGATCACGGGATCCTGATCCGCGACGTCGGGCTGCCGGGGTGGCTGCGGGTGTCGGTCGGCACGACGCAGGAGTGCGAAGCATTCCTCGACGCCCTCGACCGCGTCGTCGCCAGCGGCACGCGATAAGTGCAGGCCACCGAGCGCCGCGTCCGCGATACTGGTTGCGTGTCCAGAACCGCGAAGGTCGAGCGTTCCACGAAGGAGTCGCAGGTCTCGGTGTCGCTCGACATCGACGGGACCGGCATGTCCGACATCTCCACGGGCGTGCCCTTCTACGACCACATGCTGGCCCAGCTCGCGAAGCACGGTGGCATCGACCTGACGGTGAAGACGGTCGGCGATCTCGACGTCGACGCGCACCACACAGTCGAGGACACCGCCATCGCGCTCGGCCAGGCCTTGCGCGAGGCGCTCGGGGACAAGGTGGGAGTGCGTCGCTTCGCCGACGCCTACGTGCCACTGGACGAGGCGCTGGCGCACGCCGTTGTCGACCTGTCGGGCCGCCCGTACCTGGTGCACGACGAGCCGCAGCTGGTCGAGCTGATCGGCACCTACGACACGACGTTGACCCGGCACATCTGGGAGTCGCTCGTGTCGAGCGCCCAGATCTGCCTGCACGTCCGCGTGCTCGGCGGCCGCAACGCGCATCACATCGTCGAGGCTCAGTTCAAGGCCGTCGCGCGTGCCCTGCGTGACGCGATGTCGCTCGACCCGCGGTCGGTGGGTGTGCCGTCGACCAAGGGTGTCCTCTAGCTGATGTCCGCCAAACCTTCCGTGGTCGTGGTCGACCACGGCTCGGGCAACCTGCGCTCGGCTGAGCGGGCCCTCGCGAGGGTGGGTGCCGACGTCACGGTGAGCAGCGACGGGTCAGTGGCGTACGACGCCGCGGGCGTCGTACTTCCGGGTGTCGGCGCCTTCGCGGCCTGCATGTCAGGCGTTCGCCGTGTCAGCGCCGACTCGCTTGTGCGCGATCGGCTCAAAGCCGCCCGTCCGGTGCTCGGAATCTGCGTCGGCATGCAGGTGCTGTACGACGCGGGCGAGGAGCACGGCATCCGCACCGACGGGATCGGCGTGCTGCCGGGCGAGGTGACCCGCATCGACGCCCCGATCCTCCCGCACATGGGGTGGAACACGGTCGAGCCCGCCGCGGATTCGATGTTGTTCGCGGGCGTGGCCGGCGCGCGCTTCTACTTCGTGCACTCCTACGGGGTGCGACCCGGTGGGTCGGCAGGCGAGACCGTCACCGTTCATGGCGAACCGTTTGTCGCTGCTGTCGAGGCCGGTGTGCTGTCGGCTACGCAGTTTCACCCCGAGAAGTCCGGTGACGCCGGCCTGACCCTCCTCGAGAACTGGTTGAAGACGCTGTGACCGACCGACGACTTGTCCTGTTGCCTGCTGTAGACGTCGCGGACGGTCAGGCGGTCCGGCTCGTGCAGGGCGAGGCCGGGTCGGAGACGTCGTACGGCGCTCCGCTCGACGCCGCGCTCGCCTGGCAGGAGGGCGGCGCGGAATGGGTGCATCTCGTCGACCTCGACGCCGCGTTCGGCCGCGGGTCGAACCGCGACCTGATCGCGGAGGTCGTCGGGCGGCTCGACGTCGCGGTGGAGCTGTCGGGTGGCATCCGCGACGACGCGTCGCTCGAGGCCGCCCTCGCGACCGGGTGCGCGCGCGTCAACATCGGCACGGCCGCACTCGAGCAGCCCGATTGGGTGCGCTCGGCGATCGCGAGGCACGGCGACCGGATCGCGGTGGGCCTCGACGTGCGGGGCACGACGCTGTCGGCGCGTGGCTGGACGCAGGACGGCGGCGAGCTGTTCGATGTCCTCAAGCGCCTCGACGACGACGGTTGTGCCCGCTACGTCGTCACCGACGTGCGTCGCGACGGCACCCTGACGGGCCCCAACCTCGACCTGTTGCGCGACGTCTGCGCTGCGACGGACCGGCCGGTCATCGCCAGCGGCGGGGTGAGCAGCCTCGACGACCTCCAAGCGATCGCTGGGCTGGTCGGCGTGGGCGTGGAGGGCGCGATCGTCGGCAAGGCGCTGTACGCGGGCGCGTTCACGCTGCCCGAGGCGTTGGCTGCGGTGCGCTGATGTCAGTGGCCGTTCGCGTCATCCCTTGCCTGGACGTCGATGCCGGCCGGGTGGTCAAGGGCATCAACTTCCGTGAGCTGCGCGACGCCGGCGATCCGGTTGAGCTGGCGGCGACGTACGACAAGGAAGGCGCCGACGAGCTCGTCTTTCTCGACATCACTGCTTCGAGTGGCAACCGTGAGACGACGTACGACGTGGTCCGCCGCACTGCCGAGCAGGTGTTCATCCCGCTGACCGTCGGCGGGGGCGTGCGGTCGGTAGATGACGTGGACCGGCTGCTGCGGGCGGGCGCGGACAAGGTCGGGGTGAACACCGCGGGCATTGCGCGCCCCGAGCTGCTGCGTGAGATCTCGCAGCGGTTCGGGAGCCAGGTGCTCGTGCTGTCGGTCGACGCGCGGCGGGTGTCCGGGTCGACCGTCACCGCGAGCGGCTACGAGGTCACGACGCACGGCGGTCGGGAGGGGACCGGGATCGATGCCGTCGAGTGGGCCACTCGCGGCGAGCAGCTGGGAGTGGGGGAGATCCTGCTCAACTCGATGGACCGTGACGGCACGACGGCGGGCTTCGACGTCGAGATGATCGAGGCCGTGCGCGACGTCGTCGCAGTCCCGGTGATCGCGTCAGGCGGCGCCGGCCAGGTCGAGGACTTCGCGCCCGCCGTCGAAGCGGGTGCGGACGCCGTACTCGCTGCGAGCGTCTTCCACTTCGGCACCCTGCGGATCGGTCAGGTCAAGACCGCCCTCGATGCGGCCGGCTACGAGATCCGCTCCTGAAGCGATGGCCCATTGCTATGAGCGGGGGAAACTGAGTGGAACGCACCCGGCACAATGGATCCCATGTCCGGTCCAGTCCGTCCGTCCTCGCTCGACCCCGAGATCGCCGCGCGCTTGAAGCGCGACGACCACGGGCTGATCGCCGCGGTGGCCCAGCAGTGGGACACCGGCGAGGTGCTGATGGTGGGCTGGATGGACGACGAGGCGTTGCACCGCACCCTGACCACCGGCCGCTGCACCTACTGGAGCCGCAGCCGCCAGGAGTACTGGGTAAAGGGCGACACGTCCGGCCACCAGCAGTGGGTGAAGTCGGTGGCACTCGACTGCGACGCCGACACCGTGCTGGTGTCGGTCGACCAAGTGGGTGCCGCCTGTCACACCGGTGATCGCCGCTGCTTCGACGCCGACGTGCTCGACGCTGTCGTCGGCGAACCTCCGACATGAGCGGCTCGGGGGCGCCGGACGGCATCGACCGTCCGGACCGTGAGAGCTTCCTCGAGGCGTTCGGCCGTGACCGGGTGGTCCCCGTCGTACGACGTGTGCTCGCCGACGCCGAAACGCCGATCAGCGCCTACCGGAAGCTGGCCGGCGGGCGCCCGGGAACGTTCCTGCTCGAGTCAGCCGAGCACGGGGGCATGTGGGCCAGGTACTCGTTCGTCGGAGTGCGCTCGGCGGCCACGTTGTCCGAGCGCGACGGCAAAGCAGTGTGGACCGGCATCGGTCCCGACGATCATCCGGAGGATCCCCTCGCGGCGTTGCACGACGCCGCGGCTCGGCTGCATACGGCGCGCGACCCGGAGCTCCCGCCCCTGACGTGCGGACTGGTCGGCTACCTCGGCTACGACGCGGTTCGTCGGATGGAGCGGCTTCCGGTCATCGCCGAGGATGACATCGCGATGCCGGAGCTGCATTTCCTGCTCGCGACCGACGTGGCCGTTCTCGACCATCGCGACGGATCGATCCTGCTCGTCGCGAACGTCATCCACGGGCTGACCCCGGGGGCGGACGCCGACCCCGGGGCGGCGTACGACGACGCCGTGGCCCGGCTGGACTCGATGGTTGCGGACCTTTCCAAACCGAGCGAGTCGTCGGTGGCGACCCTCGCGCGGGGCACCGTGCCGCCGTACGAGGAGCGGTCGACGCGGGATGACTACATGGCGGCGGTGGAGGCGGCGAAGGAGCACATCCGCGCCGGCGACTGTTTCCAGATCGTGGTCTCACAGCGGTTCGAGACCAAGACGAACGCGGACCCGCTCGACGTCTACCGGGCACTGCGGACCTCGAACCCGTCGCCGTACATGTATCTGCTGCGGTTCGGCGACCTCGACGTGGTCGGCTCGTCGCCGGAAGCGCTGGTCAAGGTCGAGGGCACCCGGGCACTGATGCACCCGATCGCCGGCACGCGTCCACGCGGCGCGACCCCGGAAGCGGACACCGCCCTCGCCGCGGAGCTGCTGTCCGACCCCAAGGAACGGGCCGAGCACGTGATGCTCGTCGACCTCGGTCGCAACGATCTCGGCCGTATCGCGACGGCGGGGTCCGTCGAGGTCGTCGATCTCATGACGGTCGAGCGGTTCTCCCACGTGATGCATCTCGTCTCGACCGTGGTGTGCGAGGTTGCGCCGAGCGTCAGCTCGCTCGACGTGCTGTGCGCGTGCTTCCCCGCCGGGACGTTGTCCGGTGCGCCCAAGGTTCGCGCGATGGAGGTCATCGAGGCGCTCGAGCCGACCCGCCGCGGCCTGTACGGCGGAGTCGTCGGCTACGTCGATGTCGCCGGGGATCTCGACACCGCAGTCGCGATCCGCACCGTCGTGATGCGCGACGGGCACGCGTACGTGCAAGCCGGTGCTGGGATCGTGGCCGACTCCGATCCCTCCTTGGAGGACACCGAGTCACGAAACAAGGCAGCCGCCGTGCTGGCCGCGCTCGCTTCGGCGGAGGCGCTGCGTCCGGCTGAAGGCTAGGGCCGGATGCGCAGCCTCATGACCGCGCTCGGCGCGCTGCTGCTCGGCGGTGTCTTGGTGCTGGTCGCGAGCGGACGGGTGTGGTCGACGGCGACGGTCAACGTTCCGGGCGCACCGGCCTCGCCCATCTCCGTGACGGGGCACGCTGTCGAGCCGTCGTTGCCGGCCCTGGGCATCGCGCTGCTCGCGCTTGTCGCGGCGGTGATAGCCGCGAAGGGCAGGCTGCGCCGCGCGGTCGGCGTGGTGGTCGTGGTCGTCGCCGGGATCGCGCTAGGCGTGTCTATCGCCGGCCGTTCGTCGGTCTCCTCGGCGCTGACCTCGCATGAGATCGGCGGGCTCGGCGTACCGGCACACGGGACCGCCAACGGCTGGTGGATCGTCGCTGCAGTCGGCGGTCTCATCGCGGTGGTTGCCGGCCTGGCGGTTGCGGTGCGTGGCGGCCGATGGGCAGCCATGGGGCGCAAGTACGAGGCGCCGCGCCCGGTGCCGGCCAGTGATCCCGCCGACAGCGCGTGGGAAGCGCTCGACCGGGGAGAGGACCCCACGACATGACGCCCAACGTCGCCCTCTACCCTGACCGAATGTCGGTCCTTGACGACATCGTGCGCGGGGTTCGCGAGGATCTTGCCGAGCGCGAGTCGGCGCTCCCGCTCGACGCTGTGAAGGATCTCGCGGCCAAGGCCCCGGCGCCACGTGACGCGATCGCCGCGCTGTCCGGCGAGGGCGTGGCCGTCATCGCCGAGGTCAAGCGTTCCAGTCCGAGCGCCGGGGATCTCGCGGCGATCGGGGACCCTGCCGCACTTGCGAAGGAGTACGCCGCGGGCGGTGCGTCCGTGATCTCGGTGCTCACCGAGAAGAGGCGCTTCAACGGCTCGCTCGCGGACCTGGACGCGGTTCGTGCCGAAGTCGAGATCCCGGTGCTGCGCAAAGACTTCATCGTCACGCCGTACCAAGTGTGGGAGGCGCGCGCGCACGGCGCCGACCTCGTGCTGCTGATCGTCGCGGCGCTCGAGCAGCAGGTGCTGGTCAGTTTGCGGGAGCGCATCGAGAGCCTTGGCATGACGGCTCTCGTCGAGGTGCACGACGAGACCGAGGCGATCCGCGCGCTTGATGCGGGTGCCCGGGTGATCGGCGTCAACAACCGCAACCTCCGCACCCTCCAGGTCGACCGCGAGACCTTCCTTCAGGTCGCGCCGGTGATCCCGTCGTCGGTGCTGCGCGTCGCGGAGAGCGGGATTCGCGGTCCGCACGACCTGCTTGCCGCTGCCGCCGCCGGCGCTGACGCGGTGCTCGTGGGCGAGGGGCTGGTGAAGGCCGACGTTCCGCGGCAGGCGGTCGCGGACCTGGTTGCCGCCGGCGTGCATCCTTCCTGCCGTCATCCCGCGTGATGTCCAGCACTGTCGAGTGGATCGAGGGCCGGTTTGGCCCGTACGGCGGGCGCTATGTCCCCGAAGCGCTGATCGCGGCGTTGGACGAGCTCGCGGTGATGTACGCCGAGGTGCGCGACGATCCTCAGTTCCAGTCCGACTTCAACACGCTGCTCCGCGACTACGCCGGTCGTCCTTCCCTGCTCTACGACGCGGCTCGTTTCTCGGAGGCGGTCGGCGCTCGCGTGCTGTTGAAGCGTGAGGATCTCAACCACACCGGCGCTCACAAGATCAACAACGTGCTTGGTCAGGCGCTGCTCACCAAGCGGATGGGCAAGCCGCGGGTCATCGCTGAGACGGGCGCGGGTCAGCACGGGGTCGCGACGGCGACTGCGGCCGCGCTTTTCGGGCTCGAGTGCACCGTCTACATGGGCGAGGTCGACACCGAACGTCAGGCGCTCAACGTCGCCCGGATGAAGCTGCTCGGTGCCGAGGTCATCCCGGTGAAGAGCGGGTCGCGCACCCTCAAGGACGCGTTGAACGAGGCGTTCCGGGACTGGGTGACCAACGTCGACTCCACGCACTACGTGATCGGCACGGTCGCGGGACCGGCGCCGTTTCCGACGATGGTGCGTGACTTCGCCGCCGTGATCGGCATCGAAGCGCGAGCCCAGTGCCTCGACAAGCTGGGCCGGCTGCCCGACGCGGTGTTGGCGTGCGTCGGTGGCGGGTCGAACGCGATCGGCATCTTTCACGCCTTCGTTCCTGACGAGCAGGTGGCGTTGTACGGGTTCGAAGCGGGCGGTGAGGGCTTCGAGACGGGCAAGCACGCCGCGACGCTCACGGGCGGTTCGCCGGGCGTCCTGCACGGAGCGCACTCCTACGTTCTGCAGGACGAGGACGGCCAGACGCGCGAGTCGCACTCGATCTCAGCCGGTCTCGACTATCCCGGTGTCGGACCCGAGCACGCCTGGTTGAAGGACACCGGCCGCGCGACGTACGAGCCGGTCGACGACGACGACGCCATGGAGGCCTTCCGTCTGCTGTGCCGCACCGAGGGGATCATCCCGGCGATCGAGAGTGCGCACGCTCTCGCCGGCGCGCAAGTTGTGGCGCGACGGCTCGGCTCCGATGCGGTGTTGCTCGTGAACCTGTCGGGTCGCGGTGACAAGGACATGTCGACCGCCGCGGAATGGTTCGGCCTGGTATGACGAGCTCGGGGGAGGCGTTCGCTAGGGCGCGCGCCGAGAATCGGGCTGCGTTCATCGGCTACCTGCCGGCCGGGTTCCCGTCCTACGACGGCGCGATCGAGGGACTGCGCGCGCTGGTGGACGGCGGGGTGGACCTGATCGAGCTCGGGCTGCCCTACAGCGATCCGGTGATCGACGGCGTGACGATCCAGGCCGCGACCGAGCTCGCGCTGCGCAACGGCACGCGGATCGCCGATGTGCTGCGTACCGCGGAGGCGACCGTTGCGATGGGAGTTCCGGTCGTCGTCATGAGCTATTGGAACCCGGTGCTGGCCTACGGCGTCGAGCGGTTCGCGACCGACCTTCGATCGGCCGGCGCAACCGGGCTGATCACCCCGGACCTGATTCCCGATGAGGCCGGTGAGTGGCTCGACGTGTCCGACGGGCTGGGTCTCGACCGCATCTTCCTCGTCGCGCCGTCGTCCACGCCGCCCCGCATCGCGAGCACCGTCGAGGCATGCCGCGGGTGGGTCTACGCCGCGTCGACGATGGGCGTGACCGGTGCTCGTGACCAGACGTCGGCTGCGGCGCCGGCGCTTGTGAAGCGGGTCCGGGAAGCCACCCAGCTCCCGATCGGGGTCGGCCTCGGAGTCTCGAGTCGTGAGCAGGCCGCGGAGGTCGCGTCGTACGCCGACGGCGTGATCGTCGGGTCAGCGCTCGTGCGCTGCCTGCTCGACGCCCCGGACGCGAAGTCCGGCACGGCGGCAGTGGGCGCGCTTGCCGCCGAGCTAGCCGCGGGTGTCCGCGCCGGCCGCTGACCTTGTCCGTCCCTCGCCGCGCCAGGGCAATGGGAGAGTCGGACAAGTAGCCTGCCCGACGTGTTGCCCGGTCACATCCCGAGCCCTTCTCGGGGCGTGGTGCATCTCGGCTCGCTTCCGATTCGCGCCTACGCGTTGTGCATCATCGCCGGGGTCATCGCAGCCGTGTACATCGCCGACCGCCGGCTGGTGGCACGCGGCGGACGCAAGGGCGCGGTCGCGGACGTGGCGACATGGGCGATTCCGTTCGGCCTGATCGGGGCGCGGCTCTATCACCTGGCGACCAACCCCGAGCTCTACTGGGGCGGACCGGGGCGGTCCGGCACGCTCGGTGCGCTGAAGATCTGGGACGGCGGACTCGGTATCTGGGGGGCGGTCCTGTTCGGCGCCCTTGGGGCGTGGATCGGATGCAAGCGTCACAACGTCAGCTTCGCGATGTTCGCTGATGCCCTGGCGCCCGGCTTGCCGATCGCCCAGGCGATCGGTCGCTGGGGCAACTGGTTCAACCAGGAGCTCTACGGGCGGCCGACGTCGCTCCCGTGGGGTTTGCACATCGACGTGTCGCACCGGGTGGCGGGGCACCTCGGCGATGCGTACTACCAGCCGACGTTCCTCTACGAGTCGCTGTGGGACGTGGGGGTCGCGATGGTCGTCATCTGGCTGGATCGCCGTCACCACTTCACCCGTGGGCGTGCGTTCGCGTTTTACGTGATGCTCTATACCGCCGGACGCGGATGGGTCGAGTCACTGCGGATCGATGACGCGCACAGGTTCTTCGGGTTGCGCCTCAACGACTGGGTCAGTGTGATCGTCTTCGTCGCCGCTGCTGTGTACTTCGTGCGGATGGGTCGCGAGAGGGAGGTCGAGGAGTGAAGGAGTCGATGCCGGCTGTCGCCTCGAAGTCCCACTCGGAGATTCACCACACGCATCGCGACGTCAGCGGCGGTCAGCTGCGTCCTGCGGTCTTCGGCGCGATGGACGGGTTGGTGTCGAACGCCGCGCTGGTCGCCGGGGTCGCCGGTGCCCGCACCTCGACGCACGACATCATTCTGACCGGCTTGGCGGGGCTGCTCGCCGGCTCCTTCTCGATGGCGGTCGGTGAGTGGACGTCGGTGCACTCGCAGACGCAGCTGGTGCAGTCGGAGATCGACAAGGAGCGCGAGGAGATCGAACGCAGCCCGGCCGCCGAGGAACGCGAGCTCGCCGGCCTGTTCCGCCGCCGCGGCCTGCCGCGCGACCTCGCGGAGCGGGTGGCGCGTGAGGTCTCGAAGGACCCCGACGAGGCGTGGCGGGTCCACGTCCGCGAGGAGCTGGGAGTCGATCCCGACGAGCAGCCTTCGGCGTGGGTCGCCGGGGGCCTGTCCTTCGTCACCTTCGCAGTCGGTGCCTTCGTTCCGCTGCTGCCGTATCTGTGCGGTGCTCACTCGCTGATCTGGTCGGTCGCTCTCGGGGCGTTGATGCTCCTGCTGATGGGAGGCGCGGTGGCACGCTTCACTCAGCGTCCGGTTGTGCTCGGCGCCATCCGCCAGCTGCTGCTCGGGGCGGCGACGGTCGCGGTGGTCTTCGGGGTGGGTCACGCGGTTGGCGCGAGCGTCTCGGGGTAGGACTCCCAGGACGTGACGGTTCTGTGACAACGCGAATATCCCCTTGGTCGGGGCACGTAACGCTGAGGTAACCTGATTGGCGCAGGGCCGACGCCGTCCCGCACCCACATTTCCGCCCTCTCGCCGCACCCCGGCGAGCGTGCGCCGTGTGATGACTTCGGAGGACGGGTCTCGCTATGTCTGCTGTGCCGATGGTTCGCGGCTCTGAGCCGCAAGGGAGCCGCCCGCGAGTCGGCTCGGCGGGTGGACGTGCGACTAGTCGGTCGCCGTTCTGGTCTGCTGCGCAGCCCGCCAAGCAGGGTCTCTACGACCCGGCGTGCGAGCACGACGCGTGCGGCGTGGCGTTCGTCGCCGACATGCACGGCCGTCGCAGCCACGCGATCGTCGACGACGCGTTGACGGCACTTCACAATCTCGATCACCGTGGCGCCTCGGGCGCCGAGGTCAACACCGGTGACGGCGCCGGAATCCTCGTCCAGGTCCCAGACACCTTCTTGCGCGCCGTGACCGGCTTCGAGCTCCCCGCGGCCGGCGGCTACGCCGTGGGTATGGCGTTCCTGCCCGATGACGACGAGGGGGAACGCAAGGCTGTCGATGCCATCGAGCGGATCGCCCGCGAGGAGGACCTCAAAGTCCTGGGCTGGCGTGACGTGCCGACCGACGCATCACCGCTGGGTGCCACCGCGCTCTCGGTCATCCCGCGGTTCCGTCAGCTGTTCGTCGCGGCAGCGGATGGTGCGACCGGCATGGCGCTCGAGCGGCTCGCGTTCTGTGCGCGCAAGCGAATCGAGCGTGAGGTCGGGACCTATCTGCCGTCGCTGTCCTGCCGCACTCTCGTGTACAAGGGCATGCTCACCACGGATCAGCTACCGGTCGTCTTCCCGGACGTTACCGACGAGCGGTTCGAGTCGGCGATCGCGCTCGTCCACTCGCGGTTCTCCACCAACACCTTCCCGTCGTGGCCGCTGGCGCACCCGTATCGCTACATCGCGCACAACGGCGAGATCAACACCGTCATGGGCAACCGCAACTGGATGCGGGCGCGCGAAGCATTGCTGGACAGCGACCTGATCCCGGGTGACCTGTCACGGCTGTTCCCGATCGTCACCGAAGGCGGCAGCGACTCCGCGAGCTTCGACGAGGTGCTCGAGCTGCTGCACCTCGGTGGCCGCTCGCTGCCGCACGCCGTACTGATGATGATTCCGGAAGCGCATGAGAACAACGCGCTGATGGACCCCGCACGCAAGGCCTTCTACGAGTTCCACGCCTGTGTGATGGAGCCGTGGGACGGTCCGGCCTGTGTCGCGTTCACCGACGGCACAGTCGTCGGCGCGGTGCTCGATCGCAACGGGCTTCGTCCGTCGCGGTACTGGGTGACCGACGACGGGCGCGTGGTTCTCGCCTCCGAGGTCGGCGTGCTCGACATCCCCGCCGACAAGATCGTGCGCAAGGGCCGGTTGCAGCCGGGTCGCATGTTCCTGGTCGACACGACGCTGGGGCGCATCCTCGACGACGACGAGCTGAAGGACGAGCTCGCAGCGGCAGAGCCCTACCGGGAGTGGCTGCACGGCGGTCAGGTCCAGCTCGGCGACCTCGCCGACCGTGAGCACATCGTGTACTCACACGAGTCCGTCGTACGCCGGCAGCAGGCGTTCGGCTACACCGAGGAGGAGCTGCGGATCATCGTCGCGCCGATGGCGCGGTCGGGCGCCGAGGCAATCGGTTCGATGGGCACGGACACCCCGGTGGCGGCGCTGTCCGCGCGGCCACGCCTGCTCTTCGACTACTTCACGCAGCTGTTCGCGCAGGTCACCAACCCGCCACTGGACGCAATCCGTGAGGAGCTCGTCACCTCGCTGACCGCGTCGATCGGCCCAGAGGGCAACCTGCTCGAGCCGACGCCCGCCTCGTGCCGTCAGATCACGCTGCCCTTCCCGGTGCTCGACAACGATGAGCTCGCGAAGATCATCCACGTCAACGACGACGGCGACATGCCCGGCTTCTCGTCTCACGTCGTGAAGGGCCTCTACCCCGTCGCCGGTGGCGGAGAGGCGCTGCGGGTCGCGCTCGAGCGCGCCCGTCGAGAAGTCAGTGACGCGATCGCGGCCGGCTCACGCCTGATCGTGCTGTCCGACCGTGACAGTGACGCGGAGCTCGCTCCGATTCCCTCGTTGCTCCTCACCAGCGCCATTCACCACCATCTGATCCGGGAGAAGACGCGGACGAAGGTCGGCCTGCTCGTCGAGGCCGGCGACGTACGTGAGGTGCACCACGTCGCACTGCTCATCGGGTACGGCGCGGCCGCGGTCAACCCGTACCTCGCGATGGAGTCCGTCGAAGACCTGGTCCGCAGCGGGATCGTGACCGGCGTCGGCGCGGACGATGCCGTGCACAAGTACATCAAGGCCCTCGGCAAGGGGGTGCTCAAGGTCATGAGCAAGATGGGCGTTTCGACGGTGAGCTCCTACACCGGTGCGCAGATCTTCGAGGCTCTGGGCTTGAGCCAGGACCTGATCGACGACTACTTCACCGGTACGACCTCGCGGCTCGGCGGCGTCGGTCTCGACGTGATCGCGGAGGAGGTCGCGGCACGTCACCGCCACGCGTACCCGCGAGTGCCACACAAGCACCGCCGGCTGTGGATCGGCGGCGAGTACCAGTGGCGCCGCGAAGGTGAAGCGCACCTGTTCAACCCGCAGACCGTGTTCAAGCTGCAGCACGCCACGCGTAGTGGCCGTTACGAGGTGTTCAAGGAGTACACGTCGTCGGTCGACCAGCAGGCGCACAAGCTGATGACGCTGCGCGGCCTGTTCCGCTTTGCGGACGGAGTGCGCCCGCCGGTGCCGATCGAGGAAGTCGAGCCCGTCTCGGAGATCGTGAAGCGGTTCGCGACCGGAGCGATGTCCTACGGCTCCATCTCGGCGGAGGCACACGAGACGCTCGCGATCGCGATGAACCGGATCGGCGGGAAGTCCAACACCGGGGAGGGCGGGGAGGACACCGACCGGCTGCACGACCCGTCGCGGCGCAGCGCCATTAAACAGGTCGCGAGCGGACGCTTCGGCGTCACGAGCGACTACCTGACCAACGCCGCCGACATCCAGATCAAGATGGCGCAGGGCGCGAAGCCCGGTGAGGGCGGGCAGCTGCCCGGCAGCAAGGTGTACCCGTGGATCGCGAAGACGCGCGGGTCGACGCCCGGCGTCGGTCTGATCTCGCCGCCGCCGCACCACGACATCTACTCGATCGAAGACCTCAAGCAGCTCATCCACGAC
>DASZTL010000062.1:0-13909 GCA_035548055.1 Mycobacteriales bacterium | reverse complement strand
GTCGACGTGGTCACTCAGCAGCTGACCTGCTTCGTGCAGTCGGACCGCGCGGTCCAACGCCGTCCAGCACCCGACCTTCGAGATCGTGTAATGCCGCTGGGTGGGAAGCTCCCAGATGCCGGAGTCCTTGCGATGCCAGGTATCGCAGCATCGATCGACGAGCTCAGTGAGCAGTCGTGCTGTCTTCGGATCGAGGCAGTGTCCGGCGTCGACGTACTGCCAGATCATGTCGAGGAGGTCGCCGTACGTCCCGAGCTGCTGCTGGTCGGCGGCGTCGTTCCCGATCCGCACCGGTGAGCTCCCGCGGTAGCCAGGCACATCGGGATGCTCGATGTGCCTGGTCGGCGCGGAGCCGTCCAGCCGGTAGAACACGTGCAGCTCCGGCTCCGTCTTGCGCAGTGCACCCAACATCCACTGAACCGCTGCCTGCGCCTCGTCATGCAGGCTCAGGGTCAGGAGAGCGTCGATGGTGAAGGCGCAGTCCCGAACCCACATGAAGCGGTAGTCCCAGTTCTTGGCGCCCCCGATCGCCTCGGGTAGCGAGGTCGTCGGCGCGGCAGCGACGGCACCCGTCGGCACGTACTGCAACAGCCGTAGCGCGAGTGCGGAGCGGTGCACCTGCTCTTGCCACGGTCCGTCGTAGTTGATGGCCGCCGCCCACTCGTGCCAGTGCCGCTCGGTGATCGCGAAGTGGCGTTCGAGCTCGTCACGATCGGCCAGGAAGAGAGGCGCATCCGTCGTCCCGAGTACGGCGAGCAGACCGGGCCGGCCGGGCACCGCAGTGAAGGTCGCGGAAGCGCGGTGCCCGTCCGAGACCGGCTCGCCGACGTCGAAGTGCCGAAGCACGAGCTGGTCCTCGCTGACCCGGATGACCAAGGCGTCACGCCGGTCCGCGATCCAGGGTTCGGCGGTCTCGAGCTGCGTGCCCGGTGCGACGGTCCACCGCATCTCTACCGCACCGCTGAGTACTTCGACCTTTCGCGCCAGCTCACTCCATGCCAGCCGGCCCGAGCGTCCGAGCGGCAGGCAGTCGGTGACGCGCACGACCCCGCGATCGGTGGCGAAGGTGGTTTCGAGCATGTTCGTGTCCGGCAGGTACCGGCGGGTCGACTCGTAGGGTTGCACCGGCTCGAGTTCGATGTAGCCGCCCCGTTGGGGGTCGAGAATCGCGGCGAACGTGGGTTCGGCGTCGAGTGCGGGCACCGGCCACCAGTCGATGCGCCCGTCGGTGCTGACCAGTGCGACGGTGCGGCCGTCACCGATGGCGGCGTACGACTCGATCGGCGCGTAGCCGCCGGCGTCGCGGCTCATGACCGTCGCGCAACCTCGCGAGCGCGCTCTGCCAGCCGGTCGATGGCACTCCAGACCGCCATCGATGTCTCAGACCACGGGTCGCGCGCGTGTGCCTCGTCGTCGAACATGCCGTGTGCACCTCGATCGGCTTCCTGGTCGCGAGGAACGAAGACGTTGGAGCCGTGTCGCGGACCGTCATCGGTGAGCTGCCCTTTGAATCCCGTCCGGGCGAGGTACCGGTCGAGCAGCGCCGGCGCGATCCGGTTGCCGAGCACGGTGTACGCCGCCGAGACGCCGATCCAGATGTTGCGGCGCGGGTGCTCGACGAGAAAGCAGATCGTGCGCGCCGCGACCTCTGGCTGGAACACGGGCGCGACGGGTCGAGGGTGTCCATCGAGTCCGTTGTCATTCCAGTCGAACTGTGGCGTGTTCACCCCGGGGAGAGTTGCGAGACAGACCCGGACCTTGCTGCGCTCATGCCGAAGCTCGGTGATGACGGACTCGGTGAATCCCTTGATGGCGTGCTTTGCACCGCAGTACGCCGACTGCAACGGGATGCCTCGGTACGCCAACGCGGAGCTCACGTTGACGATCACCCCGCGATCACGCGGGCGCATCACATCGAGAGCAACCCGGGTCCCGTGCACTTGGCCGAGATAGGTCACATCGGTGATGCGGCGGAACGTCTCGGGGTCGGTGTCCCAGAACGTCTTCAACGCACCGACGAACGCGACGTTGACCCAGGCCTCGATCGGTCCGAGCTCGGACTCGACCCGCTCTGCCGCTGCGTGCACTGCGGCAAGGTCGGCCACGTCGGTCACGATCCCGAGACCACGGCGACCGGCAGCCTCAACCTCCGACTCGGCGGCGGCCAGCCCGGCCTCGCCGCGCGCGAGAATCGCGACATCCCACCCGCGCCCGGCGAGCTCACGCACGGTGGCGCGGCCGACCCCGGCGGTGCCGCCTGTGACGACCGCCACGCCTCGGCTCTCGGATGACGTTCTCATCGCCGTGCTCCTCGCCCAGTTGATCATTCTCTCTTCCTCATGACCGTCGGGCCGTGATCGCAAACCCGGCGGCAGGCCGCCCGATGTCAGGGAAGTCGCTCGTCGCCGGATGCGTGCTGATCGCGAAGCCGGGTACGCGAACGCCATGACCGAGTTCGGCTACTTCCTCTCATCCGAGGAGCTCAGCCCGAAAGAACTGCTCCGCACTGCGCAGCTCGCCGAGAGCGCCGGCTTCGACCGGATCTGGATCTCCGACCACTACCACCCGTGGACGCGGGAACAAGGTGAGAGCGCGTTCGTCTGGTCAGTGATCGGGGCGATTGCGGCGACAACCGACTTGCGCATCACGACGGCGGTCACCTGCCCGACAGATCGCGTTCACCCAGCAGTCCTGGCGCAAGCCGCCGCGACGGTCGCGTCACTCGCTCCGGGTCGCTTCTCCTTCGGTGTCGGCTCCGGCGAGCGCCTCAACGAGCACATTCTCGGCGGGCTCTGGCCACCGACCTCGATCCGGCTGCAACGTCTCGAAGAGGCGATCGGCGTCATCCGCGAACTGTGGAAGGGCGAGACAGTCACCCACCGCGGCGAGCACTACACGGTTGACGCCGCGCGGATCTTCTCCCTTCCCGAGGAGCTTCCGCCGATCCTCGTCTCCGGCTTCGGGCCGGCGGCCACCGATCTGGCCGCGCGCGTCGGCGACGGCTGGATCACGGTGCAGCCCGATGGCGAGTTGCTGACGCGGTATCGCGAGGGCGGCGGCAAGGGTGTCACCCAAGGTGGAGTGAAGATCTGCTGGGCGGCTTCGGCTGATGACGCCGCGAAGACGGCCTACCGGCTGTGGGGCTTCGAAGCCGTCGGTGGCCAGAGCGCGCAGGACCTGCCGTCGTGGGTCGAGTTCGAACAGCTGGGTGAAGCAACCTCGCCCGAGCAGGTCGCGGAGACAGTCCCGTGTGGTCCGGATCCGGAGCGGGCGGCCACGTCCATCCAGGCGTACGTCGACGCGGGATTCGATGAGGTGTACGTCTCTCAGATGGGGCCTGATCAGGAAGGTGGCATTCGCTTCCTGACCGACGACGTCCTGCCGCGGCTGCGTGGCTGAGTGCTCGCGCCATCGAACGAGGACTAGTGAAGGAGGAGGACGGGATGACCACCGCCAACCCCGGCGCGCGCGAGCCCGATCCCGGATCGGCCCTCGAGGACGAAGGCATGCCGGACATGTCGAACGTCCTGCCGACAAAGGAGATCACCGGCGATGCGCAAGAAGAGCCGGACGTGCCCGGCGGACGGCCGGGGGCGAGCGTCGACTTCGGTGTGACGGCCGAGGAGATGCGTAGCGGCGAACCGCTGTCGGATCGGCTGGCGCGCGAGGAGCCGGAGCGGGCGACCCTACGCGGGGACGGCAGCGACACGCCCTACCCGGAAGACCCCGACGAGCGGGTGGGCCGGTTCGCCGAGGTGCGCGAAGCGGGGACCGGCAAGGAACAAGACGCGTGGGCCGTCGACGTCGGCGCCGACCGCGGCGGCTTCGCGCCGGAAGAACGGGCGATGCATGACGAACCCTGAGACCCTCATGGCAGAGACGCAGCAACGTCGGGTTGAGAATCCAGTGGCTGCCCACTACGGGCGGCCGGCATCGGAGTTGCGCGGGTACGCCGGGGTCATGGCGATCTACGGCGCTGGGGTGTCGGTGGCGTTGCTGGCGATGAAGCGCACCAACCGGCTTCCTGCGGGATTTCGCGCCGGTGATCTAGCGCTTCTGACGCTCGCGACGCACAAGCTCAGTCGCACGCTCAGCCGCGACTCCGTGACCAGCCCGCTGCGCGCACCGTTCGCGCGGTTCGAAGGATCCGCGGGCCCGGGTGAGGTTCAGGAGAAGGTCGCCGCGACCGGCGCGGGGAAGTCGGTGGGGGAGCTCATCACCTGTCCGTTCTGCATGGACCAGTGGGTGGCCACCGCGTTCATCACCGGCCTGGCAGTCGTGCCGCGCGTCACGCGCTATGTCGCCAGCATCTTCGCGGTGCGTGCCGGCGCGGACCTGATCCACTTCGGGTACGCCGCAGCCGAGTCGGCGACCAGTTCCTGAACCCGGTTTGCCTCGGGTGGCGCAGGGAAGATCGTTTTCGCCGGATTTTGACTCAGCAGCGCAGTCTCCGGCGTCGCGAAGTGCAGCGTCGCAAAGGAAGCAGCGATGAGCGAAAAGTTGGAGCCGATTGCGCGGTGCTGCTCGCAGCACCCCGACTGGCAGGTCCTCACAGATCACCTGTGCCGCGACTTTCCGGACGTCGACGCCGAGCAGGTGATGCGCAACGTTCTGGACGTGCAGAGTGTGACGACCCGGTTCGGCCTCGGACAGCCGGAGGCGCTCGACGTCGGCGGGCTGATGGTCAGGTATCGATTGCTCGTCACCACCGGCGCGATCCCCGATGTGGCGAGGACCGACCCACAGACGCATCACGTGGGAGGTAGCAGCGACGTGATCGCTGACCCGCCGGAGAGGGACACCTCGCTTCGGGTGTGACACGGCGGTGCGCGGGCACGCATCAATCAGCCCACGAGTGAGGAGACAGCGACATGAGCCAAGACGCCATCGAGTTCCTGCTCGAGCAGCATCGGCAGGTTGAGAAGTTGATCGACCAGATCAAGACCGCGTCGGCCGAGTCGCGCGGCGACCTGTTCGACGACCTTCGCGAGATGCTCGCGGTTCACGAGACCGCGGAGGAACTCGTCCTGCGGCCCGTGACCAAGGCAACCGGTGACGCCGGCAAGCGGATCGCGAACGAGCGCATCGCCGAGGAGAACGAGGCGAAGCAGGTGCTCGCTGACCTCGAGAAGCTCGACCCGGCGAGCGACGCGTTCCTCACCGAGTTCGGGTCGTTCGCCGCGGACGTCCTCGAGCACGCCACGAACGAGGAGCAGCAGGAGTTCCCGCTGGTGCGTCGCGACAACGACTCAGACCGGCTGGCCAAGTTGGGTACGACGATGCAGCGGGTCGAGAAGGTCGCGCCGACTCACCCCCATCCGAGCGCGAAGACAGCAGCGGTCACGTTGGCGGTGGGGCCGTTCGCGTCGCTGGTCGATCGAGCTCGCGACGCCATCTCCGCAGCGCTCAAGGACTGAGTGATGGCGGAGCGTGAACCGGTAGCGGGGGCGCCCAAGACAGCCGAGAACGACCCACCCGCCGCGGACCGGCCGGTCGCGGAAAGCCCTGGCAGCCCTCCCCCCAAGTTGCCGGAGCCGGCCGACGCGGCGGGAAGAGTGGCCAACGACCCATCGGTCAAGGAGCACGGGCTGGTGCCCGAGGCGCTCCAGGCGCCGCGCGGCAAGCCGGACGGGGAGGTCGACACCGGCAACCGGAGCCGGCCTCCCGCCAGCCTGTTCTCCTAGTTCTGGTTGGTGGTGTAGGTCGAGATGTGCGGCTGGTCGCAGACCGCGCTGCCGTTGAAGTACCACGTGTAGAGACGGCTGCCGGCGCCGTCCTCCCCCACGTGAATCGTCCAGCTCTTCCCGAGTGGCAGGGACCCGTGCAGTTTGCCCGCGTGCTGCGCTGCCGCTTCGGACTTGACCGCAGACCGGCCGTGGCGGCTCAGCAGCACCGTTCCCACGCCGCCGACACTTTCATTCGGGTTCTCAGTCCCGGGGACGTACCGGATGTGGACGGATGTGCATGGGTTCTGGGTCACCTTCATCGCGGCGTAGTTGACGTCGTTGCTGAAGAAGCTGAAGACGTAGTGGAAGTTGCCGTAGTCACCGGCCGCCGCCCGTGGCGGGGAGGGAAACAGCGCGCTCCACTTCACCTTCCCGAAGACGTGGAGCTTGTGACCTTTGGCCTTGACCAACTCGCCGGCGTGGTTGAAGACGGCGATCCGAAAGTCGTAGATGCCGATGGGCAGGGCCGGGATCGTCTTCTTGCCCTTCGCGCCGTGGAGCTTCTTGCCGACCTGCTGCCAGCCCTTCGCAGAGTTGTAGCCCTGCAGCACGACGGTCTTGTGGCCGACGCCGGAGGCGTGCCAGTGCACGATCGTCGGCTTGTTCGCGTGGGCATGTGCCGGGACCTTGAACCCGACGTCCGGCGTGCCGGCCGCGCTGACCGGGGTAGCCACGAGTGCCACCGAGGCGGCGAAGGCAAGGAAGAGTAGGGAAACGAGCTTTCGCACGGTGACGATCCTTTCGTGGGGCCCCGACCCGATGGCCCGGTCCAATCTCACACGTTCGGCGCGAACTATGGCAAGCGAGGGCAAGTGGTCCCGCCGGGCGACCCTGGGTGGTTACAAGTGATCAAGTGCGAATTCAGGCCTAACGCCGCGTGCTCTTCGGCGTTACTTTGACGCCAACTGACTAACAGCGTTCAGGAGACCCGCAGCCATGACGAGCGCCTTCATCGTCGACCGCTACGAGCTGGTTCGCCGCGGCCTGGTCGATCTGATCGATCGCGCCGACGACATGCGAATCGCCGGCGAGGCGAGCGACGCCGGCCGGGCCCTCGCCTCGATCGTTTCCACGCGGCCGCATGTCGTGCTGATCGAGATCCGCAACGGCTACCGCGAAGGCGTCGAACTGTGTCGCGAAATCGTGAGCAGCGGGTGCGGGAGCCGTTGCCTGCTCCTCGCGGACGACAACGGCGAGGATCTGATGTTCGAGGCGATCACCGCCGGCGCCGCGGGCTACCTGCTCGACCGGGCGAGCGGCGACGACGTGCTTGCTGCCATTCGGACCGTCGCCAACGGACGGTCGGTCCTCGATCCGGCGTTGACCCACCGGGTCTTCGCCCGGCTGCGGACCATCGAGCAGCCGGCGACTACTGGCATGGCCGCTTTGACCCCGCAGGAGCGGCGCGTGCTCGACCATGTCTCTGCCGGCATGACGAACCGGCAGATCGCCCGCCAGTGCGGCATCGCGGAGAAGACCGTGAAGAATCACGTGTCCGCAATTCTCCGCAAGCTGGAGTTCTCGAGCCGTACCCAGGCTGCGCTGTACGCCCGCGAAAGCGCCTGAGTCCTACTCCTGTCGATCGGCCTCGCCGATGCATGGCCGGCGAGTCGCCCGTTTCGTACGACGTTGAGTCGCTGTGTGCCCGTCCAGATGTCCGACATGTCCGTCTTGTCGCCTGGGTCCTAGGGCCCAGGTCTCTGGGACCTTTGGTCTTGCCGGCCGTACCTGCGAGCCGCCAATGCCTACTGGTCGTGGGTCCCTGGGCTATCGAAACGCCGTCCGATCGGGTCAGGCGGCAATGCCTGAAACCCGGCGCAAGCGGCGCAAATCGGTCCAGATCGTGTGGCGCCACGGTTGGACTAGTACGGTCCTAGGCCCTCGTCAGAGCGTCAAAAAGAGCTATTTAGACCACTGTTCACGTCCCTCAATACTTCGTCGACGGCCCGGAGCACGGGCGAAACCGGACGAAGCACGGTCGGATGAAAGGGCGGCGCGATGACTGAGGTCGCTGCTTACCAGCTGCCGGCGGCGCCAGCCGCTCGACGCACGACGTTGTCGCCGGAGGCGGCGAAGCTGGTCGAGGAGCACCTCTCGCTGATCCCCGCGCTGACCGCCGGGATGGCCGCGCACTACCCGCGGCACGCGGACCGTGAGGAGCTCGCCCAGGCCGCCGCACTCGGCTTGGTGGAGGCGGCGCTCCGCTTCGATCCGAGCCGGGGTGTGCCCTTCGAGCGTTGGGCGGTGACCCGCGTGCGCGGCGCGGTCATCGACGCAATCCGGGCGATCGACTTCGCGCCGCGATCGGTCCGCTCGCGGGCGCGCCACATCGATGCTGCCCTCGAGTCGCTGAGCCAGGACCTGGGCCGTACGCCGACGACGAACGAGCTCGCCGCGACGCTGAAGATGTCGCCGCGCGAGCTCGATGCCCATCGTGCTCGCCGCAACAGTGGGCGCGTCCTATCGCTGGACGCACCTTCAGCCGCCGCCGAAGGCGGCACCGCTGGTCTTGCCGATGTGCTCTTCGCCTTGGACGCACCGACTCCCGAGTCCGTTGTCGACGAGGCCGAGTCGCTGGCGCTGCTCGGGGCGGCGCTCCGGCTGCTGCCCGAGCGGCTGCGCCTCGTGATCGATGGCTACTTCGTTGCCGGCCGGACCTCGCTCGAGCTCGCCGCCGACTTGGGCGTCACCGAATCGCGGATTGCCCAGATGCGTGCCGAGGGCCTGGCGATGATGCGTCAGGCGCTGGCCGGACCGCTCGAGCGCCGGGCGAGCGTCGACGGTGGCGTCGGCCGCCGCGCCGCGCGCAGCCGCGAGGCGTATGTCGCTGCCGTAGCCGACGAGGCCGCTTCGATCGCCCGCACCAGCAGGGGTGCGACGACGCCGGCGACGGCGGACGAACCCGCCGTCCCGGTGCGCCTCCCACGCCAGCGTCAGGCGTCGCCGCGCATCGATGTCGTTCCGGCATCGCGCAACGCAGCCTGACGGAGCTCGTCGATGAATCCGCTGCCGCAACCACCGGCTGTTCCGGTGAAGCGCCGCCGCCTTCGTGCCGGCGGCTACGGGGTGGTTGTCGTCGCGTCATCGACCGGAGGACCGGATGCACTGTTCGAGGTGCTGCCGCACTGGGATCTGCAGGTTCCGGTGCTCCTCGTCCAGCACATGCCACCCGACTTCACGCGGATGCTGGCCGAACGGCTCGATCTGATCTGCCCGATGCGGGTGGCCGAGGCACGCGACGGGGAGGTCGTCGAGCCGGGGTCGGTCCTGATTGCGCCAGGTGACCTGCACCTGCGAGTGCGCGGCTCGGCGGCGCGACCCGAGGTCTACCTGACCTACGGCCCACTCGTGAACAGCCTTCGTCCCGCCGCCGACGTGACCTTCCGTGACGCCGCGGCGGTGTGGGGCCAGGACGTTCTCGCTGTCGTTCTCACCGGGATGGGCCGGGATGCAGTCGAGGGCGCGCGCACCATCGCCGACGCGGGGGGCATGGTGCTGGCGCAGGACGAGCCGAGTTCGGCGGTGTGGGGGATGCCAGGGGCAGTCGTAGACGCGGGGTTGGCGACGGCGGTGTTGCCGCTGGACCGTTTCGCCACCACCGTTCCCACTCTGTGCCGGTCGATTCCCCGACCGTCGGAGCCGTTCGAGGCTCCGGAGGCCGTTGCGATTCCCGAGCAGGTCGTGCGCGAACCGATTCCGATGACGCCATACTTCTGAGCCGCGGTCCGGGGTTGCGCGCCGGTTCAGCGCCTTGAATCGGCAGACTCTGTCCTGTGCTGCTGATCCTGGCGATCGTCTTCGCGGCCGGCGCCGTCACGGTTGCTGTGCGCTGGTCGCTGAAGCCGCAGGACGCGATCGGTCGCCGCCGAAAGTTCCCGTTGGTCACCGTCGCGCTGCTAGGTGTGGTCGCCGCAGGCCTGGCGACACCCACCGTCCTTCGGCATCGCGAGGAGGGCCACCTCGCCAAGGTGGCAACGGTGTTGGTCGGCCAGCACGTCACGGTTCACTGTCAGACCTTCGGCCAGACCTTCACCGACCTGTCGGGTGACCTCGGGTACGTGAGGTACGGCCCGGGCGGACCGGAGCTTCACACGACGATCCAGCGAGGTCCTTGCAGCGACCTGAAGCACTACTACAACGGCGACCAAGCGCGACCAAGTGCTGCGGAGATCATCGCGGTTCACGTGCTGACCCACGAATCGATGCACATGCGGGGTGAGACCAACGAGGCAATCGCCGAGTGCGAGGCAATGCAGCGAGATGCCGAAACCGCGCAGCTACTCGGCGCGAGTCCGCAGGAGGGGCTGGCGCTCGCCCGCGCGTATTGGCTGACGGACTATCCGAACATGCCGGGCAACTACCGGACGGCCGACTGTGTGCTGAACGGCAAGCTCGACGAGCGGTTGCCCGACCCACCTTGGACGCGCGGGGACTACGTCGCCGTCAAGCTGCCTTAGACCGGAGGAAGATCGGGCTGGTGAGCGACTCCATCAGCAGGTCGTCGCGACAGAGCGTGGTCTGCGAGCCGACGACCTTGTCGCATGTGTCTGTACGGAGCTGACGAGCATCAGGTTCGAGAAGCTCTGCCCGCACGAAGATCGACGCCTTCGGAATCCCGTCCGCACCGGGTCGGAACGGCAGCGTGCCGGACAGCGGCAGGCGCACCAGCACCGTGCCCTTGTCGGTCACGATCCGCACGACCGACCCGGGAAGTGCGTTGACTGTCCGCACTCGATACACCGCCCCCGGTCGGGTATGCGAACCGGCCATCGCCTCGTAGCTGCCGTCGTGATCGGCGTCTGCTTCGAGGTACATCCGTGCTCCGAGTTCGCTCGGCGGGAGGTCGGACACGAAGGTGTGGTGGGCGCGGAGCCCATCGAGCACACCCTGAACCGTGGGCGTGGTGACATACACCCACGTCGTCGGGTCACCCACGCCCTGGAGGGCGTCGGTGAGCCGCCAGTGTGAGTCGCTTCCGCCGGTGACGCCGATTTCGTTGCCACGACGCAGAAAGCCGTCGTACCAACGCAGCGAGAAGTTGTTGTCATTCGCGCTCGGTAGCGGCTTCTGGAACGCCCACAGGCCGATGTTCCAGACCTCGATCGTGTCCGGGACGACCCGCCGCTTGTACTCGTGCAGCCAGTTCATGTCGCTGGGGTGGTTGATCTGGAATACGCCGCCGTGACGGCGCAGCCCGTTGGCGAGCTCCCGCATGCCATGGACCGACTTGTCGGTGGGAGCCGAGTCGCAGTTGATGACTTGGCGCGGGATCGGTCCGTGGTTTCCGTAGCAGGACCGTGCGCCGAGCATCTGGACGTGTCCGGCTTGGGAGTTCTCGTATCCCGGGACGGAGATGAAATCCGGGTGCGCCTTCTCCCAAGCCAGTACGGCGGGGTCGGTCTGGTTGACGACGTTGTTGTGGTCGGTGATCGCGGCGAACCCGAGCCCGCGCTGCAGCGCTTCCGCTAGCCGGTCGGCCGGCGGATAGCCCCACGTGTAGAAGTCGTCACAGGGACGGCGAGCGGCGCGCGACCGTTTCGTGTAGTCCCAGGCCGTGGTCGGGGTGATGCAGGTGTCGTGGCCGTAGATGGTGTGGACGTGCAGGTCGCCGGCGATCCAGAACCCGTGCGGCGGTGCGGCGCGATGGGGTGCGGACGCCGCGACGGCGGGGGCGGTCATCGCCAACGCCGCCACCACCGAGGCCGCCAGGATTCGCCTGCCGAAGCGCATATGGACGGATTCGCCACGGATCGCGGTCAACCTTTCTCGCGGCGGCGGCGTTGAACAGGGGACGGCGGCGCGAGTGCTCGCGTACCGTCGATGCCGATGTACGGGGGCTAGGGAAAAGGTGTCCAGCTTGTCGGATTCGGCTGGTATCGACCATTCGCGCGTGATGCGTTCCCTGCGCATCGCGCTTGGGCTTGCCATCGTCCTCGTCGCCGCGGCCGGCGCGGTGGTGGTGTCGGCGACGCCGAGCCGGCCGGGGCCGGCGCAGGTCGCGGCCATCAACGCCTCGAATCTGCAACTGGCGGCTCACGCCATCGTCCAGCAAGCCCTCGACGCCGGGGCGTTGACCGCCGCCCCGGACGACCTGGACACCGCGCCCGCCTCGGCGATCCTGGCGGCGGACTTCGCCCTGTTGCGACAAGCGCGGCTGGAAGCTCCAAGCCTCGAACCCAGCGACACGACCGGCCTGATGGGTCCGGTCCCTTACAACCTCAGCCACCAGCTCCTGCCGCGGGCACATCACCGTCGGGTGACCCTGACCCACACGCTCCGGCGCTTCCGGCATGCCGTCCACGTGGGCACGTCGCGCGGTCTCGGCATGCATCGTCGGCACGACCACAAACTGCCGGCGCCGAGACAGCGGGCGGACGGTGTCTACGTCGACCCGAAGCTTCCCGGGCTGCCGGCGGATCCCTCAGTCGCGATGGTCGCGATCCGCGCTGCGATGACGAAGTTGGGCCACCCGTACGTATGGGCGGCTGCCGGCCCGGACACCTTCGACTGCTCGGGGTTGGTCCGTTGGGCATACGGCAAGGCGGGTCTCGCGCTTCTGCACTACACCGGCTTCCAGTGGAACCAGGGCCGGCGGGTGCCGGCGCGTGATGCGCTGCCGGGCGACCTCGTCCTCTTCTACAAGTCGTTGAGCCACATCGGGATCTACCTCGGATCCGGCTGGATGCTCAACGCGCCGTATACCGGTCAGTACGTCAGCGTCATGCCCGTCCACGGCAAGGTCGCGGGCGTCATCCGCCCCTGACATTCGCTAGTACGGCGTGGCGCTCGCGGTGATCGTCGGCGTCGCGGATGCCGAGGGGGTCAACGTCGGGAGCAGCGTTGGCGTCGGGCTCGGCGACGGCGATACGGGTGCTGCGCCGTACCAGACGATCCGAACCGGCTGCCACCCGAGCGACCGGTAGCCGCTGCGAGTCCTGGCACCCGTCCGGTAGACGTGCGCCTTCCAGTGCCCGCTGCCTCGGCGCAACGGGCCGAAGACGTCACGGTGATGACTGCAGTGGAAGAGCAGCGCGTGACCGGACACGCGTCGTACCGATCCCGGGTCGAGCAGGCAGCGCACCTTCGCCTTGATGCGCATCCCCCACGGAAGGCTCGCGCGGTGGGCCCCCGGCTTGCCGGAAACCGGCTGAGGGACGTGAAGCAGCACGATCTTGTGCCGCCACGGGCGGCGCTGGCAGACGAAGGTCTTGGACGACGCGGTGGGCCAACAGGGATCGAGGACCACCGCCCGTGAGGCGGGCGTCGTGCACCGATCGGCGCGACCCGTCATGAACGAACCGGTCTGGCAGCTTGCGTGAGCCAGGTGGCGGACGACCTTGTAACCGGCCTTGAGGTGCCCGGTGCTGCCGACCGGCGACACCGTCCGCACCTGCGTCGCCGGCGAGCTCGCAGACGCAGCGAGTGGCGCCACCGCAAACGCACCGAGTGGCGTGACAGCCGCGAAGATCAAGAGCGCGACAACCGGAAGAGTTGGCAGCGTGGCGGAGACGCGCTTCACGCTGCGCAAGGTACCCCTCCTCGGCGGTAAACCGACCTGCCCACACAGGCGTCGTAGGTTTGTGATGGATGTCGTGGAGCGGAGGGCCCGACCGGTGAGCTCCGCTGATACGCGAGCCCTCGGCGCCGACGAGGCGATCGTCATCCTCTACACAGCGCACTATCGCTCACTCGTGCGGCTCGCCGCCCTGCTGCTGCGTGACACGGCGGCGGCGGAGGACGTCGTGCAGGACGCGTTCGTCGCGACACACAAGTCGTGGCGCCGACTGCGCGACCCGGAGAACGCCCTTGCCTACCTGCGGCAGTCGGTCGTCAACCGGTCGCGGTCCCGGCTGCGTCACCTGAAGGTCGAGGACCGCAAGGCACCGCGTCCGATGCCGGATGCGCCGAGCGCGGAGTACGGCGCACTCCACGAGGTCGAGCGGTCGGCGGTCATGACGGCGCTCCGCGACCTGCCGCGCCGGCAACGCGAGGTACTGGTGCTGCGTTACTACAGCGACCTCTCCGAGGCTCAGATCGCCGATGCCCTTCAGATCAGCAACGGCGCGGTGAAGAGCCATGCCTCACGCGGCATCGCCGCGCTACGCGACAGCTTGGAGTCACAGCGATGAGCACCGACGACCGCGAGGTGGAGCAGCGGCTGCGCGAGGCGCTCGCCGCAACGG
>DASZTL010000061.1:0-94423 GCA_035548055.1 Mycobacteriales bacterium | reverse complement strand
GGGCGATCTGTAGCGCGGTTCGTGCAACGTCGCTGAGCGCTCCTGGCTCACTGACAAGACGCCGCAGAACGCCGGCGCCGCCTTCGGCGGACTCGATGAGCAGGAACCTGCCGCAGCTCTCGAGGTCGGGCAGCGCTTGGCTCTCTAGCTCGGAGTCCTCGAGCTGGAAGCAGGTCTCGATGGCACGCTCTACGGCGACGCGCAGCGTGGTCGCTGTCGTCTCGTCAACGGGGTCGGGAAGTCGGATCACGAGGATGTTGCGCCGGTCCTCGACATACGGGATGACCTTCGCCTTGCCCACAACATCTTCTGCCGACTCGAGATCCTCGGCATCGACGGTCGTGTCAGCTGCAGCCTTCTCCGACAGCCACTTGCCTTCGGTCAGGTCGAGCCAGAACCCGCGATCCTCGGGGTCCTTGCGCCGACGCCGGCCCACGTTGGCCACTCGGACTGTGGCACTGTCGCCGTAGACCAGCTGCAGGGCGATGCGGTCCCCTTGGCTGGCGGTGGCCTCGACACGGCCGGGGCGGTCCCCGTGGTCGTGGAAGCGGTAGGACCCCTCGAGTTCGAAGCCCGAACGGCGGCGCTCCTCCTCATCACTAGAGATCCGCTCGCGCCGCCGCGTGAAGACGGTCTGCAGCCGCAGCAGCCCGTAAGTCTTGGCACCTAGCGGCTCGCTGCAGTTGTCGCAGACGTCGGTCCCGACCGAGACCGGATGGTGGTACCCGCACGCATGACAACGGCGGGCTTCCTCGGTGTCGGCGAGGGTGTTGTCAGACCGTCGAGGCAGTTGAACTCGGACGACTTCGTAGCGCGCACCTTCATGGTAGATCAGCGCGCCGGGGCCGAACTCGCTGATCGCCAGGAAGCGTGGCCTCTGCAGGTAGTCGCCGTCTCGCATGCCGCGAGCGGCTCGTCCGCCTGGGATGTACGCCGCGAGGGGAAGTCGCGGGAAGGAGTATCCCGGCAGGAAGCCTTCGCTGGCGAGGTACCTGTAGGAGTAGAAGTCGGTCTGTCCCAGCTCGCTGTCTTCGTTGCGGAGCAGAACGAGTTGGTTACGAGCGTCGGCCGCGCGGCGACTCGCTGCATCCCGCGCCCGGCTCGGCGCGTGGGGGTCAACCGCAAGCTTCGTCTGCTGCTGGTACTCGCCAAGCGCGGCGAGGTACAGGCTTCGCCACCGGTCGAGCGCCTCGTCGAGGTTCTGTGGTGCCCGGATGATCTGGTCGCCGACCCACCCGTCGTACCACCAGGACACTGGCTCGCCGGTGAGGTCCCAGGTGGCTCGCAGGGCGCGGATCACTTCGTCCGCGCGGTGGCTGGCGCGTCGTTGCGCGTCTTCGTCTGTGAGGGCGCGCCATACCTCGGGCAGCACTGCCAGCGATGGGCTGTCGCCGGCTGCGTCGACCAGGTCGGTGATCCGTGAGCGCAGCGACTGTCCTGTCTCGGCGAGCCAGATCGCGTGGACGTGTGAGCGCACGAGGTCTTCGTTGGCGAGGTCGAGGCGGGGCGGTGCCACTGCGCCGGCGACCATGTCGCGGGAGTTGCGGAAGTAGTACGTGTCGTGGGCGTTGCCTGTCGCGCAGTACGTGACGACGAGTGCGGGTTGCCCTGACCTGCCGGCGCGGCCGCTGCGCTGGGCGTAGTTCGCGGGTGTCGGAGGGACGTTGCGCAGCCCAACCGCGTTGAGGCTCGCGATGTCGACGCCGAGTTCCATCGTCGGGGAGCAGTACAGCAACGGGAGGGTGCCGTCGCGGAACTCTCGCTCGCGTTCCTCCCGCAGCGGTCCGGGCACCTGAGCGGTGTGCTCCTTGGCTTGCAGCCCCGCGAGAGTCGCCGCGAGGTCCCGGTAGAGATGGCAGAAGAAGGGGTTGACCCGCGCCACCGCCTCGGCGTCGACGGAGCGGCGCAGCGGATCATCCGCGCCCTTGGTGCCGTCGCCCGCCACCCATCGAAGACCGGAGGCCTTCAACCGGTAGCCGGGCACACCGTCGTTGTCTTCGGTGACCGCTGCGAGCAGGCCTGTCTCCTCGAGAACAGAGAACATGTCGGCGATCACGAACTGTGCATCCGTCATGTCGAGGCTGCGCCCTAGCCCTACGCCGTCCCGGCGCAGGTACCGCCCGAAGGCGGACCGTCCCGACACGTTCAGGTCGCCGCGGAAGCCACCGGGCCGGCCCGTTCGGGGGAACGCCGTGCCGACCTGGGGTGGCCGCTCGGTCTCACTCATCGCCCACGTGCCAACTAGCTGCTGTCGCGACTCCCGCGTGAGGCGGTCGAAGCCGAGCTGTGTCAGGCAGTCGACGTCGATGGCGAGGACCCGGCGGAGCTCGTCGAGGAGAATCCGCGCCAGCTCCTCGCGGAGGACGGGGTCGGCACCTGCCAGGGCGAAGTGGCGCGGGGCCCAGGTGTCCTCGTCACGGGCGATCTCAGGGAGGTCGACGTACCGGATGTGTAGCAGGCCGGTCTGCTCGAGGTTGGGCATCGTCACGCGCCAGCCACGCTGCAGGTCGGTGTAGATCCGGTACTCGACAACCTCACGGAGGGCGCGGTCGACCTGGTCGCGGGCTGAGAACTTGACCGCTGGGTTGGCCGCGTAGTCGTTGACGGACAGCCCGAGGGCCTCCGTCACGAGCTGGCCCACCACTTCGTGGGTAAGGCCGTCGGCACGGTCGGCTGCGGCCCGGTGTAGGGCGCCGCGTAGCTGGGTGACCTGTACGAAGTCGTTGAGGTGTCCGGCTTGGAGGGAAGCGTCCTGTCGGTTGTCGACGAAGGTCAGCAGCTTGCGGGCTTCTGCCGCCAGTTCGCTCTCGCCCAGTGCTCGCAGCGTTCGCACGATGCTTGCTGACACGACGGTGACTGCCGACGAGCGGCCTTCTTGGTCGAGTGTGGCGAGCTTGGCGTAGTCGTTGCCGCGTACCTGCTCGTAGGACACCCGGCAGCGCAGACAGAAGGCGAACGGGGTGGAGATGAACCAGGCCGGCAGGCCGCTTCCGGCGCGTGAGCTGGCCCCGTCGGGGGTGAGCCACACCGGCTCAGGCAGGTACTTGAGCTTGGTCGCCGTTACGACGCTCTCGCCGGAGTCGGTCGTCGTCAGCCAGTGGTCGGGCAGCCTGCCGTCGGCGATCGGGTCAGCCGGCCAAGGCAGGTCGTCGGAGATGTACAGGTAGCCGGTGACACTGTCGCCGCCCGACGCGTCGGCGTCGCGTCGTGGAACGAACACTGTCTCGCCGTCGCGGCGCGTGCGCGCGACGACGAGGTACTCCTGACCGCACTCGCGGCAGAAGCCGAGCGGTAGCAGCGCCTTGTTTGGCTCCCCCGGCACCCGCAGCTGGTAGGTGTCGGTGATGTAGCGCTCGGCCTCGGGTTCGACCGACACGTAGATGGTGTCGCCCTTCGAGAGGAACTGGTGCAACCGGAAGGCGAACAGTGGGCGTCCGGTGGCGGGGTGCTTCGCTGCCGAGCCCTGCATCAGCACCGCTCGGATCGAGGCCTCTGCGGGCTCGACTGCAAGATCGCTGTCGCGGGCCAGCTGTGTGGCGGCTTGGGACACCGTGATCGGCTTACGTCGGATCAGCCGGCCGTTGTCACCCTCGACGTCGAGACCGAACGTGCTCTCCACCCAGCTGGCCAGCGGATCGGCAGCAAGCTCGTCGTACCCGCGAGCTGCGGAATCTGCTGACGCGGCGGCGAGGGCAGAGGAGCGCAGTGCGTCGCGCTCGGCGGCAAGAGGGGTGGTTGCTCGCCGGAGAGTCTCACCGATCACTCGGTGTTCGCTGACCGGCGTCCCGAACAGTCGGGTCGCAACATCGGCAACGACCTGCTGTTGGTCAGCGACTGTTCCGCCAGAAGCCATCGTTGCCGAGGTCCCCACGATCTGTAGCGCGTCGGACGCGCAGGCATCGCGGAGGCGGCGGATCAGCAACGCGACGTCGGCTCCCTGCCGGCCGCGGTAGGTGTGCAGCTCATCGAGGACGAGGAATCGGAGGTTGCTCGCGGCCCGGATCAGGTGCTGCCGCTCATCGGGCCTGGTCATGACGAGCTCGAGCATCACGTAGTTGGTGAGCAGGATGTCAGGAGGTTCGGCGAGGATCTTCCGCCGGTCGTCTGGGTCTTCCTGTCCGGTGTAGCGAGCGAAGGTGACCGGCTCGCCTCCGTCTGGGTAGCCAAACCGCAGGAACTTTTCCAACTCGTGCATCTGGGAGTTGGCCAGGGCGTTCATCGGGTAGACGACGATCGCCTTGACTCCGGGAACCCGGCGACCCCCGTTGGCGGCGCGCTCCCGCAGCACGCGATCGACGATCGGCAGGATGTAGGCCAGCGACTTCCCCGAACCAGTGCCGGTGGTCAGGACGTACGACTCGCCGGAACGAGCAGCCTCGACGGCGTCGCGCTGGTGACGGTGCAGGGTAAGAGGCGCGCCGGCATCGTTCCGATCGGTCTTGACGCGGAAGATCCGCTCGCACTCGGCGTCGAGGAGTCCCGCTCGGACGAGGTCGGTGATTGTGCCGCCGGACTCGAAGCTTGGGTTCAGGCTCAGCCAAGGGTCGGGCCACTGGATGCCATCGGCTAGGCGGCGATCGACATACTCGCGAATCCGTGGGTCGCGGACTTCGACGAAGGCTGAGGTGAAGGCCCGGTAGTCGTCGATCAGGTGCTCGTGGATCTTGAAGACGTCCACGCTTTCCCCCGATCGGCCTCCACCCGTCTTTCGATCGGCTAGAACGTTACCGCCGAGATCCGTCAATCAGCAGCCGAAGTGGACAATCGGCAGCATCGGCATCGTCAGGCGACAGCAGCCTCTAGAGCACCGATCCTGGCGGACAGGTTCGCGATGGCCTGATTCGCAACTGCCAGGCCCGACTCGAGCGCGGCAAGACGATGCTCGTCAACGTTCGGCTCGGGCTCGGGCTCGAAGTCACCCTCCTGCTGCAGGACGAAGGCGGGGTGGCCGTCGGGTCGGTGTCCAGCCCGGCGACAAATGAAGCCAACCTTGCTGAGGACGCGCTGCGCCTCCATCGTCGTGAAGCTCTGCCGGTCCCACCCCGTCACCGTCGCGAGTACCTGCTTGGGCGGGTACACCGTCCCGAACATCTCGACGATGTGTTCCCGGATCGGCTCGGGCTGCACGCCCCGCATCTTGTGGGCCACTTCCTCCATCGTCAGATCCAGCTCCCGACCGCCCACGATCATCCGCGCCATACCAGCCTCCCTGGGTACCTGTACTACCTATAAGGTACCTAGGTTCCTAGGAACGTCAAGGACCACCGATTAGCCGAACCGCAGGGTCAGCAAACCGACGACCCGCACCACAAGTTCCGCATCCCGAAGATCGGGCGGTGGACCGTGGTGTGCATCGCCGCGTTGATTGCGTACCGACGCCACCCAGGCGGCGATACTCTCGACCGCCGTCGCCAGCGGCGTGTCGATGCCAGCGAGCCAGCCCGCGTTGCGCGCCGCCTTTATCTGATCGCCCAGCTGGGTGCCCTGGAACCCAAGGTGATCCAACAGCATCTGCAGTGCCGTGCCAGCGTCGGTAACCGCGTCGCCTGCTTGGCCGGCATCAAGCTCCGCCAGTGCCTCGCGAAGCTTCGCGTCAACACCTCGTAGGGCGGGGTTGGCAGTGAGCAACGCCGCCATCGGTGTGTCGACCAGGACCGAGGCGCCAAGATCCTCCCGGAGCACGATTTCGCGGCCGCGGACGGCGAAGATGGTGCCGGACAGGGCTGCGTCGACTGCCGCCAGAAAGCCTGCCTCCTTGTCCCGCTGCCACGATGTACCGGGAAGCCGCGCGTAGGAGTCCACCCAGGCACCGACGGCGTCCAACGCCAGCGGCACTTCGGGGTCAAGAATCATCGCCGCCAACGCTTGGTAGGGCGATCTCGATGGGTAGCGACTGCGAAGTGACAAGTCGGCCCGAGCGTTCACCATGTGCTCGATCGCGATCTGGGCCATCACGTCAGTGATGTGGTTGAACCTTCCGTCGGTCACCACGACGTTGGGCTGATGTTGCTCAAGCGCAAGAACGAGTCGGTTCCTCGCCTCCCGGTCGAGTGGGTCAACCAGGTCAAGCAAGGCGATTGGGATGACCTGCCCGGCGCTGTCGACCGGCCGAGGCTTGGAAGGCTTGCGCCTGACGTACTCGCTATACAGCACCGCCCTCGGCGGCGACTCATCCGGTTCCGGATGGTTCACCTCACGCGATCGCCACATGAAGGCCAGTATCCCGCGTGCGGCACTTCGCGAGCGAGATCCGTTACGACCTTCCGTGCCCAGAAGAGATGAGAGGCTGAACGCCGAAACGCGGAACCGATGCGCCCGGAGGACGGATGGCTGCGGCCGACGAATGCGCAAGACTGCTGCGGGCTGGGAACCTGCCGAGAGAGGCAGCGCACGCAAGGGGCGTCTCGCTCAGCACGGTTCTCGACTACCTCGACCGTGCTGTCGGCAAAGGCTTGATCCGGCGTAGCGACATTTACTTCTCGATACCCAGCGGCACGCGCGAGCTGGTGGAGAAGGTCAAGGACGAACGCGGCTTCAAGTTACGCCGGGACGCCTACGACGGCTACGTCCACGCCCGTCCCTTCGAAGACGCCTTGCCGCATGAGGACGCCGGCGACATACAGGTCTGCTTGCGGTACGGGCCCGCCAGTCGCTACTACGGAGACCTCTACGAGGAGCTGCGCGGGTTCGAAGTCGACCTCCACCGCCTTGTTCGCCACGTGCTTGAGCGTGAGTACGGAACCGACGCCAGGGCGTGGTGGTTCAAGGGCGTCGACGAGGCCATCCGAAAGGACGGCGCGATGCGCGCAGAGGGCCTCGCCCGCGATGGCTACGACCCCTGGTACTGCCTCACCCTCATCGAGACCGGAATCATCGTGGAGAAGCGCTGGGCGCTCTTCTCTTCGCTCCTCCGCGCCAGCAGTGGCAAGGCCTTCAAGAGCGAGATCCAGGAGGTCAACGACGTCCGCAATCGCGTGATGCACCCGGTGCGCGACATGCCCCCCAACGAGCATGACTTCGATCTGGTCCGCGAGGCCCGCGCGCGTGTCGACTCGGCTCGAGCCACGTTCTACGGCGTGTCCGCGGCTGCCGAGAGCCGAACGACGTAACTGTCGCACCACACGGCGGTAGACGCCGGCCGGCGCCGTACGCCTCATTGTCATCCAGCCCGGAGCCATGCCATGCAAGGATCGGGCATGCCTCCGAAGATCGCTGTCGGTGTTCCCGCCGAAGACCGTTCTGACCTTGAAGATCTGTCAGTTGCCCTTGGGCTGCCGAGCTTCGACCCGGTCGAGGTGCGGCCATTCGATGGTCAAACGGCCGTCCAACTAGTGGTCGCACTAGGCGGGGGCGGTGGCGCGCTACGAGTCGTCGAGGTCTGGTTGCGGGAGCGCGCCTCGGTCAAGAAGAACTTCCGCGTAACCGTCGACGGCATGGAGATCGTCGGCGCGGATGTCGAGGCCGTAGAGCGAGTGATAGCTGCGCTTGGCCAGGCTGACTAACCCGCATCCGATGTCGATCCGTGAGTTGATCGAGACGACGTGGGGCACCGACGCCGAGAGAGACTTATCGCTCAGAAGCCGGCAGGATCTCGAGCGAAACGTCCGGATGCTCTGGCCGACCATCAAGAAGTTCTCCGGAAGCGGCGCACCGGAGCCGCCTAGTTCCGTCGTGCACACCGCTCGTGCCCTACCCGCACTCCTGCAGCACAGCGGCGCCACGCAACTGGTCTATGACGCTGGCCTGGGGACCTTGTTCTCGCAGACCTTCAAAGTCCTCAATGACCCACAACATGAGCAGGTGATCGACGCACTGTTGCTTCGAATCGCTGCAGTGCGGCGTGTCTGTGGGGGGTACCTCGGCACGGCGGTTGTCCTCGCCGCGCACGCAGATCAGATTCTTCGGGTGCACCGCGTTCGCGACTACATCGAGGACGCTGAGAGCGCATTCGAGACCTGGGTAGGCGTGGCGATGCAGGAGCAGTTCGCAGTCGCCCACGAGCTGTTGCACTACCTAGAAGCTGCTGATCCGGCCTCCTTCGATCGCCTTCGCGAACAGGTGTTGGATCGGCTTCGGACGGCGAGCAACCTCTCCGAGACCGACCCGGCGTTGGCCTCCGCACATGACATCGGGCGAGAACGCCCGACGACCTACGGGCGGCATCACGCGGGCGTGGAACCAGACAGTTGGTGGTACGCCCCGAGGTTCGATTCTCAGCCGGAGCTCGCGGCTGGGAAGGTGGTGCCTGTCCTGCCCGATCTCGCTGCCGTCGCGGCTCGGGATCGCAGGCTGCTCACCGAACTCACATGCGACGTCTTTGCCGCGACGGCGTGCTCGATTTTCGCGCAGCGAGGCAACGGCTGGACTCCGTTGCAGAGCGCGGCGGCGTCGGTTCTCGCTCTCGCCACGCTCGGTCTTGTCCTCTCACTGGATAGGCAGGCAGCAGCGGCTCCTGCCGGGCAAGGTGACCGCACGATCGACGAATGGGAGTTCAGGCAGTGCGGCCTGCGAGTGCTCCTCGCCGAAGCGGTTGGCGCTGAGGTGGCCGACCCAGCGATGGCGCCCACGCCCGCGGAAGTGGCCGACGTGATGCGGCGGGCGATTGGCATGTACAACGGCGTGATCGCCCGGCGGGTTGCTCTTCTCAACACTTGGCCCGCAAACGACGAACGGTCGGCGCATCCGAGCCCTAGTCGGCTCCTCACCGGTGCGGGCTTCCTCAACCTGCGCGCCGATCCGCGGGGCCAGGCGCAGCGCGAACGCGAAGGGTGGGCACGCTGAGCGACTCGGAGCTACAGCCGCAGGTGTCCCGAAGCGAGAACCGTGGGATATCTGTTCGAGTCCCCCCTCCGACACCAAGGTCTTCACGCCCCCTCCCGTTCACGCCCGAGCGCCCGTGATCTTGAGGTGGTGCGCGCATCGCGGTGGTGATCACAAGCTCGTTGCAGTCGGCGCGTTTTGTTGACGGGACGCGCACGCCGCGAGACTGTCTCCTCGCGCGTAGCCACCACGGTCTCGCGCTTGTCGAGGAGGACGTTTGTGAGAGTGGCAGAACGCAAGGCCGGCATCGGCGTACTCGCCGTGTCGGGCCTGTTGGCACTTAGCGCCTGCGGCAGCAGCAGTTCCGGGGGCGACAACCAGGGCACCGGAGGGGCGTCAAGCGGCAAGACCGAGGTCGGCGTGATCCTTCCGGACACCACTTCGTCCGCGCGCTACACCCAGTACGACGCACCCCTGCTGACGAAGGCCTTCAAGGACGCCGGCGTCAAGGCCGACATTCAGAACGCGCAGGGCGACAACGCGAAGTTCGTCTCGATCGCGCAGTCGATGATCGCGGAGGGTGTGAAGGTCCTCCTCATCGACCCAGCCGATCCGCAGACCGGAATCAGCGTGGAGAGCGCCGCCAAGTCCGCGGGCGTACAGGTCATCGACTACGACCGCGTCAATCTCGGCGGCTCGGCCGGCTACTACGTCTCGTTCGACAACGTGGCCGTCGGCAAGCTGCAGGGCCAGGGCCTGCTCGACTGCCTCGCGGCATCCGGCAAGACCAGCGGTGCCCAGGTCATCGAGCTCAACGGTGGCACCGACATCGACAACAATGCCGTGCTGTTCAAGAAGGGCGCCCATGAGGTGCTCGACCCGGCGGTCAAGGCCGGCAAGATCAAGATCGCCCAAGAGGTGGATGTCAGCAAGTGGGACAACACGACGGCGGCGACCGACTTCCAGCAGCTGCTGACGAAGAACGGCGGCAAGGTCGACGGTGTGCTCGCTGCCAACGACGGCATCGCCGGCGCGGCGATCGGCATCCTGAAGTCCAAGAACCTCCAGGTGCCGGTGACCGGGCAGGACGCGACGACCCAGGGTTTGCAGTACATCCTGAGCGGCGACCAGTGCATGACGGTGTTCAAGGACGTCTCGAAGGAGGCGGACGCGGCCTCGAAGCTCGCAATCGCTCTCGCCAAGGGTGACACGGCGGCGGCGGATGCGTTGGCGACCGGCAACCTGCACGATCCCGAGGGCAAGCGCGACATCCCGTCGGTGCTCCTCGTGCCGGAGGCGATCACGCTGAAGAACATCAACGACGTCGTCACGGCGGGTGCCGTCACCGCTGCCGAGCTCTGCAAGGGCTACGCGAGCGAGTGCAAGTCCGCAGGCGTCAGCAGCTAGAAGAGCAGCAAGTCGTCGAGCCGAGGGCGCCATCCGGTGCCCTCGGCTCGACGACGCTGAGTGCGAGGAGACCGCAAGTGTCCGACCCGTCCGAGACGCCGGTACTCCGAGTCGAGGGACTGAACAAGAGCTTCGGCGCGGTGCATGTGCTCCATGACGTGGACTTCGCCGTCTACCCCGGTCAGGTCACCGCACTCGTCGGGGACAACGGCGCCGGCAAGTCGACCCTTGTGAAGTGCATCGCCGGGATCAACACGATCGACACGGGCCGGATGTACTGGGACGGCAAGCCTGTCACCATCTCCTCGCCGGCAGTCGCTTCGTCGCTCGGGATCGAGTTCGTCTACCAGGACCTTGCACTCGCCGACAACCTCGACATCACCCAGAACATGTTTCTCGGGCGCGAGATGCGCCGCGGCCCGTTCCTCTCCGACGGCGAGATGGAGACCAAGGCGCGCGAGACGCTGCGCTCCCTCGCCGTACGGACGATCAACTCGGTCCGCCAACCGGTTGCGAGCCTGTCCGGCGGGCAACGCCAGACCGTCGCCATCGCCCGCGCCGTGCTCTGGAACGGGCGCGTCGTCTTCCTCGACGAGCCGACGGCTGCGCTCGGCGTCGCCCAGACCAGGCAGGTCCTCGACCTGGTACGCCGCCTCGCCGACAACGGCATCGGCGTCGTTCTGATCTCGCACAACATGAACGACGTGCTCGAGGTCGCCGACCGGATCGCGGTGCTCTACCTCGGCCGTCGGGCCGCCGAGGTCAAGCGCGCGGACACCTCACTCGAGCAGGTGGTCGAGCTGATCACGACCGGACGCAGCGGCGAGATCGGCCTGGCCCCGGCGACGGCCGCCCAGAGCGCGTAGGCCTGCCGATGTCCAGCGACCCGACAAGCACCGTCACCGACGACAGCGACGACCCACGCACCAGCTTCCGCGTCGACACCACACCCCGCGGGCTGTCGGCCGCGTTCTCGGAATACGTCATCCGGGTACGCCGCGGCGACCCAGGTGGACTGCCGGCCGTACTCGGCCTCGTGGTGATCGGGGTGTTGTTCAGCGTCACGACGCCGCTGTTCCACACCGCCAACAACATCGGCAACCTCATGTCCCAAGCGTCGTTCATCGCGTTGATCGCGCTGGGCCTCGTCTTCGTGCTGCTGCTGGGCGACATTGACCTTTCCGCAGGGGCGGCGGGGGGCGTCGCTGCCGGGTTTGCAGCGCAGGCTCTGCGATCCGGGGACCTGCATCAAGCGGTCGGCTCAGCGGTCTACATCGGCTTGATCGTGGCGATGGCGGCAGCGGCGGGCCTCGCGGTATGGAAGCGCCTGTACCCGGCTGCCGTGCTCGTCGTCGTCGGCATCGTGCTGATCGTCACCGGCGCCGATGAGAACCACGTCTGGCTCGCGTTCGCTGTCGCGTGCGCGATTGGTATTGCGATCGGGACCTTCAATGGCGTTCTGGTGACCGCGATCGGCATTCCATCGTTCATCGTCACCCTGGCGTTGTTCCTCACCTGGGAGGGAGTGACGCTCGACGCGGTGCAGAGCCAGTCGATCGGCACCAGCCGCTACGGCCCCTGGTTCGCGATGACGCACAAGAACATGTCGCCGGCACAGGGCTGGATCTTCTTCGGCGTCCTCGTGCTCGGCTACGCGGCGGTCACGATCACGCGGCAGCGTAGGCGCGCCTCACAGGGCGTGTCCTACGACCGCCATGCACTGGTCGCGTTGCGGATCAGCGTCCTCGCGGTCGGCGGCGCGCTCATCGTCATCTGGTTCAACCGAAACCGGAACCCGAACCCTGGATTCGTCATCCAAGGTGTGCCGTGGGCGGCGAGCGTCCCGATCGCGCTCATGGTCGTGTTCTCGATCCTGCTGGCACGCACCTCGTGGGGTCGTCACCTCTACGCGATCGGCGGCAACAGCGAGGCGGCCTCCCGCGCCGGAATCCCCGTCGAACGGGTGCGCATCTCGGCCTTCATTCTCTGCTCCACGCTGGCAGCGATCGGCGGACTGTTCCTCGCTGACTTCAGCGGTGGCGCCCAACCCGCACTCGGCCAGGGCAACACGCTGCTCTACGCCGTCGCAGCCGCAGTGATCGGTGGCACGTCGTTGTTCGGCGGACGGGGCAAGCCGCGCGATGCCCTCCTCGGTGCCGTAGTCATCGCGATGATTCCCAACGGCATTCAGCTCCACCCGGGCCTGCCGATCAGTGTCGTGCAGGAGATCACGGGCCTCGTCTTGTTGGTCGCGGCCTCGGTCGACGCCATCACACGCCGTCGGGCCGGCGCGTCGTAGGGCGCCCTACCGCTGCGCTGCGGCACCTCGGTCGCTGGTGCAGATCCGTCCGTGCAGCGGCAGGTGGGCCGATGAGTCGCCGACCCGGATCGAGTAGCAGCCAGGCGCCACCCGCCAGGCGTTGGCCTTGGTCTTCCAGTAGGCGAACGAACGGCGGTCCAGATCGAGGGTCAGCCACTTGCGCTCGCCCGGCTGCAGCCACACCTTCTCGTAGCCCTTGAGCTGGATGGGCGGCTCGTGGGCGCCAGGCGGGTCACCGACGTACAGCTGCGCCACCTCCGCGCCGGCTCGGCTGCCGGTGTTCGTCACCGCGAACCGCGCGGTTGCACCACGGGTCGTGCCGCGCACGGTGAGATGGCTCAACGCGAAGTGGGTGTACGACAGGCCGAAGCCGAACGGGAACCTCGGCGTGATGTGTTTCGCCGTGTACCAGCGATAGCCCACCAGGAGCCGCTCGGTGTACCGCGAGTGCGGGATCCCTTGGATGGTCACACCCGGGTACTGCTGTGCGGACCGCAGCGGCGTCTGCTTCATCGACTTCGGGAAGGTGATGGGCAGCTTGCCCGACGGGTTGACGTCGCCGAACAGCAGCGCGGCCGCGGCGTTGCCATCCTGCTCGCCGGGGAACCACATGTGCAGGACGCCTCGGACCTGCTTCAGCCACGGCATCGCGACCGGGCCGCCCGCCTGCACGACGACGATCGTGTTCGGGTTCGCCTTCGCCACCGCGGACACCAAAGCGTTCTGGTCAGGACCCGTCGACGGAAGGCACACGAGTGCGCACACGGCGTTCACCGCGTTGAGCGACTTGCGGTCGCTTCCTTCGGTCTCGCCGTCGCCGATGAAGACCACTGCTGTCTTGGCGAGCTTGGCGGCCGCCACGGCGTCAGCGGTCGTGAGTCCCGCCGCCGGGATGACGACGTCACCGTTTGCTTGCGCCCGTAGCGTGATCGCCGACAGCGGGTCGACGACGTTCGGGTTCACGCCGAACAACGGCACCTTCGAGCTACCGCCGCCTTGGTAGTACTGCTGCGCCCCCACCGGCGTCGCCGGCAGGCCGATCACGGCGAGGCTCTGTCCCGTTCCTTGCAGCGGTAGAACACCTCGGGCGTTCTTGAGCAGGACCGCTCCACCCTCGGCCACCTCGAGCGCGGTCGCCTTCTCCTGCGGGGTGTTGACGATGGCGGTGGTCGCGATCGGGGCTGCCGGCGCCGGATGGTCGAACACGCCAGCGGTGAACAGACCCCACATGACCCGACGCACCATCTCGTTGAGCGTCCGCATCGACACCTGATGGTTCTGCACAGCCGCCTGCAACGGCTTGGAGAAATAGGTGCCGGGAGTGATGTTCTGCTCCTGATCGAGGCCGTTCTTGGCGGCGGCGACAGTTGAGTGGGTGCCGCCCCAGTCGGACATCACCCACCCCTTGAAGCCGAACTGCCGCTTGAGGACGTCCCGGAGCAGATAGCGGTTCTGACAGGCGTACACGCCGTTGATCCGGTTGTAGCTGCACATCACCGACGCGACGTGGCCCTCCTTGACTGCGGCCTCGTATGCCGGGAGGTGGATCTCCTGCATCGTGCGCACGTCCACATCCGAAGAGTCGGTCATGCGGTTGGTCTCTTGGTCGTTCAGCGCGTAGTGCTTGACGGTTGCCGCGACGTGCTGACTCTGGATCCCCCTGATCTCGGCCACGCCGGTCTGCCCGGACAGGTAGGGGTCTTCTCCGGCGTATTCGAAGGTGCGGCCGTTCAGCGGGTTGCGTGCGATGTCCACGCCCGGCGCGAGCTGAACGTTGACCCCCTTGTGCCACGCCTCCCAGCCGATCGCGGCACCAAGCTTGTACTGCATCGCGCGGTCCCAGCTGGCCGCCTGCGTGATCCCGTCCGGGAAGGCGGTGACCAGGACCTGTACGTCCCCAAGCCCGGCGCCTGCGTCGTTCGACACCTGGTCCGGGACGCAGAGCGATGGAATGCCGGGGATGTAGTTCGCGGCGCCGTAGTGGGTGATGTCGCCCCGGCCGTAGAGCAGGCTCACCTTCTGCTGCAGGGTCATGCGCTTGACCACCATGGCGGCGCGACGCTCAGCCGACAGGTGGGGGTTCATCCACGGGCAGTGGGCGACCGCCGTCGCGGCGACCGCCGGTGCCCCGGTGCCTCGGACCAGGCCAGCGCTGCAGCCGGCGACGACGAGCACGGTGAGCAGGGCCCGGCTTGCTGGGTTGCGGCGCATCGCCCCTGATTCGACCCGGCGGATAGCGGATCCTGCTCGCTCCTAGCGGCGTGATCTTGCGCTCCCAGGACCCACCGCCACGCGACCGGAGGTACGTTGCCGGGGTGAGGGAGGGTGGCTGGCCCGATGACTGGGCCGAGCGCAAGGCGGGTGCCGACTGCCCGATCTGCGCGGCGATCGTCGACACCCGAAGCCGTGACCTGGTCACCGGCGCTGCGCTTCCGGCCACTGTGGTGCGGCTGGATTCGCGGAGCCGGCTGCCCGGCTTCTGCGTCGTCGCCTGGAACGGCCAGCACGTCGCCGAGGCATTCGCACTGAGCAAGGAGCAGTCCGCGAGCTACTGGGCCGACGTGAACCGGGTCGCCCGCGCGATCGACCGGGTGTTCAAGCCGGTCAAGATCAACCTGATGACGTTGGGGAACTGGCTGCCCCACCTGCACACCCACGTCGTGCCGAGGTACGTCGATGATCCCGCGCCCGGGAATCCGCTGACCTGGGACGAGATGTTCTTCGACGAACCGCTGCCGGATGCGACGTTGCGAGAGCACGCCGAGCGGCTTGCGACGGCTCTCTATGCTGACGGCCGCTGAAGCCGGCCAGTAGAGTCGATCGAGCCTTCGCCGTACAGGAGTTCGCGTGACCAGTCCCGCACCCGGTTGGTATCCGGACCCGGGAGGCGTCGCCCCCTTCCGGTGGTGGAACGGCCAGGCCTGGACGACGTCGACCACCGACGGCACGACCAGCACCGCAACCCAGAGCGAGTCGCTCTTCGAGCACAATCAGTATTCGATGTACACCTTCGTCGCTGCTGCGCTGTCGATCTTCTTCGCGCTCGCGACCGGTTTCGTCCCGCTGATCGTGACGCCGTTCTTCACAGCGTTCGCGAGCAAGAGCAAGAACGAGAAGCTGGCGCCACTCGCATTCGCGGCGGCGATCATCTGTGGGGTCGTCGGCCTTGTCACGCTCAGACATCGATTCTGAGTCGGCAGCCGGCGCGCCCCACGCGGACGTCCTTGCAGACCGGCCGCTGTCGACGCCGGCTCACTCGAGACTCCCGCTCGATGCACCCGGACGCGACCGCATCCTTGCGGCCCATGACGCCGCGCTGGCTGCGGATGAGGCCGGCTATCCGGACCCGCTGACAGGTCTGTTCGTGCTCACCGCGGCATATCTCGCTGAGCGCGGCTACTGCTGCGAGAACGGCTGTCGCCATTGCCCCTACGTCGTCGATGCGGCGCGCCGATGACACTCCCCCGGGCCTGGCTGAGCTGGTCCAGCGGCAAGGACAGCGCCTTTGCCCTCGAGGCGATCCGCAATGCCGGCGAGCTGGAGGTCGTCGGTCTGCTCACCACTGTGAACTCGACGGCTGACCGGGTGGCGATGCACGCGGTTCGACGCGGGCTCCTGGAGGCACAGGCGGCGGCAGTCGGCTTGCCACTTCACGTCGTCGACCTGCCGTGGCCCTGTCCCAACGACGTCTACGAGGAGCGCATGGCCGCCGCTGTCCGCGCCGCCCATGCCGCCGAGGTGACCCACATGGTGTTCGGCGATCTGTACCTCGCCGACGTGCGGGACTATCGCGTGCGGATGCTGGCCGGGTCCGGCATCGAGCCGGTCTTCCCGCTGTGGCTCGAGCCGACCGACCAGCTGTCGCGACGGATGGTCGCCACCGGGATGCGTGCGGTACTGACGTGCGTCGACCCCGCGCAAGCGCCCGGTGACCTGGTCGGCCGCTGGTACGACGCCGATCTGCTCGATGCGTTACCGCCCGCGGTGGACCCGTGCGGCGAGAACGGGGAGTTCCACACCTTCGTGGTCGACGGCCCGGGGTTCAGCGAACCGCTCGATGTCACCATCGGCGAGGTCGTCGAGCGTGACGGGTTCCTCTTCGCCGACGTCCTGCCGGCAACGCCTACCGTCGCCGCCGGTCGCTGAGGCTCGGCGGCGCCGCGCTCGCCGGTGTGCCCCAGGCGGTGGGACGCGAAGCCATCGTCTCGACCAGGCGGCCGTGCAAGTCGCCATACGACAGCCAGACCCGCTCGAGCGCTTTGCCGTTGAGCTGCGCCGAGGCAATGTATTGCCGGAGCGGGCTGCTGCCCGGCGCTGAGATGCGAAGGCCGCCGCGGATCCGCACCGTGGGGAAGAACGACGAGGACAGCTCCCAGGCATCGACTCCCGGCTGTGCTTGGTACAGGCCGATCGCGGACAGCACGTACGCCGCCGACATCGTCCCCGCATCGTCGTTGCCGGGAAGCCCGTACGGGGAGGCGTTGAAGACACCGGCCTCGGCGCGGACGACCTGCTGAGTCCGCCACGGCTGGCCGAGCCAGTTGTACAACCACGGCGCCTGGAGATCCGTTTCGTTTGCCGGCGTGTACTGGTTGCCGATGTAGTACGCCCCGAACAGCGAAGCCTGGGCCTGCGCTTCCGGTACCACCGGAGCTGCCTGCCGGTCCAAGGCTGCAAGGAAGAATCGATCCAGCCGCTCGATCATCGTGTTCTTGCCGATCGCGTTCGCCAGTCCGCGCACGTCCTGCGGGACCAGCCACAGGTACTGCCAGCCGGTGCCCTCCTGCCAGCCGTCCGGGAAGATCGGGTTCCACACGTGGGTGAGGCCGAGGTTGGTCGGGGTGGCCCAGGCGCCGTCGCTCATCCGGGGCCGGAGGAAGCCGTCGGAGCGGTCGAGCAAGTGGCGCCAATACCCGGCTCGACGGGTGAAGACCGCAGCCCGGTGGGCGTCGTGGAAGTGTCGCGCCAGGCCCGCGATCGCCGCATCGTCGATGGCGTACTCGAGGGTGACCGACGCGCCTCGACCGCTCACGTCCAGCGGGACGTAACCGAGCTTCAGGTAGCTGTCGAGACCGGATCGGGGATCGGCCGGCGGCAGCGTCGTCGCTTGGTGAACGACGGCCGCGTACGCCCTACGCGCGGCTGCGCCGCGAAGCGCGCCACTGGTGACCAAGGTCGCAAGCGTGGGTGTACCGGAGTCCCCGCCCATGATCCCGTAGTCACGGTTGCCACGAACCCAGCGTGGGATGACGCCTGAGTTCTGCGCAGTGTCAGCAAGCAGCGAGACGCCTAGATCGTGCGCGACCCTCGGCGCCACCAGCGTGAGCAGCGGTGTCTGGGTGCGGTAGGTGTCCCACAGGCTCAGGTCCGTGTAGTGGTGGTGGTCTCGCGGAACTCGACGGATCTTGCTGTCGAAGCCGCGATAGCGCCCATCGGCATCGTCGAAGGCCGTCGGCATCAGCAGCGCGTGGTATAGGGCGGTGTAGAAGGTACGCCGAGCGTGCCGGGTGCCGCCGGCGATCTCGACGCTGCGAAGCCGCGTGTTCCAGGTACGCGCCGCCTGCCGGCGTACCTCGTCGAACGAGCGGCCGGCTGGCGCTTCGGCGCGAAGGTTGCGAACCGCCTCGCGCTGAGACGTGTAGCTGAGGGCGATGTCGGCCTGCACCTCGCTGCTGCGTGTGGAGTCGAATCCCACCCAGCCCCCGGCCCCGTGACCCCTGGCAGTCGACTTGGCGGGTGTCATCCCAGCCGCCGTCCACGTGCCGTGCCTGACGATGCGCTGGTCGAACCGGGCTGCGAACCAGATGGTCAGACCACCCGAGTCCGGCACGCGGACCGATCCTTGCGCGCGGTGATGGCCCACGACTCGGAAGGCTCCGCTCAGCGTGCCGCCGGATTGGTTGCTGTCGTTGTTCCTGGTGACGTCGAAGATCAGGTTCGCCTGCGAACCGCGCGGGAACGTGTAGCGCTCGACCGCCGTACGCGTGGTGGCAGTGAGCTCTGTTCGGACCCCGGACTTGAGCAGGGTCGTCGCGTAGTAGCCGGGCTCGGCCGTCTCGGTGGCGTGCGTGAACGGGCTCGCCCAGTCCGAGGGCTTCGGACTCGTGACCGGGCCGGTCACGGGCATGACAGGCAGCTCGCCACCGATGTGGATTCCGGCCCCGGAGAAGTGGGTCAGCGCGAAGCCACGGATCTCTGGATCCTGGTAGGCGTAGCCGACGTAGTTGAGCGGATCGTCACCCACAGGCGTCGTGGTGATCGGGCCCGGCGTCACCATGCCGAACGGCAGTCCCGCAGCGACAGTGACGAACCCGGGGCCGAGCGAACCGCTCCGGGCGTCGACCAGACCGGCCGGGTTGCTGACCGGCTGCCCGGCCGCGGCCGGCCCGGCATTCGCCGTGAGCGGCGTGATGAGCACGCCGAGCAACGCGCCGGCCGCCAGCGCTCGCATCCCGACCCACACAGCCTGAGGAGTTCGTGATCGGGCCGGTCGGACCTTCCGTTGCCTGCTCAGCGCGGGAGACCGACCCGGCGCATCGCCCGGGAGAACCCCTGGTAGGTCGGGGTCGGTAGTCGGCTCCCCCATGTCTTCTGGGCGAGCACTGCGAGATGCGGCTCGATTCCGGCCGCGGTCTGTTCGGTGCTTTCCTTCAGCGGGCCCCAAACGTTCAGCGTTGCGCCGAGCAGGCCCGGACTGCCCGCCGGGACCGTCTGCCGGGTCGTGACCGTGCCGGTCGTGAGCTCCTGACCGTCGAACTGGTTGACCGCCCAGCTCTGGTAGACCCCGGCGAGGTCAGCCCGGCCTGCGACCGGGCCGAGGTCGTCCGTGTAGTAGTTCGGGTACCAGCCCGCGTTGAGCACCTGAAAGCCCCGGTTGAGCAACGTCGAGGGTGCGACGGTGACTGGATCGCCGAGCGGCGACGCACTGGACCACCATTCGGCGACGACGTCGTTGTTGACCGGGACGAGCCCGGTGCCGCCCATCTGGTCGCTCCAGATTCGCAGCGTCTTGTGATGTGCCCGAACGATCCGGTCGACCGCGTTGATGAAGGCGTGGATCACGTCGGCCGGGGTCGCGCCGGGACCGTAGTGCGTCACGGCGTAGGCCGCCAGCTGGGGGAAGACGGCGTACTCAGCCGGTGACAGGTACTCGTCGCACCCCATGTCCCAGTACCGGCCGGGGAACAGCGGCAGGTACTCGTCGAGGATCCGGCGCATCGCCGCGAGCGCCTTCGGGTTGGTGATGTCGAGCTTGTCCGTCACGTATTGCTGCGAGGTCGAGGATCCGACGATCGCCGCCGGCTTCAGCTCCAGCGCCGGATGCCGGGAAAGGAATGACGCCATGTGCCCGGGCATCTCGAACTCAGGGATCACCATCACGTGGTTGCGCTTGGCGACCCGCAGGATGCGCCGAATGTCGGCCCGGCTGAACGCATGCTTGGCGACGACCGACGGATAGGCCCTGCTGTCGATCGCCCACCGCTGGTCGTCGGTGAGATGCAGATGGAGGACGTTCAGCTTCAGCGCCGCGAGACGGTGGATCTCGCGCAACACCCAGTGGGTGCTGTACGTCGTCCGCGACGCGTCGACCATCAGCCCGCGCTCCGGGTATCGCGGACTATCCAGCCCGAAGCCCTGCCGAAGTGATGTGCCCTGATGCAGCAGCTGCACCAGCGTCCGACCGCCGTAGAAGATCCCGGTGCTCGTCGGAGCGGAAATCCGGACCACCCGACTGACCTCGAGCGCGTAGCCCTCGGTGCCGAGGCTGCGGGCGAGGTCACGACTGTGACGAAGGACGATGTCGCCGCGCCGGTAGCCCCCCCGACCCTCGACGACGGGCAGTCGGCGTCCCACCTCGGCCCGAACGTCGGTCGCGAGCTGCTTGCCGAGTCGCACCATGGCAGGGCGGGCAGGCCAGACCAGGATGCGGGCCCTCTCCCCCAGGTGCCACGTGCCCTCGCCGTGATACCACTGCCGCAACGCCGGAATCGTCAACGGCGGACGATGCGGGTCGGCCTGCGAAGGCCGTGCGATTGCGGTCGACCCGCTACCGGCGGAGCCGATCGCGATCAGCGAAAGCGCGACCGCGATCGTGCCGGAACGGACCCCCCTCACGGTGCGCGGCTCGCTCAGTAGGTCAGGAAGACCGGTGAGCCGTTGTGAACGTGCCGGATCTGACGAAGGTCGCTGTCGTGCATGCGGATACAGCCGTTCGAGATCGCCGCGCCGTGATTGCCGATCTGCGCATCTGACCCGACGGGTCCATGGATCGCGATGATCGCGTCATCACCGCCCTCGAAGTGCGCGATCACCCGCGAGTGCGCGGAGGTCTCGATCATGAACGCGCCGTAGCCCGGTCCGTTAGGCGGAGCGTGGAAGGCAACGAAGTAGTGGCCGGTGGGCGTGGGGGTGCCGGAGGCACCGGTGCCAACCGGAAACGACGAGATCTGGATGCCCTTGTAGAACACGTAGAGCCAGTGCTGCGAGATGTCCACGACGATTGCGTAGTGGACCCTGGTCAGCACCGCGGCGCTGCGCTTGACCCAGCTCGTCGACTCGTCGGGGCGCTGAGCGAGCATCACCTTGATCCGGTCCGCGGTGGAGTCAATCACCGGGAGGATCGAGGGGTAGCCGTACCACGAACCCGGCACCTTGCGGTTGCTCGAGAACGAGCGCGCCGAAGGGTAGCCCTTGGTGGTGTGCTCGAGATGTGCCACGACGGTGGTGTACGGGACCAGGGCACTGTCCCTACGTGGCGCGATCCGGTAGCCGTTCTCGTCGGTGCGGTACGACGTACTGCTTCCACTACGGGTGCGAGGAGCACTCTCCGCCCGGGTCTGCCCTGCCCCGGCGTTGTACGCCATCACGACCCGCTGAGGATGTTTCGCCTGGTGATCGCGGCCGACCTGGAACGTCGGCGCGGCCTGATCCGAGGGAATCAGCAGGGACTGGTAGCTGTGGCCGTTGGGATGTCCGGCCCGAGCAGGTTGACCGGAAGCCGGCCGCACGGCCGAGAGTGCGAAGGTGATGATCAGCACGAGTGCGACCGCGAGCGGAAGCCCTATCGCGACCGGAGCGCGCCACGCGGTGCGCCCGGAGTAGTAGCCGCGGTACGGGTCGTCCCGGTGGGCCCGGTACCTGTCGAGCCGGCTCATCCGCTCTGGGTCCTCTGCATCGATGCCATCACAACAGATTGTCCCGATTTTTGATGGCAGATTCCAACTTCGGCGGGGTGCGCCCGATCCCTCCGCGCCGGCCGGGTGAAGATATCCGGGTGGATCTCACCGGCCGGCACGTGGTCGTCACGGGCGGGTCGCGCGGCATGGGCGCCGCGTTCGGCCGCGAGTTCGCGACGGCCGGCGCCCGGGTGACGCTGCTCGCCCGCGGTAGCGCCGACCTCGAGCGGGTCGCCGCACAGCTCCGGGTCGGACATCTGGCCGCCGACGTCGCCAACGCCGACGGGGTGGCGGAGCGGCTCGAGGCAATTGCGCCGGTCGACGTCCTCATCAACAACGCCGGACTCGGCACGTCGGGCGACCTCACGGACTTCTCGGCGCCCCAGCTACGGCAGCTGTACGAGGTGAACGCCCTCGCCCCGGCTGAGCTGGCTCGCCAGCTGCTGCCGGGGATGCGGGCCCGGGCCCGGGGCCGGCTCGTCTTCGTTTCGTCGTTGAGTGCTCAAGTGGCGCTGCCTGGCCTCACCGCCTACTCCGCAACCAAGGCGGCGGTGTCGCAGCTTGCCGAAGGGCTCCGCCGCGACCTGCGCGGTACCGGGGTGGGCGTCACCAATGTCGAGCTGGGGCCGGTCGACACCGGTCTGTACGACGAGGCCACCAGCTACGAGCCATGTCGAGACGCGTTCGACCGGATGCTGCGGATCCGCATGCTGCGCAAGCTGACCGTCGACGAGGTCGCCGATGCGGTCGTCCGGGCGTGCGGCAACGACCGCGATCGAGTAGTCCTTCCGCGCCGGGCGGCGGCCCAGGTGATGGCCTCGCACATGCCGCAGTGGATCGCCAACCGCATGCTGTGACGGCGGGCGGCTAGCGGTTGACGAGCTCGTACGCGGCCTTCTCGATGGCCGCCTCGGAGACGAGCACATGGTCGGCCGCGTCGCCGAGCGGGATGAACGTGTCCTGCGCGGCGACCCGTGCCACCTCACCGCGGTAGCGCGCGTCCGTCAAACCCGCGAGCACTCCCTCGGACACGCCACCGCTGGCACGCGTCTCGTCAACGACCAGCACTCGTCCGGTCGCCGTCGCCTCCCGCAGGATGTCCTCGACCGGGAGCGGAGACACCCAGCGAAGATCCAGGACCCGACAGCCGATGCCGCCATCGCCGAGGCGGCGAGCAACGCGAAGCGACATCGGCACACCGTTTCCGAACGTCACGATCGTGAGATCCGTTCCGGCGCCATATCCACGCCCCACCCCGATCGGTACGTGTGTGGCAGCCCACTCGTGCGGAGCCGGATATCGACTGGCCCATTCGCCGTCACCGGGGGCGTACAGGTCTCGTGAGTGGTAGAGCGCGATCGGCTCGACGAACACGCAGACCGTGCCGTCGATCCGCGCGGCCGCAAGGCACGTCCGCAGCATGGCCGCGGCATCGTCTCCGCGAGCGGGAACAGCCACCACGATGCCGGGAATGTCGCGCAGGACGGCAAGCGCATTGTCGTTGTGGAAGTGGCCTCCGAACCCCTTCTGGTAGGCGAGGCCGGCGACTCGCACGACCATCGGGTTGCGGTAGCGGCCGTTGGAGAAGTAGGACAGGCTGGCCGCCTCACCGCGGAGCTGGTCCTCGGCGTTGTGCAGATACGCCAGGTACTGGATCTCCGGGACGGGGATCAAACCGGAGACGCCGGCACCCAGGGCAACGCCGAGGACCGACTGCTCGTCGAGCAGTGTGTCGAAGACCCGGCCGGCACCAAACCGGCGGGCAAGCCCACGCGTCACGCCGTACACGCCACCTTTGCGTGCCACGTCCTCGCCGAACACCAGCATCCGCGGCTCGCCGAGCAGTGCGTCCGCAAGCGTGCGGTTGATGCTGTCTGCCAGCGTCAGCGGGTCGCCGTCCTCTGGCAGCCGGCCGCCGAAGCCGTCGACGCGTCGCGCCGGCTCGGTGGCCGTCGACGCGGCCTCTGCCACGCGCTCCGGGCTACGGGGCGAGAGCGGTGCCATGATCTCGCCGGCACTCCCGAGGCGCCGGTGCGTGACCACCTCCCGCGCGAGGGTCTCGACCTCGCCGAGAACGGCGTCGTACCGCTCGATCACCTGCCCGGGGGTCATCACGGCGGCTTCGACCAGCAGGCGCGCGGTACCGAGCAACGGGTCGCGGCCGTAGTCCGCCTCGATGTCGGTGCGAGACCGGTAGCTGATCTCGGCGTCACTGCCCGCATGACCCATGAAGCGCACCACCCGCAGGTGAAGGAACGCCGGAGCTCGACGCGTACGCACGTGCTCGACAGCAGCGACCGCGGCTTCGAAACATGCCGCGAGGTCGCTCCCGTCGGCGGTGAAGTACGCGAGTCCGGGCCGGCTGCCGTACGCCGCTTCGATCCATCCGCTCGAGGTGGGCACGCTGATGCCGAGACCGTTGTCCTCGCAGACCAGCAGCAGCGGGAGCGGCAAGCCGTCATGCGCCACACGACAGGACGCGTTGATCGCGCCGGTCGCGGTGGAATGGTTGGCCGTGGCGTCGCCAAAGCTCGCAACGACGACGGCATCCCGCGGCCAGGGGCAATCGACCTTGAGCTTGCGAGCGCGGTCGATCGCGAATGCGACCCCGAGCGCGCGAGGCAGGTGCGAGGCGATCGTCGATGTCTGCGGGATCACCGCGAGATCGGCGTTTCCGAAGACCTTGTGTCGCCCGCCGGCGATCGGCTCATCGGCTGCGGCGACCAGGCCCAGCAGTACGTCACGCAGCGGCGTCGTACCCGGTACCTGGGCGGCCCGCGCGATGTAGAAGGCCCCCGATCGGTAGTGCAACAGGGCGGGGTCGGTCGGCCGCGTAGCAGCGGCGACGGCCGCGTTCGACTCGTGGCCCGCCGATCCGATCGTGTAGTAGCCGTGCCCCTCCGCTCGCAGCCGACGCGCGAACAGGTCGAGAGCACGGCTGGCGAGCTGAGCATCGAACAACGCCAACGCCCGCCGCACCGTCAGGGTGCTGCCCAACCGGACGGGGTCGTCGAGCGGGGTGCCGCCACCGTGCCGCGACGTCAGGGATCCGAAGGCGGCACGCAGCCGGGCGTCGAGGACCTCCTCGGGACTCGCTTCCCCCATGGCCGCTTCGGCTACTCGGGGAGCCGGTAGGACTCGTCGGGCGAAAGCTCTGCGACGTCCATCTGCGCCTTCTGCAAGCGGCCTGAGTAGTCCCAGTTCACCGCCTGCCAGCGGGTGAACTGGTCCAGCACCCATATTCCCGACTGGCGGGAGCCGTTGCCCGACTTGCCGTTGCCGCCGAACGGCAGGTGCGCTTCCGCACCGGACGTCGAGTTGTTGACGCTCACCATCCCGGCGGAGACCCCCCGACGGAAGCGAAACACCTCCTCGGCATCGGTCGTGTAGATCGCCGATGACAGGCCGTAGCCGGGCAGGTTCGCAAGCCGGATCGCGTCGTCGAGGTCCCGGTACGTCGTGATGCCGACGAGGGGCCCGAACGTCTCCTGGCGGAAGATGGCGTCGTCTTCCCGCACCCCGTCGACGATGACGGGGTGGTAGTAGACACCGGCGTCGGGATCACCGACGAACCCGTCACGAGGGTTGTCCCGAGTGATCCGACCGGTCGCCGACGAGCCGTGAAGCGCGTGGTGCGGCTGCAACCAGTGAAGGTACTCGTCGAACTGCGCGGCGAACTTCTCGTCGAGCATCGGGCCGAACAGGACGGCATCGGTGGGGTCACCGATGGCGGCTTGCCGGGTCAGCTTGTCGAAGCGCGCCAGAAAGTCGTCGTGGATGCTCTCGTGAACGACGACGGTCCCGAGCGACGTGCAGCGCTGCCCAGCGGTTCCGAACCCGGAGAACAGGGCGCCCTCTGCTGCGAGGTCGAGGTCCGCCGAGGGCGTGACCACCATCGGGTTCTTGCCACCGAGCTCGAGGCAGGCCGACTGCAGATGACGTCCCGCCAGCTCGCCGATCTTCGCGCCCACGGCGCTGGATCCGGTGAACCCGACCTTGTCGACATTGCCTTCTTCGAGAGCTGTCGCCAGCCCGTCGTACGTCGACGCGCCGTCGGCGAGCACCAGGTTCAGCACGCCGTCGGGCAACCCGCCGCCTCGGACGAACAGCTCGAAGAGCGCCGCCCCGCAGGCCGGTGAGTAGTCGGCGGGCTTCCAGACCACCGTGTTTCCGCACAGCAGCGCCGGCACGAGGTACCAGGACGGCACGGCAACCGGGAAGTTTCCCGCCGTGATCGCGGCGACGACGCCCACCGGATTGCGGAAGGTGAACAGCTGCTTGTCCGGCATCTCACTGCCGACGGTCTGCCCGTAGAGACGGCGCCCTTCGCCGAGGAAGAAGTCGCAGGTGTCGACGATCTCGCGCACCTCGCCGAGCGCCTCTGCGTACGGCTTGCCGATTTCGCGAGTCACAAGGCGTGCGAGCCGTTCCGCGTTGGCTTCGACCGTGCGCCCGATGTGCGCGATCGCCCGCCCCCGGATCGGCGCGGGCACGTCGGCCCAGCCCGGTTGCGCGGCCCGCGCCGCTCGGCAGGCCGCGGCAAAGGTCGCAGCGTCAGCGAGCGCAACCTCCGCGACGACATCGTGGAGCGCCGCCGGGTTGCGGTCCTCGATCATCGCGGCGGGCGCTCCGGACACCGCCGTGCCCGCAATGACGGAGGTGATCGTTCTCATGCTGGCTCCCGCTCTCGCGACGGGACGGCAAGGCGGCTGAGCACCTGATGCAACGCCTCGATTGCGATCCCGAGCTCATCCTCCGTCACGGACAGCGCCGGACGGAAGCGCACCGACCGCTCGCCGCACGGCAGGACGAGCACCCGCTCGTCACGCAGACCCGCGACCACCTGGCTGCGAATGCGACCGTCCGGGAGGTCGACGGCACACATCAGGCCACGGCCGCGGACGTTCGCCGCCAGCCCCGGGTGCCGCTGTGCCAGATCGTGCAGACCGCCGAGGAACTTGTCACCACTACGAGCCGCCGCGTCGAACAGCCCGTCGGCCTCGATGATCTCCAGCAGCCGCCGCGCTCTCACCATGTCCACCAGACCGCCGCCCCAGGTGGAGTTGATCCGGCTCGACACGGCGAACACGTTGTCCGGGACGAGGTCGACCCGCCGCCCGGCCATGATCCCGCCGACCTGCAGCTTCTTCGCGAAGGCGACGATGTCCGGCTCGAGGCCGAGCTGCTGGTAGCACCACGGGGTACCGGTCAGACCGACTCCGGTTTGCACCTCGTCGAGCACGAACAGCGCGTCGTACTCGTGACAGAGCGCCTGCATCGCCTGCAAGAACTCCGGACGGAGGTGGTTGTCACCACCCTCTCCCTGGATCGGCTCCGCGATGAAGCAGGCGATGTCGTGCGGGCTGCGCTCGAACGCGGCGCGCGCCTGGCTCAGGGCGACCTGCTCGGCGGCCTCGATCTCGTCGAGGTGTGCGTGTACCGGGAACCGCATCGCCGGTACGTCGATCCGAGGCCAGCCGAACTTGGGGAACCGGTCCGTCTTCACGGGGTCGGTGTTCGTCAGCGACAGGGTGTAGCCGCTGCGGCCGTGGAAAGCACGACTGAGGTGAAGCACCTTCGTGCCGAGCGCCGGCGAGCGACCCGCCAGCTCGTTGCGCCGGCTCTTCCAGTCGAAGGCGGTCTTCAGCGCGTTCTCCACGGCGAGCGCACCGCCCTCCACGAAGAACAGGTGTGGCAGCGCTGGATCGCCGAGCACCCGATCGAAGGTCTCGACGAACTCCGCCAGGTGGGTCGTGTACGTGTCGGAGTTCGCCGGCTTGTTCGCAGCGACTTCGGCGAGCAGCCGCATGAACTCCGGGTCGTCGGCCAGACCTGGCGGGTTCGCGCCAAGCGGCGCCGATGCGAAGAACGTGTACAGGTCGAGGTACTCGCTGCCGTCACGGGCGTCGACCAGCCAGCTGCCGTGGCTCGCCCTCAGATCCACCACGAGCCGGAAGCCATCGACGAGAAGGTGCCGCTCGAGGCGGGCGTGAACATCCTGCGGGGCGACGCGCGCGGCGGCGTAGGTCTTCATCGCGATCTCCTCTGCGGCCGGATTCCCTTCAGTCTAGACCCATCTAGCCCGGAGATCCTGTTGCTAGAGGCGATGGCCCCCATAGGATCTCCTGTGCTCGATGTGCGCCGCCAGGTATGTCGGCGCCCACCTACATAATTCGATCAGACTTGTGTAGTTTAAGGCCCCCCGCTCGACGACACCGGAGGCACGAGGGTGCACATCGACCCGTACATCGTCCTGGGCAGCGCCGTCATCGGGCTGTTCGTCGGCATGACAGGCGCCGGTGGCGGCGCCCTGATGACCCCGATGTTGATCCTGTTGTTCCACGTGCAGCCGGACAAGGCGATCTCGAGCGATCTCGTCGCCGCTGTGCTCATGCGCCCGCTCGGCGCCGTCGTCCACTTCCGGCAGGGCACCGTCAACAAGCGGCTCGTCGGCTTGCTGGCGGCCGGGTCCGTGCCGATGGCGTTCCTCGGCTCCTACCTGCTGCACCTCATCAAGGGCCACGCCGACAGCGCGCAGACCGACATCGAGCGTCTGCTCGGGACCGCCCTCCTCGTGGGCGCGGTCGCGATGGTGGTGCGGTTCGGTCTGGACATCCGCGCCGGCAACAAGCGCGAAGGCATCGTGCAGAACATCCCGATTCACCCGGTGCGCACGGTGGTCATCGGCATGGTGGGTGGCCTGATCGTCGGGATGACGTCCGTCGGATCCGGCTCGCTGATGATCGTGCTGATGCTGTTCCTCTACCCGATGCTCGGCGCGAACCAGCTGGTCGGGACGGATCTCGCCCAGGCGCTTCCTCTCACCTCATCCGCGGCGTTGGGGGCGCTCATCTTCGGCAGCGTTTCGTTCGGGGTGACCACGTCGCTCATCATCGGCAGCATCCCCGCGGTCCTCGTCGGCTCGGTGCTGTCCTCGCGGGCTCCTGACCGCGTGATCCGGCCGGTGATCACGTTCGTCATCTTCGCGTCTGGCTTGAAGTACATCGGCGTCGACAACAAGGTGCTCGGCTGGAGCCTGGTCGGCGTACTGTTCGCAGGGTTCCTCGGCTGGCTGCTCCTGTCGAGGCCCTGGGCGTCGACACCGACCGCGACACCTGAGGACGAACCACGCGGCGCACCTGCCGCGGAGACGTAGGAGTGGTTGATGACGGTCGAGCTCACTGCGGAGCTCTTCCTTCCCGAGCCCGAGCCGCGGCCGCTGCGGTACACGGTCATCTCGGTGGACGATCACGTCGTCGAGCCACCACACCTGTTCGAAGGCCGGCTGCCAGGAGCGCTGGCCGATCGGGCACCGCGCATCGTCGAGACGTCACGCGGTTACCAGGTGTGGGAGTTCGAGGGGCGCAAGTACAGCCAGATCGGCATGAACGCCGTAGCCGGGCGCCGTCCCGAGACGGTGTCGATGGAGCCGTTCCGCTTCGACCAGATGCGGCCCGGTTGTTACGACGTCGACGCGCGGGTGCACGACATGGACCTCAACGGCGTATGGGCGTCGCTGAACTTTCCCTCCCAGATCAGCGGCTTCTGCGGCCGGGTCTTCTTCGATGCCGCGGATCGGGAGCTCGGGCTCGCCTGCCTGCGGGCGTGGAACGACTGGCTGTTCGAGGAGTGGTACTCCAGGCATCCGCAGCGGATCATCCCGCTCGGCATCACTTTCCTGACCGACCCGGCTCTCGCGGTCGCGGAGATCCATCGCAACGCAGCCCGCGGCTTCACCTCCGTCACCTTCCCGGAGCGTCCGCACGAGATCGGCCTGCCGTCCCTGTGGGACCGCGAGCACTGGGATCCGATCATCGCCGCGTGTGTCGAGACCGACACCGTGATCTCGTTGCACGTGGGCAGCTCAGGGATGCCTGCGCTACCGGCCGGCTCTCCCGCCGTACAGCTCTCGGCGACGCTGTTCGGGCAGCAGTCGTTGGGAGCTTGCGCGGAGTGGCTGTGGTCTGAGCATCCGCTGCGCCATCCGAACCTGAAGATCGCCATGAGCGAGGGCGGCATCGGCTGGGTTGCGATGCTGATGGATCGGCTCGACAACATCGTCGACCGGTCGGGCTACGGCCTGGGCTGGGCGATCCGGCCCGCCGATGTGCTGAAGCGGAACTTCTGGTTCTGCACGATCGATGACCCGTCGACGATCGACACCCGCCATCGGATCGGCGTGGAGAACATCATGGTCGAGGTCGACTATCCGCACGGCGACAGCACCTGGCCCAATACCCAGGACGTCATCGAACGCGCGTGGGGCCATCTGCCATCAGATGAGCTGCGGATGATCTGCAGCGAGAACGCCGCAAAGCTCTACCGCCACCCGCTCCCCGACGTCGTGCTGCCGCTCGCCTGAGACGAACGTCGAGCCCGCCGATACGGGTCGAAAGGACCCAAGTTGAAGGCACCCCTATCGGCGGGCCCGACACAAGGTCAACGAGCGACGGTGCTCACTCGCTACGGGCGAACCCGCAACCGCTCGTCGGAGTCGCTCGTCTCGGTCAACCCCGTAGGGCGTCCTTCACCTTCTCGCCGGCCTGCTTGAGGTCACCCTTGGCCTGGTCGACCTTGCCTTCGGCCTGCATCTGCTCGTTGTCCATCGCCTTGCCCGCGGTGTTCTTGGCCTTGCCTGTTGCGGCCTCTGCGGCGTTCTTGGCCTTGTCCATGCCGCTCACGACGCCTCCTCTTTGCTGGGGTGTACTCGGACGACCCTTTTGGTGTGCCTCGGGAGGAACGCAGAAAACCGCGTCAGGCCAACCATCCCGAACTGCACGAAATAGCACATGAAGTACGTCGTGCGAGCCACTTCTGGGCTCGTTGTCCGATTCGAGGCGGACAACATGTGCTACTTCGGGGAAAGTGCGACCGTCGAGTTTCGCCGGATAGGCGCGGACCTGGCGACGTCAGCGGAAGTTGCGGGCCGACGGCCGTACGCCGAGAGGGAGCGGGTCGATGCGCTCCGCCATGACGTTCACGACGTTGTCGGTGTGCTGCAGCATTCCCCGGATCAGCAGCGCCGCTGAGCTCTGCGCCACCTTCCGGTAGCGGCCCCAGATCTCCTTCGAGCAGATCACGTTGATCATCCCGGTCTCGTCCTCGAGATTGACGAACGTCACCCCGCGGGCTGTCGCCGGTCGTTGCCGATGAGTCACGACCCCTCCCACCAGCACGCGGGTGCGATCCGCGACCTGGTGCAAGCCTGCCGCAGACACCACCCCCATCGTGGCCAGCCGCTCCCGGACCAGGGCGGTGGGATACCGGTCCGGGGTGACGCCGGTCGCCCACAGGTCGGCGTACAGCTCCTCCGGCACCGTCATGGTCGGCAGCTCCGGCGCCTCCTGCTCGTCGACGAGCGCCAGCTCGAGCTGTCCGGGCTTGACTGCCGCCGCAGCACCGGCAACCCACAACGCATCCCGCCGGCTCACTCCGAAGCAGTCGAAGGCGCCCGACGTCGCCAGCGCCTCCATCTGGTCGGTGGACAGGCCGACCCGATGGGCGAGATCGGTCAGCGAGGAGTAGGGCCTTTCCTGGTCGCGGAGCCGGACGATCTGCTCGGCCAGCTCCTCGCCAATCGTCCGCACCTCGCTCAAACCGAGTCGCACCGCCGGCTGCGGTGCGTGGAGACAGGGACATTGCGACGGGCCGTCCGCCGGCTCGAGGCTCGCGCCCACACCCGAGCGGTTGATGTCGGGCCCGCGCGTCTCGATCCCATGCCGTCTCGCATCCGCCACCAGGGACTGCGGTGAGTAGAAGCCCATCGGCTGCGCATTGATCAGCGCAGCGCAGAACGCAGCCGGGTAGTGCAGCTTCAACCAAGACGAGGCGTAGACGAGCAGGGCGAACGAGATCGCGTGGCTCTCCGCGAAGCCGAACGACGCGAATGCGTGGATCTTGTCGAAGATCTGGTCGGCGTCCGCACCGGTGATGCCGTTGGCGGCCATCCCGTCGTACAGCCGCTGCTGCAGTGCGGCGATCCGCGCCTCCGACCGCTTCGACCCCATGGCGCGACGCAGCTGGTCGGCTTCGGTCGGCGTGAAGTCCGCGACCGCGACCGCGAGCTGCATCATCTGCTCCTGAAAGAGCGGTACGCCGAGGGTGCGCTCCAGTGCCGGCTTCACCTTGTCGTGGATGTAGGTGACCTCCTCCAGTCCATGGCGTCGGCGAATGTAGGGATGCACCGAGTCGCCTTGGATCGGCCCCGGCCGGATCAACGCGACCTCGATCACCAGGTCGTAGAAGCTGCGAGGCCGCAGCCGCGGCAAGGTGGCCATCTGCGCCCGCGACTCGATCTGGAACACCCCGACCGTGTCCGCTTTGCAGACCATGTCGTACACACACGGCATCTCGCGCGGGACCGTCGCCAGCTCGTAGCGGACGCCATGCCAGTCCTCGATCAGCTCGAAGCTGTAACGGATCGCGGAGAGCATCCCCAAGCCCAGCAGGTCGAACTTCACGAGGTCGATCGCCGCGCAGTCGTCCTTGTCCCACTGCAAGACGGTGCGGCCCGGCATCCGGCCCCACTCGACCGGGCAGACCTCGACGATCGGACGGTCGCAGATCACCATTCCGCCGGAGTGGATGCCGAGATGACGCGGTGCGTCACGCAGCTCGTCAGCGAGATCCAGGACTTCCTGCGGTACGCCGGTCACCGCTTCGAGATCCATCTTGTAACCGTGTTCGATCTGCTTGCTCCACGCGTCCTGCGTGCCGGTGGGATAGCCGAGCGCCTTGGCGACGTCGCGGATCGCCGACCGCGGCCGGTAGGTGATGACGTTGGCGACCTGGGCGGTGTGCTCACGGCCGTAGGTCTCGTAGACGTGCTGGATGACCTCCTCGCGGCGCCCCGACTCGAAGTCGACGTCGATGTCGGGCGGCTCGTTGCGCTCGGCGGACAGGAACCGCTCGAACACGAGGTTGTAGAAGACCGGGTCGATCGCGGTGATCTCCAGCGCGTAACAGACCGCGGATGACGCCGCCGACCCTCGTCCCTGACAGAGGATCCCTTGCGAGCGCGCGAAGCTGACGATCTCCCAGACGACGAGGAAGTAGCCGGGAAAGCTCAGCTCCTCGATCACCGCGAGCTCGTGCTCGATCCGGGCGTAGGCCCGCTCCGTCTGCTTGCCGCGCGGCCCGTAGCGCTTCTCCGCACCCCGCATCGTGAGCCGGCGCAGATAGGTCATCTCGTCCTGGCCGTCGGGCGCCGGAAAGGGCGGCAGCCGCGGTGCGATCAGGCGAATCGGAAAGGCCAGCTCGGCGCCGATCCGGGCCGCGGTCTCGACGACCCCCGGCCATCGCGCGAACCGGGTGACCAGCTCCGCACCACTGCGAAGGTGCGCATCTGCCCACGCCGGCAGCCAGCCGTCGATCTCGTCAAGGCTGCGCCGGGCCCGCACCGCCGCCATGGCGGTAGCGAGTGGCCGGCGCACCGAACCGTGGTAGTGCGCCGCGGTAGTGGCGACCACAGGCAGGTCCGCCTCGTCGGCGAGCATCGTCAGTACGTCGTACCGCTCGTCGGCGAGCGGATCGCGGGCGAAGGAGAGCTCGACCGCGACGTTGTCATGGCCGAACCGCGCGACGAGCTCATCCAGCGCACTGCGCGCGGCGTCGACACCGAAGGTGCCGTACTGCCCCGATTCGAGTGCTGCGCGGACCGACCCCTTGCGGCATCCGGTCAACACCAGCCAGTGCCCACCGCCCAGCCCGGTCAGCTCGTCGAGGTCGTAGACCGGATGGCCCTTGGCGCCGCCCCGAAGCTGCGCCGTGCTCATCGCTCGGCACAGCCGGGAGTACCCCTCGGGATCGCGCGCCAGCACCAGCAGATGCCGCCCGGCCGGATCCGGCATCCCGGAGCGCGCTCCGGTGGCGCGTTGCGACGTCGTCCGCGGGACGGGTAGGTCAAGGGAGAGCTCGGCGCCGAAGATGGTCGCGAGGCCGACCGCCTCCGCTGCCTCGGCGAAGCGAGGCACGCCGTACATCCCGTTGTGGTCGGTGAGGGCAAGCCCGGACAGGCCGAGCCGAACCGCTTCCTCGACCAGCTCCTCCGGCAGGCTCGCGCCGTCGAGGTGACTGAAGGAGGAATGCGCGTGCAGCTCGACGTAGGGCACCGGATCGGCGGGGCGCGACAGCAGCTTCGGCTCGTACGCCGGGCGGTGCCGCGACCAGCCGGCGGCATCGCCGCCGTCTCCTCGTAGCGGCGGGTCGGGCCTACGGCCCGACAACCGCCGCTCCAGCTCCCGCCACGGAACCGGCGGGTTCTCCCAGCCCATCAGCGACGCCGCTCAGTCATAGATGCCTTCCAGGACCCAGCGCGGCTCCGCAGTACCGGCTCCTGTCGTCATCTCGCCCGCTACGAGATATGCGCGCCCTCTTACATCGACCACCTGCATCCGCGCCACCCGGGTCGCGCTGCCCGGGTCCCACCACCGCTCGTCGGCCGGCCACGGTCCGGCCCACGACGTCACCTCCACCGCCGACTCGCGCCGCAGCCCGAGCCGAGTGGGCGGGCGAAGCAGGGCGCCTCGGTCACCGACCACCACCACCCGCCCCCCGGCATCGAGCAGCTCGATCGGTGCGGGTGGGTCGACCAGCACGCTCGGTGCCGGCGACGGCAGATGACCCGGCCACGGCTCGGCGACACGGCGAGCCGGTTCACGTTCCTCTCCCCAGGGCAGCAGCTGGGTCCGCTGCGCCGGGCCGCGCCCGCCCACTACCGCCGGGGCTACGACGCCGTCGAAGCCGAGCATCGTCTGCACCCGCGCGATCGCCCGGCGCGCCCGCTCGCCGGCCTCGCCGTCGCCGCCCCACAACGCCTGCTGATGAGTGCCGGTCGGCACCGTCTCGATGGGGATGATTCGCAGCCGAGCGATCCCGGCGGTCAGCCGCGCGGTGCCGTCTGCGGCGTGCAGCCAGCCTTCGATCTGCCAGCGGATCCGATCGATCACATCGCTCGCCGACAGGACTCCGGTCCCCCGCCACCGCCTCGCCGCGCACTCCCCGGCTTCCGACATGACTTCGAGCTCGACGCACGAGCATGCGAGGGCGCGCGCCGAAAGATTGTTGACGAAGGTCTCGACGGCGTTGCGGGCAGAGAACGCCACCACGTCGACACGGTCGACCGCCGGCTCGAGCTCCACCGTCACCGAGCAGTCGACGGGCGGCTCGCGTACCACCACCGGCCGGTCGTCCCGGCCGCCAGCTTGCCGATGCGCCCAGGCTCCGCCTGGTCCGAACCGCGCCGCGACATCACGTGCCGGCAACGCCGCGAAACCACCGAGCGTCCAGATTCCCAGTCGGCGCAGGACGTCGACCAGCGCGGAGTCACCGAACGCATCGAGCGTCCCGATCGGCAGATCGGCCAGGAACGCCGCAGATCCTCCGGCCGGGACCACGACCGCGCGTCTGGCTGCCTGCTCGGCAGCGAACGCGCCGTCCGCGATTCCGACCGCGACCTCCTCAGCCGTCCAGCTCACCGCCTCCTGCAACCGCGTGGCCAGCGCCGGTTCCCCGCCGAGATGGCGTGCCGGCCCTCCGGCGGCCAGGCAGAGCAGCCCAGGCCGGATCACCTCGACGCCCGCCACGATCGCCTCCACGGCACGGATAGCGGGCTCGAAACGACGGGCTTCGACCGCCTCGTCACGCGGCAGCACGACGAGGTCGGGACAACGAGACTGCGCTTCGCGCTTGCGCATTCCGCGACGTACGCCGATGCCGCGCGCACTCTGCGAGCAGGCGACGATGCGGCCACCGGCGAGCACCGCCACCGGGGCATGCGAGGAGGCGGCGTCGGCGGTGTCCCGCGCCGTGACGACCGGCCAGTCCGGGCACCACACCATGGCGATTCGAGGAAGCGTCAACTAGCGCTTCTCCGTACGCCGGAAAGCTCCACCACCGGGGCGAGCTCGTCGCCGTAAGGCTCCACTCCCCCTTGCCCGCCCGGCAGCCACAACGCGACCCGGCGGGATCGCCCCGCCTGACCACGACCCTCGACGCTGACCCGCATCCGCCGCCGCGCCAGCCGGCCGTGACCGTCGCCGATCCCCGACCACTCGCCCGGCTCCGCGGTCAGCCGCAGGTCTGCCATCGGCCAGCGCTGCCCGGTGAGGAACGGCAGCAACACCGAGTCACGCGACCTGGCACGGGCCGCGAGTCGACGCAGGTCGCCGTCGGCCAGCCGAGCCGGCGCCCGCGCCGCAACGATGTCGAACGCATCGAGCAGCGCGCCGACCACGTTGGTCCAGCTCTCTCCCGCCGCCGGTACTACCGGCAGCCTGGCCAGGTCGATCCCGTAGTCGCGCGCCGCCTCGGCGCCCAGCCGCGTCGCGGAGCCGACCGGCAGATCGACCAGCACGCACCAGGCCCCCTCCGCCGAAGCGTCGGCGAGCAGGGCCAGAAGCAGCGACAGCGAGCCGCTGACGCTGACCGTGCTCCCCCGTCGCAAGCCGTCCGGAAGCAGGTCGTGGAGGGCCGGATGCACTGGTAGTGCTGGGGAACGAGCCCCTAGCGCAGCGGCCGTGATCGGTGCCGGTGGCCGCTCCCGGATCGGGTTCCTGAGGGCCTGGTCGAGCATCCCGCCATCATCGAACGTATGTTCGAATCATGTCAATCCGGGTTGCCGGACTCCCCGGCATCCATCATGACCCGATGGCACTCGATCTACCTTGCCCCAACTGCGGCGCCCAGATGTACGCCGAGCAGGCGCACAACCGCTGCCCCTCGTGCCGGTACTACGAGCCGTGCTGCGACGGCGCCCCGCAGGCCTGCCGAACAGCGGTCACCGCGTCAGCCGAACAGCTCCTTGCCCCACCAGTCACCGGGGCCTGACAGCCCCCGCGGCACGGCGAACAACGCGCTCGAGGTGTGCCGGATGTACTCGTTCAGGCTGTCCGAGCCGCCCAGCAGCCGCTGAATCGGCACGAACTGCTCTCGCGGGTCCTTCTGGTAGGCGATGAAGAACAACCCGGCGTCGAGCAGCCCGGTGTCGGGGTCGATCCCGTCGGTGAACGAGTAGCCCCGGCGAAGGATCTTCTTGCCGCCGTGAGCGTGCGGCGAGGCAAGGCGAATGTGGGCGTCGGCCGGGATCACCGGAGTGCCGTCCGGATGCCTCGCCACCAGGTCGACCGGCTCGAACTCGGTCTTCCCGCCGAGCGGTGCGCCGCTGTTCTTGAGCCGGCCGAACACATTCTCCTGATCGGCGAGGAAGTCGGTGTCCCACGACTCGATCAGCATGCGGATTCGTCGGGTCACGACATAGCTGCCGCCGCGCATCCACGGCTGATCGGTCTCGGACCCGACCCACACGAACTTGTCGAAGTCGGCCGTGGCCTCGGCCTTGATGTTGTTCGTGCCGTCCTTGAAGCCCATCAGGTTGCGGGGCGTCTCTTGCGAGGTCGACGTCGAGGATGTGCGCCCGAACCCGAGCTGCGACCACCGCATCACCGCGGTTCCGCGGGCGAGACGCGCGAAGTTGCGGATCGCGTGGAAGGCGACCTGCGGGTCGTTGGAGCAGGCCTGTACGCCGATGTCGCCGTTGCTGATCCCCGCCCGCAGCGCGTCGCCCGGCAGCGGCGGGATGTCGGCGAGTGCCGCCGGCCGCTTGCCCGCCAAGCCATAGCGGCTGTCGAACACCGACGGGCCGAACCCGACGGTGATGGTCAGCTGCGCGGGGCCGAGGCCGAGCGCCTCTCCGGTGTCGATCGGCGGCGCCTGCGGCGCGTCCGTGACCGCGCCGATCAGGTCGCCCTGTGTCATCCGGGCCGCGGCTGCTGCCCACTTCCCGAGCAGCAGCGCGACCTCGTGCCGGTTCGAGCTGGTGAGGTCGAACGCCGCGAAGGCGAGCCGGTCCTGTGCGGGCGTCGCGATACCGGCCTGGTACGGGCCGTAGAACGGGATCGTGCCGCCGACTTGCGAGCTCGAGCCGCCGTCCGCCGCGCGACCGATCGCGACACCGCCCGCGCCGCCGGCGACGAGCACCCCGGCCGCGCCCAACGCGCTGGTCACGAACTGCCGCCGGCTAGGCCGCACGTCCTCGGCGCGCACCGGTTCCCCTTCCTCGCCGACTCGGGTCGCCTAGCCCTGGGCGACCTTGCTGGCAACCTTCGACAGCGGCTCCTGCACTGCCTTGACGGCCGCGGCCAGCTTTCGCTTGTCGGCCTTGGTGAGGTCGCCGTAGTAGACGAAGCCCGACGGGTTGTCGCCGGTTCGATAGGTCTCGATGAGCGCGTCGAGCGCGGCAAAGCGCGCGGCGATCGTCGCCGTCAGCTGGCTGTCGATCTTCGTCAGGCCCGGGCGCAACGCAGCGAACGCCTGCTCCGCCCCCTCATCGTTGTTCTCGATGTCGACGAGGTCGATGTGGGAGTAGCGCTCCTCCTCGCCGGTGATCTTGGAGGCTGCGACCTCGTCGAGCAGCTCCTGCGCCCCGTTCGCGATCTCGTAGGGCTGGAAGGTCAGCCCGACAGTCAGCTTCCGCAGCGTCTTGGTGTTGGCGACCAGACCCGCGGCGTACGTCGACAGGCCCTCGACGCTCTGGTCGGCGAACAGACCCTTCTCGATGCGGTGGAAGCCCTGCCACTGGGCGGCCGGCACATCGCCTTCACGGGCGTCGATGTCGGCGTCGAGATTGACCTTGCCGGCGGTGAAGGACTCCGCAACCGGCTCGATCTTCTCGTAGAACGGTCGAGCCTTGTCGTAGGCAGTCTGGGCATCGGTGAGGTTGCCGGACTTGATCGCGTCGCGCAGCGTCTCGGCGGCCTCGACGAGCTCGGTCGCCTGGTCATTGACGTACCCGGCGTACTCCTTCGCGCCCTGCCTGAGGAGGTCGGCGACCGTGCCTGCGGAGGAGGCGGCCTTGCCGGTGACCGTGATCGCGACGCTGTCGGGCTTGGCACCCGGGCAGACCAGCTCGTAGCTCCCGCCGTCGACGTTGACGGAGAAGCTGCCGGTGAACCCCGCGGGCAGGTTCTCCTTCTCCCCGACGATGCGCCCGTTGGCTTCGAGCTCGACCTCTGTCACCGCGTTCGCGTCCTTGTTGGTGATGTCGAACGTGAGCGCGCCAGCGCGGAAGGACGTCGCGGACACCTGACAGCCGTCGGCCTCGGAGATCGTCACGACGGCGTGACGCGAGCTACCGGACGCACCCGCCGTCCCACCGCCAGAGCTTGCCCCGCCACAGGCCGCGACGGCGACCGCCACGACGGCACCAGTCCCCGCGGTGCGAAGCGTACGAGCGTGCGGCAACGGCCGTGAGTACATCGGTGGCTCTCCCCCTACGGGCAGACGGCTTGGTTAGGTAAGGCTTACCTCTCTTTCTACCAAAGCCGCCTCCGGGCCGTCCAGGGGGGTCGGCGAGCCGGCGCGGCGACGCAGCGAGCGTCCCGCGATGAACCCGCCGCCGGCGACGGCGAGCAGCGCCACGCCGAGTCCCAGCAGCCACTCCGCGGCGACCCGCCGGTCGTGCCGGCTGGCGAGCACGGAGCCATCGTGGCGGGCCGAGACCACCGCCTTCGCCACCTCCGCCGCGGGTCGCTGCGTGCGCGAGAGAACCACGGGTGCGCCGACCGGTGCACCATTCGCCGTCATCGCCCTACGGGTCACCTTGCTGCTGGCGATCAGGTCGTGGGTGCGGGCATCGACCTCGATCGTGTCCGTGGTCTCGGTCGAGACGTCGACCGCGAACCGGCCGTCAGGCCCGGGTGTCAGGCCGAGCGGCAACCGCCCCCCGTTGTGGCGCGCCACCTTCTCCGCACTCAGCGGCCGGGTCGACGGGATGCCGGTCGTCGTCCGAGTATACCGGAGCACCGCGAGACCGTCGACCTCTGCCGTTCCGGCACGCTCGTAGCCGGTCGGCACCGCGAACGGCCGCGCCGTCGGCGCTTCCGGCCGGGTCGCGATCAGGAGCCCCGCCGTGGCGACCGAGACGACCGCGCCCGCAGCTGCCAGGCGGCTCGCCGTCTGCAGTGAGATCCGGCGGCCGGCCGGCCACCCGACGTACAGCGCGACCGGGACCAGGTAGACCAACCAGCCGACGACCTCGATCAGGACCGGCCGCGGCTGCATGCCGAGCATGCCCGTCAGCAGCGACGACTGGACCGATCCTGGGTGGACCAGCCAGGTGAGGTCCACGGTGCTCTGCTGGCCGGCGTTCAACCAGGTCGCCTCGTGCGCGGTGTGCAGGGCCGTCATCACGAGACCGGCGGCGACCAGGACCAGCACCAGGCCGGTGGCCCGGAAGAACTTCGAGAGGTTGATCCGGACCCCACCGCGATAGATGCCGTACCCGAGACCGACAGCCACCAGGATGCCGAGTACGGCGCCAAGGACCGGGCCGGGGCCAGAGCCGCTCTCGTTGAACGTCGCCATCAGGAAGACGACCGTCTCGAACCCCTCGCGGATGACCGCAAGGAACGCCATCGCCACCAGCGCCCGACCGGACCCCGTGGTCAACGCAGACGCCGCGGCCCCTTCGAGACTGCCCTTCAGCTCCCGGGAGTGGCGCCGCATCCAGACGACCATGTAGGTGACCATCACGACGGCGAGCGCACCGATCACCGTCTCGAGACCCTCTTGCTGGCGCTGCGGGAGGTCGCGCGACACGGCCTCGAGCCCGGCGCCGACCGCGAGGCACAGCACCACGGCGGCGGCAACGCCGGCCCATACCCAACGCAGCAGGTCGGTGCGCTCCTGCTTGCGCAGGAAGGCCGCGACGATGCCGACGATCAGTGCCGCTTCAAGGCCCTCACGGAGGCCGATGACGAAGGTGGGAAGCATGCCCTCACATCACGCAGGTCGGGGCCGCCCCGCCGGAACGGCACCTTAGGTAAGGCTTACCTGCGTAACAGTACCCGGTTAGCCGAGACGGAACCAGACCCCTTTGCCATGACCGCGACGGTCCGGCTTGACTCCCCAGTCGCTGGACAGCACCTCGACGAGCCGCAGGCCGCGACCGCCCTGCGCGGCCGGCGTCGTCGCGGCGACCTCCGGCATGGCCGGCTCGTCGTCGGAAACGGTCACGGCAAGCCCGTCGACGTCGTACTCCATGACGACGGTCACCTCGCCACGACCGTGGGTGACCGCGTTGGTGACGAGCTCGGAGGCGAGCAGCTCAGCGGTGCGCGCGGAGGACGGTGAGACCGCTTCGGCGAAGTCGTGGACCGCGCGCCGCGCCTCGGCCGGGGCGTTGCGAGACGACACAAGCGTCAAGACCTCGCGGGTGGCGGTCGTCACGTCGGCACTTCTCCTGGGGCGGCTGCCCGTCGGCGTTGAGCAGCGGTTATTCGGAGGATGCCCGCTTTTCGGCGCAATAGAACCCGCCAGCCGGCTCAGCCGAATGCCACATGGAATTACGCCATATGGGCGTACAGGTGGAGATTTCGGGCCGGATCGGGCAGATCAGACGTCGGCCGCGACCAGCTGGCTGCCATCTCGGCCGAGCAGGATCAGCTGCCGCAGGTCCGAGGTCGCGATCGAGGTCGACCCGGTGACCTGCGCTTCACCGGCGTACGTCGCGTCCCACTGGCTGACCAGGTCGGTCGTCCCGTCGGCGGCAATCGCCAGCAGCCGGCAGTGCTCGTCGTTCGACAGACCGGAGACGGTGACCCGCAACGCGGTGCCCGTGGCCTGGGAGGTCAGCGCGACCCGCATGTGGACTGCGCCCTGCGCCGCGTTGACCGTCTCCGGGCCAGGAGCGGAACGCAGCACCTCGACCGCCGTGACGCTCACCCCGCCGACGACGAGAACGGCTGCCGCGGCGGCAGCCATCAGCTGCCAGCGTGGTCGCCGTCGCACCCCGGCCACCGAGGCCCCGCCTGCCGGCTGGTCGGCCGCTGCCGCCGCATCGGCCTCTGCGCGCGCTCGCGCCGCGACCCGGGCGAACAGGTCCTCTGGCGCGGTCGAGTCCGGGATGACTTCGGCGACGTCGTCGAGCGTCAGCCTGTCGAGCATCGCGGGGAGCATCGCCAACTCGGCAAGCTCGGCGCGGCAGGCAGCACAGCCGCGAAGGTGGACGTCGACCTCGGCGCGCTCCCCTGGTTCGATCGCGCCCACGAGGTAGACGCCGAGCGCCCCGGTCGCCGTCTGGCAGTTCACGAGCTCACCCCGCGCTCCGCGAGGGCGAGCTTCAGTGCACGGAGGGCGTAGAAGGTGCGGGACTTGACCGTTCCGGGCGGCACCCCCAGGGCGTCGGCAGCCTCGGCGACCGACCGGCCGCGGTAATAGGTCTCCACGAGGACGCTTCGGTGTTCGGTCGACAACGCGCTCAACGCATCGAGCACCAACAGCCGGTCGAGCCGCACGTCGATGTCATCGGCGGCCGGGATCACGTCGAGAACCGAGTCCCCCACTTCGTGCGGCCGCGACGAACGCGCACGGTAGGCGTCGATCGCGACATGGTGAGCGACGGTGAACAGCCACGGGCGGATCGGGCCACGCGCGTCCTCCAGCGCCTCCCGGTGCCGCCAGGCGCGCAGCAACGTCTCCTGCACCACGTCCTCCGCCCGGCCTCGGTCGCCCCCGGTCAAGCGGACCGCGTAGGCGAGCAGCGCGCCGGCGTGCGCGTCGTACAGCTCGCGCAGCGCGGTCTCGTCGGCCCGATCCACGGTCATCATCATGCTCGCCGCCAGGTACCGGCGACCGCCCTTGTGGCACCACCACGCAGTGACATCGCGGCGATGACGAGGGCGATCACGGCCCCAGCGGCCTCATCGATGAGGGCGGTCCAGGCGTGCGGCGCGCGGATCGAGTCCTGGAACCCGAAGAGGGGGTGCTGGAGGGCGATCACGAACCCGGCGAAGGTGGCGGCGAGCAGACCGGAGCTCGCCAGCGCGGTGAGCCCGACCAAGCGCGACGGGACCCCGAGCATCGCCAGGCACAGCACGGCGCCGGCGATCCCGTTGGCGAGGAACAACGCCCCGATGGCGTGGATCGCGCGGTAGTCGTACGTCGAGTACAGCCGAAGATGGATGACCGCCATGACGGCGAGCGCGACGGCGGTGAGCACCCGCCCTACGACCTGCAGCTGGATCCGGGAGCTCACGTCTCCTACTACGCCGGCAACGGCGCTCCGGTTCACCTCAGTACAACTAGCCGAACGCCTTCTCGAGGTCTGCCAGCGAGCTCTCGAGGTGGCTCAGCAGCCGCTGCAAGTGCGGGACGTGGCGGCGGCAACCGGTCAGGCCGAACTCCATGTTGTCGACGTAGCTCGTGACCGTGATGTTGAGGGCCTGCCCGCCGGACGGAATCGACAGCGGATAGAAGGCGTCGAGACGCGCTCCTTGCATCCACAGCGGCTGCTTCGGCCCGGGCACGTTGGAGATCACAAGATTGAACGGCGGCGGCATCAGCCGGTTGATGCCGAAGAACGCGCTCATCGCGATCGGTGCCATCGCGATCCCGGATGTCGCGAGCACCGCCAGCCGGCTCATCCCGGCCAGCCGCTCCTTCCCGTCCATGACCGACCGGCTGATCGCCTCCAGACGGACGGCGGGGTCGGGCTCGTCCGTCGCGAGGTTCGCGATGATCGCGCCAATGTTGTTGCCGTGGGTGCTCTCCGGACCGTCAGCGCGCAACGCGAGCGACACCGGCACCATCGCGAGCAGTGGGGCGTCAGGTAGCTCGCCCTGCTCGTCGAGGTACTCGCGGAGCGCGCCGGAGCACATCGCCAGCACCACGTCGTTGATCGTGACGCCGGCACTTCTCGCGATGCCGCGGAGCCGCTCTAGCGGCCAAGACTGCGCAGCGAACCGGCGCGAGCCGGTGATCGGGCCGTTGAGGATGGTGCGAGGGGCGACCGTGGGCAGTGCGGCGGCCTGCTCACGTACCAGGCGCTCGGCGGTCTGCAGCACCGCGGGGGCGAAGCTGATCGCGTCGCTCACGACGTCGCGTGCCGCACCGGCGAGCAGGCCGGGCAGTGCGAGCGGTGAGAAGCCGCCGCCGGCGCCTGCTGAGGCGGTAACGCCTGGCAGGTAAGGCGCACAGAGGCTCAGATCGTCCGGATCCGCCTTCAGCGACCGTTGCATCAGGCGCAGCCCGTGCACCCCGTCCATCACCGCGTGGTGCAGCTTGAAGTAGATCGCGAAGCGGCCGTCCTGCAGGCCCTCGATGAGGTGCATCTCCCACAACGGCCGGTGCCGGTCGAGCAGGGTGCTGTGCAGCCGTGAGGTCAGCGCGAGCAGCTCGCGGATGCGACCCGGTCGCGGGAGCGCCGAATGCCGGACGTGATGCTCGAGGTCAAGATCGGCGTCTTCCTCCCAGGCCCACTGCCCGAGAGTCGCGACCGAGCGGTGCACGCGGCGACGGAAGATCGGTGCCACGTCCTCGATGGCGACCAGGTCGGCATGCATGTCGTTGAGGAAATTCCGGCCGGCGCCCTCGGGGCGCTGGAACAGCTGCAGACCCCCGACGTGCATCGGCTGCTCACGGGTCTCCGGGAGCAGGAAGACTGCGTCCTGGAGCGACATCAGCGCCATGGTCGACAAGCATGACGCAAGTGAGGATGAAAGGCTGCAGACATGTCTGAATCGGCTCTTGACGCGCTGTTGCACGAGACCCGCCGCTTCGCCCCGCCCGAGGAGCTGGCACGCGAGGCCAATGCCACGGCCGAGACCTACGCCGTCGCCGCGAACGACCGGCTCGCCTTCTGGGCGGAGCAGGCCCGGGACCTGACCTGGGATACGCCTTGGACCCAAGTGCTGGAGTGGCAGCTCCCGTTCTCGAAGTGGTTCGTCGGCGGGAAGCTCAACGCCTGCGTCAACGCGGTCGACCGCCACGTCGAGACGGGAGCCGGTGACAAGGTCGCCTTCCACTGGATCGCCGACGGCGAGCGTGACCGCCGCGACGTCACCTACGCCGACCTCCAGCGCGAGGTGTCCAAGGCCGCCAACGCCCTGACTTCATTGAACGTGAAGGCCGGCGACCGGGTCACGATCTACATGCCGATGATTCCGGAGACCATCGTCACGATGCTCGCCTGCGCCCGGATCGGCGCCCCGCACAACGTGGTGTTCTGCGGCTTCTCCTCCGACTCGCTGCGCGGCCGCGTCCTCGACTCCGACTCGCGCGTCGTGGTCACCACCGACGGGCAGTTCCGTCGCGGTGCACCCACACCGGTGAAGCCGGCCGTCGACGAAGCGCTCGAAGGATGCCCCGACGTACGCACGGTGCTCGTCGTACGACGTACCGGTGCGGAGGTGGCGTGGGACGACGCTCGCGACGTGTGGTGGCACGACGTCGTGGACAGTGCCTCAGACCACCACGAGGCGCAATCCTTCGATGCCGAGCACCCGCTGTTCATGATGTACACCTCAGGAACCACCGCCAAGCCGAAGGGGATCCTCCACACCACCGGCGGCTACCTGACGCACGTCGCGGCGACGCACCGGATGGTGTTCGACCTCAAGCCGGACCGCGATGTGTATTGGTGTGCCGCCGACATCGGCTGGATCACCGGGCACAGCTACATCGTCTACGGACCGCTCGTGAACCAGGCGACGTCGATCATGTACGAGGGCACGCCGCATCCCGCAGACAAGGCGCGCTGGTGGAAGCTGATCCAGGACCACAAGGTCACCATCCTCTACACCGCGCCGACCACCATTCGGACGCTGATGAAGTGGGGCGCACAGGAGCTCGAGCCCTACGACCTGTCATCGCTGCGGCTGCTCGGGTCGGTCGGTGAACCGATCAACCCCGAGGCGTGGATGTGGTACCGCGACCACGTCGGGGGCGGCCGCACGCCCGTCGTCGACACCTGGTGGCAGACCGAGACCGGCGGGATCATGATCACGCCGCTGCCGGGCGTGACGGCAGCGAAACCGGGTGCGGCGATGACGCCGTTCCCCGGGGTGAGTGCAGACGTGGTCGACAACGACGGCAGATCGGTCGGGAACGGCGGCGGCGGGTTCCTCGTCCTGACCGAGCCGTGGCCCGGAATGTTGCGGGGCATCTGGGGTGACGACCAGCGGTACAGGGAGACCTACTGGTCACGCTTCGACGGCTTCTACTTCGCCGGTGACGGCGCGAAGCGCGACGAGGACGGGGATCTCTGGTTGCTCGGGCGAGTCGACGACGTGATGAACGTCTCCGGGCATCGGATCTCCACCACCGAGGTGGAGCACGCACTGGTCGGCCACCCGTCGGTAGCAGAGGCCGCGGTCGTCGGGGCGAACGACGCGACGACGGGGCAGGCGATCGTCGCGTTCGTGACGCCCCGCGGCAGCGTTGCCGAGGACGAGTCGTCCGGCGACGAGTTCGTCCAGTCACTCCGCGACCACGTCGCCAAGACGATCGGCCCGATCGCCAAGCCGCGGCAGGTACTCGTCACGCCCGAGCTACCGAAGACTCGCAGCGGCAAGATCATGCGCCGGCTGCTACGTGACATCGCGGAGCGGCGTGAGCTCGGCGACGTCACGACGTTGCTCGACCCAACCGTGACCGATGCGATCCGCGACCGCATGGGTGACGATGCGGGCTCTGCCGATTCAAGCGGGGAGGAGTAGTGCGGCTCCCCACCGCACGCGGTGTGATCGACACCGCAGGCATGGGGCGGACGCTCATCCACGAGCACGTCTTCGTCATGACGACCGAGGTCCAGGCGAACTTCAAGACGGACTGGGACGAGGAGCGCAACGTCGAAGACGCGATCACGAAGCTCACGGCGCTGAAGGAAGCCGGAATCGACACCATCGTCGATCCAACCGTGATCGGGCTTGGTCGCTACATCCCCAGGATCGTGGAGATCGCCCAGCAGATCGAGCTCAACATCATCGTCGCGACGGGTGTGTACACCTACAACGACGTACCGAAGTACTTCCGGCTACGCGGACCGTTCCTGCCGGGCATCAACGCCCCGGACCCGATGGTCGACATGTTCGTCACGGACATCACCGACGGGATCGGCGACACCGGCGTACGTGCCGCCTTCCTCAAGTGCGCGATCGACGAGGAGGGCATGCTGCCCGGCGTCGAGCGGGTGCTGCGCGCGGTCGCGCAGGCTCACCTTCGCACCGGCGCCCCGGTGATGGTGCACACGCATCCCGGCACCCAGCGCGGCCTTGAGGTTCACAATGTCCTGCAGGAGGAGGGCGTCGAGCCTGGGGCGGTGTGCCTGGCGCATAGCGGGGACTCAGGCGACGCGGACCATTTGAGCGCCCTCGCGGAGCACGGCTACCTGCTTGGCATGGATCGCTTCGGTGTCAACGTGTACCGGCCGTTCGACGAGCGTGTGGAGATGGTCGCCGAGCTGATCCGTCGCGGGTACGGCGACCGGATGGCTCTCGCGCATGACGCCTCGTGCTACTTCGACTGGGCCGAGCCGCGGTTCCTGCAAGCCGCCCCGGACTGGAACTTCCTGCACATCAGCAAGGACGTGTTGCCGGCACTCCGAGAGCGCGGCGTCGACGACGCCGCGATCGAGACCCTCCTCGTGGACAACCCTCGCCGCTGGTTCGAAACCACCCTCAAATCACGGTGATCATGACCGCTAATTCGTCCGTGACGGCGTGTCTTGAATTTGCGCCCATGATCACCGGGGGTCTCAGGCCGCGAGGGCTGCTCGCACCACACTCACGATGTACGCCGGGCGCAGCGAATCTGCGAACGTGAAGCGGACCGTGTCGCAAGCCTGCGCAACCAGCGAGTTCCCCCGGCGCCGATCGCGGTAGACGGCCTGCGGGAGCGAATGCACGCTTTCACCGTCAGCCTCGGCAATCAGCGGTCGGCGGCGGCCTTTGACCCAGGCCATGTCGCCGATGGCCAGCAGGTTCCCGAACTCGTCACGGACTGGGAACTGAAGGTCATCCGGTGCCACCTTGCCGTCAATACACGCCAGTCGGACTCTCGACTCCACCTGAGACTCTGCCCGAGAGTCGGCAAGTGTGAGCAACTCGCGTAGCGCGACCACTCCCCGCCGACCCGTTGCGCAAACCACCTGCCACCAAAGGTCATCCCGAGATATCAGGCCTTTGTGAAGGGCCGAATCGAGCAGCGCAAGCGCAGTCGCGCGATCGGATTCCAAGGCGGTATCCACCAGCGACATCGCGAATCGCCGTACCTGTAGATCGTCGTACAGCTCGATCTCGTCCGAGGCGATGTTGAACTGACGGACCACGAATCTCGGTGCCGACTCGTCGCGGCCCCGCGCTGGCAACTCGGCCGCGCACCGCCCGTGGCGCGACGGCCCTCCAACGATGCCGACCTCTATATGCGGCTCAGCAAGCCGAAGGCCATGTACGCCGTACAGCCGCATGGCAGTCGACGCAACGAGACATGACTGGGTTCCGTTGAACAGCAGCGCAGCGCGCCACCACGTGCGAGCGGGCAGCGGATCACCGAACAGGTACGCGTCGACGAGATAGACGCCGGGCGCGAGCGAGCGCCAGCGGTGCGCGCGGATCAGGTTCGCAATCCGACTTCGGCTGTAGCCAAGCCGGCGGGCTTGCGAGGCGGTTACCAGGCCGTCCTGGGTAGCGGCCAACGCGGCCACTCGAGGGTCGGTGTCGAGATGCACCAGCGCACACTCGGCGAGCTGGCGAGCTGACTGAGCGGCCCAACGCCGGTCTGTGGATAGATCTCTCGCCCACCGACCCCGGTGATCATGAGCGCAAATTCCTTCGACGCGGCGTGTCGTGAATTCGCGCTCATGATCACCGGGGAGGTCGCGCCTAGGTGAGGGGTGGGAAGTTTGGGGGGCGCTTCTCCAGGAAGGCCGCGACGCTCTCGCTGAGGTCGGGGCGCTTGAAGGCCGCCATCAGCAGCTCATTCGCTCGCTTGTCGGCGTCCTGCAGACTGCTATCCGCCCCGCCCCAGATCTGGCCCTTGATCTCCCGAAGCGACGCGGGCGAGCAGTTCGTGACCATGTCGCGGGCGTACTCCTTCGCCGACGCAAGCGCGTCGTCCACCACCTGGTTGACCAGGCCGAGCGCCAGGGCCTCCTCATCTGTCACGGTCCGCGCCGACAGCAGGAGATCGAGACCTTTCGACCATCCGACGATCCGCGGGATCAGCCAGGCGAGCCCGTCTTCAGCCGGGAGGCCACGGCGGGCGAACGCCGTGGACAGCTTGGTCCCGCGTTGCAGGAATCGGATGTCGCAGTAGAGGGCACGGGCCAGCCCGAGACCGACGCACGGACCGTTGATCGCCGCGATGACCGGCTTCGGTACGGCGGGCTCGGTGGCGAAGTCGTCACGAACGCCTTCCGGCGGCGGGAGCTCCCCGGCGATCAGCTGCTTGAGGCTGCCCATGTCCGCGCCGGCGCAGAAGCCGCGACCGGCACCCGTGACGATGAGGACCTTCGCCTCGCGGTCGGCCGCCGCTTCGTCGAGCACGCGGAGGTATTCCACGCCCATCTCGAAGGTCCACGCGTTGAGGGCGTCGGGCCGGTTCAGGGTGATGATGCCGATGCCGCCCTCGACGGCGTACAGGACAGGTTCGCTCATTGCGGCGCAAGCTCCTTCGCGGCGGTTGCTGCGTCGACCCCGACCGGCAGGACGGCGAGCACCGGCGTCGTGATGCCGTGCGCGACGTACTCCTGGATCCGTTCCCGACAGGCGGCCGGGTGCCCATGTACGACGAGGTCGTCGACCAGCTCGTCCGGGATTGCGGCGAGTGCCCCCTTGCGGTCTCCGGCCGCCCATGCCTCCTGCATGCCGGCCATCAGCTCGGTCCGGCCGAGCCACTCGTGGAAGGCGCGGTAGACGGGCACGGTCAGGTACGCCGCAAGCGCGAAGCGCCCGACGGCGCGTGCCATGTCCTTGTCCTCGGTAGGAGCGACGAAGATGCGGGCGGCGAGCTCTTTGCCGTCGCCGCCGGCGGCGAGCTCAGCCGCGACGGCCGGGACATCGGTTGGCGCCAGCCAGTTGGTGATGGCGCCGTCGGCCTCACGACCGGCGAGCCGCAGCATGCCCGCGCGCAGGGCTGCGACGAGAACCGTCGGCGGCTCGGGCGGCGTGAACCCCATCCGAAAGCCATCGATCGCGAAGGTGTCGTAGGTCTCGGTCACCTTCTCGCCGGCAAACGCCGGCTTGAGGAAGCGCAACGTGTCGCGAACCTTCTTGTACGGGTCGTCGAACGGCGTGCTGTTCCACTTCTCGACGATGACGTTCGACGAGGTGCCGATCCCCAGGACGAAGCGACCCGGAGCGGCCGCAGCCAGGCTGCCGGCGCACATCGCGAGAGTGGCCGGGCCACGGGTGTAGACGGGGATGATCGCGACACCGAGGCGCAGGGTCGGAGCCCAGACGCTCGCGAGGGTCAGCGGCGTGAAGCCGTCGTACCCGTTCGATTCTGCCGACCACAGATCCGTGTAGCCGAGATCGGCCAGTGACTCGACGACAGGTCGCTGCTCGAGAAGGGACAGACCGTCGAAGGGAAAGGTGATGCCGTAACGGTTGCTCACCCGGGGACCCTATCCACGCGCCACCGGCCGTGCACCACGGCGTAGTTCAACCAGACTGTCGAGCGTCTGGCGGGGCGGGCGCGGTGCACCTCGGCATTGCGCAGGCCATTAGGCGGTACGCCGAACCGGCTCCCCGGGAACTGTTGACTGCACATCTGCTGACCGCGTCGCTGCACGCCGACCTTGTCAGTCACGTGCCACTTGTCGTGCGGGCCGACACAGGCTGCATGTCGCTTCGCCTGACAGCTACCTGCGTGGAAGCGTCCGTCCGTGCCCTGATAGGCGCAACCACGCCGAACCCCCGGCTGCCCCGGCGCCCAGCTCCAGATGAACGCCTTGAGCCGGCCGTCGGAGGGCATCAGCTGGTCGATACCGGTGAGGTTGACCCCGCACCGGACCATCTGCCGGAGCGCGTGCGGGGTCAGCGTCTGGGTCGCCCCCATCACGGCCTCGAGGAACGGGCTCTCCTCATACCAACGCCTGAACACCGAGTGCGACTCGCGCGCTTTGGTATCGGCCGCGCAGTCCTTCGCGCCGTACGTCGTGGGGTTGCCGCCCTCGTTCCACTTGTCGCCGCGGGTGAACACCCAGTGGTTCCACGCGTTGCCAGGCCCGCAGTTGCCGACGAGCAACACCCGGTGTCCGCCTCGCGCCATGGCGGCTTCGCTCTTGCCGTATGGCATCTGCGCACAGTCGCCCGCCTTGAGCGAGCCCGGTGGGCGGTACACGAGGTGCCCGAACGCCTGCTTGATGAGTGATGCGGCGAGGTTGTGACCTTGCACGTTGTCGTCGAGCTGGTTCTCCAGGTAGAGGAGCAGGAACTGGTGCGGGTGCGCCTTCAGCCAGGCGCGGATCTCGGCGAGCGTGTTCTGCAGCGACCTGTCGGTGGTGCAGCCGACATGGATCGACTGCCCGGTATCCGGGATCGCGGTCGACTGCCCATGACAGACGTCCACCCAGTAGCCGCCCGTAGCGACGCTGCCGTAGATGCTCGGCACCCAGTGGAGGTCGATCTCCAGCCCACGGATCCCCATCCGCAGCTGGTCGGTGATGGAGTAGACCTGGTTCGGATCCTGGTTGGTCAGCGACGGAAAGTACTCGATCGGCTTCCCGTCCAGCGGGACCAGGTACGACGAGGCGTTGAACGAGTTGTGGGTGCCCGCGATCTGCGCCTCATACAGCGGCGAGGATCGGGCGAGCTCCTGCTGCGCAACGATTGCCTTCGACACCCAGGTCTTGCGGTACGCCGCGATCTGCTGCTCGCTGATCGACCGGCCGTCGACCAGCCCGCAGTCAGCGATCAACGCCTGGTTCGGCAACGACCGCATCGGCATCCGGCACAGCGAGGCCACCGAGTCGACAGCGGCCTGGAACCCGCGACAAGTCGCGTACTGCGGCGAGTTCAGCGGCTGGCCAAGCGAGTCGTAGCAAAGGTCGACGAGCGTCCCGCCGACCGGCGTACGAGCTGGCGTCGCGGCGGCGACGGCCGGAGCGATCGCCAGCAAGAGCGCGGCGATCTTGACGACAAGGCCCGCTGGACGCCTCTTGGACGCCTTCTTCGTCAAGATCACGGTGGGTTAGACGCCGAGGGAGCGGCCGACGATCTCCTTCATGATCTCCGTGGTGCCGCCATAGATCGTCTGTACCCGACTGTCGATGAACGCCTTCGCGACCGGGTACTCGAGCATGTAGCCGTAACCGCCGTGCAGCTGCAAGCAGGAGTCGATGACCTTCTTCTGCAGCTCCGTGGTCCACCACTTCGCCATCGCCGCATCGACCGCGGAGAACCGGCCCGCGTTGTGCTCGAGGATCGACTTGTTCAGGTAGTGGCGCGCGATCTCGACCTCGGTAGCGAGCTCGGCAAGCACGAACCGCGAGTTCTGGAACGATCCGATCGGCTTGCCGAACGCGGTCCGCGTCTTGCAGTACTCGATCGTCGTCGCAAGCACCTGCTCGGCCGACGCAACCGCACCAACTGCGATGGAGAGCCGCTCCTGCGGCAAGTTCTCCATCAGGTGGATGAAGCCGCGGTTCTCCCCGCCGAGCAGGTTGTTGCCCGGCACCCGCACGTTGGTGAAGAAGAGCTCGGCAGTGTCCTGCGCCTTCATACCGACCTTGTTGAGGTTGCGGCCTCGCTCGAACCCCGGCATGTCGCGCTCGACGATCAGCAGCGAGGTGCCGGCAGAGGCCTTCGCCTCCGGATCGGTCTTCGCGACGACGATCACGAGGTCGGAGTTGATCCCGTTGGTGATGAACGTCTTCTGGCCGTTGAGGATCCAGTCGTCACCGTCGCGCACCGCGGTCGTCTTGATGCCCTGCAGGTCAGAGCCGGCCGCCGGCTCGGTCATCGCGATCGCGGAGATCAGCTCACCGCTGCAGAACTTCGGCAGCCAGCGTTCCTTCTGCTCCGGCGTGGCGAGCCGGTCGAAGTACGGCGCGGACACGTCGTTGTGCAGCCCGAAGCCGACGCCGCTCGCGCCGGCCCGGATCAGCTCCTCGGAGAGGACGGCGTTGTAGCGGAAGTCGTGGACTCCCCCGCCGCCGTACTGCTCCTCGATCTCGAAGCCGAGCAAGCCGTGCTTGCCGGCCTCCACCCAGACGCCACGATCGACGACGCCGTCCTTCTCCCACTCGTCGTGGTGCGGCGAGATGTAGCGCTCGACGAACCCGCGGGCGGTGTCGCGAAAGGCGTCATGGTCTTCTGTGTAGAGGTCCCTTTGCACCTCAGCAGAATACGGTTCAGCCGGTGGGTTTCCTGCCTCGCCTAGGACGTCGCGTGAGGGCGCTGGTTGATCCGGCGGAAGCCGCGGTACCCGCCGAGGCCGATCAGGCCCACCAATCCGAGCAACAGGACCGCGAAGACGACCGGCCCGATCGCTCCCACGATGGCGTTGACCCCCCGATCGAACCGGCTCCATGAGTCGTGCCACGCCTTGTCGATGCCGTCGCGTTGATGTACCGCGGCGAAGGCCCGCGTGTCCGACACGACATCGACGGTCAAGGTCGAGTACGACGACTGGCTGCCGAGCAGCTTGAGTTGACCATGCAACTGGTCGATCTGCTGCTGAACGCCGTCGATGCGCTGCTGCACGGCCAACGTCGCCCCGATCGTCCGTGCCCGCGACAGAATCGTCAGGTACGTCGAGCGGGTCCGCTCGAGCGCGTGCTTCTTGGCCGAGAGGTCGACGTACTTCCCGGTGACGTCATCCGCCGACGTCGTCAGTGACACGACCTTCTGGCCCAGCTTCTCGGCCGCCGTGATCGCGTCCTGGAAGTGTGCGACGGGAATTCGAAGGACGACCTCGGCATATGGGCTTGCGGTCTCAAGGCTCGCGTTGCTGCCGGAGACGTACCCACCCTGCGCCGTCGCGAGACCGGTCAGTGCTCGCGCGGTGTCCTGCACGCTGAGCTTCGGGACCCGGATGGTGAGGTTGCCGGTCTTCACGATCCGGCTCGCACCGAGGTCGGCGCCACCACCAGCCGAGCTGGCACCCGCCGAAGCGGCAGTTCTGCCCGACGGCGTGACGCCGGCGACAGCGTCCTCCGACGCTGCGGCCTGGTCAGTGGTCGGCGCGGCGAGTCCGGGCGCGACCACTGGCTCCGGCGCGACGCTGCCGCCGCTGTTGGACGTGTGCCGGAGCGCGAAGCTGTCTGCTGGTCGCGCGGCAACACCTACCGACGCGGACCCGCCCGCGTCGTTGTTCGGCTGTGATCCGCCCACCGCGAACGCAGTAGCGATGAGCGCGACCAGCACCGCACATGTCCCGATCAGCCCGATCCGGGCCTTGTGACCGAGTCGCATGACGCCTCCCCACCTTGACTGCAGGTGAGACGTTTCGCGCTACGTGTCGGTTCCGTCTGAGTCGACGACCACCAGCACCGAGCCGGCGTCTACCTGCTGGCCGGCCTGCACCCGCACCTCGCTGACGGTTCCGTCGGCCGGGCTGGCCACCGTGTGCTCCATCTTCATCGCCTCGAGGACGATCAGCGGGTCGCCCTTCGTGACCGATGCGCCGGACTGGACGAGAACGCGGACGACTGATCCCGGCATCGGCGCGACGAGCGACCCGGCCGCCACGTGATGGGACGGATCCTCGAAGCGAGGAACGACGCCGAACGACGATGCCCCGAGCGGTGAGTCGACGTCGACTGTGGCGCCACTCGCGCCGACCGCCACCGCATAGCGACGCCGAACTCCGTCGACCGTGGCATCGACGAGCTCGGCCCTGACGGAATGGATGTCGACCTCGACCGCCTCGTCATCGACTGCCACCTCGACAGCGCCTCCGCGCCCGACGACGTACGTCACCTTGAACTCGAGCTCGCCGTCGGCAAGCACGACTTGCTGTCGTTGTGACGGGTTGTTGCGCCATCCGCTCGGGATGCTCGACCACGCTCGCGCCGCGGCGCGGTTCGACGCCTGGATCGCGAGCGCGGCGACCGCGGCGTGGTGACGGCGACCCGTGTCGTCGACCAACGTCGCGCCCAGTTCCGCTGGGTCGTGGCGATCGAGGTAGCCGGTGTCGGTGGCTCCGGAAAGGAAGTCGGCCTCGGCAAGGAGGCGGACGAGCAGGTCACGATTGGTTGTCACGCCGTGGATGCGCGAAGCACTCAGCGCTGACGCAAGGCGAGCGGCCGCTTCGCCACGACTCGGCGCGTGGGCGATGACCTTGGCGATCATCGCGTCGTAGTACGGCGAGACCGAGCTCCCCGCCTCGACGCCGGCGTCGCAACGAACCCCGGGGGCGATGTCGAAGGCGCGCAGGGTCCCGGTCACGGGCAGGAACCCGTTGACCGCGTCCTCGGCGTAGAGCCGGACCTCGATCGCGTGGCCGTCGATGGTCGGGACGAGCGCTTCGGGGGGCAGCGGCTCACCGGACGCGACGAGGATCTGCAGCCGCACCAGGTCGAGACCGGTGATGCATTCGGTCACCGGGTGCTCGACCTGCAGGCGGGTGTTCATCTCGAGGAACGCGTACGACGAGTCGGGCGCCATGACGAACTCGACAGTGCCGGCTCCGACGTAGCCGACAGCCCGGGCAGCCGCAACGGCCGCCTCGCCAAGCTGCGTGCGGAGAGCCTCGTCGACTGCGGGCGACGGTGCCTCTTCCACGATCTTCTGGTGCCGTCGTTGGATCGAGCACTCGCGCTCGAACAGCGAGACGACATTGCCATGCGTGTCCGCGAAGACCTGGACCTCTATGTGGCGCGGCGATTCGAGATAGCGCTCGCAGAACACTGTCGCGTCGCCGAACGCGCCGGCCGCCTCACGACTGGCGGCGTCGATCGCCTCGGTGAGCTCCCCCGGCTCGCGGACGATCCGCATGCCGCGACCGCCGCCGCCTGCCGACGCCTTCACCAACAGCGGGAAGCCGACGTCCGCCGCGCCGTCGGCCGACTCCGCCCATGGCAAGGTGGGCACGCCGGCGTCACGCATCATGCGCTTCGCGCCGAGCTTCGATCCCATCGCCTCGATCGCGTCGGCCGGCGGCCCGATCCAGCTCAGCCCGGCCGCGACGACGGCTCGCGCGAACGACGCGTTCTCGGAGAGGAAGCCGTAGCCAGGGTGGATCGCGTCAGCCCCCGCCGCCTTCGCCGCGGCGATGACCAGGTCGCCACGGAGGTAGGTCTCCGCCGGGGTGTTGCCGGGCAGCCGTACGGACTGGTCGGCGTCACGCACGAACGGCATGTGGGCGTCGGCGTCGCTGTAGACGGCGACCGTGCCGATGCCCATCTCCCGTGCGGTCCGGAAGACGCGGCGCGCGATCTCACCGCGGTTTGCGACAAGGATCCGGCGAATGGACGGCACGGCGCTCACATCCTGAAGACGCCGAAGCCGCGGCGTCCCTTTACCTCGTTGTTGTGCGCCACCGACAGTGACATCCCGAGCACGGTCCGGGTGTCGCGCGGATCGATGATCCCGTCGTCATAGACGCGCGCCGTGAGGAACAACGCCTTGCTCTCCGCCTCGATCTGGTTCTCGACCATCTCCCGCATCGCAGCGTCGGCGGCCTCGTCGTACGGCTGACCCTTCGCCTCCGCAGAAGCGCGCGCAACGATCGACAGCACGCCGGCGAGCTGTGCCGGACCCATGACCGCGGATTTCGCGTTGGGCCAGGTGAAGAGCACCCGTGGGTTGTATGCGCGTCCGCACATGCCGTAGTTGCCGGCGCCGTACGACGCACCCATGTTGATCGTGAAGTGCGGGACGTCGCTGTTGGAGACTGCGTTGATCATCTGCGCGCCGGCCTTGATGATGCCCCGCTGCTCGTACTCCTTGCCGACCATGTAGCCGGTCGTGTTCTGCAAGAACAGCAGTGGCGTGTCGCTCTGGTTGGCGAGCTGGATGAACTGCGCCGCCTTTTCGCTCTCCTCGTTGAAGAGCACGCCGCGCGCATTGGCGAGGACGCCAATGGGATAGCCGTGAAGCTGCCCGAACCCGGTGACCAGCGACGAGCCGTACAGCGGCTTGAACTCGTCGAACTCGCTGCCGTCGAGGATCCGGGCGAGTACGTCGCGCGGGTCGAACGGCTCACGCAGGTCGGTCGGCACGATGCCCAGCAGATCGTCGATGTCGTAGAGCGGCTCGGAGTACGACGCCATCGGTACCCGGCCGAGCTTGCGCCGGTTCAGTCGGCGCACGATCTGCCGGCCGATGCGGATCGCGTCGTGCTCGTCGACCGCGAGGTAGTCCGCGAGGCCGCTCGTCCGTGCATGCATCTCGGCACCGCCGAGCTCCTCGTCATCGGAGACCTCGCCGGTCGCCATCTTCACCAGCGGCGGTCCGCCCAGGAAGACCTTCGCCCGCCCTTCGACCATGACGATGTAGTCGGACATGCCGGGGACGTAGGCCCCGCCTGCTGTCGAGTTGCCGAAGACCAGCGAGATGGTGGGGATCCCCGCCGCCGACTTCTGCGTCAAGTCCCGGAACCCGGACCCGCCCGGGATGAAGATCTCACTCTGGGTCGGCAGGTCCGCGCCGCCTGACTCGACGAGGTTGACGACCGGCAGCCGGTTCTCGTGAGCGATCTGCGAGGCGCGTCCTTGCTTCTTCGCGCCGAAAGGGTTGATCGCGCCGCCCCGGACCGTCGGGTCGTGGGCCTGAATGAGCACTTCGGTGCCCTCGACCACACCGATCCCGGTGACGACGCTGCCGCCGACGGTGTAGCTCGTGCCCCAGGCGCACAGCGGCGAGAGCTCGAGAAAGGGCGAGTCCGGATCGAGCAGCAGCTCCACCCGCTCCCGCGGCAACAGCTTTCCGCGCTGACGGTGACGCGCGACCGCACGCTCGCCGCCACCCGCATTCGCCAGCGCCAGCTGCCGGTCGTGCTCGGCGAGCAGGTCCAGCAGTGCCTCGCGGCGAGCCGCGAACTCCGGCGCGTCTCGGTCGACGCGATCGGGAAGCACCGGCACGAGCGGGGACTCTACCCAGGACGGGGAAGCGTGACATCCAGTGGCGCCACGCGGGCGTGCTACAGCGCCGAAAGCGTCGCGTACTCCTCGTCGGTCAGCTCCACCTCGGCCGCCGCGCAGTTCTCCTCGAGATGCGCCACCGATGACGTACCGGGAATCGGGAGCATCACGGCAGAGCGGCGCAGCAGCCAGGCGAGAGCCAGCTGCGACGCAGTGGCCGAGTGACGACCTGCAACGCCCGCAAGCGGTCCGCCGTCGGCCGCCAGCTCACCGGTCGCGAGCGGGAACCAGGGGATGAAGCCGATGCCCTCCCGCTCGCAGTAGTCGAGCACCGGCTCGTGGGTGCGGTCGGTGAGGTTGTACAGGTTCTGCACGGACACGACATCGACGATCTGGCGCATCGCCGCGATGGTGTCGACGTCGACCTCGGAGACGCCGATGTGGCGGATCTTCCCCTCCTGCTGCAGCCGGCCGAGCTCCCCCAGCGAGTCCTCCATCGGCGTCTGCGCGTCCACGCGGTGCAGCTGGTAGAGGTCGATGCGCTCGAGCTTCAGGCGCCGCAACGACATCTCCACGCATTGCCGCAGGTAGAGCGGCCGTCCGACGGCGTGCCAGATGCCGGGTCCCGGTCGGGTCAGCCCGCCCTTCGTCGCGATGACGAGCCCGTCCGGGTAGGGGTGCAGCGCTTCGCGGATCAGGTCCTCCGAGACATACGGGCCGTAGGAGTCCGCAGTGTCGATCAGGTCGACACCGAGGTCGACGGCGCGACGCAGCACCCGGATGCACTCGTCGCGGTCGGCCGGTTCGCCCCAGATGCCCTTTCCGGTGATCTGCATCGCGCCGAAGCCCAGCCGATGCACCGCGAGATCGCCGCCGATCATGAAACTGCCTGAAGCGAGGACGGGTGCTGCGGTTTGGGTCATCCGTCAAGCATTCCCGACCGACCAGGTGGTAGTCAGCGCCGGAGCTCCCAGAAGGCGATCCCGGCCGCCGTCGCCACGTTGAGCGAGTCGATGCCCGCCGACATCGGGATCCGTACGGCGACCTCGCAACGTTCCGCGACTTCGTCGGACAGACCTTCGCCCTCCGTCCCGACGACGATCGCGAGCCGGTCATCGATGTCGACAGCGACCTCTCCCAGGTCGAGCGCGCCGTCTCTCGGCGTCAGCGCCAGCGTCCGAAAGCCGGCAGCCTTGACCTCGTCTATGGCGTCGGGCCAGGTCTCGGCGCGCGCGTACGGGACCGTGAACACCGCACCCATCGAGACCCGGACCGAACGCCGGTAGAGCGGATCCGCGGCTCGGGGTGAGATCACCACGCCGTCGACTCCCAGCGCCGCAGCCGTCCGGAAGATCGCTCCGAGGTTGGTGTGATTGACCATGTCCTCGATGACGGCGAGTCGACGCGCCGACCGGATGACGTCGCCCAGCGTGCGAAGCGGTTGGCGCTGGACCGAGGCGAGTGCGCCGCGATGGACGTGGAAGCCGGTGAGAGCGCGCAGCGTCGCATCGGAGCCGAGATACACCGGCGCATCAGAGTTCGACAGGACCGGCGCCGTACGCTCCAGCCACTCCGGCGTCATCAACGCGGAGCGCAGTGAGTACCCAGCCGCCCGTGCCCGTTCGATGACCAGTGCGCCCTCGGCGATGAACAGACCGTGCGGCGCCTCGATCGACGACCGCAGCGCGACGTCGGTCAGCGACCGGTAGTCGGCAAGCCGCGGATCGTCAGGGTCGTCGACCTCGTAAACGGTTCCCATCGCAAGACTTGTCCGAGGCTCAGCCGGCTATAGCCGGCGCAGAGCCGGACAACTTTCGTCAGTCGAGGAGGTCGGGCTGCTCGCGCACGATCTTCTCGTAGAGCGGCTGGAAGGAGAACCATCCGGCCAGCTCCGAGCCGACCGTCTCGTGCGTCTTCTTGGCCTGGTCGAGGTCGATGTGCACGACCTTCCCGGCGGCCTTCGCGAGCAGCTGCACCTGGCAGGAGCGCTCCATCGTGATGAACCACCACACGGCCGAGTCGACCGTCGTTCCAGCGGTGAGGAGGCCGTGGTTGCGAAGGATGACTGCCTTGTTCTCGCCGAGGGCGCGCGCGATCCGCTTGCCCTCCTCGAGATCCGTGACCACGCCGGTGTAGTCGTCGAACAGCGAGTGGTCGTCGTAGAACGCGCACACGTCCTGCGTGATCGGCTCGAGCAGCTCGCCCAAGGCTGAGAGCGCTCGACCGTACGTCGAGTGGCTGTGCGCGGCGGCCACCACGTCGGGCCGCGCCTCATGAACGCGGGAGTGGATGCAGAATGCGGCCTCGTTGACGGCGTAGTCGCCCTCCACGACCTGTCCGGTGTCGTTGACCCGGATCAGGCTGCTCACCGACACGTGCGCGAAGGGCACCGCGAACGGATTCACCCAGAAGGTGTTCGGCTCGATCGGGTCACGCGCGGTGATGTGGCCCGCGACGCCCTCCTCGAACCCGAACTTCGAGAACAACCGGAAGCCGGCGGCAAGCCGCTGTTTGCGATGCTGGCGCTCGTCCTCGAGGGAGTCGAACTTCGGGGGCAACGGGATCCGCAGTTCAGCCATGCTCCAAGTATCCCCGCTCTCGGCCCGGATGTCAGGACTCGCTGCCGCGCTCCTGCCACTCCCGCATCCGTCCTTCGGGCCCGAGCTCGTAGAGCCGCTGGCACTCGGGGCAGACCGGAAACTTCTTCGGATCGCGACTGGGCACCCAGACCTTCCCGCACAACGCCACGACGGGCGTCCCCGTCACCATCGCCTCGGTGATCTTGTCCCGGTCGGCGTAGTGCGCGAATCGCTCGTGGTCGCCGTGATGCGTCGGTTGGACGTCCGGGCGTTCGTCAACCCGGGATTCGGTGTCCGCATACGCCATGAATCGAGCCTAACCAGGCCGACACGCACGGAAAGAGTTACCGAGGGGTCGAGACATATTGGCAACGGCATGTCACGCTTATGGAGTAGCAACGGACTCGGCTCAGGTGGCCGAGCGGGGTGGGAGTGAGCCACTCGGTTCCCTGAGTGCTCGAAAGTAGGAGTCGTGGACAAGCTCGAGCTCCTCGTCAGTGAGGCGTTCGGCGACGGCGCGATCACCGAGGTGTTGCGCCCATCGGCGATCGTGCCGGAAGACGCTGCCCGCAACATCCTCATCGAGATGGCCATGCGCGACGTACGTCTCGACGGCGAGTGGTGGGCCGATCCCGCTACCTGGCGCCGCTTCGACAAGCCGTGGGACGGCCCCGAACGCACCCAGGGCAGCGCCGAGCTGCTCGGCAGCATCCAGATCGCCTACGGCACCCCGACCCGCTACGAGATCACCATCTACCGGGTCTCCGTGACTCGGGTGGGCACCGAGCGAGGCGTCACCGTCGAGTCTCTGACGAACGAGGCGCTCGCCTTCGGTGGCCTGACCCTCGAGAACTGCCCGCGCGCGGACCTCAAGCCGCCGCCCAAGCCGTTCCAGCTCCCCGACGCCGGACCTGACCCCCTGCACGAGCTTTCGCAGCTCAGCGCGTCCTTCGAGGATCCGGCCGACCCTTCCTAGCCGGACCCGTCGCGAACCCATACGTCTAGGGTTCGGACGTGCGCGCGATTCAGATCAGTGAGTTCGGCGGTCCCGAGGTTCTGCAGCTCGTCGACCTGCCGGAGCCGACGGCCGCTGACGGCTTCGACGTCATCAAGGTGTCGGGGGCCGGCGTGAACTACGCCGACACCCACCAGACCGAGAACTCCTACCTGTCGACGACGCAGCTGCCGCTCATCCCCGGCAGCGAGGCGGTCGGCACCCTGGGCGACGGCCGCCGAGTCGCCTCGATCGTTGGAGCCGGCGGGTACGCCGAGTACGCGCTCGCGCCGGCCGCACTCAGCTTCGCCCTACCCACAGCGGTCACCGATGGCGAGGCGCTCGCCTTGATGGTGCAGGGCCTCACCGCATGGCACCTGCTGCGCACCTCGACGCGGATGACCAACGGCGAATCCGTCGTCGTACACGCGGCGGCGGGCGGTGTCGGCACACTCGCGATCCAGCTCGCGAAGCTGTGGGGCGCGGGGCGGGTCATCGGAGTCGCCTCCACTCCGGAGAAGCGGGAGCTCGCCGAGCAGCTCGGTGCGGACGCGACCGTCGACGGCGCCGCTGACGACCTCGCCCGGGTGCTGCGCGACGCGAACGGCGGAGAACGCGTCGACATCGTGCTCGAGATGTCGGGCGGCAACGCCTTCGATGCCAGCCTTGCCGCGCTGGCGCCGTTCGGGCGGATCGCGACGTTCGGGATGGCCTCACGGGTTGCGCCGAAGCCGGTCGAGCCGAACTCGCTGATGATCGGGAGCCGGTCAGTCATCGGATTCTGGCTCACGAACTGCATCGGTCGGCCGGGGATGATCCACGAGCCGATGGCAGAGATGCTGGACCTGGTCGCCGAGCGACGGCTGAAGCCGATCGTCGGCGCGACCTATCCGCTGGCCGAAGCCAAGCAGGCGCACGAGGACCTTCGGTCACGCCGTTCCACGGGCAAGCTCGTCCTCGATCCCACGAAGTAGGTCCCGCGCGCCCGGTGACAGCGACCGAGAGAGGGAACGCAGCAACACATGCCCCATTCGATCGACCCCGAGTTCACCGCACTCCCCCTCAACGCGATTGCCGACGCCGTCCTCGACCGAGCGCGTGAGCTCAACGTCGAGCACGCCGACGTGAGGGTCGAGCGGATCCGCACTGCGGACCTCGCGCTGCACGACGCGCGGCTCGAAACCAGTCACGACAACGACGAGCGCGGGCTCGCGGTTCGCGTGGTTCACGACGGCACCTGGGGATTCGCCGGCGGGGCTGTCATCGACCCTGAGGCGGCGCGTGCCCTCGTCGACCGAGCCGTCGAGGTCGCCAAGGTGTCGAAGCCGGTGACGGGTGAGCGCATCGAGCTCGCGCCCGAACCGGCACACGGCGAGCAGACCTGGCTCTCGGCGTACGACGTGGACCCGTTCACGATCGCCGAGGCGGACCGCATCGCGCTGCTCGCCGACTGGTCGAGCCGGCTCATGGCGGCTGAGATCGTCAAGCACGCCGACGCCAGCCTCAAGCAGGTGAGGGAGAACAAGTTCTTCGCCGACCTCGCCGGCACCGTGACCATGCAGCAGCGGGTGCGACTGCACTGTCAGCTGACTGCGCTTTGGGTGGACGAGGCCACCGGTCGCTTCGAGTCGATGCGCACCATCGCCCCGCCGGTCGGGCGCGGATGGGAGTTCATGACCGGCGGCTACGCCTGGGATCACGAGCTCGCGCAGCTGCCCGGGTGGCTCGCCGAGAAGGCGCAGGCGCCCTCAGTGGAGCCTGGTCGATACGACCTCGTCGTCGATCCTTCGAATCTCTGGCTGACCATCCACGAGTCGATCGGGCATGCGACGGAACTCGACCGCGCGCTGGGCTACGAGGCCAACTATGCGGGCACCTCGTTCGCCACGCCGGACAAGCTGAACACGCTGCGCTACGGCAGCGATCTGATGCACGTCACCGGCGATCGACAGGCCGAACACGGCCTGGCAACGGTCGGGTTCGACGATGAAGGCGTGGCGGCGCAGACCTGGGATCTCGTCAAGGACGGGACGCTTGTCGGCTACCAGCTCGATCGCCGTACGGCGGCACTGTCGGGGATCGCGAGGTCGAACGGCTGCGCGTTCGCCGACTCGCCGCTACATGTCCCGATTCAACGCATGGCGAACGTGTCACTGCAACCTGCGGAAAACGGGCCGTCCACGGACGAGCTGATCGGGGCCGTCGAAGATGGGCTGTACGTCGTCGGTGACAAGTCGTGGTCGATCGACATGCAGCGCTACAACTTCCAGTTCACCGGTCAGCGGTTCTACCGGATCAAGAGCGGCAAGATCGCGGGCCAGGTGCGAGACGCGGCGTACCAGTCGATGACCACCGACTTCTGGAACTCGATGGCGGCGGTCGGCGGACCGCAGACCTACGTGCTGGGTGGCGCGTTCAACTGCGGCAAGGGCCAGCCCGGGCAGGTCGCCGCCGTCAGCCACGGCTGCCCATCAGCGTTGTTCACGAGGGTCAACATCCTCAACGCCACAAGGGAGGCCGGGTGACCACCATCCGGCCGCAGGAGGCGGTCGACCGCGCTCTCACCGCGAGCAAGGCCGATGGCTGCATCGCGATTGCCACTCACGCCGCGACGACGAACCTGCGCTGGGCGAACAACACACTGACCACCAACGGTGTGACGCAGACCCTCGAGGTCACGGTCGTCGCCACGGTGAACGACGCCGACGGCACCAAGGCAGCATCCGTCAGTCGCAACCTCACGTCTCACGACGAGGTCGACGCGCTCGTCCGCGAGGCCGAAGCCGCCGCCCGCACGTCCGCCGCCGCCGATGATGCCGCCCCGCTTCCAGACGGCAGGACGTCCGCCGACTGGGACGACGCCGCAGTCGAGGCTCCGGTGGCAGCACTCGGCGGGATCGCGTCGTGGCTGGGTGAGATCTTCCAGACCGCGAGGGCGGCGAACCAGGGCCGGTACGGGTACGCCGAACATTCCATCGACACGGTCTACGTGGGGACGTCGACCGGCGCACGTCTGCGCTTCGCGCAGCCCGCAGTGCGCCTCGAGCTGACCGGTCGCACTTCGGACGGGTCGCGCTCGGCATGGAGCGGCAAGGGAAGCGCCGACATCGCGGCGCTCGACCTCGCCGCGATCGAGTCCGACGTCGCCCGACGCCTTGCCTGGGGCGAGCGGAGAGTCTCGCTCGACGCCGGCCGCTACCAGACGATCCTGCCGCCCTCAGCGGTCGCCGACATGATGATCAACGCGTACTGGAGTGCCGGCGCACTCGACGCCCACGAGGGTCAGTCCGTCTACTCGCGCGCGGGTGGCGGAACCCGCGTCGGCGAGCACCTCGCCGACGTACCGCTCTCACTTCGCAGCGATCCCTCGATGCCGGGCCAGGAGTGCCTGCCTTTTGTGGTCGCAGGTGCGTCGAGCCGGATGTCGTCGGTGTTCGACAACGGTTCACCGATCTCGCCGACCGAGTGGATCCGGGATGGCGAGCTGGCCTCGCTGATCCAGACCCGCTACTCCGCGAAGCTCACCGGGCTGCCGTTCACGCCGTGGGTGGACAACCTCGAGATGACCGTGCCGGGCGCCGACGGTGGTGTGACGGACATGATTGCCACGACGGAGCGTGGCCTGCTGCTGACCTGCCTCTGGTACATCCGCGAGGTCGACCCGCAAACCCTGCTGCTCACCGGACTGACCCGCGACGGGGTCTTCCTCGTCGAGGGTGGCGAGGTCGTGGGCGCCGTGAACAACTTCCGGTTCAACGAGAGTCCGGTCGGGATGCTCAAGCGCATCGTCGAAGCCGGACGCACCGAGGAGACACTTGCCCGCGAGTTCGGCGACTACTTCACCCGGACCCGCATGCCCGCGTTGCGGGTCGCCGACTTCAACATGAGCACCGTCAGCCAGGCGTCCTGACCGACAACCGCTACTCGATGCGGAAGCCGACCTTCATCTGCACCTGGAAGTGCGCGACCTGACCTTCACCGAGTTGGCCGCGGATGCTGCTCACCTCGAACCAGTCGAGGTTGCGGACCGTCTGCGCGGCCTTGGCAACGCCGTTGCGAATCGCCTGGTCGAGGCTGTCGGGACTCGTCCCGACGATCTCGCTGATGCCGTATGTCTGATCTGCCACGACTTCGTCCCTTCTCGACACAACGAAGATCAACAACGACGACGCTATCTATGGACGTCGCACCTTCGAACCTGGCAGGCTAGTGAACAGCGCCTAGCGGACACGCGATCTGCGGGGGGATCCGGCGCTCGACGCTCTCGGACGCGATGCCGGGCGGCTGCCCCCGTGGCCGTTCGGCATCGCCCGGGGTCCGATTCGTACCGCTAGCGCCCTTCGTCCGGCTACTCCACGCGCACGACGTCGCCGACGATCACGACCGCCGGTGGTACGACGCCGTGCCGCTGCGCGACGTCGGCAAGCTCCCCGAGCCTGCATCGGATTACACGCTGCGCGGGAAGCGATGCGTTCTCGATGATTGCGGCACCGGTCTTCGGATCGCGACCGCCCGCGACGAGTGTGTTCGCGATCGCGCCGAGGTTCGCCACCGCCATGAGGAGGACCAGGGTGGCGTCGGCCGCCGCGACCGACGCCCAGTCGACGGTCGAGCGCGTGTCGCCCGGCGGAACATGGCCGCTCGCCACGACGAACTGCTGCGTGACGCCGCGCTCGGTGAGGGCGATACCGGCGAGGGTCGCCGCCGCGGTCGCGCTGGTAAGCCCGGGAACGACCGCCACCTCCACGCCACCAGCCAGGCAGGCGTCGACCTCCTCGCTCCCCCGGCCGAGCACGAACGGGTCACCACCCTTGAGGCGGACCACTCGCTGACCGGCTCGGGCTCGCTCGATCAGCAGAGCGTTGATGTCGGCCTGCTCCGCAGCATGGCCCCCCGGAGTCTTGCCGACGTCGACGATCTCGATCTCGGCGTGCAGCCCGTCGAGCAACCCCGTCGGACCGAGCCGGTCGGTGACGATCACGTCGGCATCTTGTAGCGCTCGCATGCCCTTGAGAGTCATCAGATCCGGATCGCCCGGGCCGCCGCCGACGAGGGTCACGCGACCCTCCCCGGGTCGCCGCCGACGGGGGGCCAGCGTCCCACTGCGCAGCGCGTTCTCGATCAGGTCGCGAAGCTCTGCGGCTTGGCCCGGGTCTCCCCCGGCACTTACGGCCACCGTGAGGTCGTCGATCGCTGTGGCCGCCGGTCGCCACGCCGCGGAGCTGCTGGCGTCGTCCGCCCTCACGCACCAGATGCCACGTTCCTCAGCGTCCGCGGAGACGCGGGCATTGACGGCCGCGTCGTCGGTGCACGCGAAGACCAACCAGGCGCCGTCGATGTCGGGGGGCTCATACGAGCGCCGGGCCAGGTCCGCACTCTGGGCGGCGAGATCGGGCGCGATCTCCGGCGCGACCACCAGCACCCGCGCCCCGGCCGCGAGCAGGCCGGGCAAGCGGCGGGCAGCGACCCGCCCGCCGCCGACGACGACGACACGTCGCCCGGTCAGATCGAGGAACAGCGGGTACCGCACCACTCCATCGTCTCAGCCGCTCGTGCTGGGTGCGCTGCCGAAGAGCCGGTCGCCGGCGTCGCCGAGCCCCGGAACGATGTAGGAGCGCTCGTCGAGGCGGTCGTCGACTGCGGCGACCACGAGGCGAACCGTGTCGTCGGGGAAGGCCGTCTCGACCCGGTCGACGCCTTCCGGGGCCGCGAGCAGGCAGACGCACGTGACGGTCCGGGCACCACGGGCGAGCAGCACCTCGACGACGGCAACCAGCGTCCCACCGGTCGCGAGCATCGGGTCGAGCACGAACACGTCACGGCCGGCGGCATCCTCGGGAAGCCGATCGGCGTACCAGGAGGCCTGGGCTGTCCGTTCATCGCGGACCAGGCCGGCGAATCCCACCTCGGCGGCGGGCAGCAGGCGGACCATGCCGTCAAGCATGCCGACACCGGCTCGCAGCACCGGGACGACGAGCGGCGGCGGCATGGTGAGCCGCACCCCTTCCGTGACCGCCAACGGTGTGGTGATCGGCATCGGCTCGACCGACACGGATCGCGTCGCCTCGTAGGCGAGAAGCGTGACGAGGTCGTCGACCAGCCGCCGAAACACCGGTGCAGGGGTCGATTCGTCCCGCAAGGTGCTCAGCTTTGCGGCGACTACGGGGTGGTCGACCACGGTGATCTTCACCGGCTCAACCTTCCTCCCCGATGTCCTCGTTCCACAGCGCCGGGTTGGCAGCGATGAACTGCCGCATCAGCGTCTTGCACTCCTCGTCGTCGGCGACCACCACCTCGACGCCGCGGCTGCGAAGGTGTGCCTCGGAACCCATGAATGTCGCGTTCTCGCCGATCACCACCCGCGGGATGCCGTAGAGCAGGATCGCGCCGGCGCACATGTCACACGGTGACAACGTGGTGTACATCGTCGACCGTCGATAGACCCGCGCCGGTTGACGACCGGCGTTCTCGAGCGCGTTTGTCTCGCCGTGGTGGATCGCGCTGTCCCGCTGCACCCGGCGGTTGTGTCCACCCGCGAGCAGGTTCCCGTCGGCGACCAACGCCGCGCCGATCGGCACGCCGCCCTCGTCGAGACCGGCACGAGCCTCGGCGAGCGCCACGTCGAGCCAACGCCGGTCGGCGCCGGAGAGCGTCATTCAGGGACCGTCGCGCGTTTCGTCCTCGGCCCGAGCCCGGTCCGGCACAGGACGAAGTACAAGGCTGCTGCGACGACGAAGCCGACCTCGAAGGTGAGGTCGCCCCAGCCGGGATGATGCGCCGGAACGTACGCCGTGTAGCGAGGTGGCTGTTCGGCGAACAGGCCGATGGCAGCTGCCATGCCGACAGCCATCGCGATCGGTCCTGCCCAGTTCGTGTGGTGCCGGTCGTAGAGAACGTCCGCGTGGTTGCCTCGGTTGATCAGCTGATCGACGAAGAACACCGCGAGCCATGGCCCGATCCAGTACGAGATGATCAGCAGGAAGTTCTCGTACTTACTGATGTCGTTGAGCCCGACAGCCGCGACGACGAACCCGGCGACGCCGAACACACCCGCGATCAGCGCGCGACGCAGGTGGAGCGGGATCTTGAAGCCGACCGCCGTGAACGACATGGACCCCGAGTAGATGTTTATCGCGTTGGCGGCAATCGCCCCGACCGCGATCGACAACAGAACGAGGTCGCGGACGACCGTCGGATAGGGAGAGACGAATGCGGCCGGACCGTTGAGCCCGCTCAGTCCGGTCGCAGTGGCCGACGCTGCCCCCACGATCTCGAGGAAGATGCAGGACAGCCCGATGCCGACTGCCGCCCACCAGCCGGTCGCCTTCTTGTCGGACGTCGGCGCCATGTAGCGGGTGTAGTCGCTCGCATACGGGTTCCAGCCTGCCGCGTAGCCGAAGGTGGCGGCGACGGCGACGAGAAAGCCGCCCGGGATCGGGTGCCCCGCGCCGCCGTAGTGGCCCTTGCTGAACGTCCAGATCGCGCCGAGACCGAACGACACGACCAGGAGCGGGAAGGCCACCTTCTCGAAGCGGTGGACCAGGTTGTGCCCATAAAGGGCGATCGCGATCTGTGCCAGGACGATGATGACGAGGCAGCCGTACTTGTTGAGGTGGATCAGCGTGCCGAGGGCAAGTGCGCCGGACACGCTGTTGACGGCGAACCAGCCGATTCCTGCGATCACCGCGTTGATGCCGGCTGGGAGCACGTTGCCCCAGTAGCCGAAGGAGATCCGGGACAAGATCATCTGCGGTACGCCGTACTGCGGACCGCGAGCCGACAAGACACCGTGGCTCGCCGACCCGAGGACGGTGCCGAGCACGATCGCCGCTACCGCCTGCCAGAAGCTCAGGCCGAAGGCGGCAACGGCCAGGACCCCGAGGAAGACGGTCGCGAACTCGAAGTTCGGCGACATCCAGGTCCAGAACAGCCGTGACGGCGTCCCGTGGCGTTCCCCGAGTGGGATGAACTCGGCGCCGCCGGGCTCGATGACGGCGATCTTCTCGCCGTAGTCGCCTTCCCGGATCTCAGTGGTGGCCGACAAGCCCGTGTCGTCGCGCACCGATGTCATAGGCCGACAACCTTCCCGGTGATGTTGATCCGGATGCTAACCACGCCGGAGGCGCTACACACCCAGAGCGCGAGCTGGCGCGTCTTATCGGAGCTGCGTGTCATCAGTCGTGGCCAACAGATGCGACGGTCGAGGTTTTCAGGTGTGACTCAGGTGGGCAGACGAAGGTCACACCATGACGACACGGACCGCGCACGCCCCCCGAAGCAGCGAACCGCGCCGCGAGACGTTGCTCACCGACTTCACCCTCGCCCCGCTCTCGCCGGAGCAGCGACGACGCGCGGCGCTGACGGTCTGCCGCAGCTCCGAGACTGTCGATGAGGCGCGAGAGCTGCTCAGCGCCCTAGGGCTCCTCGACGACGACGCGATCCGGGGCGCGGCCTAGCCGTTCAGCCTCGGTTGGCGGCCGAACGGCGTACTCAGTTCGAAAGGTCAGGGATGTCTTCGCCGATCACGCCCGGCTGCTTGCTGAGACAGGTCGTGAGCAGAGCGATGTCGCGGTCGTTCGCATGATCGATGCGGTACCGCACGTTGTTGATCTGGTTCGAGACCGGCCCGGTCGTGCTGAATGGCTCAGGCGTCGCCGCGGTCGTCACGTGAGCACACGCGTCAAGGGCCGCCCGGTGTTGCTCGGTGGTGGCCGACGGATCGAAGTGGACGACCATCTCGCGCTTCGACAGTGCGGCGGCGTTGCAGCCCGACACTGCCGCCGCGATGGCGACGGCAGAAGCGATCGATACGAGGCGGCGCGCCACCATCGTGCGTACCTCCAAGTGCGACCGGCCCCGGTGCGTGGAAGCCTACGGGTATGAGTGATCGGCCACGTCAGGAGCCAATCGAGAGCTACGCCCTGCTCGGCGACATGCACACCGCAGCGCTCATCAGCCGCAAGGGCTCGATCGACTGGCTCTGCTTTCCCCGATTCGACTCCGGCGCCTGCTTCGCCGCGCTGCTCGGCACGGAAGACAACGGCTCCTGGCAGCTGGCGCCCGCCGGGGCCGGCGACTGCACGCGTCGCCGATACCGGGGCGAGACGATGATCCTCGAGACCGAGTGGGAGACCACGGCCGGGACCGTGCGCGTGATCGACTTCATGCCGCCGCGCGGCGAGGCGCCCGATGTCGTGCGGATCGTCGAAGGCGTCTCCGGCCAGGTGGAGATGGAGACCACGATCCGCGTCCGGTTCGACTATGGCGGGATCGTCCCGTGGGTGCGCCGGGTCGACGACTGGCTGCGAATGATCGCCGGACCCGACTCGCTCTGCCTGCGGGGTCCGATCCGGCTGGAGCCGGAAGGGACGTCGCATCGGGCCCGGTTCACGATCCGAGCCGGCGAGCGCGTTCCGTTCGTGCTGACGTGGCAGGCCTCTCACCTGCGGGCTCCACGTTCGGTGGACGCCGAGCAGGCCCTCCGCGACACCGAGACGGAGTGGACCGAGTGGGTGGCCCGCTGCCACTACGACGGCGAATGGCGCGACGCCGTGATCCGCTCGCTCGCGGTGCTGAAGGCGCTGACCTACCGACCCACCGGCGGCATCGTGGCGGCAGCGACCACCTCTCTACCCGAAGCCATCGGCGGCGAGCGCAACTGGGACTACCGGTTCTGCTGGCTGCGCGACGCGACAATGACCCTCCAAGCGCTGTTGTACGCCGGTTGCACCGAGGAAGCCAAGGCATGGCGCGAGTGGCTGCTTCGCGCGGTCGCCGGCGGCGCGAGGGACATGCAGATCATGTATGGCATCGGCGGCGAACGCCGACTCACCGAGTTGACGCTGCCATGGCTGAGCGGCTACGAGGGCTCGACGCCGGTGCGTATCGGTAACGAGGCGTCCGGGCAGTTTCAGCTCGACGTGTACGGCGAGCTGCTCGACGCACTTCACCTCGACCGGGTGTCCGGACTCTCCACGATGGATGCGGCGTGGGACGTGCAGAAGGTGGTCCTCGACGAGCTCGAAGGGCGCTGGGCCGCGCCGGACCAGTCACTGTGGGAGATGCGCGGCGACCCGCGGCAGTTCGTGCACTCGAAGGTGATGGCCTGGGTCGGCTTCGACCGCGCCGTCATGGCCGTCGAACGGTTCGGCCTGGACGGACCGGTGGAGCGCTGGAAGGCAGCCCGCGACGAAATCCACGCCGAAGTGTGCGCGAACGGGTATGACGCCGATCGAGGCACCTTCACCCAGTCGTACGGATCGCCCGGACTCGACGCCGCGACCTTGTTGATCCCGCAGGTCGGGTTCCTGCCCCCGACCGACCGGCGGGTGGTGGGCACGGTCGAGACCATTGCACGTGAGCTCACCCATGACGGCTTCGTGTTGCGCTACGACACGACGCAGGCAGCCGACGGCCTGGCCGGCGCGGAGGGCGCCTTTCTCGCCTGCACACTCTGGCTGGCCGACGATCTCCATCTGATCGGCGAACAGCGCCGGGCGAGGGAGACCTTCGAGCGCGTTCTCGATCTACGGAACGACGTCGGGCTGCTCTCCGAGGAGTGGGACCCGATTGCGAAGCGCCAGCTCGGCAACACGCCGCAAGCCTTCAGCCACGTGCCCCTGGTGAACACCGCCCGAGCGCTGTCGACGACCGGCGCCAAAGTCGGACGGGTGTCGCGGCGCGAGCCGCGTCATCACCGCCGTCACGACGTCGATAGGCTGTCGCCGTGACCACCGAGGACAAGTTCGTGTTCGTCATGGCCGGATTCAGCGTGCTGCTGCTGGTCGTCGGCCACTTCATCTCGAAGATCCTCGCCAGCGCGCACCCGAAGGTGATGCGTACCGTCTGGCCGATCGCTGCGGCGCTCACCGGCGCCTGCTACGCGACGATCGTCTACATCGCCCGCTACAACGTCAAGGGGTGACGAGCGCCCGATACGCGCTCGCACGAGCGGCCGGCTCCGCGGCGGCCGCTCTCTCTCGCATCACCCGCCAGGGCGATGGCACGACGGTCGGCGGCCGGATCACCCTCGCGATCGACCCACGTGCCCTGGAGCACGCCGCCGGCGGACGGGACCTCGCCCTGGTCACCGGCACCAACGGGAAGACCACGACGCGGTCATTCCTGGTTGCGGCGCTCGAGACTCTCGGACCGGTCGTCAGCAACGCCGGCGGCGCGAACCTCCCGAGCGGCCTGACCGCGGCGCTCGCCCGCGACCGCGCCCCTCGCCGGGGCGTCCTCGAGGTCGACGAGCCGTTCGTGCCGCAGGTGATCGAAGCGGTCCACCCGCGCGCCGTCACGCTGCTCAACCTGAGTCGCGACCAGCTCGACCGCTACGCGGAGGTGCGCCGGCTCGCCGGGATCTGGCGCGACGCGCTGACCGGCGTCGCCGCCCCGACAGTGATCGCCAATTGCGACGATCCCCTCGTCGTCTGGGCGGCCAGTGCTGCTCCCGACATCGTCTGGGTCGCGGCGGGCCAACGCTGGCACGACGACACCTCCGTGTGCCCCGAGTGCGGCGGCGTGCTGTCGCGCTCGGGAACGGACTGGTCGAGCACGTGCGGCTTACGCCGTCCTGTGCCGAGCTGGCGAGCCGAGGGTTCGACCGTCACCGACCCGCAAGGGCAGGGTCACGACGTCACCCTCGGCGTGCCGGGGGCTGTCAACGTCGGCAACGCCGCCCTCGCTGCCGCGACAGCATCGTTGTGGGGAGTGTCAGCCGCCGACGCGTTGGCCGCGATGACGAGCATTCGCACGGTTGAAGGGCGCTACCTGTCAACGAGCTACGCGGGCTCGGCGGTGCGGTTGCTGCTCGCGAAGAACCCGGCAGGCTGGACCGAGGCGCTGACGATGGTTCCCGCCGAACGACAGCAAGTGGTCGTCGCGGTCAACGCGCGTGCCGCCGACGGCCGCGATCCGTCCTGGTTGTGGGATGTGCCCTTCGAACAGCTGGCCGGACGACGCGCCGTCGCCACCGGGGAGCGCTCCCGCGACGTCGCGGTCCGGTTGCGCTACGCGGGGGTCGATCACGAACGCATCGACGACCCGGCCGCCGCCCTCACGGCAGCGGCTCGCCTCGGCCCCGTCGAGGTTCTTGCCAACTACACGGCGTTCCAGACGTACCGCAAAGTGGTCCGCGGTGCTGAGACACGCGTCGGCCGCGATGGCTGACCCGGTCAGGATCGCGCTGGTCTTCCCGGCGGTGCTCGGAACGTACGGCGACAGCGGCAACGCCGTCGTCCTCACCGAGCGGCTGCGCTGGCGAGGCATAGCCGCCGAAGCCGTGCCGGTCGAGATCGACCAACCGCTGCCTCAGCAAGCCGACATCTACGTCCTCGGCGGTGGCGAAGACAGCGCTCAGGCGTTGGCGGTGTCCAAGCTCGCGGACGGCTCGTTGCGCCGTGCCGCCGATCGCGGCGCGCCGATGCTGGCTGTGTGCGCCGGCTTCCAGATCCTCGGTGAGACATGGTTGGACGGCCACGGCGATGTCAGCCCCGGTCTCGGCCTGATCGACTGCCGCACCGATCGTCTCGAGGGGCCACGCGCCGTCGGCGAGCTCCTCGTCGACGCGACGCGAGAAGGCGTCGGAGTGCTCACCGGATACGAGAACCACGGCGGTCGGACCGTCCTCGGACCGGCCGCGCGACCACTAGGGGTCGTTCGATCCGGCGTCGGCAACGGCGCCGCCACGGTGGATGGCGCGGTGCAAGGCAGCGTGGTCGCGACGTATCTCCACGGACCTGCGCTCGCCCGCAACCCGGCACTCGCGGATCACCTGCTGACGCAGGTGGTCGGCAGCCTCACACCGGTCGACGACCGCGAGGCCGCGGAGCTCCGGGAGGAGCGGCTGCGGGCAGCGCGGTCAGCCGGGCGGGGCATGCGTCGCAGGCAATGGCGGCCGCCCGCCCGCGACGCCTGAGTCCCGACCGCCAACCGCGCCGTACACGGCACTCAGGCCCACCATGACCGCCATCGCCGCGATCGGGATCCCGGAGTCGTTGAGACAGACGCCGAGCACCGCGGTTGCCGTGGCGGCAGTGGCCCCGGCTCGCAGCCCCGGTACGGCCTCGACCGCCCGCAGCACGCGGGGCCAGGTCAGCACGAGCGCGACGAGAGCGATCACGGCGACGAACGTTCCGACCGTCCAACCGAAGGTCGACAGCGCGGCGTTGGCCTTACGGTGCACCTCGGTCCATGCGCCGCCGTGGAGCACCTGCCCGACGAACCGTCCGACGTGGGTCTGGGCCGTCGCGGGCCGGGAGTAGTCCGCCAGGGCGACCAGCACCGCGATAACCGCGGTCGCGGCAAAGGCGAGCACCACCCGTCGCCAGGTCAGCCTCGCCCCCATCACCAGCACCGTGAGGATGATCGCGCCGGGCACCAGCGCAAAGACACCGCCAAGGTCGTTGCCGAGCGGCGGAGCGCCGTCGACGACGACCGCGACGGCTGCGATTCCGGCGGCCGCCAGGACGCCACGCCGGCCACCCAGCCATCCGCCGACGACGCCGGCGAGCAGCAGCGCGGACGTCGCGATCTCGGCGAAGTCCAGGTTGCCGACACCGGAGAAGCGGCCCGCCACGATCGGGCTGTCGCCCATCGGCGCGGAGAACTGGAGGTGCGCCCCCGTGAGCTGGTCGAGGACCAACGCCACGAACACGACGCACAGCGGCACTGCGACCGCCGCCGCGAGGCCGCGGCGGGCGGCAAGCGTGGTGACCATCGCGACGACGAGCGAAGCGCCGATCACGAGGACCGCGAAGACCGGCTGTCCCCACCGCCACCACGGCAGCCCGTTCATCACGAACACCAAGGCCGGCGCCGGTGCGAGCACCCGCGCGAGCCAACGCGCAGCGAGGCGCGACCCACGCCATGGGACGAGGGTGAGGAGTATCAGCACGATCGTCGCGATGCCCAGCGTGAGGAACGTGCGCTGCCCCAGCGTCCGCTGCGCGAAGGCATGCCGGTCGTCGTCGACGTACTTGGAGATGGGTGGAACGCTGCCCCCGCTCTGCAGCATCGGTCGACCCACGACGGCCGGAGGCACCGCAATGCGCTCGATGCTCAGAATCGTCGGAGCGATGTCGATCAGCTGCACGAACGGAGCCCGTCCGGCAGCCGACGAGCGCAGCTCGGTGTGCGCCCATCCGGGGCCCCGGATGGCGACCATGTGGAGATGCGCGCGGCCGGTAGCGATGTCACTGATGCCGGCGACGATGACCGTCGCGTCACGTGGCGTCGTGGCGAGCATGCCGGCCAGGTCCGCGTCAACCTGAGCGGCCCGAGCGGCGCGTTGGGCGGGATCCGGGTCGAGCAGGTAGTAGAGATGCGGGTTCAGTACGGCGACGACAGCGCCTTTGGGTTCGGACTCAGCGTCGGCCATGGCTTGCGAGTACGTCGGAATGACATGGTCGACGGCGCCATTCTCGTCAGCGAGTAGTGGCGCGGCGTCGTACCCGACTCCGATGCGGGTCACCCCGGCGTGACGCAGCGCCGTGCCGAGCAGGCCGACGGTCGTCCGGTACTTGGTGTGCGCATTGATGTCTCTCAGCGTCTGCCACGTGCCAGGCAGGATCGGGCAGTTGCCGTGCGAGTCCGCGGTGCGGTTGCCCGCGGTGACGGCGAGGATCCCGGCGGAGCATCGGGTGACGCCACCGGCCGTCTTCACGCTGAGCTCACCCACCGCGGCATCGGCGACGAACCCGCGCAGAGTCGGCATGCCGGTGACGTCCGACCACTGGAGACCCGGTACGGCGATCAGCACGACGGGCGCCCGATTCGGGGCGGTCGCGGCTGCGCCGGCAGCCGTTGGCAGGCAAAGGAACAGGCAGATGACGGTCGCTAGTAGCGCAGCCCCCCGGCGCAGGGTCACTGCTCGTCGCTGATGATCTCGACTGGGCCGAGTTGGAGTGACTCGATCTCCTTCGCGAAGCCAGACGCGTCGCCGACGATGACGGTGACGAGGTCCTCGCAGCGCAGTCGGCTGGCCGCCGTCGCATTCACCTCGTCGAGCGTGACGTCGAGGATCTTCGCCCGTAACGCGTCGAAGTGGTCATCGGCGAAGCCGTGCACGATCACGTCGCCCAAGCCCGCCGCGACGGATCCGACGCCGGCGAAGTTCACGGGGAACACGCCCGCCCGGTACGACCGTGCCTGCTCCAGCTCCTCGGCGGTGATGCCGTCGTGCTGGACCCGCTCGATCTCGGCGAGCATGTCGGCGACCGCCGGGACGGTCACCTCGCTCTGCACCGCCGCTCGCGCCGCGAAGACGCCGCCGTGCTTGCGCGTGTCGAAGCCGCCGAATGCGCCGTACGCGTAGCCCTTCTCCTCCCGGAGCTTCATGTTGAGCCGCGAGGAGAACATGCCGCCGAGCACCAGCGCCATCGTCGTCATCGCCACGTAGTCGTCGATCGCACGGGCCGGGCCGTCGTGACCCATCATCACGACCGACTGGACCGAGCCCGGACGGTCGACGATGACGACCCGCCGTCCTGGTCCACGCGCAGCGACGGAGGGTGCCGCGACGGTGGGACCGCTGCTGTCCCACCCGTCGAAGACAGCGCGTCCGAGCCCGTCGACATCGACCCCTTCGAGGTCGCCGACCACGACCAGGGTCGCCGCCTCCTTGCGGACGCCGGTGTCCCGGTAGCTCCGGATGTCGGTGTGCTGGAGCGCGTCGATCGTCTCGGGATCGCCGCCGTCCGGCCACGCGTACCGGCTGTCCGGCTGGAACAGAGCACGACCGAGCGCCTCCGACGCGAGGACGGCGGGCTGGCTTCGCTCGATGCCGATCTCATCGATCCGCTCGTCCACCACGCGATCGAGGACGTCGTCGGAGAAGTCTGCCGACCGTGCGGCGTCGGCGAGGAGAGCGGTCGCTGCGGCGAGCTCGGCGGCGGGCACCTCGAAGCCGACCCGCAACGAGTCCCAGTCAGTGGATGCCCGCCACGTCGCGCCGATGCGCTCACCTGCGACGCCGAACTCGTAGGCGTCCCGGCCCGCCGCGCCCTCGGACATCGCCCGCGCCACGATCTCTGAGACACCCGCCAACGGCGTTGGCTCGAGCGCCGCACCCGCGTCGACGACCAGCGACGTGACGGCGAGGGCCTTGCCCGGCAGGTGCGCGGTCAACATCCGGCCGCCGGCGACGGTCCGTCGCTCGAAGGAGGGAAAGGTCCACGGCCGTGGCGCGCCTGGTGTCGGGCGGCCGGTCATGCGGCGACTTCCTGCTCGTCGGTGAGCGCCGGCATGAACGTGAGGACCACCCGGTTGTCCACGCGCATGACCTCGGAGACGACCTCGCGGACCTGGTCGGCCGTGACCGCGAGAACCCGTGGCAGCGCATCGTTGACCAGACGCGGGTCCCCGAGCAGCGTCGCGTACTGGTTGAACGTGTCGGCTCGGCCGTCAACCGACGCGAGATGGTGCAGCCATTGGCTGGTCAGCAGCGCCTTCGCCCGAACCAGCTCGTCGTCATCGAGGTCCTCGAGCACCCGCGCGACTTCCTCGTGGTAGGCGTTCTCCAGCCGCTCGATCGCGACGCCCTCGCGCGCCGGCAGGTCCGCGATCGTCAGCGTCGCGCCACCGATGAACGGCCACGACTCGACGATCGCTTCGCTCGGCTGCATCAGCTGCTGGTCGAGCACCAGCGTCTTGTAGAGCCGGCTGCCGCGGCCAGCGCCCAGCACGGTCGCGGCCACCTGCATCGCGTCGAACTCCGTCGAGCCGAACGGCGCCGTGCGATAGGCAACGAACGCGCGGGGCACCGGCACCCGGTCCTGGACGGTCTGCCGGATCTCCTTGCCGATCCGCGGCGGGATGTCCGTCGCGGGCGGCTCGGGGAAGCCGCCCTTCGCCGGGATGGAACCGAAGTACTTGTCGGCGAGCGCGAGCGCTTCGTCGGTGTCGACATCGCCGACGATCGCCAACGAGGCGTTGTCGGGGGCGTACCACGTCGAGTAGAAAGTGCGCGCGTCGACCAGCTCTGCGGCGTCGAGGTCCTGCATCGAGCCGATCGTCGAGTGGTGATACGGATGACCCGGCGGATACGCGAGCTCGTGCAACAGGTCGAGGGCAGAACCGTACGGCTGGTTGTCCCGCGTCTGACGCTTCTCGTTCTTGACCACGTCGCGCTGGTTGTCCAGGTTGTCCTGGTCGAGCGCCTCGAGCAGACCGCCCATCCGGTCTGCCTCGAGCCACAGCGCGGTGGCGAGATGGTGCGACGGCAGCGTCTCGTAGTAGTTCGTCCGGTCGCACCAGGTCGTGCCGTTGAGAGTGCCGCCGGCGGCGTTGACCAGCGCGAAGTGCTCACCGCGGGCGACGTTCGCCGAGCCCTGGAACATGAGGTGCTCGAAGAGATGGGCAAAGCCGGTTCGGCCGAGGGTCTCGTGCCGGGAGCCCACGTCGTACCAGACGTTCACCGCAACGACCGGCGCCAGCCGATCCTCGCTGACAATCACCTTCAACCCGTTGTCGAGGGTGTGGGTGGTGAGCTCGTAGTTCGGCGTCGACACGCGGCTCAGCATATTGAGATCACCTGAAGACCCGTCTTGTCAGGCGCTCAGGGCGCCGGAGGGGTGGAAGCCTGACAAGTGATCTAGTTGACCTGTCGGTCGCGACCCGACCAGTACGGCTCGCGCAGCTTGAACTTCTGGACCTTTCCGGTCGCGGTACGCGGGATCACTTCGACGAAGTCGATGGATGTCGGGGCCTTGTAGCCGGCCATCCGCTGCTTGCAGTGGGCGATCAAGTCCGCCTCGCTGCACTCCTCGCCAGGGATCCGAACGACGATCGCTTTGATCGTCTCGCCCCACCTCTCGTCCGGTACGCCGATCACCGCGCACTCGGCGACACCGGCGGCTGCGTACAGGCAGTCCTCGACCTCGATCGAGGACACGTTCTCGCCGCCGGTGATGATCACGTCCTTCTTTCGGTCGGAGATGACCAGGTAGCCGTCATCCTCGACCACCCCGCCGTCGCCGGTGTGGAACCAGCCGCCCTCCAACGCGGCGGCGGTGACCTCGGGCTGCTGCCAGTAGCCGTCGAGCACCACGTTGCTCCGAGCGAGCACCTCTCCGGAGTCGCTGATCCGCACGGTGACACCGAGCGCCGGCGCGCCCGCACGACTCAGCTGCTTCGAGATCTCCGACACCGGCCGGTCGGCATCTTCGCGCTGGCGGCGGTTGATCGTCAGCAGCGGGGAGGTTTCGGTGAGACCGTAGATCTCGCAGAACTCCCAGCCGAGCTCATCCTCGATGCGTTCGACGGTCTTGGACGGCGGCGGTGCGCCGGCACAGATGACGCGTGCTGCCCGGTCACGACCGGGAATCGGCCCCTCCCAGCTCGGGGCGGCATCGAGGATCGCGTTCACGACGGCGGGCGCCGCGCACATGAACGTCACCTCGTGCTGCTCGATACGGCGCAGGATCTCGGTGCCGTCTACCTTGCGCAGCACGACCTGCGGAACCCCGAGCGAGGCAGCGGTCCAGAGCATTCCCCAGCCGTTTGCATGAAACATCGGCAGCGTGTGCAGGTAGGTGTCCCAGTCGTTGACTCCGGCGTGCAGGCCGAATGTGAGCGCATTCAGATAGATGTTGCGGTGGGTGAGCTGCACTCCTTTGGGCCGCGCCGTTGTGCCACTCGTGTAGTTGATGGTGGCGGTCGCGTCCTCCGACGCATCGACCCAGGGCGCCGGCTCGCGGTCGAAGCGAAGCAGCGCCGCGTCGCTTTCCGCGCCCAGCAGGAAGCGGTGCTTCGCGGTGACCGCCGGAATGTCGGCGTGCACCTCGGGATCGACAAGCAGGACGGTCGCACCGGAGTGCTCGACGATGTACCCGACCTCTTCGGCCCGCAGCCGGAAGTTGATCGGCACCAGCACGCGACCCGAGGCCGGCACGGCGTAATACAGCTCGAGGTGGCGGGCCGCGTTCGGGGACACCACCGCCACCCGCTCACCGGCGCCGACGCCCAACTCGTCAAGACCCGCCTGCAGCGCACGGACGCGACAGGCGACCTCGCCGTAGGTCAGCTCACCGAGCGAGTCCGGCCCCGTCGGCTCGTCGATCACCCCGACGCGGTCGCCGTAGACGGACTCGGCACGGGCAAGGAAGTCAGAAGTAACGAGGGGCACCTTCATGCGCGCAGACCCTAACGCGGTTTGTGAAGGGTTAGCAGTAGCCCGCTACCGCCAAGCCTTCACAAGCCGGCCGCTTCGACGATTGCGGGCAGCACCTCGCCGATCGGGTCGTTGATCACTGCATCGGCGATCTCGTCGTACGGCGTCTCCTGCGCGTTGATGATCACCAGACGGGCACCGGCGCGCACGGCCACGACGCACAGGCCCGCTGCGGGATGCACGGCCAGCGAAGTCCCGATCGCGATGAACAGGTCGCAGTCGGCCGCCGCCTCGACGCACGCCTGGATCACGTCTTCCTTCAGTGCCTGGCCGAAGGAGATCGTCGCCGACTTGATGATCCCGCCGCAGAGCTCACACGGCGGGTCGGCCTCACCGGCCCGAACCCGGTCGAGGATCTCGTTCATCGGATGCCGGTCCCAGCAGCTCATGCACTCGGCGAACCAGATCGTCCCGTGGATCTCGATGACGCGGTCATCACTCGAACCGGCGCGCTGGTGCAACCCGTCGACGTTCTGGGTGATGAGCGCCCGCAGCCGCCCGGACCGCTCCAGCTCGACGAGCGCTTCGTGTCCCGCGTTGGGCCGGGCCTGCCATGCCTCGTGTGCCAGCCGCTTCGCCCATGACTCACGGCGCACCTGCGGGTCGTTGAGATAGACGTCCAGGGTGGCGAGCCGCTCTGCCTTTGGGTCGCGGGTCCAGACGCCGTTCGGCCCACGGAAGTCGGGAATCCCGGAGTCGGTGCTGATCCCGGCGCCCGTGAGCACTGTCACCCGCCGCGCCTGGCGGACCCACTCGGCCACCGCGGAGATGTCCACCTCAGAGCGCGTCATCGGCGGGCCAAAGCCGGGGACAGGTGCGGGCAAGACGCCTCCCAACAGCAACGCGCTTCGCCGTATGGCACCCCTGACCTTAAGGTTCCCGCATGGTCCGCGCCGCAGTACTGAACGAAGTGAACGGCAAGCACGAGGTGCGGGACATCGTCCTGCGGGACCTCGCCCCGACCGACGTGCGGGTGCGGATCGCAGCCGCGGGAATCTGCCACTCCGACCTGTCGCTCGCGAACGGGACACTTGCGCAGACGTTTCCCGCCGTACTGGGTCACGAGGGATCCGGAACGGTTGCCGCGGTCGGCTCCGGCGTGAGCCACCTGTCCGCCGGCGATCGGGTGGTCTTCAACTGGGCGCCACCGTGCCGGACGTGCTGGTTCTGCACGCACGACGAGCCGTGGCTGTGCGAGAACTCGGCGGCCGCGTCGCGGCATCCGCACGCCACCGTCGACGGCATCGACCTCTACCCGGGGATCGGCACGGGCGTGTTCGCCGAGGAGACAGTCGTCGACGCCGCTGCGCTGATCCCGGTACCCGAGGACATCCCGCTCGAAGTCGCGGCGTTGCTCGGGTGCGCCGTCCTGACCGGTGTCGGCGCAGTCGAGAACGCAGGTCGGCTCACCGCCGGTGAGACGGTCCTGGTGCTCGGCCTCGGTGGCGTCGGGCTGTCCGCCGTACAGGGCGCGCGGCTGGCCGGCGCCGGTCGCATCATCGCTGCCGATCTCTCCCGCGAGAAAGAAGAGCTCGCTCTCAGCTGCGGCGCCACTGACTTCGTCGTGGGCGGCGATGCCCTGTCGAAGCAGGTCCGCTCGCTCACCGACGGCCGCGGGGTCGACCTGGCGATCGAGTGCGTCGGCCGCTCGACGACCATCCGTCAAGCCTGGAGCTGCTCACGTCGCGGCGGCCGCACCGTGATCGTGGGCGTCGGCAGCAAGGACGACAAGGTCGACCTCGCCGCGCTCGAGCTCTTCTACTTCGCGCGGTCCGTCATCGGCTGCGTGTACGGATCCACGGACCCTGACGTCGACATTCCACGCCTGATCGACGCCTGGCGTGACGGCAGCGTCGACCTCGACGCGCTCGTCACCGATCGCACGGACCTGTCCGGCGTCGACGCCGCATTCGACCGGATGCGCGAGGGCCGCGGCGGCAGAACCCTGCTCATTCCGTAGCGATGGACCAGCCGGAGCGGGTCCGTCGACGCGGCCTGCGGAGCTGCGCCAGGGTTTGAATTTCTCAAGGAATTCTCGACCTAGAGTTATACAAGACGGACGTACGGTTTGGTAAGTTCGAGAGATGCCGAAGGTCTCGCCTGAGCGCCTGGAGGCCACCCGTCGACGGGTTCTCGACGGCGCCCGGCGGGCATTCGCAAGCTATGGCTACGAAGGTGCGACCGTTCGTCGCCTCGAGGAGGAGACGGGCCTGTCGCGAGGTGCCATCTTCCACCACTTCGCGGACAAGGACGCCCTCTTTCTCGCCCTCGCTCAAGAGGACGCCGAGGAAGTGGCGACGCTGGTCGACGACTTCGGCCTGGTCGGGGCCATGCAGAAGCTCCGGGACAAGGACGCCGGTTGGCTCGGCGTACAGCTCGAGGTCTCCCGCCGGGTCCGTACCGACCCCGCGTTCGCCGCCCTCTGGTCGCACCACCTGCGCGCCATCACGCGTGCGACCCAAGCCCGCCTGGCCCGGCAGCGTGACGCAGGGGTGGTCCGGGTCGATGTCCCGATTGAGACCCTGGCAGCATTTCTGCTGCTCGTCTACGACGGCCTCGTCGCCCAGCTCGCTACCGGCATGCCGGTCCAGCACCTCGAAGCGATCCTCGACCTGGCCGAGCAGGCCGTCCGTGACACACCACCAGCAAGCACAGGGAGAGACAAGTGAGCAGCAACAGCTTCGGTGCCCGGACCACCATCTCGGTCGGCGGACGCGACGTCGCGATCTACTCCCTGAGCGCGATCGAGGACAGCGACCGGCTCCCCTACAGCCTCAAGGTGCTGCTCGAGAACCTGTTGCGTAACGAGGACGGGCTCAACGTCGACGCGGACCAGATCCGGGCGCTCGCCGGCTGGAAGGCCGACGCCGAGCCGGACACGGAGATCCAGTTCACCCCCGCCCGTGTCGTCATGCAGGACTTCACCGGTGTGCCCTGCGTCGTGGACCTGGCCGCGATGCGCGAGGCGATGACCGCACTCGGCGGTGACCCGAAGAAGATCAACCCGCTCGTCCCGACCGAGCTGGTCATCGACCACTCGGTGATCGTGGACCACTTCGGTACGCCGGACTCATTCCGGAAGAACGCGGAGCTGGAGTTCGAGCGCAACAAGGAGCGCTACCAGTTCCTGCGGTGGGGCCAGAACGCGTTCAACGGCTTCAAGGTCGTCCCGCCCGACACCGGCATCGTCCACCAGGTCAACCTCGAGTACCTCGCCCGCGTCGTGTTCGACGCCGACGGAACCGCCTACCCGGACACCGTGGTCGGCACCGACTCGCACACCACGATGATCAACGGCATCGGCGTACTGGGCTGGGGCGTCGGCGGCATCGAGGCCGAGGCCGCGATGCTCGGCCAGCCGGTGTCGATGCTCATCCCGCGGGTCGTCGGCTTCAAGCTCTCTGGCGAGCAGCCAGAAGGTACGACGGCGACCGACCTCGTCCTCACCATCACCGAGATGCTGCGCAAGCACGGCGTGGTCGGCAAGTTCGTCGAGTTCTACGGACCCGGCGTTGCCGCGGTGCCGCTCGCCAACCGCGCGACGATCGGCAACATGAGCCCGGAGTACGGCTCGACCTGCGCGATCTTTCCGATCGACGACGAGACGCTCGCCTACCTGCGACTGTCCGGCCGCTCCACCCAGACGATCGAGCTCGTGGAGGCCTACGCGAAGGCCCAGGGCATGTGGCACGACCCGAACCAAGAGCCGGAGTACTCCGAGAAGCTCGAGCTCGACCTGTCGACCATCGAGCCATCCCTCGCCGGGCCGAAGCGGCCGCAGGACCGCGTCGCCGTGAAGACCGCCAAGTCGGCCTTCCGGGCCGCGCTTCGTGACTACGCCGATGACCTGGGCGGCAACGGCGCCGACGAGGCTTCCAAGGAGTCCTTCCCGGCCAGTGATGCACCGGCGGTGAGCCACGCCGGCAGCCACGACCAGCCGGCGTCACCGGGCCGTGCGGCTGACCGGCCGAGCAACCCGGCGAAGGTCACGGTCGATGGCGAGACCTTCGAGGTCGACCATGGCGCGGTCGTCGTCGCGGCGATCACCTCCTGCACCAACACCTCGAACCCGTTCGTCATGGTCGGCGCCGGGCTCCTGGCCAAGAAGGCCGTCGACCTCGGCCTGGCGCGTAAGCCATGGGTGAAGACCTCGCTGGCTCCGGGCTCCAAGGTCGTGTCCGACTACTACGAGAAGTCAGGCCTCACGCCGTACCTCGACAAGCTCGGGTTCGGACTCGTCGGCTATGGCTGCACGACCTGCATCGGCAACTCGGGCCCGCTGATCCCTGAGGTCTCCCGCGCCGTCAACGACAACGACCTCGCGGTGGTCTCGGTCCTGTCCGGCAACCGGAACTTCGAGGGCAGGATCAACCCCGACGTCAAGATGAACTACCTCGCCTCACCGCCGCTCGTGGTCGCTTACGCCTTGGCGGGAACCATGGACATCGACCTGCTCACCGACCCGATCGGCCAGGGCTCCGACGGAAAGGACGTCTTCCTCTCCGACATCTGGCCCTCGCCACGCGAGGTGCAGGACATCATCAACGCGTCAGTCGCCTCGTCCGGCTTCGAGTCCTCCTACGCCGACGTCTTCGCCGGAGACGAACGCTGGCAGAGCCTCGAGGTCCCGACCGGCGACTCCTTCGAGTGGGACCCGGCATCGACCTACGTACGCCGCCCGCCGTACTTCGACGGGATGCCGGCCGAACCCGCTCCGATCACTGACATCACGGGCGCCCGGGTGCTCGCGGTCCTCAGCGACAGCGTGACGACCGACCACATCTCCCCCGCTGGTTCGATCAAGAAGGACGGCCCAGCGGGCAAGTACCTCACTGAGCACGGCGTCGAGCCGCGGGACTTCAACTCCTACGGCTCCCGGCGCGGTAACGACGAGGTCATGGTGCGCGGAACGTTTGCGAACATCCGGCTGCGCAACCAGCTCGCCCCGGGCACCGAGGGAGGGGTCACCCGGCACCTGCCCGATGGCGCGCAGACCTCGATCTTCGAGGCGTCGGAGTCCTACATCGCCGACGGCGTACCGCTGGTGATCCTCGCGGGCAAGGAGTACGGCTCCGGGTCGTCACGTGACTGGGCGGCAAAGGGGACGATGCTGCTCGGCGTCCGCGCGGTCATCGCCGAGTCCTACGAGCGGATCCACCGGTCGAACCTGATCGGTATGGGCGTGCTCCCGCTGCAGTTCGCGGCCGGGGAGTCCCGCGAGTCACTCGGCCTCACCGGCGAGGAGACCTTCGAGATCACCGGCCTCGCTGGAGCCGACAGCGTCCCGCGCGAGATCACCGTGCACGCCACCTCGGATTCGGGTGACGCCAAGTCGTTCACCGCGACAGTCCGGATCGACACCCCCGGCGAGCAGGAGTACTACCGCCACGGCGGCATCCTCCAGTACGTCCTCCGCTCCCTCCTCTAATACAGGTGATCATGACCGCTAATTCGATCCGTACGGCGTGTCTTGAATTTGCGCTCATGATCACCGGGGGTTAGCCGTGGATTTGGGGCTTGCCGATCGGGTGTTCCTGGTCACGGGCGGTACGAAGGGGCTCGGCTTCGCGACCGCCCAGGCGCTCGTCGCCGAAGGTGCCCGTGTCGTCGTGTCGTCCCGCTCACCGGAGTCCGTCGACGCCGCCCTCACTCAACTCGGTGAGGCCGCCCGGGGCGTCGCGGCCGACAACGGTGACGACACGGCGGCTGAGCGCCTCGTCAGCACCGCCATGGACGCCTGGGGACGTCTCGACGGCGCTCTGATCAGCGTCGGCGGACCGCCCGCCACAAACGCGCTCGGCGCCACAGACGGGCAATGGCGCACCTCGTTCGAGTCGGTCTTCCTAGGCGCGGTGCGAATGGTCCGCGCGGTTGTGCCCCACCTCGGATCCGGCTCGGCGATCGGCCTGGTGCTGTCCAGCTCGGCGAAGAGCCCGATCGGCGGGCTCGAGATCTCGAACGGGCTGCGACCCGGACTCGCGATGTGGGCGAAGCAGCTCGCCGACGAACTCGGTCCTTCAGGCATCCGCGTCGTCAGCCTGCTGCCTGGGCGCATCCTCACCGACCGGATGCGCGCCCTGTCCCCGACGACCGCGGCCCAGGAGCGCGACTCCCAAGGCATTCCGCTGCGTCGCTACGGCGACCCCGCCGAGTTCGGTCGAGCGGCGGCGTACTTGCTGAGCCCTGCCGCGTCGTACATCACCGGATGCGCGATCCCCGTCGACGGTGGGCTGCTCCGCCTGTTCTGAGGGACCGATCCGCTCGGCCTGACGCCGCCGTCGCGGAGTTGTTCCGGCTATACCTGCTTCACCAGGAACAGGTACGCGCCTGCCAGTCCGGTGACGGACGACGCGATCCCGGACAGCCAGAGACCCCAGCCGCGGGCGACGTGGATGCCGTCGAAAGCGCTGAGGTACGGATCGGCGCTCGGCGACGTGCTGCTGATCTGGCTCAGCACCGGCTTCGCGAAAGCGTTGAACTGACGAATGTGGTCGGAGATCGTCACCCACTCATGGATCACGATGATCAGGGCCACGACCCCGAGGGTCGTCAGGACGCCTGCACAGATCTGGCGGATCTGATGGCTCGACTGCCCCGACGTCAGGGCCGTTCCGGCGGTCAGCAGCCCGGCAATCCCGAGCGCAAGGACATAGCGCCCGTCCATCTCGCTGTGAAGACCGCCGGCCGTGTCGCTGAACCCGAACACGCTGAGTTTGAGCCAGGGCCCCCAGGACCCGACCAGCATCAGCAGGCTGCCGAGAAGCGCGGCTCCGACGATGAGGTTGGCGCTCGACACAGGCGCGGCTGATGGTGGCTGGTGCGCCAGGGTCGATGGTGGTGTGGTCGGTTGACCGGCCGGCCCCGCGAAGAAGTAGTCATCCCCCACGCGCGCAAGCATCGCACGTGGGGGCACCCTAGGCCGGCAGCACGTTGTCGATGGGGACAGGATCGCTCTGCGGCTCGAACTGGGTACGGTACAGCTCGGCGTAGAGCCCGCCCGCCGCGAGCAGCTCGTCGTGGCGGCCTCGCTCCACGACGCGCCCATCGTCGATCACGAGGATCACGTCAGCCTCACGGATCGTCGACAGCCGGTGCGCGATCACGAGGGACGTGCGGCCGGTCAGAGCCGTCGCGAGCGCGCGTTGCACCGCGGACTCCGACTCCGAGTCGAGGTGCGCGGTCGCCTCGTCGAGCACCACCACGGCGGGCGCCTTGAGCAGCAAGCGCGCGATCGCCAGGCGCTGCTTCTCGCCGCCGGAAAGCCGATATCCGCGGTCGCCGACCAAGGTGTCGAGGCCGTCCGGCAGCGAACGGACGAGCTCGGCGATCTGCGCCGACTCGATCGCCGACCAGAGCTCGTCGTCGGTCGCATCAGGTCGGGCGTAGAGAAGGTTGGCGCGAATCGTCTCGTGGAACATGTGCGCGTCCTGTGTCACGGTGCCGACGACATCGCGCAATGATGCGAGCGTCACGTCGCGAACGTTGCGTCCGCCGACCCGCACCGAACCGGCACGTACGTCGTACATGCGCGTGACGAGCTGGGTGATGGTCGTCTTGCCTGCGCCTGACGGCCCCACGAGAGCGACCATCTGCCCGGGCTCGACCCGGAACGTCACGTCATGGAGGACCTGGCGCTCCGGCGAGTTGTCGAGGATCGCGACGGACTCGAGCGACGCGAGCGACACCTCCGCTGCGGTCGGGTAGCTGAAGTCGACATGATCGAACTCAACGGCGACGGCCTCGTTAGCCGGTACGTAGAGCGGCGATGCGTCGGGCGCGTCTGCGATCGCGGGTGGCAGATCGAGTACCTCGAACACCCGGTCGAAGCTGACCAGCGCGGTCATCACGTCAACCTGCACATTCGACAGCGACGTGAGCGGGCCGTAGAGCCGGTTGAGGAAGGCGGTGAGCGCAACGACGGTCCCGACGGTCAGGGCACCGTGAATGGCAAGCCGGCCGCCGAGGCCGTAGACCAGGGCCGTCGCGAGCGCGGCAACCAGCGACAGCGCGACGAGGAAGATGCGCGCGTACATCGCCTGCTGGACGCCGATGTCGGCCACCCGCCTGGCCTTCGTGCGAAAGAGCCGGTCCTCGTCTGCAGGACGGCCGAAGAGCTTCACCAGGAGCGCGCCCGCGACGTTGAACCGTTCGGACATCTGCGTCGACATCTCGGCGTTGAGCGCGTAGCTCTCTCGCGTGATGCGCTGCAGACGGCCCGACATCAGCCGGGCCGGGATGATGAACAGCGGCAGCAGTACGAGCGCCAGCAAAGTGATCTGCCAGGACAGGTAGAACATCGCCCCCAGGACGATCGCCACGCTGATGACGTTGCTGACGACGTTGGACAGGGTTCCGGTGAAGGCTTGCTGGGCGCCGAGAACGTCATTGTTGATCCGGCTGATCAGGGCGCCGGTCTGGGTACGCGTGAAGAAGGCGATGGGCATCCGCTGGATGTGCTCGAAGACCTGTGACCGCATGTCGTAGATCAGGCCCTCGCCGATCCGGGCGGAGAACCACCGGCTGGTCAACGAGATGGCGGCATCGAGGACAGCGAGCAGCGCCACCACTCCGGCAAGCGCCTCGGTCAAGCCCACCCGGCCGTGACCGATGCCCTTGTCCAGGATCGCCTTGAAGATCAACGGGTTGATCGCGCCGATGACGGCGTCGATCACGATCAGCAGCAGGAACCATCCGAGCATGCCTCGGTACGGCGCCGCGAAACGCACGATCCGGCGCAGCGTGCCGGGGGGCAGCTCGGCATCGACCACCGAGCTGTCACGGCGAAAGGACATCGCCATGTGCATGCCGCCGAGCGGCCCGTTCATCGACATTCAGTCAGTCCTCCGTCGGACACAACACCCTCGGCGGCGAAAGCCTTCCGGCGAGACGAAATCGGATGCCGATCAGGTGAAGGCGGAGATACCGGTCACGGCGCGGCCGATCAGCAGCTTCTGCACCTGCGAGGTGCCTTCGTACAGCGTCGTGACCCGAGCATCCCGCAGCAGCTTGCCGACGACGAACTCGTCGACGTACCCGTAGCCACCGTGAACCTGCACCGCCGCGTTGGCGGCACGGACCGACGCTTCCGAGGCGTAGTACTTCGCCATCGAGGCCGCCAGCGTGTACTTCTCGCCTCTCATCTTGAGGTCGGCCACCCGCCACGTCAGCAGCCGTGCCGCTTCGACCTCGACCGCAGTGTCCGCGATCAGCTCCTGGATCAGCTGGAAGCCGGCGATGGGCCGGTCGAACTGCGTGCGTTGGGTCGCGTAGGCCGTCATGACCTCGAGCGCATTCTGCGCCAGGCCGGTGCAGGAGGCCGCAAGCGACATCCGGCCGTCGTCGAGGGCGGAGAGGGCGACCTTGATGCCATCGCCTTCCTCGCCGAGCCGGGCGGACGCCGGTACGACGACGTCGTCGAGAGCGATCTCGGCGGTGTCACACGAACGCAGGCCGAGCTTGCCGTGGATCGGCTTGGGGTTGAAGCCGGGGGCGTCACATTGGACCAGGAACGCGGACACGCCCCTCGCCCCCGGTCCGCCGGTGCGGGCCATGACAAGCGCGACCCCCGCGATGTCACCGTTGGTGATGAAGATCTTGGAGCCGTTGATCCGGTAGCTGTCACCTTCGCGTACGGCGGTCGACTCGAGGGCGGCCGGATCGGAGCCGTGATCGGGCTCGGTCAGGCAGAAGCAGCCGAGCGCCTCCCCCGATGCCATCCTCGGCAGCCACTGCTGCTTCTGTGCCTCGGTGCCCCATCGTCCGATCGAGCCGGCGACGAGCCCGAGATGCACCGACAGGATCGACCTCACGTTGGCGTCGCCGCGTCCCAGCTCCTCGATCACGAGGCAGTAGGTCAAGGGGTCCGCGCCGCCGCCGCCGTACTGCTCGGGGATGGTCAGGCCGATCCAGCCGTCACGCTTCAGCCCGTCGAGCGCCTCTTGCGGAAACCGCTCCTCGCGGTCGTTGCGGATGGCGGCCGGCGCCACCACGGCGTCGACCCACTCGCGGACGGAGCGTCGCGCGGCTTCCTGCTCAGCACTGAGGGCGAGATCCATGCACCCAGTGTCTCAGGCCCCCTGCCAGCTATGCCCGCTTGCGTCTGGTCGCGCCGCCACGCCCTCTGAGGCTGGCACCCGACTCGCTGAGAATCCGATGGACGAAACCGTAGGAACGGCCGGTCGACGCCGCAAGCTCGCGAATGCTCGCCCCGCTGTCGTAGCGCTTCCGCAGGGTGGCGGACAACTTGTCCCGCTCACCGCCGGTCACCCGGCTCCCCTTCTTCAGCTCTGCCACGGCCTACCTCCGTATTTCGGCCCGATCCCCCGAATCTCGTTCCCCCCAGGTATCACCCGGGTTGCGCCTGACTAACCCCATGATCATCACGCAAGCGCGATCAGGTCAGCAAGCTCTGCGCTCCAGTGGTCCTCGACACCGTCCGGCAGCAGGAGCACCCGCTGCGGGTCGAGCGCGCTGACGGCGCCCTCGTCGTGGGTGACGAGCACGATCGCGCCCTTGTACGACCGCAAGGCGTCGAGCACCTGCTCGCGACTCGCCGGGTCGAGGTTGTTCGTCGGCTCGTCGAGCAACAGCACGTTGGCGCTCGACACGACCAGGCGGGCCAGCGCCAGCCTGGTCTTCTCCCCGCCGGAGAGCGTGCCGGCGAGCTGCTGCACGACATCGCCGGTGAACAGGAAGGACCCCAGCACCCGCCGCTGCTCGACCTCGGGCAGATCCGGAGCCGCAGCGGCAAGGTTCGCGAGCAGGCTCGCGCCGGGGTCGAGGGTCTCGTGCTCCTGCGCGTAGTAGCCCAGACGCAACCCGTGACCGGGCTCGACCTTGCCGGTGTCGGGAGCCTCGACGCCGGCGAGGATGCGCAACAGCGTCGTCTTGCCGGCGCCGTTGAGTCCGAGGACGACCACCCGACTGCCGCGGTCGATCGCGAGGTCGACATCGGTGAAGACCTCGAGCGAACCGTAGGACTTGGACAGCTCGCGGGCGGTGAGCGGAACCCGACCGCAGGATGCCGGCTCCGGAAAGCGCAGCCGCGCCACCCGGTCCTTCTGTCGTTCCGGCTCGAGGTCGGCGAGCAGGCGTTCAGCGCGGCGGGCCATCTGCTGTGCGGCGACCGCTTTCGTCGCCTTCGCCCGCATTCGATCGGCCTGGGCGCTGAGGACCGCCGCCTTCTTCTCGGCGTTGGCCCGCTCTCGCTTACGTCGGCGCTCGTCGGTCTCGCGTTGCGTGAGGTAGGCCTTCCAGCCGACGTTGTAGATGTCGAGTGCGCCCCGAGTGGCATCCAGGTGAAAGACCTTGTTGACCGTCACCTCGAGCAGCTCGACATCGTGGCTGATCACGACGAGGCCGCCACGGTGGCTGCGAAGGAAGTCCCGCAACCAGACGATCGAGTCGGCATCGAGATGGTTGGTCGGCTCGTCGAGGAGCAGCGTGTCGGCGCCGCTGAACAAGATCCGGGCGAGCTCCACCCGGCGCCGCTGTCCGCCCGACAGCGTCCGGAGCGGTTGACCGAGGACCCGGTCCGGCAGCCCCAGGCTTGCCGCGACCGACGCCGCCTCCGCCTCCGCCGCGTACCCGCCCAGCACATGAAGGCGCTCCTGGGCAGCGCCGTACCGCTTGATCGCGCGCTCATCCCCCGCTGCCATCTCCTGTTCGGCGGCGCGCAGGTCCGCCATCACGACGTCCATCCCGCGCCCCGACAGGATGCGGTCCCGCGCCAGCACCTCGAGATCACCGGTACGTGGGTCCTGCGGCAGATAGCCGACGGTGCCGCGATGCTCGACCGAGCCCGCGGCTGGAAGGCCCTCGCCCGCCAACACCCGAGCCAGCGTGGTCTTGCCGGCCCCGTTACGGCCGACGAGCCCGACCCGGTCGCCGTCTGCGACCCGGAACGTTGCGGCGTCGAGGAGAAGGCGGGCGCCGGCGCGAAGCTCGACACCGTTGGCGGTGAGCACTGGAACTCCTCAAGTGGACGACAGGCGGGCTGGTACGACGCGCATCGCGTCGGCCTCGCTCTAGTCCGTCACCCGGCCAAGTCTACGAGGATGGAGCGATGTCGGCGGAGGGGGAAGCAGCTCAACCACGGATCTTCGCCCGGCAGTACTGGCTGCCCCTAACTGGCGTGACCATCGTGATGACGGTGGTCGCCATAGAGGCAATGGCGGTCGCGACCGTGATGCCGACGGTCGCTCACGCCCTGAACGGCGCCCGCTATTACAGCTGGGGATTCACCGCGTACCTGCTCGCGGACGTCGTCGGCATGGTCGACGCCGGGCGTCGTGCCGACCGGCAGGGGCCCGGGCCGGCCCTCCTCGGCGGCCTCGGCCTGTTTGCGGCCGGTCTCCTCGTCGCGTCGGCGGCACCCGACATCGCCGTGTTCCTGGTCGGCCGTGTTCTGCAAGGGCTCGGCGGCGGGAGCATCATCGTCGCGCTGTATGTCCTCGTCGCACGGGCGTTTCCCGCGTCGATGCGACCCAAGGTGTTCGCCTTGCTGTCGACAGCGTGGGTGGTGCCCGCCCTCGTCGGCCCGGCTCTGGCGGGCATCGTCACTGATTCGCTCGGCTGGCGGTGGGTCTTCGCGGGAATCGCGCCGATCGCGTTGGGCGGGACCCTCCTTCTCGTTCCCGTCCTTCGCACGCTCGAGCCGCGACCGGCCGCGGCACATCCGACAGCTCGACCGTCCGATGGCTTCCGGCTCGCCGCCGCGCTTGGCCTGCTTCAGCTCGCCGTCCAGCTGCTCGACTGGCGCGGCGCCCCACTGGCCGTGGCAGGCGTCGCGGTCGGCTTCCGGCCACTGCGTCGCCTCCTGCCTGCGGGGTCACTGCGCCTCGCCCACGGGCTGCCGGCGGTGGTGGCCCTGCGCGGAGTCATCACGTGCGCCTTCTTCGGTGCTGAGGCGTACCTTCCCCTGACGCTCACCCGCGTCCACGGCGGATCACCACGAGTCGTCGGGATTCCGCTGACGCTTGCAGCGCTCGGCTGGGCTGCGGGCTCCTGGTTGCAGGGCCGTAGCGTCGGACGCCGCGTCGCCCTCGTCCGGGCCGGGTTCGCGCTCGTGGCCGCCGGAGTGGCGGCGCTGGTCGTGATTGACGTGCACCAGACCTCGTTGTGGCTCGCGGTGCCGATCTGGACGGTTGCCGGTGCGGGCATGGGCTTGGCGATCACGCTCGTCGCCGTACTGGTCCTCGAGCTTTCCCCCGAGGCAGAGCAAGGAGCGAACTCTGCCGCCCTTCAGATCAGCGACATGACAGGGAGCGTCGTGGGGATCGCAGGTGCCGGAGCCGTGATCACGGCGTTCGGTGTACACAACCTCAGCGCGGCGGCAGTCGTCGCGGACATCGGATTGGCAACGGTCGCCGCGCTCGGGATGGTCCTGGCCGGCAGGATCTCCGTCAGACGTTGAAACCGAGTGCGGCGAGCTGCTCGCGGCCCTCGGGGGTGATCTTGTCCGGCCCCCACGGCGGCATCCAGACCCAGTTGATCCGGACGTCGGAGACCAGACCCGGACCGGGACCGCCGCACAGCGCCTGCCGCGCCTGGTCCTCGATCACGTCGGTCAGCGGGCACGCCGCCGAGGTCAGCGTCATGTCGACGGTGGCGACGTTGTCGTCGTCGACGTGGATGCCGTAGACCAGGCCGAGGTCGACCACGTTGATGCCCAGCTCCGGGTCGACGACGTCCTTCAGAGCCTCTTCGATGTCGGCCAGTGCTGTGGTCATGCCTCGCCCCCTACTGCCGCCGACGCACGTGCGGCGGCGTCCTTGAACGCCATCCACGGTAGCAGCGCGCACTTGACCCGAGCCGGGTACTTGGCGACGCCCGCGAACGCGATCGCGTCCTCCAGCAGCTCTTCGTCCGGTTCGGCCTGGCCCCGTTCGGACATCAGGGTGACGAACGCCTCGTGCCGCGCCATCGCGTCGCCCAGCCGCCGGCCGTGCACCAGCTCGTAGAGCACGCTGGCCGCGGCCTGGCTGATCGAGCAGCCCATGCCGTCGTACGACACGTCCTCCACCACGCCGTCGCGCATCTGTACCCGAAGGGTCACCTCGTCGCCGCACGTCGGGTTCACGTGGTGCGCCTCGGCCTGGTACGGCTCGCGCAGGCCACGCCCGTGCGGGTGCTTGTAGTGATCCAGGATGATCTCCTGGTACAGCTGATCGGGAGCGGTCATCACGCGAACACCTTCCGCACCTGGTTCAGGCCCT
>DASZTL010000060.1:0-3265 GCA_035548055.1 Mycobacteriales bacterium | reverse complement strand
GCACTTCACCGATGTCACCGAGGCGGCGTACCGGCAGATGTTCGCCGTCAATGTCGACGCCTACTTCTTCATGGCGCAGGCCGCGATCCCGCACCTGCTGGAGACCAACGGCGTCGTCGTCAACATCGCGTCGAATGCCGGGCTGATGGGGCAGGCGTTCTCCGTCGTCTACACGATGACGAAGGGTGCCGTCGTACAGCTCACGAAGTCACTGGCGATGGAGTACCTGAAGAAGCCGGTGCGAGTCGTCGCGATCGCGCCTGGTGGCACCGACACCAACCTGATCCGCGGCTTCCAGATGCCCGACGACGTCGACTGGAAGCTGGTCGACCGTTACACGAGCCCGCGCGGGTTCGCGAGGCCCGAGGACATCGCGGCCCTGTTCTGCTTCCTCGCCTCGGACGAGGCGTCGAACATCCACGGTGCCGTCGTCTCGAGCGACAACGGCATCACCGCCGGCTGAGTTGTCAGGCTCGTAGCGCGCTATCGGGCCGCGAGAGCCTGACAAGTCGCACAGCCTGACCCGCTAGAACTTCGCCGCCTCCGGGATGACGCGCTCGGCGAGGATCTCGAGTGGCTTGATGGATGCCACGTCCGGCACGGTGCCGTGGAAGTGGGTGACGCCGAGTTCGTGCATCGCACGCATCGTCTCCAGCATCGAGTCGACGTTCTCGCCGTTCGGGCCGGGATCCATCGCGCCCATGACCGTCTTCTCGATGGAGTTGTAGTCGCGGCCGACCTGCTCGCAGTGCTGCCGAAGCACGTCGAGCTTGTGCTCGACCTCGCTCGGGTCGTAGGCGAACAGGTTGCAGGCGTCGCCGTACAGCGCCACGAGGCGCAGCGTCTTCTTCTCGCCCCCGCCACCGATCAGGATCGGCGGGTGCGGCTTCGACAGCGCCTGCGGCGAGTTGAGGGTGCGCTCGAGCGTGTAGTGCTTGCCGCCGTACTTACCGTCGTCGTTGCTCCACATCTGCAGGCAGATCTGCAGCGCCTCCTCGAGCCGCTCGAACCGCTCGGCCATCGGCGGGAAGAACAGGCCGAGGCCCTTCGACTCCTCCTCGTTCCACGCGGCGCCGATGCCGAGGTAGGCGCGACCGCGGGACAGGACATCGAGCGTCGTCACCGCCTTCGCGAGCAGCCCCGGTGAGCGGTAGACGACCCCGGTGACCCAGGCGAGCAGCTTGATCTTCTCGGTACGGGCGGCGAGGTAGCCGAGCGTCGTGTAGGCCTCGAGCATCTCTGCTTCCGGTGGCCCGAGGTGCAGGATCTGCCAGACGTGGTCCATCACCGACAGCTTCGAGAACCCCAGCTGCTCCGACTCGACCGCGATGTTCGTCAGGTCATCAGCAAGCTGCGGCGGTCCGCCGGGAAACGTGAACTGCGAAATGTGAACACCAAGCTCCATGACGTCACGCTAGACCCGAGCCTCGAACACCGCCCATTCGCCTGGAACTCCTTTGAGTTCGTGTGACCCCTGGGCCTCGAAGTCGATGCCCGAACCGATCACCAGAGGGGGCACCGACGCCGAGACCAGGACCTGCCCGGGGCGCGCCAAGGCAGAAACTCGCGCGCCGACGTGGACGGCAATACCCCCGATGTCGTCGCCGATGAGCTCGATCTCGCCGGTGTGCAGACCGGCACGGATCGACAATCCGAGTTCTTGAACATCGTCGCGGATCCCGCATGCACACCGGATGGCGCGGGCCGGACCATCGAACACCGCGAGACTGCCATCACCGGTCGACTTGACCAGTCTTCCGCTCGAGCTCGCGACGTGGCGGGTGACCAGGCCGTAGTAGGTCTCCAGGGTGTTGCGCCACGCCGAGTCACCAACCCGAGCTGCGTGTGCGGTGGAGTCGACGATGTCCGTGAACAGCACCGTGGCGAGCATTCGATCGGCAGTACGACGAGCAGGTGCGCTGCCGGACAGATAGCCGACGACTTCGTCGAACAGGCCATCCACATCGCCGGAGTGCCACAGGTGGTCGTTGCCCGGAAGCTCGATCAGCCTCGCTCGGGGTAGGTGGTCACGGAGGTAGCGCGCGTGGTCGATACGCAGGTGAGGGTTGCCGACCCGGTGGATCAGCAGAACCTCAGCGCTGATGCTGGACAGCACCGAGCGCACGTCTCCTTCGAGGAACGCATCCAGGTAGGCGCGAAGGTTGCCACGCCTGGTCGAAAGCCGTTCGCCCTTCAACGACAGCCGACGGAAGACGGGATCGCTCGCCCTCGACGGCGCCAACCAATCGGTGATCTGACCCTGGCCGAGCGAGGAGATGTACAGCTCCCGTTCCGCATCCATGCGCGCATCGGGCATGCCCGCGGGATAGTCGTCTGCCCGGCGCGAGCGTGGACTCGCATTTATCAAGACGAGTGCGTCGACGCGCTCGGGGTGCGCAGCGGCGAACAGCAGCGCCGGCCGGGACATCTCCCCGAGCGCGATGAGGGTCGCAGAGTCCGTGGCCGTTGCGTCGAGCACCGCCCCGATGTCGTCCATCCAGATCTGCAATGACGGGAACGGTTCGCTGGGTTGGTCCGAGCTTCCGCAACCGTGCGGGTCAAGGGTGATCAACCGTCCGGCAGTCGACAGCCGTCGGAGGTTCCGCGCGAACAGGGGGTCGTCCCACATCAAGTCGATGCAGAACCGAGGATCGCTCAACAGCAGGCGCGCCGGCCCCTCTACCTCGCCTGGGATGACCTGGTAGGCGATGTTGAGGTCGCCATTCAGCGCGTAGTGCGTGTCAGGCACACCACCAGACATGCTCCGGACGGTACCGGGCGCCGAACCGCCATTGCCGGTTGAGCACGCTAGAACGTGCTCAGGTGGCAATCAGGCGGCTAGGCGTTTTCGCGGTAGCGCGTCGTCGACACGACCGGGTCGGTGTCGATCTTCGGGATCACGTGCTCGCCCAGCAGCTTGATGGTGCGCAGCGTGTCCTCGATCTTCGCCGGTCCGATGCCGAACACGAGCTGGTCGATGCCGGCCGCTTCCCACTTCTTGCACTGGGCGAGCGCCATGTCCGGGTCACCCATCACGATGCCGCCGAACTCTGACGCCAGCTGCGCGGTCTCCAGCGTCGGCTCCGGCAGCGTCTGCGGCCACGGCGGAACCCAGTCAGGAGCCGGGAAGGTGTCGTGGTAGCGGTACACGTTCGACACGAGGTAGTTCGGCTTGGAGTCGACGTAGGACTGGAACGCCGTCTCCTTGTCCTCGGCGACGTACGCCGCGATGCACGACATGATGTTGTCGTTCACGAACGAGCCG
>DASZTL010000059.1:0-6609 GCA_035548055.1 Mycobacteriales bacterium | reverse complement strand
CGACATCACCGTGTCCCCGGCGCCAAGACCCAACGACCGGTACGCCGCCGCCCACGTCAACGACTCCGCGTGGAACTCCCCGTAGCTGACCCCACGACCACCCGCCTCCACGATGAACGGCCGATCCGGATGCTCGGTCGCTCGCGCGCGGAGCTGCTCCGGAACCGTCGTCACTCGCTGCGTCATCGCGGTCTCCGTTTCGCTCAGCTGTTGCATTCCGGTGCCGCTAGTCCTACCTTACGTAAAAGTGAGCGTTCACTACAAGCGGTCGCCAAACATTCTTGCCCCGAACGGGAGCCCATCGATGGCCAGTGCCAAATCCACCTCCGCGAGCCAGCCGCGTGAAGTCGACTTTCCGATCTTCGACGCGGACAATCACTTCTACGAGACGCCCGACGCGCTGACGAAGTACCTGCCGCCGGATCGCAAAGACGCCGTGAAGTTCGTCGAGGTGGACGGCCGGAAGAAGGTCATGTTTCTCGGCAAGCTCGCCGAGTTCATCCCCAATCCCACCTTCGAGCGCATCGGTCATCCGGGCGCCCAGGAGCAGTACTTCAAACATGGCAACCCGGAGGGCAAGTCGTCGCGCGAGCTCGTCGGACCTGGCATGGACTGTCCGCCGGCACTACGAAACGCGGCTGACCGACTTGCCCTGATGGATGAGCAAGGCCTCGACTACGCACTAACCCTCCCGACGCTCGTCAGCCTCGTGGAGGAGCGCATGCGCGAGGATCCGGACGCATGCCATGACGTCATCCATGCGTTCAACGAGTGGATGGTCGAAGAGTGGCCGTTCGTCTACGAGGGGCGCATCTACGCCACGCCATGTGTGGCGACGAACCTCGTCGACCGGGCTGTGGCCGAGCTTGAATGGCTCCTCGAACGAGGTGCACGAACCGTCGTCCTGCGACCTGCACCGGCGTGGGGCTATCGCGGGCCGCGCTCCTTCGGGCTGCCGGAGTTCGACCCGTTCTGGCGACTCGTCGAGGAGAGCGGAACCGTCGTCGTCCTGCACGTGTCGGACTCGGGGTACGACCGCTACTACGACGAGTGGCAGGGCGCCCAGGTCGAGATGAAGTCAACGTCTGTCGAGTCGACGCCGTTCAAGATGTCGCAGATGTTCAACCACTATCCGATTCGGGACACCATCACCTCGCTGATCTGCCACGGCACGTTCTGGCGCTTTCCGGCGGCTCGCGTCCTGCTCGTCGAGAACGGGTGCGGATGGATACCGGATCTGCTCGACCACCTGGATCACGTCGCGATGAAGGCGCCGCAGCAGTATGCGATGAAGCCGTCCGACACGTTCCGCCAGAACGTGTGGGTGCAGGCGAACCACGAGGACGACCTCCCGCCGGTGATCGAGGCGATCGGCATCGAGCGCCTCATGTTCGGCTCCGACTACCCGCATCTCGAGGGTCTTGCTGAGCCGCTCTCTTACCTCGACGACCTCACCGGTCTGTCTGCGGAGGACAAGCGTCGCTTCATGGGAGGCAACATGCTCGACTTGCTAGGTATTGACGCGCCGGCGAGTGTCTGAGGTCACCTCGGGCCTTGTTGAGCTGACGAAGGAGCATCGTGCGACGGCGGTGCGAGTCGACGGCGCGGTGGCCTGGATCACGATCGGCAACGCCGCTACCAAGCACGCGATAGGCAGCGACTTCTTCTCAGAGATGCTGCGGCTCATGGAGGCCATCGATCTCGATGAGTCGATCAGGGTCGTGGTGCTTGTCGGCGAGGCCGGTCGGTTCTCAACGGGCGGCGACATCCGCGGGATGGCGGACCGCAACGCGGCCGGGACGACGATCAGCGACATCCTGACCACGGCCGGCGCGCTCGACTACGCGCCACGGCTGTATCGCGCCATGCTCCGGCTCGGCCAACCCATCATCGCGTGCGTCACCGGCGACGCCGTCGGAGCCGGAGCAACCCTTGCGATGCACTGCGACATCGTGCTCGCCGCGGCCTCAGCCCGGTTCGGTGATCCTCACGTCCGGCTCGGGTTGGCCGCTCCGGGCGCCTACATCTGGCCGCGCTCGGTCGCCGTGAACGTCGCGAAGGAATACCTGCTCACAGGCGATCTGCTGTCGGCGCAAGACGCTCACCGAGTCGGGATCGCGAACCACGTGTACGACGACGCCAACCTCATCGATCAGACGACCGCCCTTGCCGGACGACTCGCGTCGGGTGCGCCGCACGCGATCAGGTGGACGAAGCGGCTGCTCAACGCTGCCGCGTTGAGCCAGCAGGACAGCCTCTACGAGATGGGCCTCGCGCACGAGCTCCTCTCCATGACCACGGACGATCATCGTGAGGCCGTCGACGCGTTCGTCAATCGCAGGCCGGCTCAGTTCCACGGGAAGTGAGGATGGGCAAGGCCGTCGTCGTCGGTGCGGCGGGGTTCACCGGCCGTCTCACCACTCAGGAGCTGAGCCGCCTCGGGGTTCCGGCCCTGCTCGTCGGGCGCAGCGGCGCCACCGTGGCGGCGTTGGCACAAGCGACGGGCTATGAACACGTCGTCGTGGCGGACGGCGCCGAGATCCGACCTCTTCTCGCGCCCGGTGACGTGGTGGTCTCCATGGCCGGACCCTTCGTTGACCATGGCTACGGCCCGTTGGGCGCGGCGCTCGATGCCGGAGCGCACTACCTGGACAGCTCAGGCGAGCACGCCTTCATCCAGCGCGTCTTCGCCGGCTACGACGCCGCGGCCCGCAACGCCGACGCTCTCGTCGTGCCCGCCATGGCCGCGGACTGGGTGCCCGGGAACCTTGCCGGGGCGATCGCGCTCGCTGCGGCCGGCGACGAGGCGAGCGCGATCGACATCCGGTACATCGTCACCGGGACGTCGTTCGTCATCTCTCGCGGATCGGCGCAAACCGGAGCGCGCATCGTTCAGCGGCAGGTGCCGCCCTTCGTGTGGCGTGACGGACGGCTGGTTGCCGGTAGTCATGAGTCGATCCGGTTCGACTACGCCGGCGAGTCCCGGTCCGGCCGAAGTGTGGCCGGGACGGAGCATTTTGGCCTGCCCTCGCTTTGCGGGTCGTTACGCGACATCTACACCTACATCAGCTTCCCGCCGACGGCGCTCCCGTCCGGGGTCGAGGTGGACGGACCTTCACCAGAACAACGCGCCGGCAATCGGCAACGCATCGTCGCGACCGTCTCCGACCGCAACGGCGACCAGGTCGTCGAGGTCACCCTCGACGGTCCGAACAGCTACGACTACTCGGGCCGAATGCTGGCCGAAGGGGCACAGCGCCTTCTGGCCGGCGACTGCCACGCGCGCGGCGTACGGGCGCCCGTCCAGGCGTTCGGGTTCGACACCCTCATGGCCAGCAGCGAGGCGGCCGGCATGTTCCGAGTTCCTATCGAGCGGAGTCCTTCATGACGTCCCCCCACGCCCACGTCGCCACCGCGACCGACCTGACACTGGGTTCCTTGTTCTCGGTTGCCGGAAAGGTCGCGCTCGTGACCGGCGGCTCGCGCGGCATCGGGGAGATGATCGCGTCGGGTTACCTCGCGAACGGCGCGACCGTGTACATCAGCTCCCGAAAGGCAGCCGCCTGCGACGCAACCGCGAAGCGGTTGGCGCAGGAGTACGGCGGGACGTGCCTGTCGCTGCCTGCCGACCTGTCGACGCTGGCGGGCATCGACACCCTTGTACAGCGGCTTGGCGAGCATGAGTCCCGGCTCGACGTCCTGGTCAACAACGCGGGTGCTTCGTGGGGAGCGGGAATCGAGGACTTCCCGGAGGCCGGTTGGGACAAGGTGATGGACACCAACGTGAAGGGGGTCTTCTTCCTGATCCAACGGCTGCTGCCGATGTTGGAGGCGGCCGGCACTCCACAGAGCCCGGCCCGGGTGATCAACATCGGCTCCATCGACGGCATCAAGACGCCGGCGTTCGACACTTGGTCCTACGGCCCGTCCAAGGCCGCGCTGCACGCCCTCACCCGGCAGCTGGGCGCGCGGTTGGTAGCAAGAAACGTCAATGTGAACGGCATCGCGCCGGGGCCGTTCCCGACCTGGATGCTGAGCACCGGCGTGGGGACCAACGGAGATGTCGACGGGACCGACTGGGCCGCGGTCGGCGCGCGCGTTCCCCGCGGTCGGGTCGGCACACCCGAGGACATCGCCGGGCTCGCCCTCTTTCTGTCCGCACGCGCCGGTGCCTTCACCGTCGGCGAGATCATCAGCTGCGACGGCGGCATCCTCGCGTCGTAGCGGCCGCGATCTCGAAGCCGATCCGGCCAGGAGCTAGCTCGCGATCCGGACCAACCGCTTGCCGAGGTGTGGGGCACCCTGGTGGAACAGCCCGGCCAGCGCCTCGGGCGCGCCGTCGAGCCCGTCACTGACGGTGACCACGGGGCGCAGCTGCCCGTCGGCAAGGAGCGACGCCAGCGCGCGGCGGATTGCCGGCCAGCGGGGCAGGTAGTCGATGACGATCAACCCTTCCAAGCGCACTCGCCGCGGTACAGCGACGGAGATGTCCACGGCGGCGTCGTCGCCGGTCGCGCCGAGCCGCCCGACGAGCGCCACCCGTGCGTGATCGTTGAGTAGATGCAGCATCGCTCCGAGCTGCGGTCCGCCGACGTTGTCGACCACGACGTCGATCCCGTCCGTCGCCTCGCGCAGCTGGCCGGCGAGTTCGGCAGCGGTGTAGTCGATCGCCACGTCGGCGCCGAGAGCGCTCTGTACATGCTGGCGCTTGACCTCGCCTCCGGCGATGCCGATCACGCGCGCGCCGGCCGCCTTTGCCAGCTGCACGGCTACGCCACCCACGGCGCCGGCGGCGGCCGTGACAGCGACAGTCTGTCCGGCCTCGACGTTGCAGACTTCGTGCAGCGCGACCCACGCGGTGATGCCCGTCATCCCCAGCACGCTCAGCCAGGCGACGTCGTCGGCGGCGTCGGGATCGGCAACCTGGTGGACGTCGCCCGGCACGGTGGCGAACTCACGCCAGCCGGACTCGTTGAGCAGCCAGCCTCCGACCTTGATATCCGGGTGCTCGCTGGCCACCACGACGCCGACGCTGCCGGCTGCGACCGGCCTGCCTTCGGGATAGGCCTCTGCATACGACGAGACGTCGCCGCGCATCCGAAATCCCATGTAGGGGTCGACGCTGGTCAGCAGGTTGCGCACCACGACCTCGCCCTGGCGAGGCGGGCGAACCGGCACTGCGGTGATCTCGAAGGTGGGCGGTGTCGCGGCGGAGCCCCGCTTGGCCAGTACGACGGCGCGGGCCTCGCGTGGATAAGCGGCCGTGTCGGCGGTGGGGTGCGGTGTCGGTGTGGGGGTGGACATCGGTAGCCCTTCGGCAATAGTGAGCGGCGATGGCGAGTAGTGCCGCGCTGATGTCTCAGCGCGCGGGCGAGGCGGTCAGGTCGCCTGGAGCTGAAGTCCCGGCCGCGGCCAGGTCGTCTCGGCAACCCGACCTGATCCGGACAGCGTGATGACAGCCCGTCGTCGGTCCGCGCCGCCGAACGCGATGTTGGTGGTGACGTCGCCCGGGATCGGGTGGACATCGACCTCTTGACCGTCCGGCGTCACGACGACCAGACCGTCGCCGATGCCTCCGATCACGACGCGGCCGTCCTCTTCAACAGCGAGCGAGTCGAGAGTGAACGGCGTTGCTGCGATGCACGTGCCGCCGTGCGGCACCGCGAGCGATGCGCCGGCGGCACGCACTTCACCGGGGCCGGCGAGATCCCATGCCCACAACCGGCCGGTCATGGTCTCCGCGACGTACACCCGACGACCGTCCGGCGACAGCCCGACGCCATTGGGTCCGAGCAGCGGGTAGGCGATCTCCTCGACCGTGCCGCCCGGGGGGAGGTAGTACAGGCCGCCGCGGTCAACATCGCTCGCGCGAAGCTTGCCGTGATCGGTGAACCAGAGACCGCCGACCTCATCGAAGATCAGGTCGTTCGGCCCGGTAAGCCGCTTGGTGCCGCACGACCGTGCCAGGACGGTCACCTCGCCGGTCACGAGATCGATGCGCTCGATCCACCCGCCGCCGAAATTCGCCGGCTCGTTGGTGTGCGTGGCGAGGTCCATCGGAATCCGGACGCCGCCTACCTCGGTCCACAGGAACCCGCCGTTGTTGGCGACGTACCCGAAGCCGTCGGGCCCGATCGCCAAGCCGTTCGGTCCGCCGCCCGGCGTCGCGACAACCGAGACCGCGCCGTCGGCGATGCGCAGGACCCGTCCGCTGTCGATGTCCACCGTGAGCACCGAGTCGTCGGCGCACACCACCGGCCCTTCGGGGCAGCCCAACCCGCTGCCGATGACGGCGAAAGCGAGCGGTTCGTGAAAGGTGGTCTTCATCTAGTTGGCTCCCACCTAAAAGTGAGCAATCACTCTCGAGTAAACATAGGACAGGGACATACGCAGCGCAACGTCTGAGCGAAGGTTGGGATGTCGATGACGCAACGCACGATCACCGTTCCGGAACGGATTCGACGGCATGCGACCGAGCATCCGGATCGGCCGTTCATCGTGGAGGCGGGTGGTCGTGGGGTCAGCTACGGGGAGTTCCACGCGGAGTCGTTGACGTGGGCGGCGGCGTACCGGTCGTTGGGTCTTGGCGCCGGGGACACGGTGATGTCG
>DASZTL010000058.1:0-13368 GCA_035548055.1 Mycobacteriales bacterium | reverse complement strand
CCGGACACCGTCTATCGCGAGGTCGCGGAGCTGGTGGAGGCGGGTCTGCTGTTCCTGCGCGAGGACTGGCCGATGCGTTACGTGCGGATCGTCCAGCATGAGGGGCTTGACGCGCTGGCCGAGGTGATCACCACCAGCTATGGCGTGAAGCCGCTGCTCGAACGCGGCCTGTACGGCATGCCCGGCGTGGAGCGGGCGCTGCTTCACGGACCATGGGCGATCCGCTACAGCGGGATCCGCGGGTCCCGTGCCCACGAGGTCGACCTGCTCGTCGTCGGCCGGCCCGACCCGAGTGACGTGTACCGACTCGTCGACGAGGTGGAACGCAAGTCACGGACGCTTATCAGTCCGGTGATCTTGACCCCAGAGGTGTGGGACGCAGCCGCCGAGCCGTTCACGCAGACCATCAAATCCAGCCCGCACGTACGACTGCTGGTGCTAGGACTGCCGTCGGAACCAGACGATGCCGACGAGGGCGGCGATCGCTCCTAGCCCCGTGCACACCAGCGCATCTCGCCGCCGACGATCACTTGTCCTGCCGGCACGTCCGAGGAAACATCCATTTGTGTCCGCCAACAATGAGCGCTGCGTCTACCTCTACCGATCCACCCGTGACCAAAGGATCCGGTACGTCGGGCGCGGCGCTAGTCCCGCTCGCGCGGTCGGACACACTGGAGGAACCCACAATCCAGGGTTGGCGCGACTCATCGAAAGCGGCGCCTACACGATCGAGATCGCTGGGCCCTACACGTCGGCACGAGACGCAGCCCTTGTAGAAGCTGCCCTGCTCTCGGCCTTGCGCCTCAAGACGGCTGATGCTGACCTGACTAACCGTGTCGCTGGCGACGGGCCGCGTTTTCGGCCCCTCGGGGTGCCCCACAACTTTGCGGATCGCCTCGCTCTGCCGCCGCTGTCCGTTAGCGAGATAGGACGCATCACGGGGGAGCCCTGCTGGTCCGAAACAGTTTCGGCAACGACCTAGAGCCGGGACGCCCCCGACTCGACCCGGTGAATCCCCAAGACAGCATCGTGCGCGAGAACATTCGCCGGTACTGGTTGCTTGAACCGGTGAGGCCAGGATGGATCGCGCGGCCCGCCTCTGCTCCAAGAGTCCTCATCGGTGCGGCGGGTCCTCCCGCCCACCGCTACATCGCCGGCGCCGCACTCATCGACATCAAACGTCTCGCCACGACGCCCGACCGAGAAGTTCCTCTAATCAAGGACGAGTCCGCCGACCTCGACGCATGCAAACTACGGGGACGGCTCATTTTCGACCTGCGCTTCGACCAGGGCCGTCAGAGTCACTTCATCTGGGTGGACGGCAGAGGCGTCAGGCGCTACGACAAGGTTCGACCCCGCTGATGGCCCGGACAGCATCCGCCCATCCTCACTCGCGGGTTCGGATAGCACCCTTACGTCAAAGGGCGCTCCTACCAACGATGACAACAGCGGCTCGAACCGTGTAGTGCTCGATGCCGACGCGGAACACAAGGAGCGGCGTCCGCGGCATCGGGCTCAACACAGGAGATGGCGATCGGTATCAGCCAGGACGGCGGCGAGGGTCCCGCCGCAAACACGGCAGCGGCGCGCAGGGGCTATCGGGTGCTTACCTTGCCCAGGCGCGCGAGGCCGGCTCTCGCGGCGCACCTTCATGGCGTCGAGCTGCTCCTCGCGTTCACGGCGCCGGGCATCCTGTGCTTCTCGTTCACGGCGCTCGGCCTCCCGGCGCAGACGAAGTAGCTCACCTTGTTCGGCCCATCGCCGTTGTCGTTCCTCGGCGTCTCGACTGCGGATCTCACGTGCGGCTCGTAGATCGGGGGTAATGACCTCGACGTAGTCAACGCGGCCGCCGGCGAAATGCACCCCGACGACGCCGAGTTCCCGCAACCAATCGAGGAACGCAATCACCGCCGCCGCCGCGGCACCCGGCCGCTGGTTGAGACGAATGCCGCGGGCGCCGAGTGCCGGGTAGCAGTCCGCGATTGTGAACCGGGCGCCGGTCGGCTCGGCTTCGATCAGGTCGACGTAGAGGGCGCTGTGCCAGTGCGCGGGGTAGGCGAAGATCCCCGTGTCGGTGTGAAGTTCGGTGCCGAGTTCGTCCGGCGGCTCGCCATATCGGGCGATGAGGTCAGCGCGAAGCTTCGAAGCCTTCCAGCGGTCGGCTTCGCTGCTGCGACGCTCGGCGATCCAGGCGCTGCGCCTTGCCTCCTCAGCGGCCTCGGCTTCCTCGCGTGCCGTCGCCTCCTCCGCTCGTGCTCGTGCGGCGGCTCGGCGGGCCTCGATCTCAGCGGCCTGCCGTGCCTGGTCGAGCTCACGCGCTTTCAGGAGTTCGCCTTGCGAGCCAAGAAGCGCCAGTGAGGTCGGCGTCACCAGCCCGTCTGGTGAGATCTCGCAGTCAAAGAGCCGATCGACAGCGAAGATCGCCGCGGTAGCAGCGGCACCACAAGGAACCGGGAACCTGGCCTCGCGGAGGTCGTCGTGGTGGCAGTTCACATCGCGGCAGTGGTGCATCCGCTCCCAACGCCATGCGACGCCGACCTGCTCGTCGATCGGGTTGATCCACAGCACGGTCTCGCCGCTGTCGGCGATGGCGCGGTGCAGTTCGCTGAGCTGCACCTGGCCGGCGACGTCCTCTGGTGCCTGCCACGGTTCGGGTCGTGCCGGGCGAAGGTGGGGCGCGAGATGCCCGAAAAGCCACACTGCACAGATGCCTTGCTCGCGGTAGGAGGCCTGGCGGCTCAGCCAGTCCTCGACGGTGATCGCGGCGTATTGGACCTCCACGGCGACCTGCCGCCCATCGGGCCAGGTCAGCATCACGTCGGCGCGCCGATCGCCACGATCGGTGGCCTGCTCGGCGACCGCAGTCACCGTCGGGTAGCGGAACTGCACCCACCGCACGATGAGCGCCTTCGCCTGCTGATGAAACAGCCCCTCGCGGCTGTGCCCACCGGCTCCCGCCATATGGGAGAAGCCGTCACGACGACCGTGGCGCGCGACGGTGGTGAGCCGCCGGTCGCGGCAGTCGGGCATGAAGCACTCGAGCTGCTCCTTAGCCAAGTCCCTGACGGCGGCGGCCGTCCCGTCGACCAGGTAGTACGGCTGGTCCCAGGGCCGGTCCTTATACCGCGCGTACAGCAGGCGGCGTTCCCCGTTCTGAAACGCCGCCAAGGCGCGTGGGTCGTGTGCGGGCTGAGCCACGCAACGCAGCATGGTCGGAGTGGACGACAGTTTCGCCACGGGCGCGCACTACTAGATCGACGGGCGCAGCTCGGAAACGGGTGCACTACCGGTCGCGCCGACGCCGAAAGAGGCAAGCCGATGCGTTGTTTGGTGTATCAAGTTGATCATGGCGGAGTGGGCGAACACACCGCGCCGGCTCATCAGATGGGATCGTGCATGAGCGGCCGGCATGAGGATCAGCGCTCGAAAATCGACACTGATGCGCGCCTTCGGCGTTGCGGCCACGAGCACGAAGGCTGGGCGGTGCTCGGCGAACACTTGTGTGCCGATTTTCCGGCAGTTCCTCGTCAACATGTGCTGAGGGCGTTGGCGGAGGGTCGGGGCGCCACGAAGCTGTTCCAGCTTGGCCTGCGCGATGAGCTCGACACGGTAGAACTCATCGTCCGTAACCGGCTGATTGCTCTCACATGCGATCCGGCAGATCACACCCGGCCCAGGCGGATGCGCTCCCCGATCGATTCACTCGGCTAATCGTGCTGGTCCCGGTCCACTCACCATTACCCACGGAACTCGCGGCGAAAGTGTGGCGACTTCGCGGCCTGACGGTCTGAGTATCCGCGGGTAACCGAGCGGTCCTCCGCTCGGAGATAAGGTCGGCGGCCGCCGGGTCAGTCGTCCTTGTCAAGAAGCTGGCGAAGCCGGATGGGGTCGCCGTCATCGACTTCGACGATCTTGGTGCGCTGGGTATGCCCGGTGATGATCCGCACGGTCGAGCTCGGCCGGTCAAAGGCGCAGGCGAGAGCACGCGCGACCGCTTCGTTGGCGCGGCCGTCGCTGGCGGGCGCGGCAACCCGGACGACGAGCACCGGGGGCTCGCCGCTTCCGTATCGCCCGCCGACCGTAGTGGTTCGGGCCTTCGGGTAGACACGCACGGTCAAGCGCATCAGAGCCGTTCGATGACTGTTGCGGTGGCGAGCGCGCCGCCGCAGCACATGGTGATCAGGGCGGTGGAGGCGTCGCGGCGTTCGAGCTCGTGCAGCGCGGTGGTGATCAGTCGGCTTCCGGTGGCGCCGACTGGGTGTCCGAGTGCGATCGCGCCGCCGTTGACGTTGACCTTGTCCAGGTCGACCTTGTGCACCTTCGCCCAGCTCATCACCACCGAGGCGAAGGCCTCGTTGATCTCGAACAGGTCGAGGTCCGCGATAGTCATGCCGAGGTGGTCGAGGACCTTGGTGGTAGCGGCGATCGGCCCGTCGAGGTGGAGATTGGGGTCGGACCCGACGAGAGCTTGACCGACGATGCGGGCACGCGGTCGGAGCCCTTCGGAGCGCGCCTTGTCCTCGGACATCCACAACACGGCAGCGGCGCCGTCGGAGATCTGGGAGGAGTTGCCAGCGGTGTGCATCCCGTCGGGCAGGACCGGTGTGAGGCCGGCAAGTCCTTCGGCGGTGGTGTCGCGCAGGCCTTGGTCACCGGTCACGATCATCGTCTCGTGGCCGTGGTCGCCGCGGGGGCCTTCCGGGCCGACGACAGGCGCCACCAGCGGGTGGATCTCGCGGTTGAAACGGTGATCGGCGGTGGCGGCGGCCGCGCGTTGCTGGGAAGTCAGCCCGAGCCAGTCGACGTCCGCACGGGTGATGCCGTAGCGCTCGGCGATGCGTTCCGCGGCGTGGAACTGGTCGGGCATGTCATAGGGCAGGTCGTCAGGGATGGCGTGTCCTATGCCGATGCCGACGTTCGCGCCGAGCGGTACGCGGCTCATCGCCTCCACCCCGCACGCGATTCCCACCTCGATCGCGCCGGCGGTGATCAGGTTGGCAATGAAGTGGTTGGCCTGCTGGGAGGAGCCACATTGGCAGTCCACTGTGGTCGCGCCGACCTGATACGGCAGCCCTTGGCGCAACCAGGCCATGCGTGTGACGTTGAACCCTTGTTCACCGGCCTGGGTGACACATCCGCCGACAACTTGCGCGACCTGATCCGGTTTCACTCCGGAGCGGGCAAGGACCGCGGACTGAACCTGGCCGAGCAGCTCGACGCTGGGTAGGCCCGACAGCCACCCGTTGCGTTTGCCGATCGGGGTGCGGACCGCGTCGATGATCACGGCGGAGGTCATTTCGGGCTCCTTCGTTAGAGGTCGTTGCCGGCGTAGGAAAGGTTGAAGCTCTTGTTGATCAGCGGGAAGTCCGGGACGATCGCATCGGCGACCGCCAGCGGTAACGCAGGCCAGTTGAACCAGGACGGGTCGACCACTTTCACCCGGCTCAGCCGCGCTCCGGGGAGCTCGATGCGGGTCGCGATGGTTCCGCGCCACCCTTCGACGAGCCCGACCCCGCTGCGCGATCCACGACGAGTACGCCGCGCCGCGCAGTCGATGACGGTCACGTCGGCGAGCAGGCGCTCGAGCAGTGCGACCGAGGCGGCGATCTCACGACTGCGGATCTGATAGCGGGCCAGGACATCGCCGCCGGATTCGCCGACCAGGTCCGGGATGATGTCCACGCTCGGATGGTCATGTCGGGCGTCGTTCCGCACGCCGCTGGCGCGGGCGACCGGACCCAGGCATCCGAGGTCGATGGCCTGCTCCGCGGTGAGAACACCGGTTCCGGTGAACCTGTCCCGCACCACCGAGTGGGCGAGAGTGAGCTCGGCGATTTCTGCGGCCTCCGCCGCGATATCGCGCAAGACGCCGACGTCCGGGAGCGCGCGAAGCTCGACCGCGCCGGGTGTGATCGCGCCGCGGAGCAGCCGGTGCCCGGTCACCGTGGCGTTGAGTCGAAGCAGCCGCTCGCGAAGCGCCATGGCGTGCGAGTGGGCGAGACCAAAGCCGGTGTCGTTCGCTAATGCGCCGAGATCGCCGATGTGGTTGTAGAGGCGTTCGAGCTCGAGCAGCGCCGCGCGCAGTCGTGCGCCGGCTGGGGGCATGGTCAGTCCGGTGGCATCCTCGACGGCGAGGCTGTAGGCGAGGGTGTGCCCGACGGAGGTGTCCCCGGAGATCCGCTCCGCGAGCGCGACACCGGCCTCGGGGGCGCGGCCTTCGAAGAGCTTCTCGATGCCTCGGTGGACGTACCAGAGCCGTGCTTTGAGCTTGAGGATGGTCTCGCCGACGACGGAGAACCGGAAGTGCCCAGGTTCGATCAGGCCGGCGTGGACCGGTCCGACTGGGATCTCGAACACCGCCGGGCCGTGCACGTCCCGGAACGGAAAGCCCTCAGGCGCGGTGAAGGTCGGCGGCGTGGCCGCGTCGCGGCGCAGCGGGTACCAGCCAGCGGGCCAGTGGCCGTGGCGGACCAGGCGGCGGGGCAGCGGGTGCCCGACGGGGATGACTCCGAACAGGTCGTGCATCTCACGTTCGAAGCGGCTCGCCGGATAGGACAGACGGGCAAGGGACGGGATCACCGGGTGGTCCGCGGGCGTCCGCACGGTGATCTCGACGCGACTGGCGTCACTGGCGCGGCTGAACAGGTAGACGACCCGCAGCTCGGCGCCGTCGTCGTGGGCGGCGACCAGGGCGAGGCGATGCCCGGCGTCGAGCAGCCCTGCCACGTCCTCGCCAAGCGAGGCGGCGGTCGAGGCGCGCTGGACTCGCGGCCCGGCGCGGGTCACGATCCACCCGCAAGCAGGTGCCCGGCGCTCATCAGCACGGGGTTGAGTGGACCGGCGGTGAGGCCGAAGACCAGACAGCCAGTGATGCCACCACCAAGCACAGCCAGGTCGAGGCGGTCGAGCCGGATCGGCGGCGCTTCCGCGTCGGCGTCACCGAAAAGCATCGCGCCGCCGCGGCTGGCGAGCGCCGCGACGGCAACAAGGACGAAGAGGAGGGCGATCCCCAGCGGCCAGGCCAGTCCCGCGTCTGCGAGGCCACGGCCGGCGCCGAGTTCGGCGGGGAAGATCCCGAACGGCGGGAGCCCGACGAGCGCGCACAGCCCGGTGATCGCGGCGGCGGCGAGGGCCGGGCTGCGGGCGAGCAGGCCGCGGATCGCCGGGATCGCCGTGGAGCGGTGGGCCTGCTGCAGGTGCCCGGAGACGATGAACATCACGGCTTTGGCCAGTCCGTGCACGATCACCAGCAGCAGGACCGCGCTGACGGCGAGCGGGTTGGTCGCGGCGGCGGCGATGGCGGCGAAGGCCATCTGTTCCATCGACGAGTAGGCGAGCAGCCGCTTGAAGTCACGCTGCGCGATGAGCAGGCCGGCGGCGACCACCAAGGTGAGCAACCCGAGGCTGAGCAGGCCCGCCCGCATGAAGCCGACACCGAGCGCGGCGTCGACAACCGCCTTGACGCGCAGCAGGGAGGTGAGCGCGACGGCGAGCAGCACCCCGCTCATCAACGCCGATACCGGCGCCGGGGCCTGGCTGTGCGCGTCGGCAAGCCAGGTATGAAAGGGCGCGAGCCCGACCTTGGTGCCGTAGCCCAGCAGCAGCAACACTGCGGCGAGCCGGGTGACACCGGGGTCGAGGTGGGCGGCGCGGTGCAGCAGTGTCTCGAAGCCGAGCGCGTCGTGGGCTGAGCCGCTGTGGACGCTGGCGAAGTACAGCAGCACCGTGCCGAGGAATGCCAGCGCGATCCCGACCGAGCAGAGGATCACGTACTTCCAGGTGGCCTCGAGAGCGGCGCGGGTGTGGTGGTGACCGACAAGGAACGCGGTGACGATGGTGGTGGCTTCGATCGCGACCCACATCACGCCAAGGTTGTCGGCGAGGACCGCGAGGGTCATCGAGGCGAGGAACAGCTGGACGAGGATGCCGTAGCGGCGGGCGGCGCGAGGGTGGAGGTGACCTGCGGTGTGCTCGCGGCGCAGGTATCCGACACTCGCCGTAGTGGCGAGCAGGCCCACTGTGCCGATCACGACGAGCATCACGACAGCGAGCGCGTCGACGCGCAGTGCTCCGGTGCGGATCAGGCCGGGGTGGACCTGTCCGATCATGGCCAGCCCGCAGCCGAGGATCACCGCGGGCGCGGCGATGCTGGCGGCGACGCCGGCCGGTCGCCACCCGGTTGCGGCGACGATCAGCGCCGCGGCCAACGGTACGGCGAGGGCAAGGACGGGAAGGCTGTGCATCAGTCGCGAAGCTCTCGAAGCTCGTCGAGGTCGGTGCCTCCGAACGTGAGCTGCAGCCGCCCGGCGAGGACTTGTAGCACCAGGACGGCGAACAGCAGATCCAGCGACGCCCCGAGCTCGACCACGAGCGGCACTCCCGCCGTGGTGAGGAAGGCGACTGCGGCGATCCCGTTGTCCATCAACAGGAAGCCCACGACCTGGGACAGTGCGCGGCGCCGGGAAATCAGCACGAAGATGCCGGTGAGGACGACCGCGACCGCGGCGGGAGCGGCGCGCGTCGCCGGAGTCGGGTCGAGGGCGACGACCGGGCGGGTGACCGCGTAGGCGAGAACCGTCAGCGCGGCGACGGCGAGCATCGAGGCGGTCGTGTTCACCAGCGGTTCGCTTTCCCGCGCTGTCCCCGCGTCGCGGAGCACCCGCCGCAGCAGTGACGGTAGGACCGCGCTTCGCAGCGCGGCGACACCCACTGCGACCGCGAGCAGCGTCCAGTCCCGGGTGTGCCAGCCGCGGATTGCCGGGATCGCCGCCAATGTGAACCCTTGGACGGCGAGCAGCCGGACCATCGCGGAGAGCTCCCGGCGCCACACCACCCCGACGGCGCACAGCAGCAGCCCGCTGACAGCGAGCTGCAGCAATGCCGTGTAGGCGGAGGTCGTCACAAGGTCCGCCTTCAGCCCGCCGTCACGGACAGCACCGAGCTGGCGGTGACCGCGAGCAGTCCCAGCAGGAACGCCCCGGCGAGCAGCTCGGGCACCCGGAACAGTCGCAGCTTCGCGAGGAACACCTCTGCACCCGCCAGGACCGCTGCCAGTACGGTCACTTTCACTGCGATCGCGACTGTTGCCAGCACAAGCGCCGGCACGGTCAGGGTGTGGATCGCGAGGCCGGCGGGCCAGAAGAGGTTGACCAGCAGCGCAAGCAGCACGGCCAGCCGCAGACCCGATGCCCACTCGAGCACAGCCAGCTGCGGTCCGGCGTACTCCAAGGTCATCGCCTCGTGCACCATGGTCAGCTCGAGATGTGTCGCGGGGTTGTCGACCGGCAGCCTTCCGGTCTCGGCCAGCGCGGCGATGACCAGCGCGGCGCCGGCGAGCACCGCGCCCGGTCGGGCGACGCTCGCCGGGTGAGCGGCGACCGAGGCGACGATCGCGGCCAGGCCGGTCGAGTGGACCGGCACCGACAGGGCGAAGACCGCCAGGAGCAGGCTCGGCTCGACGAGGGCGGCGATGGTCATGGTGCGGCTCGCGCCCATTCCGCCAAACGCGGTGCCGCCGTCCAACCCGGCGAGGGTGAGGGTGACGCTGCCGAGAAGCAGCAACCCGACGACGACGAACAGGTCCCCGACCCGCCCGGTCTCGGTCGAGGCGACGACGATCGGGACCAGGCAGGCCGCGGCCAGCGTGCTCGCCGCGACGACGACCGGCGCGGCCGTGAACACGATCGTCGTGCCGTGCGGGCGCAGCGGCTGTTTGCGGAGCAGCTTGCGCAGGTCGCGGTAGGGCTGAGCCCACCCGGCGCCAGCGCGGCCTTCCATCCTGGCGCGGGTCTGTCGGGTGACGCCGACGAGCATCGGTGCGAGCCCGGCGACCAGGATCAGCTGCACCGCCATGCCCACCGCGAGGCCGAGGCTCATCGCGCCACGGCCAGGGCGATCAGCAGCCCGGCTGTCCCGTAGCCGAGGTAGCGGTGCAGCCGGCCGTCGTGCGCCCGCCGGATCAGTTCCGCGCCGGCACCGACCAGGCGAAGAATCGGGGTGTAGAGCCGGGCCTCGATGACATCGACGGTCTGCTGGCGGTAACGGATCCGGTCGAGCAGGTACCTCGACTCCGCCAGGTGAGTGACCTCGATGTCCGTGTCCGGGCGCAGAACGTCGGTGAACACCCGCTGCAACGGCTCCGCGAACGCGCTGGCGGTGTACTGCATCCGTTCGGTGAGCGGACCGGCGCCGCACGCCCACAGCGGTACGGCTGCTGCGGCGGGGCGCGCCCGGCGGGTCGACCCGAGCACCGTGACGATCACGACCGCCGCCGCGGCCACCGCCGCCAGGACGCCAAGGGGCGACATCGCCCCGTGCAGCCCGCCCAGTCTCACGACAGGGCCCCAGCGAACCCCGCCCCCCAGACCTGGGACGACGCCGCCGAGGCGGATGAACAGGGGGCTCGTCACGGCGGGGGTGACGGCGAGTGTGACGCAAGCCGCGGCCGCCAGCGTCATCCCGGCGAGGATCGCGGCCGGAGGGTCGGTCGCGGCGTCGGCGCCCGGGCTGCGAGGCCGGGCCAGGAACCCAACCCCGAACGCCTTCACCAGCGCCGCCACCCCGAGCCCGGCGCTGAGCGCGACGGCGGCGACCGTCAACGGCATCGCGAGCGCGATCATGGCCGAATGCGAAGGGACCGCGTGGACCAGTGCCTGAAGGAGCAGCCACTCGCTGACGAACGCCGCCCCGAGGGGCAGCCCCGATCCGGCGAGCGTCGCTAACCCGAACATGCCCGAGGTGACCGGCATCCTGCGGGCGAGGCCACCGAGCTCGTCAAGGTCACGCGTTCCGGTGGCGCGCTGCACAGTGGCGGCACCCAGAAACGCCAGCGTCTTGAACGCGGCGTGGTTGATCACGTGCAACACCGCGGCCGCGAACGCCACTGCGGCGACCGCCTGCTGCCCGTCGCTGCGGAACAGCATCGCGGCGCCGAGCCCCACCGCGACCAGTCCCATGTTCTCGCTGGTGGAGTAGGCGAGCAGCCGTTTCAGGTCGGTCGCCACGGACGCCTGCAGGACCGAGTAGACCGCGCTCACCGCGCCGATCACCAAGACCGTGAGGCCCCACCAGCCCGGACCAGCGCCCAGCCCGACCACGTCGATGCGGATCAGTCCGTAGACGCCGAGGGCGACCATCGCCGCGCTCATCAACGCCGACACCGGACCCGGTGCTTCCGGGTGAGCCCGCGGGAGCCAGGCGTGCAGTGGCAGCAGACCGGCCTTCGACGCGAACCCCGCGACGGTCAGCAGGAACACGCCGTCGCGGCTGGCTGATGACAGCCGCGAGGCGCTGCGCGTCATGGCGTCGAACGCCTCGCTGTGGGCGCCGGCGGCGAAGGTGACGAGGCCCGTGAGCAGCGCGAGGAAGCCGAGGTGGGTCATCACCGCGTACACCAGCCCCGCCTGGCGGCACGTGGCCCGGCGATGGTCGGTGAGCACCAGCACGGTCGAGGTCAGCGCCATCAGCTCCCAGACGACGAGGAACGTCGTCACCGTCGCGGCCAAGGGCACCAGCAGCATCGCCGCGACGAACACCGGCAGCACGGTGAGCGGCGTGCGCCCGATGTGCGCGTCCTTGGCGTAGCCGACAACGAAGACTCCGCAGGCGACGGCGACCGCCGCGATCACCAGAACGAACAGGCCGGAAAGGGCATCCCCACGCAGTACGACGCCAGACAGCGGGAGCAGCCAGCCGATCCGCACGGGAGCGACCCCGACCCGCACGCTCTGCACAGCAAGCGCCGCACCGGCCAGCCCAAGTGCGGCTGTGCCGCCGCCGCTAACACCCGCCCGGACCGAGTCGGGGACAACGACTACCGCGACGGGAACGATCACGGAAAGGGCAGCAACCGCCACGAGCAGGGCGTGGGCAAGCACCGTCAGCGCCCCGTGATTCCACGCAACGCGGCGACGATCTGATCCGGTGCTGGCGGGCAGCCGGCGACTTCGACATCCACCGCCACCACGTCGCCGACCGCGCCGGCCACCCCGGGACCCCCGGAAAGCTCTCCGCAGTTGCGGGCACAGTCACCGACCGCGATCACGATCTTCGGAGTCGGGGTGGCGGTATAGGTGTCCAGCAGCGCTTGGCGCATGTTGTGGGTGACGACGCCGGTGACCAACAGTCCGTCCGCGTGACGGGGCGAGGCGGTAAGCCGGGCACCGTAGCGCTCCACGTCGTACACGGGCGAGAAGCAGGAGGCGATCTCCACTTCGCAGCCGTTGCACGACCCGGCATCGACGTGCCGCAAGGCCAACGAACCGCGCAGCATCCGATCGGTGCCGGTGAGCTCGGGCCCTGTGGGCGCGGGTTCAGCGATCTTGCCCACGCGTCTGATCCGACCCAGCCAAGACATGACGACGTATTCCCGACGGCCGCGGTGGGGCTAGCGGCGCCGGCGCGGGCGACTCGCGCCCGTCGCGCCTTCGAGGTCTCTGAGCATGTCGACCTGGCTGGAAAGGATCACCGCGAGCACCCGGCGGGCGACCGCAAGCAGCTCGACGATCTCCGGGGCGGCGAGGGAGTAGATCACCGAGCTGCCGTCCTTGTGCGCGATCACCACTCCAGCGCGGCGCAGCACCCCGAGCTGCTGAGAAAGGTGCGAGTTCTCCAGGCCCACCTCGGCGGCGAGCTCACCCACCGGCCGCTCCCGCTCACTGAGCAGCTCCAGCACCCGGATCCGCGCTGGATGGCCGAGCATCTTGAAGAACTCGCCTTTGAGCTTGTACAGCGGCGTCGTGCTCGCCAACACTGCCGACTCCGTACCTGCCACCGCGCCAGCCCCCACCTTCGTTGCTTGTCGATTCCCGGATGCTTGGACCTGTGATATAAACTAGACCTCAACATATCATGTTTTTGTCATATGTTGGGGTGTTCAGTGAATCGACCATGGCTGGTCCGCATCGTGGTCGACACAGACGGTCGGGCTACGGAAGCTGTCGCGCTGACGATCCGAGAGCGCCTTGAGACCTGGCGGACAGCCACTGTCGACACCGTGCCCGTGCACCTGATTCACGTCACCGCCACAACCGAGCCGGTGACCCGAAGCGAGGCGCAGGACATCGGGGCCTACCTCGAAACGGCGGTGCGTGCCGCCTGCAGGGAATGCCGCTGCGAGTACGCCGTCGTCCGGCTCACCTCAGTCGAGTAGATGACGGGCTGCCCACCAATCCCGGGCGGCGGATCGTCACGACCAGCACGATGTGACCAAAGGCCCTACCAGCTAGAGCCGTTCGACTCTCAAGCCCAGCCGCGCCGGCACCGAATGACGCGGGAATGACGGTGTGGTTCTTCCGCATCCTCGAGCTCGAGGACGGCAGCTGGGCGTGCCGTCGCGGGCGGACGGTGATCGACGAGCACGCCACCTAC
>DASZTL010000057.1:0-2844 GCA_035548055.1 Mycobacteriales bacterium | reverse complement strand
GCCGCTTCGGTGGAGTTGTCGCTGACGTCGATCGCGACCAGCAGCGCCGAGACGACGGTGGTCACCTCGATCGCGATCCACAACAGGGCCAGCCCGTTGACCAGTGGCGCGGCGATCATCGATGCGCCGAAGACGTTGATGCCGACATAGAAGCGGCGCAGATAGCGATCGACGTCCTGGCCGCCGTGCTCCCCTTCGACATACCCGATGCAGTAGACGGAGACGAGCGCGTAGACCAGCGCGGTGGCCAGCACGAAGACCAATGCCAGCGCGTCGACCCGCAGGTAGTGACTTGCGGTGACGTCTCTGCCGCCGACGGTGGGCACGAGGCTTGCCGCCAGACCCAGCGAGCCGACGCCGGCGACGACGGTGACCGCCTTCATCGCCGCCGGGGGTGCGACCAGACAGATCAGGGCAGCGGCGAAGCCGATACACAGCAGGACGACGAGGACCGCGCTCATGTCAGCCTCGCAACGCGTTCAGCATCGAGGTGGACATGGTTCCGGACCGGCCGTGGGTGACCCGGGCGAGAACTCCGAAGATCACGACCGCGACGAGCAGATCGAACAGGAACGCCACCTCGAGGATCAGCGGCAGGCCCGAGGCCACGACGAGGCTGGCGAGCGAGACCCCGTTCTCAAGGGAGAAGAACCCGACCGCCTGCGAGATCAGGTCGCTGCGCACGATGATCAGCACGAACGCGACCAGCACCACCGCGAACGCGAGTGACAACGCGGTCTTCGGCAGCACGCGGGACTGGATGTTTAGCGCGCCGATGGCGAAGAAGCCGAACGCCGCCGCAACCAGGGCGACGAGAACCTCGCTGGCGACGCCGAGTGCGCCGCTGCCGGCGATCTCGGTCGAGGTGTCGCGCAGCAGCCGGGTAACGACCCACGGGACGACGAGCACCTTCAACACGAACGACAGCCCGGCCAACACGTAGAGCTCGGGCACGTGCCGGCTGGCCGCCACGACGATCGCCAGCGCCGACAACATCAGCGACTGCGCGGCGTACAGGCGCAGCTGTGCCCGCAACAGCGCCGCGCGCAGCATCGCGAACTCGGTGAGCAGCACCAGCACGGCGATCGTGTCGCTGCTGCCTTCGAACACGCTCGGGACCGGGTGCATCATCCACCACCCACGATGAGGGTGAAGATCGCGAGAACGGCGAGCAGGAACGCGGCTGCGAGGAACTCGGTGATCTTGTACAGCCGCAGCTTCGCCCAGTTGTCGTCAATCACGGCGACGACGACCCCAAGGCCCGCGCACTTGCCGAGGATGACCGGGATCGCGAGCACGACGTGTCCGGGCGAGCCTGTCCCCGCCAGCCCCCAGGGCACCAGGAACACGTCGAGGAAGATCGTGTAGAGCACCATCTGCTTGATGTGCGAGCCCCACTTCAGCAGCGCGTAGTACGGCCCGGAGTGCTCGAACGGCTTGCCCTCGTCGATGAACCCGAACTCGTTGGTGCCGTGGTGGCCCTCGATGGGGATCCGACCGGTCTCGAACAAGATCACGCACAGCAGCGCGGCCGCTGCCAGCAGGTGCCCCGGACGCACGATCTGCGCGGTCGAGTGGTGGATGGTGCCGGCGAGCGCATAAGGAAGGTCGGTGCTGGTGATCGTCGCGACCGCGACGAAGACCAGAAGCAACGTCGGCTCGGCGAGCGCCCCGAACGTCTTGACCCGTGACGCCCCGATCTGTGCGTAGGGAGAGGAGGTCTCCGCCGCCGCGGTGGCCGTGAAGAAGCCGCCGAGGGCGAGGATCAGGCCGCCGCCGAGGATGTCGCCCATGTAACCCAGCGGCAGCGGGTAGTTGGTCAGCACCGGGATCAGCAGCGGCACCGACAGGTACGCGACGAAGGCGATGAACGGCGTCGCCAGGAAGACCCAGCTCGCGGACTCCGGGGCAAGCGACTCCTTGCGAAACAGCTTCGCCAGGTCGTAGTACGGCTGGAGCACCCGGGTGCCGCGGCGCCCTTGGAGGCGGGCCTCGACGCGGCCGATCACCCCCGACACCAGTGGCGAGCCACCCGCCACCGTGATGACCTGAAGCGCCTGGGCCGCAGGCGGGGTCAGCGTCATGCCCTCGTCCGATCGGCATGCCGCGTGAGAAGTGAGCGGGGGTGACGGGACCCCGCTGCGTCGTTGTCCTCCACCACGCCCCTTCCTCTACCCGTGGCCAATGCGGCCGTACGCGGTAGAGGCCATCAGCGGAGCGTCCGCGGGCAAAGGCGAGCCTCATCGCCTATGACTGCATCATGCCTTTCCCCACGGACCGGGGCAAGCATCGGCGGCGTCCCAGCTACGGCACGAGCCGCACCGCGCCCTTGTCGGCCGATTGCGCCAGTGCGGCGTAGGCGCGAAGCGCCGCGCTCACCGGCCGGTCGCGCTCCGCCGGGAACCACCCCGACGCGTCTCGGGCAGCCCGCCGGGCGTCCAGGACGTGGTCGGGCACCTGAAGGGTGATCGTGCGCACGGGGATGTCGATCTCGATCGGGTCACCGTCCTCGACCAGCCCGATCACACCGCCGGCCGCCGCCTCCGGTGACACGTGGCCGATCGACAGTCCGCTCGTCCCACCGGAGAAGCGACCATCGGTGACAAGTGCGCACTCGCGGCCGAGGCCCTTGCCCTTCAGGAAGCTGGTTGGGTAGAGCATCTCCTGCATGCCGGGTCCACCCCGCGGTCCCTCGTAGCGCACGACGACGACGTCACCGGCCAGGATCCGCCCGTTGAGGATCGCCTCGACTGCTTCCTCTTGGCTCTCGGTGACCTTCGCCGGCCCGATGAACGTCAGCAGGTCCTCGGTGACCCCCGCGGTCTTCACGATCGCGCCGTCCGG
>DASZTL010000056.1:0-63302 GCA_035548055.1 Mycobacteriales bacterium | reverse complement strand
CGCGCTGCCACGCAGGGACTGTCGTTCGGGGCGCCGACCCCAGGGGAAGTCGAGCTCGCCGAGCTGATCTGCGCGCGTATCGCCCCGGTCACGCAGCTGCGCCTGGTGAACTCCGGTACCGAAGCCACGATGACCGCCGTCCGGCTTGCTCGGGGGGCCACTGGCCGCAGCAAGGTCGTGAAGTTCGCCGGTTGCTACCACGGTCACGTCGACGCGTTGCTCGCGAGCGCAGGCAGCGGGGTCGTCACCTTTGGTCTGCCGGACACGCCCGGTGTCACAGGGGCCAGCGCGGCGGACACGATCGTCCTCCCGTACAACGACGCGTCAGCCGTCGAGGCGGCTTTCGCCGAGCAGGGCGGCGAGATCGCGTGCGTCATCGTCGAGGCGGCCGCCGCGAACATGGGCGTCGTCGCGCCGCGCGACGGGTTCAACGCGCTGCTGCGCGACCTGACGTCGCGGCACGGCGCCCTGCTGATCCTCGACGAGGTGCTGACCGGCTTCCGGGTCGGCCCGGCCGGGTGGTGGGGTCTGGAAGGCGTGACGCCGGACCTCTTCACCTTCGGGAAGGTCATGAGCGGCGGCCTGCCCGCGGCGGCGTTTGGTGGTACGGCGGACGTGATGTCCCGGCTCGCTCCCGCCGGTCCCGTCTACCAAGCAGGCACTCTCGCCGGAAACCCCGTCGCCGTCGCCGCGGGCCTGGCCCAGCTGACGAACTGCACCCCGGAGGTCTACGCCCGCATCGACGCCGCGGCCGAGACGCTGGGTGCCGAAGTCGGGAAGACGCTCGACGGCGTGGGCATGCCGTATCGCCTCAACCGCGCAGGCAATCTGTTCTCAATCTTCTTCACCGACGTCGACGTCGTCGACTTCGCGTCCGCGAGCACGACGTCGAGCGAGCGGTACGCCGCGTTCTTCCACGCGATGCTCGACCGTGGCATCTACCTGCCGCCATCGGCGTACGAAGCATGGTTTCTCAGCGCGGCTCACGACGACACCGCGATCGACCGCATCCTTGATGCCTTGCCCCACGCCGCTGCCGCGGCTGCAGAGGTTGCCCAGTGACGACGACCACCGTTCACCTCGTCCGACATGGCGAGGTCGACAACCCGACTGGTGTCCTCTACGGCCGGCTGCCCGGCTTCGTGCTCTCCGAGTCCGGACACCAGATGGCCAAGGTCGCGGCAAGCGCACTTGCCGGCCGCGATGTCACGGTCGCTCGCTCCTCGCCGCTCGAGCGTGCCGTCCAGACCATCGAACCGATCGCGGCCGAGTTCGGCTTGACGCCCACCACCGACGACCGGCTGCTCGAGAGCGAGAACTTCTTCGAGGGCAAGACGTTCGGAGTCGGTGACGGCTCGCTGCGGCGACCCTCGGTCTGGATTCGCCTGTGGAACCCGTTCCGGCCGTCCTGGGGCGAGCCCTACATCCAGGTCGCCAAGCGGGTCGCCGCGGCCGTCGCCGATGCGCGTGATGCCGCCGAGGGACACGAGGCGGTCCTCGTCAGCCACCAGCTCCCCATCGAGGTCGGACGCCGGTATCTCGAGGGCAGCACGCTGTGGCATCGGCCGGACCGACGCAAGTGTGCGCTCGCCTCGATCACGTCCGTCGTGTACGACGGGGACAAGATCGTGCGGATCGACTACCAGGAGCCAGCGGGAGACGCGGGCCGCAGAAGAGTCGGCGGCGCCTAGCGCGGATGTGCCATCCGCCCCCCTATGGCTAGGCGGATGTGCCATCCGCGCTACTGATTGGCCGCTGCGCGTTCGTATTCCTTGATGAGGTCGAGCATCGGCAGATCCAGAGCGATGCAGACCTGGTGCAGCTCGACCAGGTCAAGACGGCGCTCGCCAGATTCGTACTTGCTGACAAAGGACTGCGGTTCTCCCACCCGCTGCGCGACATCGACCTGACGCAGGCCCGCCCGCTCGCGGTGCTCGCGCAGCAGCCGGCACAGCGCGCTCTGCGCAGCGCTGTGGATCGCCTTGTCCATTCGGACAGCACAGGGATCATGGCGCGATATCCCAAGAGCGGATATTCTCTAGACGCATAGTCATCAGTCCGGGCCGTGGGGTGACCCGGGTGTCCTAGGGGGAAGCGCCGACATGAGTGAGCGCCATGCGGGAGTGAGGGTCGCGTGATCCGGCTCAACCCGATGAGCGTCATCAATTCTTTCGACGAGATCATTCCGTTGGCAGGCGAGCACCACGAGGTGTACCTGCGCGCGGTGGCGCAAGGGGTGCAGCAATACAAGCCGCCGGTCAGCATGGCGCTGGACCAAATGACTGCCGCTCGATCGATGAAGGTCGCTCAACAGACCGTGTTGGTGGTCGAGCCGACCGAGAAGCGCCTACGCCACTACAAGACGCTGCACTTCGCCTCGGCTATGGGCCCGAACCTCCAGGTCGGTTGGTACTTGATCGGCGGCGACCGCGCCGGTGGTCACGACGTCGGCGGTTTCGGCTTCATGAACGTCGGCGCAGCCAGCGACATGGACGTCAGCAAGGTGAACTCCATTACCAAGTTGATTCATCAGTACGCCGTGATCCCTGCGATCCAGCAGATTGCCAGCGGTACCCAACCGGCACAGCCCGGCGGGTTCTTCGGTGCCTAACTCGGACACCGTTCAATGAATGAGCAAGCGAAAGCGAGAGGTTGATGGGCGCCTTCTTTGGCTTCGTTTTTGGGCTCTGGATGGTCGGAGCCGTGGTGTCGAGCCCTTACTTCTGGGCCAAGCGCACCGATCGATCGCAGGCGCCCATCGCGCGCCGCTTCACGGCTCTGGGATATGGACTCGGCTGGCCGTACTTCCTGTTCCAATTCTTCGCTGGCAAGCAGCAGGCCGTGTCCGCGAAGGCGGGCATGTCTGCCGCTGAGCAGCGCATTCTCGGCGGGGCGCCGATCAACGTGCCACCGGCGACTCAGTCGCCCGCAGCGCAGCCGCAGCCGCAGGCGCCGATTCAGAACCCGTTCGACAACCTGTAACCGCGAACGAGCTGCGGTGACCGTCGGTCTGCCTGCGGAGTGGCAGGAGGTGGCGACGGCCACCCTGGAACTGACAAGCACTCCCCCGATCTGGATCGACGCCAATGCGTCGCTCGACGTCACCAGCGCTTACTGGGGGAGTGCTGTCATCGAGTTGGTCGCCGCTCCTGGGCGCAAGTCCGGCGACGACGAAGCTGTCCAGGTCGGTAGCCACCGTCTGCTGGCCGACCGGATCGTGCGCAGCCTGCGACCGTGGAGCAACGCCGGCGGCCTGGAGGTGCGCTACATCTGGGGAGGGCACCAGCTACGCGTCCTGTTCATCGCACGAGCGCTTGGACGGAATCTGGAAAGCGCTCGGGCATGGGCAGCGCAGTTGCTCGACAACCTCACCGCGCTGTTCCCCGCAGGCTACGAGTTCGGCTCACTGCAGCAGTCCCTGCCACTCGACATCAGCGCGTGGGCCGAGATCGAGCGAGCCGAGGAAGTCCGCACGCCGGGCCCATTCGTACCGCCGACGGCCGCGTCGTACTACTACCTGATCCATCCGTTGGGCGGTTCAGGCGTTGCGTGGCCGAGCCTGCCCCACGCATTGGCTGAGATCGACGCCCCTGGCTTCCTCAGCGTCGCGTTGGTCCCGACAGCGCTCAGTGACCTGGAGCGTCAAGCGGTGGACCATATCTGCGGTCTGGCGCAGCACTTGTCGCAGCCGTGGCAGGACTACGACTTCTTCGGCAATCCGATCACCAACCCGCCTGACGCGGCGGCACACGATCTCTACCGGGCCTGGCACCGCTTCAGTGAGCGCAGTGGCGTGCTGGCGCGGATCGGGGTCGCGGGCGCACGTAACGACCTGCAACGGCTCGCCTCGCTGATCGGCTCGATCCTTGTCGAGGGCGCCGATGAAGCGGTGAGTGACGGGCTACCGGGACGGTTCAAGATCGTCAACGACGTGGCGGACTGGGAGGCGTACCAGACGGCGACCTTAGGGATTCCATCTCCGCGCTACCGCCACGAGGTGTGGTCACTCCCGGACGATGAAGCGCCGTGGACACTGCAGCGGCTGCCGTACTTCTTCAGCGAAGAGGAGGCCGGTGGCCTGTTGATGCTGCCTGTGCCCGACGAGCACGGTGTGCCCGGCATGGTTCGCTCCCGCCGCGCTACTGGTCGCCGAGCCGCGACGGTCCACGAGCAGCCCCGCGACGGCATCCGACTGGGCGCGGTGCTGCATCACGGTCGAGCTGCTGAGGATGTCGTACTGCCGTTGAGTGCGCTCAACAGGCACTCGCTCATCGTCGGGTCCTCCGGGTCCGGAAAGACCACCACCGTGCTGACGTTGCTGGCTGAGCTGTGGCGAAGCCACGGCGTTCCGTTCTTCGTCATCGAGTCGGTCAAGACCGAGTACCGATCGTTGCTCGGGCTGCCTGGGCTGGACGAGCTACAGATAGTCACGCTCGGCCGCGAGGACCTGGCACCCCTGCGGCTTAACCCGCTTGCCCCGCCCCCCGGCGTGCGTTGCGAGGTACACCTCGGTGCCGTGATGGCGGCGCTCAAGCTGGCAATGCCACTAGTCGCGCCGCTGCCACAGCTCCTCGAGGACGCGCTTGAACGCACCTATCGGCGGGCTGGCTGGCGCGACGACACCACCATCGAGACGGGACAGCTGCCGCCGACGATCCGGCAGTTGCTTGCCGTGTTCAGCGAGGTGTTCAAAGAGCAGGGGTACACCGGCGAAGCCGCCAACCTTGACGCTGCGCTCAAGGTCAGGCTCAAGAGCCTGCTGCGTGGCAGCCGGGGACGGATGCTCGACACGGTGACGTCCACTGACTTCGAGGCGTTGCTAGCGCGGCCGGTCGTGGTCGAGATGAATGATGTTGTCGACAACGCCGACAAGGCGTTGCTGTCGGCGTTCTTGCTCGACCGCATCCGTAGCGGTGCGCAACGTAGGGGCGGCAGCCACGGCCAGCTTCGGCATGTGACGGTCATTGAGGAAGCGCACCGCCTGCTCGGCAAGGCGCAGGTCGGCAAGGGTGACCAGGTCAGTGGAGATCAGCTTCAAGCCGAGTCGGTGCGCGCGTTCTGCGATGCCATCGCGGAACTGCGGGCGATGGGTGAAGGCTTCATCCTGAGCAGCCAACGTCCGTCTGAGCTCGCCGACGCGGCGGTAGCCAACACCGGCATCCGCATCCTGCATCAGATCGAAACCGCCGCCGACCGTGACGTCATCCTGAACGACCTCGATGCCGGCGATCTCGATCGTGAAGTTGCGGCCCGGTTGCAGGCCGGTGAGGCGATCATGCGTTGGCCAGAGCGCGATGAAGCCGAGCTGGTCCAGGTGGAGCCAACGCCCGGCATCGACAGCGGTCGCGCGGTACCGGATAGCGACGTCGCTGTGGCGATGACTCCGGCCCGGGAAGCGGCGATGTCCGTCCTGCCATACGCCCTCTGCACCGCCGTCATCTGTCCGCTCGGGTGCGATAAGGACACGCGCACCGACAGTTTGGAACTCGCTGAACGGCAGACCACGATGGTCCGACAGATCACCATCGACGTCGGCGGCCGACACAGCCCGCTGCCGGAGGTGACGCAGTTCCTGGTCGATCAGACCGGCCGTGACCTACGCCGCGCCTATTGCACCGCGGTGCATCTTTCGCTGGCCGGCGTCGCGTTTCCGCCAGTGGGCACGCCGGCCGACGACCAGCATGCGTTAGCCCGCGTTCTACGAGAGGCGATCGATCATGCCGAGTCCTGAGTTGCGCGAATCCCGCGAGATCGAGCCCGAAGAGTCGCCCGACGTACGAGCGGCCTGGGGTAATTGGACTGAGGCCGGTGAGGTTCAGCGACCGGACCATGCCGAAGACAAAGAGACCCGCATCGTTCAAGACATCCAAGACGGCCACCCCGCAGACAACACTGCAACCGACAACACCCACGACGCCATCGACGATGATCTGCTGCCCGAAGGTGTCATCTACGACCGTGAAGCAGAGACGGCGGCCAAGCGTCGAGACGCAGCACCCGACGTGGGCAAGATCGCACTCGAACCGGTGGCTGACATCCCGCAACAAGAGCTAGGGCGGCTCCCCCTTGATGACCAAGACATCATCGACCGAACGACGGAAAATCGCGTCAATCTCGCGGACGACGTACCGGCTGTCGATCTCAAACCCACCTATGGCGGATACCTCGACGTCGTGATGCACGGCGACGCGGCGGGGACGGAGGCGCATGTCCACGGCGAGGTCACCGAGTTCAGCTTGGAAGACACGGCGCAGATGGTCGAGCAAACACCAGGGTGGGAGCATCGACCTGTCCGGCTGCTGTCTTGCAGCACCGGCCAGGAGACTTACGCGAAGGAACTGGCTAACCGTCTCGACGTGCCGGTCTACGCGCCGTCGGATGTGTTGACCGTCCATCCCGACGGCAGCACCGAGATCGAGAACGGCGGTCACTGGCGGCGCTTCGAACCAGACGCTCGATAGAGATAGCCCGACCCAATGGTGCTTGTGACGGCTCACTTCGACCTCGACCTGGCGGGCCTCCCAGTCAAGTCCGACCTGTTGAACACACGCTTCGATCGCAAACCGAACGTTCAGGGCGAGCCGACGTTGTTGATGTATCCGCTGATGTCAGATGCTCCGACGTACTACGTCAGGTACGCCACGGGAATGCGCCTCGCCTCCGCCGATCGCTCGCAGGGCGGCGTACCCACGCAAGCTGGGCGCATGGGCCAACTGATCGTGACGGCCGACCGATTGCTCGGCATGTTCATTCAAGGCAGCGCCGCCGGCAAGATCATCGACGACACAAGAGGCTCGATTTACACCTTCGCGTGCAGCCACGACGACCTGGCGTCGGTCGAGGTCAAGACCAGCTGGCGTGGCAAGGCGGTCGAAGCCTTCCTGAATTCGACGCCCGACCAAGACGTCCCCTTCCGCCTGCACCTGTTCGCCGTCGTGGCGTCTTTGAAGGACGACGGCGGTTACTCCTACGCGGATCTGGCGGGTGTGTTGCAGCTACTGACGCCTGCCGGTCGCCAGGGTCTTTGGGCGCACGGCGAGACCTAGCACCCAACAACGAGAGAAGGAGTGAAATGGGGCTGTTCAAGCGCCGTCCGGACCCGCTGACGATCGCGATGAGCATCGTCGATCAGTTCAGAAGTGGTGATCCCGGTGCCGCCCAGCGCGGGATCGACATGATCGAGTCCGTCACGCCGGGCGACGTCCTCTCAGGTCTCGTCAGCGTTGGACAGATGTTGTCGAGCCACTGGAAGCCGGAACAGGTCGAACGCATCCGCGAGGAGTTCGCAGGCGCGGCCGGTATGCCGGCGGTCCGGCAGGCCGTGAAAGCAGGCGGGCCACTGCTCTTGGTGAACCCGGATGCGAATGCGGCCACCCAAGCGATCTTGGGTGCGCTGCAGGAGATTCAGGACAACAAGGCCGAGGTGATCAACCTGGTCCTGGTCGAGATGGCCTCTGCGGTCGCGCGCATCTTCAACGCCCTGGACATCTCACTGGAGTGGAAATAAGGGTGGCCTGAGCCGCCGCCGACGGGCCAGCGACAATAGGAGTTGATGCGCCGACTTCCCCAGCTCCTCGCCACCGGTCTGACCGCCCTCGCGGTGGCCGGTTGCTCCGGCGGCAGCGCCGTCAACCAGGGAGTCGCGAAGTCGTTCGGGATCCAGGGCGGCAACGGCATCGTCATTGATCTTGCGAGTCACCACTACAAGGTCGGTGACGTCAGCGGTACGACGCTCGAGGGCGAGCCGCTGTCGCTGGCGAGTCTGCGCGGCAAGGTCGTCGTCGTGAACTTCTGGGGCAGCTGGTGCGCCCCTTGCATCAGTGAGGCGGCCGGCTTCGCGCAGGTCGCCAAGGACTACGCCAGCAAGGGCGTCGCGTTCGTCGGGATCGACATCCGCGACTCGGTGGCACAGGGCCGCACCTTCGAGCGGGTGCACCACGTGCCCTACCCGAGCATCTTCGACAGCAGCGAGACGCTTGCGCTCCAGTTCCCGCACGCCGTACCGGCATCGACCCCGACGACGATCGTGGTGGGCCGGGACGGCGACATCCTGGCCAAGGTGACGGGTCCGTTGCGCTACACCCAGATCCAGTCGCTCGTGCAGCACGCGTTGACGCTCGAGGCTGCGTAGTGATCTTCGCCAGCGCGAGTACCGCGTTCGAGCACGCCGCCTCCGGCGCACTGATCCTCGCGATCCCGGTCGCGTTCCTCGCCGGCCTGGTCTCCTTTCTCTCGCCTTGCGTCTTGCCGCTCGTGCCGGCCTACCTCTCCTACGTCACCGGGCTGTCAGCCGCGGACCTCGCGGCCGACACGCAGCGGATCTCCGATGGGCCCGGTACGGCGGTCGCTGTCGAAGCGCGCCCGCGGCCGGGTCGACGGCGGGGCCGTGTGCTGCTCGGGTCGGTCTTGTTCGTCTCGGGATTCTCGTCGGTCTTCATCCTGTTCGGGGCCTTCTTCGGTGCGGTCGGCGCACATCTCGACGCACACGCGACTGTGGTCGACCAGATTGCCGGTGCGATCGCTATCGTGATGGGTCTCGCCTTCATGGGGTGGCTGCCGGGATTCCAGCGGGAATGGCGATTCCACAAGCTGCCCGCCCTCGGCATCGCCGGTGCACCGCTGCTCGGCCTCGCCTTCGGGGTGGGCTGGACGCCGTGCACCGGGCCGACGCTCGGCGTCGTGTTGGGTCTCGCGGGTGACCCCAACACTGCAACCGCCGGACGTGGCGCGCTGCTGACGGCCGTCTATTGCATGGGACTCGGTCTTCCGTTCGTGCTCGCCGGCCTCGCGTTCCGCAAGGCGCTGGGCGCCTTCGATGTCGTGAAGCGTCACTACGCCGTCGTCGTACGCGGCGGGGGGCTGCTCCTGGTCGCGGTGGGCGTACTTCTCGTCACCGGCGAGTGGAACACCATCTCGTTGCAGCTCCGCAACGCCTTCCCCGGCTTCGCCACCGCCGTATGACCGACACCGTCAGCGAGGAGCTGACCCCGCTCTCGACCGCGCCCGCGCCCGTGTCCGGCGGCGTCGCGCGTGGCGTCGGGCCGCACGCGCGGCGGTTCTGGCGGCAGCTGACCAGCATGCGGACGGCGCTGCTGTTGCTGACACTGCTGGCGCTCGCCGCGATCCCCGGCACCTTCATCCCGCAGCGTGGACTCGACCCGGTGAAGGTCGACGACTATCTCAAGAGCCACCCGCACCTCGGTCCGTTGCTGAACCACCTGTCGTTGTTCGATGTCTTCGGTGCTCCGTGGTTCGCCGCGATCTACCTGCTGCTGTTCCTGTCGCTGGTCGGCTGTCTCGTGCCTCGGATCCGGTTACATGCCGCAGCGCTGCGCCGGCGTCCACCGAACGCGCCACGGCACTTGATGCGGCTGCCGGCGTCGATGCAGTGGCAGACCGACGCTGATCCCGATGCGGTTGTGGCCGGCGCCCATCGGCTGTTGAGGTCCTCCCGCTGGCGCGCAGATCGTCGTGACGAGGCCGACGGAGTGCGGACGGTGGCGGCAGAGAAGGGCTACCTCCGCGAGACCGGCAACCTCGTGTTCCATGTCTCACTGCTGGTGCTGCTCGTCGGCATCGCGTTGACCGGCCTCTACGGCTACAAGGGCACCGTTCTGGTCACCGAGGGCGGCAGCTTCGCCAACGCCCGTGGGTTCTATGACGTGTTCGAACCGTCACGTCTGTACAACGACTCGCAGCTCGCGCCGTTCTCGTTCAGCCTGAAGAAGTTCAGCGCGTCGTACCAGCCGAGTGGCGAGCCGACGAGCTTTCACGCCTACGTCGACTATCGGTCCTCGCCGACAGCCCCAGCGCATCCGTTCGACATGCAGGTCAACCATCCGCTCGACGTCGACGGTGCGAAGGTCTTCCTGGTCGGTCACGGCTACTCGCTGGGCATCACGGTCACCAATGCGGCCGGTCAGAAGGTGTACGACGGGGACACGCCGTTCCTTCCTGACGACTCGCAGTTCACCTCGCACGGCGTCATCAAGATCCCGAACCTCGGCGGCGGCAAGCAGCTCGGGTTGACCGGCTTCTTCTATCCCACGGCCGGGTTCACACCGACCGGTACGGTCACCTCCGTCTATCCCGGCCCGACGCGGCCGCGGCTCTCGCTCGCCGCCTGGAGTGGGGACCTCGGCCTGAACAGCGGCATCCCGCAATCCGTGTACTCGCTGCCGGTCGCGAACCTGAAGAACATCGGTGTCACGCAGCTGCGGCCGGGCAAGTCGTGGCACCTCAAGGACGGCACCACGATCACCTTCCACGGGATTCACCAGTGGGCGACCTTCCAGGTCGCGCACGAGCCCGGAAAGCGCACGCTGCTCATTGGCGCGATCCTCGTGATCGCGGGTCTGCTCGCCTCGCTGCGGGTGCGGCGCCGGCGGTTCTGGCTGCGGGCGATCCCGGCGACCGACGGTGATTCCGGCGGGCGTACCGTTGTCATGGCGGCGGGGCTTGCCCGCAGTGATGCGGACGGCTTCAGCAGCGAGCTAGAGGATCTGGTCGGTCGGATCGCCGCAGAGCACGCGGGGGGGCCCGCGACCGAAAGGGACGACACGTGACGCCGAACCTCCACCTCGCGCACATCTCCGACGTGCTGCTGACGTGGGCGGTCTTCCTCTACGCGTTCGCGATGCTCGGGTACGCCGCGGAGTTCGCGGCGGGGCGGCGAGCGGAGGCCCGCGGTGGCGACACGCGGTCGCGGGAGGGTCGACGCGCCGCACTCTTCGGTCGTTTCGGGGTCGGTCTGACGTTCGTCGGCTGGGGCTTCCACGTCGCTGCCGTGACGACCCGCGGGCTCGCCGTCCACCGGGTGCCGTGGGGCAACATGTACGAGTTCTCGTGCATGGTCACGCTCGTCGCGGTGACGACGTACCTCTTCCTGTTGACGCAGCCGCGGGTTCGCGCGCTCCTCACGGGCAAGCAGCGGTCGGTCGAAGCCGTGCGCAGTCTCGGCGCGTTCGTGATGGCGCCGATCATCCTGTACCTCGGTGTCGCGGGAACCGTGCTGTACGCCGCCCCCGGGCCACTCGTTCCGGCGCTCAACTCCTATTGGATCAAGATCCACGTCGTCGCGGCGATCACTGCGACGGGAGCGTTCCTGGTGTCGGGCGTGATCACGATGCTGTACCTGCTCAAGGAGCGCTACGAGCGGGGCCTGCCGCCGCTGCGGGTGTCCCTGCTGGCGCGGCTGCGCTCGCCGATGAACCCGCAGCGGGTCAGCCTCGGTCCGGGTACGGCGGCGGCGATCGAGATGGGCTCGGCCCGTGGCGGGCTGATGAAGGCTTTGCCGAGCGCGGCGGCGCTGGACCGCATGGCCTATCGGGTGATCACCTTCGCGTTCCCGGTCTGGACGTTCGCGATCATCGCGGGCGCGATCTGGGCCGAGCAGGCCTGGAGTCGCTACTGGGGCTGGGATCCCAAGGAGACGTGGTCGTTCATCACCTGGCTCGGATATGCGGCGTACCTGCACGCGAGGGCCACCGCCGGCTGGCGAGGCCGACGCGCGGCGACGTTGTCACTGATCGCCTTCGGCGCCCTCATGGTCGATTACTACGTGGTCAACACCGTCATCACCGGCTTGCACAGCTACGCCGGCATCTCCTAGCAGCAGCCACCTGCGCGGCGGCGCAAGCAATGTGGCATTGCCTACGCGATTTGGCCTCTACTGGGCGAAATCGATGGGGCAATGCCACATTGCTATGCCGGGGCGGGCTGGTCGTCGCCGGCTGCTCGGGGGGCCGGGGCGGGCGTGGTCTTGGCGCCGTCCTGGCGAAGCAGGTCACGGATCTCCGACTCACGGAAGCGGCGGTGACCACCCGGCGTACGGATGCTGTTGATGCGCCCGGCAGCCGCCCAGCGCGTGACGGTCTTCGGGTCGACACGGAACAGGCTGGCGACCTCTCCGGGTGTCAACAGGCGGTCGCGTGCTTCCACTGCAGAATCCCCTCCGCGAGCCGCAGTCCGGTCGAGATGCGGCGAGTTGTCGGCCATTGTCCCATTTTCGGGCGGTGCTTGTCAGCGCACCTTGATCATCACCGCACCGCGAGTCGCCGGAGCGCCGCGCGTACGCTCGGGCCGTGACTGAAGCCGGCCCGCAGCCCAGTGGCGCGAAGGCGGTCCTCGTCTACAACCTGCTGCGGCTCTCACTGCTCATCATCTGCGGCGTGATCGCCTACGTCGTCGGCCTGCGTGGCATCTGGCTCGTGGCGGCCGCGTTCCTGGCCTCCGGCGTCATCAGCTGGTTCGCGCTCAAGAACCAGCGCATCAACATGGGGGCCGCGATCGAGCGGACCGTGGAGCGCGGTCGGGCGAAGGCTGCCGAGCGCACCGCCGCCGAAGACGCCTACGCCGACACCGTGCACAGCGAAGACGTGTCGGCGAGCGCCGGCCACGACGACGCTGCCAGCTGATGCCCCGCGCGCAGCTCGACCGGCAGCCCCGCGAGGTGGCCCGGATGTTCGACGCGGTCGCCGACAACTACGACCGCATGAACGCGGTCATGACCGGCGGCCAGGAGCGCCGCTGGCGCCGGATCGTCGCGACGACGCTGAACCTGCGCGCCGGTGATCTGGTCCTCGACCTCGCGGCGGGTACGGGCGCGAGCTCGGCGAGCCTGCAGACGTCGGGAGCGACCGTCGTCGCGTGTGACTTCTCGGAGGGAATGCTCGGCGTCGGTCGCCGCCGTCATCCGAGCGTGACCTTCGTCGCGGGCGACGCGCTGCGGCTGCCATTTCGCGCCGACACGTTCAGCGCCGTCACCATCTCCTTCGGGCTGCGCAACGTCACCGATGTTGACGCGGCCCTGGCCGAGCTGGCGCGGGTCACCGCTCCACGTGGCCGGCTCGCCATCCTCGAGACCAGCGCGCCCCGGCGCCAGCCGATGCGTGCCGGGCACCACTTCTACGTACGACGGGTGATGCCGCGACTGGCCCGCCTCGTCGCGAGCAACGGCGAGGCCTACGACTACCTCGCGGAGTCCATGGCCGACTGGCCGGCGCCCCAGGAGCTCGCCGAGCGCATAGCGGCGGCGGGGTGGGGCACCGTCCGGTGGCGGCAGCTGATGCTCGGTGCGGTCGCCCTCCATACCGGTACCCGCTGACGCCTCGATAGGATCGACCAGAGAGCATGTGAACGCTTTCACGAGCATCGGAGATCGGCGTGACGCTCCCTGAGTACGACGCGGACGTCGTAGTCGTCGGCGCCGGTCCGGGCGGATCGACCGCCGCGTACTGGCTGGCGCAGACCGGCCTGTCCGTCGTCGTCTGCGAGAAGACGAAGTTCCCGCGAGAGAAGGTCTGCGGCGACGGGCTCACCCCGCGTGCGGTCAAGCAGCTTGTTGCGATGGGGATCGACACCTCGGCCGAAGCCGGCTGGCTGGCGAACAAGGGCCTTCGGATCATGGGCGGCGGGATGCGCCTGGAGATGCCGTGGCCGGACCTCGCGGCGTACCCGGGTCACGGTCTGGTCCGGCAGCGTCATGACTTCGACGACATCCTCGCTCGTACCGCGCAGAAGGCGGGCGCGCAGATCCACGAGCTCACCAACGTCACCGAGCCGATTCGCGACGAGCGCACCGGACGGGTCGAGGGGGTGCTCACCAAGGACGGTCGGTCGTTCCGGGCGCCCGTGACCCTCGTCGCGGACGGCAACAGCACGCGGTTCTCCCTCGCGCTCGACCGGCAGCGGCGCGAGGACCGCCCCATGGGGGTGGCCTACCGGCGCTACTACAAGAGCCCTCGCAGCAACGACGACTGGCTGGAGTCCTGGCTCGAGCTGTGGGACGGCGAGCCGGGCAAGGACCGGCTGTTGCCCGGATACGGCTGGATCTTCGGCATGGGCGACGGCACGTCCAACGTCGGCCTCGGCATCCTCAACACCTCAGACGCGTTCGGGCAGACCGACTACCGCGACCTGCTCGACCGGTGGGTCTCCGCGCTTCCGGAGGAGTGGGGTTTCACACCGGACAACGCGACCGGGCCGATTCGGGGTGCGGCGTTGCCGATGGGCTTCAACCGAAAGCCGCACTACGCCGACGGCGCGCTGCTCGTGGGCGATGCGGGCGGCATGGTCAACCCGATGAACGGCGAGGGCATCGCCTACGCCATGGAGTCCGGCCGGATCGCCGCCGAGGTCATCGCACAGGCTCTCGCCGAGCCCACGGGCGCTCGTCGCGAGCGCGTTCTCGACAACTACCCGAAGCTGCTGAATGAGACCTACGGCGGCTACTACACCCTGGGCCGCTACTTCGTCCGTGCCATCGGACACCCGTCGGTGATGAAGCTGTGCACCCGTCACGGCCTGCCACATCCGGTGCTGATGAAGTTCTGTTTGAAGCTGCTGGCGAACCTGACCGAGCCGCGCGGCGGCGACGCCATGGACCGCATCATCAACGGCCTCACTCGTATCGCACCGGCCGCGTGAATCGGGCCGTGTCGTGACACCTAGACTCATCGCCGTCGTCCGGCGGGCAGGGAGAGGAGCAAGATGATCCCGATTCTCATCCTGGCGATCATTGGCGCAGGCTTCGCTGTCTTCTCGATCATCATGGGGGCGGTCACCGGCCCGAAGCGCTTCAACAAGGCCAAGCTGGAGTCCTACGAGTGCGGCATCGAGCCGAGCCCGCAGGCGTTCCGCGGCCACCGCTTCCCGGTGAAGTACTACCTGACGGCGATGCTCTTCATCGTCTTCGACATCGAGATCATCTTCTTGTATCCGTGGGCTGTCGCCTTCAACTCGCTCGGCATGTTCGGCCTGATCGAGATGGTCATGTTCATCCTCGCCGTCTTCGTCGTCTACGCCTATGTATGGCGACGCGGCGGCCTCGAGTGGGACTGACACGGTGATGACGGACATGGGTAGCGACTGATGGGCATCGAAGAAAAGCTGCTGCCGGAAGGCGTGCTGCTCACCACGGTCTCGAAGATCCTCAACACCGCCCGCAAGGCGTCGGTGTGGCCGGCGCAGTTCGGACTCGCGTGTTGCGCCATCGAGATGATGGCTGTGGGTGGCCCGCGGTTCGACATCGCGCGGTTCGGGATGGAGCGCTTCTCGGCCTCGCCGCGGCAGGCCGATCTGATGATCGTCGCCGGCCGGGTGTCGCAGAAGATGGCGCCGGTCCTTCGTCAGATCTACGACCAGATGTCCGAGCCGAAGTGGGTGCTCGCCATGGGCGTCTGCGCGAGCAGCGGCGGCATGTTCAACAACTACGCGATCGTCCAGGGCGTCGATCACATCGTGCCGGTCGACATGTACCTGCCGGGATGCCCGCCGCGGCCGGAGATGCTGCTCGACGCGATCCTCAAGCTGCACGACAAGATCCAGACCGGCCCGCTCAGCGGCAAGCTCGAGCCGACGCAGATCGACGCTTCGCCGTACGAGAAGCCGATCACGCGCGACACCCGCCGCTCGAAGGGCCTTCCGGTCGACATCGAGATCGCCCCGTTCGCGAACTCCGCGCCACTTCCGGGCGAGCACCGATGACCTCCAGCGACGGCGGCGAGACGCGCCGCGACATCTTCGGCGCGACTGGTTCGGGCGACACCTCTGGCTTCGGCGGACTCGTGGTCCGCGCGCCGCGGTTGCTGTCGAGCCCGAAGCCGTACGGCGGCTGGTTCGACGAGGCGACGGGTGCGCTGGAGTCGGCGTATCCGAACTTCGACGGTGTGATCGAGCGCGTCGTGGTGCACCGCGGTGAGCTGACTCTCCACGTGAAGCGCGAGGCGATCGCGGATGTCTGCAAGACGCTGCGCGACGATCCGGCACTGCGATTCGAGATGTGCTCCGGGGTCTCCGGTGTCGACTACCTCGACGACCCCACCGGCCGTCGGTTGCATGCGGTCTACCACCTGCTGTCGATGACCTTCCGTCGCCGCCTCCGCCTCGAGGTGTCGGTCACGGCGGAGGATCCGCACATCCCGAGCGTCACCGCCGTCTATCCGACCGCGAACTGGCACGAGCGTGAGACCTGGGACTTCTTCGGGATCGTCTTCGACGGTCATCCGGCCCTCACCCGAATCGAGATGCCTGACGACTGGCCCGGTCACCCGCAGCGCAAGGACTACCCGCTCGGCGGGGTGCCGGTCGAGTACAAGGGCGCGACGGTGCCACCTCCCGACGAGAGGAGGTCATACGCGTAATGAGCACTGACTCGGAGACCTACACGAGCACGTACGAGTCGAGCGATCCGTACGGCGGCAACTCGCCGGAAGGCGAGGGTCGCGTCTTCACCGTCGGTGGCGGCGACTGGGACGACGTCGTCGACGCGGTCGACCCCGACACGAGCGAGCGCATCGTCGTCAACATGGGTCCGCAGCACCCGTCGACGCATGGTGTTCTTCGTCTTGTGCTCGAGCTCGAAGGCGAGACCGTGACGCAGATCCGGCCGGTGATCGGCTACCTGCACACCGGCATCGAGAAGAACATGGAGTACCGCAACTGGGTTCAGGCGGTCACCTTCATCACGCGCTGCGACTATCTCTCCCCGCTGTTCAACGAGACGACGTACTGCCTCGGCGTCGAGCGACTCCTCGGGATCGAAGACCAGATCCCGGAGCGGGTGAACGTGCTCCGCGTGCTCGTCCTCGAGCTGCAGCGCATCTCCTCGCACCTCGTGTGGCTCGCCACCGGGGGCATGGAGATCGGCGCGATCACGATGATGCTGCTCGGGTTCCGGGAGCGGGAGAAGATCCTGCTGATTCTCGAGATGATCACCGGGCTTCGGATGAACCACGCCTACATCCGCCCGGGTGGGGTGGCGCAGGACATGCCGCCGGGCGCCGTCGACGCGATCCGCGAGTTCATCCCGGACATGTACAAGCGCATCGACGAGTACGAAGACCTGCTGTCGGCGAACCCGATCTGGCTGGCTCGGCTCTCCGGCGTCGGCTATCTCGACACCTCCTCCTGCATGCAGCTCGGCGTCACCGGGCCGCTGTTGCGGGCCTCCGGGTTCGCCTGGGACCTCCGCAAGGAGATGCCCGTCATGGGTTACGAGACCTACGACTTCAACGTGGTGACCGAGAGCGCCGGCGACTGCTATGCGCGCTACCTCGTCCGCATCAACGAGATGCGCGAGTCGCTGAAGATCGTCGAGCAGGCACTCGACCGGTTGCGTCCGGGGCCGACCATGGTCGAGGACAAGAAGATCGCATGGCCGGCGCAGCTCGCCCTCGGTTCGGACGGTCTGGGCAACTCCCTCGACCACATCCGCACGATCATGGGCACGTCGATGGAAGCGTTGATCCACCACTTCAAGCTGGTCACCGAGGGCTTCCGGGTGCCGGCCGGTCAGGCGTACGTCCCCATCGAGTCGCCGCGCGGCGAGCTCGGCGCGCACGTCGTCTCAGACGGCGGAACCCGGCCGCACCGCGTGCACCTGCGCGATCCAAGCTTCGTGAACCTGCAGGCAGTTCCGGCGGTGTCGGAGGGCGGCATGATCTCTGACGTCGTGGCCGCCGTTGCGAGCATCGACCCGGTGATGGGTGGAGTCGACCGATAATGGCCTTGTCCGACGAGACGCGCGAGCTTGCGCGTGAGGTGATCGCGCGCTATCCGAAGCCGCGGTCGGCGCTGTTGCCCTTGCTGCACCTCGTGCAGAGCGACGAGGGCTACGTCAGCCCCGAAGGCATCGCGCTCTGCGCGGAGCTGCTCGACCTGACCAAGGCCGAGATCGGCGCGGTCGCGACGTTCTACACGATGTACAAGCGCAAGCCGGTCGGCGAGTACCACGTCGGCGTGTGCACCAACACCCTGTGCGCGGTGATGGGCGGAGACGCGATCTACACCGCCTTGAAGGAGCACACCGGCATCACCTCGCAGAACGGCATGACCGAGGACGGCAAGGTCTCGCTCGAGCACATCGAGTGCAACGCCGCCTGCGACTTCGCTCCGGTCATGACGGTCAACTGGGAGTTCTTCGACAACCAGACGCCGGAGTCGGCGAAGTCGATCGTCGACGACCTGCGGGCGGGCAAGCCGGTCGCCCCCACCCGGGGCGCGTCTTCGGTGTGCACCTGGAGGCAGGCGGAGCGGATCCTGGCCGGGTTCAACGACGGTCGTGCCGACGAGGGCATCGCGGCCGGACCCGCCACCCTGGTCGGTCTCGAGCTCGCCAAGGAGAGAGGTGACTCAGCATGAAGCTGACACCGGTTCTCTCCGCCAACTGGGACACCGACCGGCCATGGACGCTCGCCGGTTACGGCGGCGACTACAAGGCCGCGCGCAAGGCGCTTGCCATGGAGCCCGACGCCGTCATCCAGCTCGTGAAGGACTCGGGCCTTCGCGGTCGCGGCGGCGCCGGGTTCCCGACCGGCAACAAGTGGAGCTTCATCCCGCAGGGTGACGGCAAGCCGCACTACCTCGTCGTCAATGCTGACGAGTCGGAGCCGGGGACCTGCAAGGACATCCCCCTCATGCTCGCCAACCCGCACGTGCTGGTTGAAGGCGTGATCATCACGTGCTTCGCGATTCGCGCGAACCGCGCGTTCATCTACGTGCGCGGTGAGGTGCTCCACGTCGTACGCCGGCTGCAGGCCGCTGTCGCAGAGGCTTACGCCGCCGGCCTGCTCGGCTCCGACATCTTAGGAAGCGGCTTCGACCTCGAGGTCGTCGTCCATGCCGGTGCCGGCGCCTACATCTGTGGCGAGGAGACGGCACTGCTCGAGTCGCTCGAGGGCTACCGCGGGCAGCCACGTCTGCGCCCGCCATTCCCCGCGGTGGAAGGCCTGTACGCCTGCCCGACCGTCATCAACAACGTCGAGTCGATCGCGAGCGTGCCGCCGATCGTCGATCGCGGCGTGGAGTGGTTCCGCGGCTTCGGGTCGGAGAAGTCGCCCGGCTTCACGCTCTACTCGCTGTCCGGTCACGTCGCCCGGCCCGGCCAGTACGAAGCTCCGCTCGGGGTCACGCTGCGCGAGCTTCTCGAGCTCGCCGGCGGGGTGCGCGAGGGCCACGAGCTGAAGTTCTGGACCCCGGGTGGCTCGTCGACACCGCTCCTGACCGCCGAGCACCTCGACGCTCCGCTCGACTACGAGGGGATGACCGAGGCCGGCTCGATGCTCGGCACCAAGGCGCTGCAGATCTTCGACGACACCACCTGCGTGGTGCGGGCGGCGCTGCGATGGACGGAGTTCTACGCCCACGAGTCATGCGGCAAGTGCACCCCCTGCCGCGAGGGGACCTACTGGATGGTGCAGATCCTCGAGCGACTCGAGCACGGCAATGCCGACCCGACTGATGTCGACACCCTGCTCGACGCCTGCGACAACATCTTCGGTCGAGCGTTCTGTGCTCTCGCCGACGGCGCGGTCAGCCCGATCGTCTCCTCCGTGCAGTACTTCAGGGACGAGTACGTCGCGCACTGGGAGCAGGGTGGCTGTCCCTTCGACCCGGCGGCTTCGACGCTCTTCGAGACGGTGAACGCCTGATGAGCACTACGGACGAGTCGACCGTGGTCGAGACCGTCACCGTCACCATCGACGGGATCGAGGTCGCGGTCCCGAAGAACACCCTGGTCATCCGCGCCGCGGAGATGATCGGCATCCAGGTGCCGCGCTTCTGCGACCACCCGCTGCTCGACCCGGTCGGCGCGTGCCGGCAGTGCCTCGTCGAGGTGGAGGGCCAGCGCAAGCCGGTCGCCTCCTGCACCGTCCCCGTCACCGAGGGGATGGTGATCAAGACGCAGCTGACATCGCCTGTCGCCGAGAAGGCGCAGAGCGGCAACCTCGAGTTCCTGCTGATCAACCATCCGCTGGACTGCCCGGTCTGTGACAAGGGCGGCGAGTGCCCGCTACAGAACCAGTCCCTGTCCAACGGCACAGCCGAGAGCCGGTTCAAGGACGAGAAGCGGACCTACGCGAAGCCGATCCCGATCTCCTCGCAGGTCCTGCTCGACCGGGAGCGTTGCGTCCTGTGCGCGCGTTGCACACGGTTCTCGCAGCAGATCGCGGGCGACCCGTTCATCGAGCTCTTCGAGCGCGGCGCTCTCGAGCAGGTCGCAATCTACGAGGACGAGCCGTTCTCGTCGTACTTCTCGGGAAACACGGTGCAGATCTGCCCGGTCGGTGCGCTGACCGGGGCGCAGTACCGGTTCCGTGCGCGTCCGTTCGACCTGGTCTCGACGCCGTCGGTCTGCGAGCACTGCTCGTCGGGCTGCCAGCAGCGCACCGATTGGCGTCGCGGCAGGGTGCTGCGTCGCCTCGCCGGCGAGGACGCGGACGTCAACGAGGAGTGGAACTGCGACAAGGGCCGGTGGGCCTTCGCCTACCAGCGCGCCGCCGACCGCATCAAGACGCCACTGGTTCGTGACGAGGACGGCTACCTGGTCGAGGCATCCTGGACCGAGGCGATGGCGCGTGCCGCCGAGGGTCTAGCCGCCCACCGAGGCCGCGCTGGAGTCCTCACCGGCGGCCGGCTCACTGTCGAGGACGCGTACGCGTACTCGAAGTTCGCGCGACTCGTCCTGGGTAGCAACGACATCGACTTCCGCGCGCGGCCACACTCCGCCGAGGAGCACGACTTCATCGCCTCACGCGTCGCCGGCCGCTATCTCGAGACGACGTACGCCGACCTCGACCGGGCTCCCGCTGTGCTGCTGGCCGGCTTCGAGGCCGAGGAGGAGTCGCCGATCGTGTTCCTGCGACTGCGCAAGGCGGTCAAGGAGAACGGTCAGCGGGTCTTCGGAGTGGCGCCCCTGCGTAGCTCGGGCCTTCGCAAGCTCACCGGGACGCTGCTCGCGACGGCACCGGGCGGCGAGGCCGCGACCCTCGCGGGCCTGCCACCCGAGGTCGAGGAGGCACTGCGTGCGCCCGGCGCCGTGATCCTCGTTGGCGAGCGACTTGCGACATCCGAGGGTGCGCTGAGTGCCGCAGCCGGGCTCGCCGAGCGAACCGGGGCGCGGCTGGCATGGATCCCGCGCCGCGCCGGCGACCGTGGCGCGATCGAGGCGGGCTGCCTGCCGAATCTGCTGCCGTTCGGCCGTCCCCTCACCGACCAGACCGCGCGCGACGAGATCGCCGCGGTGTGGGGCGCGCAGGTCCCCACGGGTCCTGGCCGTGACGGCGACACGATCGTCGCCGCCGCCGCATCGGGTGCTCTGGCCCTGGTCGTGGCAGGTGTCGACATCGACGACCTCGCGAACCCGGCGCTGGCACTGCATGCCATCGAGCAATCGCCTTTCGTCGTGAGCCTCGAGCTTCGCGAGTCCGCGATCACCGACCGGGCCGATGTCGTCTTCCCGGTGTCGGCGGTCGCCGAGAAGCCAGGCCTGTTCCTCGACTGGGAGGGGCGGATGCGTCCGTTCGAGGCGACCCTCGAGTCCGACGGCCCGATGCCCGACCTGCGAGTGCTGCATCGGCTCGCCCTGGCGATGGGCGTCGACATCGGGACGCCGGACGCGTCGACGGTCCAGGCGGAGATCGCCAAGCTGGGCGCGTGGTCCGGTGAGCGTCCCGCTGCGCCGACCGTCGCGGCGGGCGCAGCGGCGAGTGCTGGGGCCGGCCAAGCGACACTCGCGACCTGGCACACGCTGCTCGACGACGGTCGGCTCCAGGACGGCGTCCCCGAGCTTGCCGGAACCCGGAAGCCGGCAGTGGCGCGGCTGTCCGCGGCGACCGCTACCTCGCTGGGTCTGACCGATGGCGCGCCGGTGACGGTGAGCTCGGACGCCGGAAAGGTGACGCTGCCGCTGGTCGTCACGGAGATGGCGGACGGCGTGGTCTGGATACCGACGCACTCCCCCGGCTCACACGTGTACGCGTCACTCGGCGTGAGTAGCGGCTCTTCGGTCGCCGTGACGGCTGGAGGGTCGGCGTGAGCCTGCCTGCGTTGGTTCCGGCTGCTGCCAAGTCAGCCGACCTCGGTGCGTTCGGTCACGACCCGTGGTGGCTGTCGCTGCTCAAGGCGGTGGTGATCTTCGCCTTCCTGGTCGTCACCACGCTGTTGATGATCTGGGGCGAGCGCCGGGTGATCGGCCGGATGCAGGCGCGCCCGGGCCCCAACCGGGCCGGGCCGTTCGGGATCCTGCAGAGCCTTGCCGACGGCGTCAAGCTGGCGCTCAAGGAAGACCTGATCCCGGCGATCGTCGACAAGCCGCTGTACATCCTCGCGCCGATCATCGCAAGCATCCCGGCGTTCTTGTCGTTCGCGGTGATCCCGGTCGGTCCGGTCGTGTCGATCTTCGGGCACCACACGCCCCTGCAGCTGACCGACCTGCCGGTTGCGGTCCTCTTCTACCTCGCCATGGCGTCGGTCGGGGTCTACGGAATCGTGCTTGCCGGCTGGTCCAGCCAGTCGCCGTACCCGCTGCTCGGAGCACTTCGCTCGTCGGCGCAGATCATCTCCTACGAAGTGGCGATGGGCCTGTCGCTGGCGGCGGTGTTCCTGTACTCGGGCTCGCTGTCGACGTCACAGATCGTCGCGTCGCAGCACAAGCTTTGGTATGCGCTTCCGCTGATCCCCTCCTTCCTCATGTATCTCGTCGCGATGGTTGGTGAGACCAACCGGGCGCCGTTCGACCTGCCGGAGGCCGAGAGCGAGCTGGTGGCCGGCTTCCACACCGAGTACTCGTCGCTGAAGTTCGCGATGTTCTTCCTCGCCGAGTACATCAACGTCACGACGGTCTGCGCGATCGCCACTACGTTGTTCCTCGGTGGCTGGCGCGCGCCGTGGCCGCTGTCGCTGGTCGGGGACAACACGCTGAACCACGGATGGTGGCCGGTGCTGTGGTTCCTCGGCAAGCTGTCGTTGCTGCTGTTCGGCTTCATCTGGCTTCGTGCCACTCTGCCGCGGCTCCGCTACGACCAGTTCATGCGATTGGGCTGGAAGGTCCTGATCCCGTTCAGCCTGGTCTGGATCCTCGTCGTCGCGGCGTTCCGCGAGCTCACCAACGAGGGCAAGAGCCGGATGACGACGCTGATGTACGTGGGCATCCCGATCGCTGCGATCGTCCTGATCTGGTCGTTCGTGACAGAGGCGCGAATGAACCGTCGCGTCGGCGATGACCAGGACCGGCTGGAGGCCGCCGAGTTGGCACAGCGTGACGCCTATCCCATCCCCGTCCTGAGCGGCGCGCCGACGCGGGATGTCCCGGCGGTCGCGGATACGACGACCGAGTCGACGGAGGTGCTCGATGGCTGACGAGCTGGAGCATCGGGACGCGAGCCCCGTCGGCAAGCGGAGTGGGTCCGGACCCGCCGAGGAGCGCAAGTCGAATCCGATCAAGGACACGCTCGCGCCGGTCGCGGGCTTCGGCGTGACCCTGACGACGATGTTCAAGAAGACGGTCACCGAGCAATACCCGGAGGACAAGCGCCCGACCGAGCCTCGCTACCACGGTCGCCACGTGCTGAACCGCCACGCGGATGGGCTCGAGAAGTGCGTGGGCTGCGAGCTGTGCGCGTGGGCGTGCCCGGCCGACGCGATCTACGTCGAGGGTGCCGACAACACCGAGGAGGCGCGCTTCTCGCCCGGTGAGCGGTACGGCGCCGTGTACCAGATCAACTACCTGCGCTGCATCTTCTGCGGGCTGTGCATCGAGGCGTGCCCGACCCGCGCGCTGACGATGAGCAACGACTACGAGCTCGCCGACGACAGCCGTCGGGATCTCATCTTCACCAAGGACCAACTGCTGTCCCCGCTGATGCCCGGCATGGAGCAGCCGCCGCACCCGATGCGGCTCGGGGACGACGAGAAGGCCTACTACGTGCGGGAGACGGCGCCGCCTGGTTCGAGCTCGGCGGGGGAGCACGCCCAATGAGCTCGATGTTGATTGCCGCTGCATCGACCGGCGCGCCTGCGACGATGCACGAGGCGGTCCTGTTCTGGCTGCTCGCGCCGATAGCGGCCGCCGCCGCGATCGGGCTGGTGCTCGCGCGAAGCGCGGTTCACGCCGCGATGATGCTCGCCGCCGTGATGATGTGCCTTGCCGCCTTCTACACGGCGGAGAACGCGCCGTTCCTCGCCGTCGTACAGGTGGTCGTCTACACCGGCGCCGTGTTGATGCTGTTCCTCTTCGTGTTGATGCTGATCGGCGTGGACTCGACCGAGTCGCTCATGGAGACGCTGCGCGGTCAGCGGATGGCCGCATCGTTGATCGGTCTTGCCTTCGTCGTCTTGCTCCTCGCCACGATCGCCGGCGGCATCGCCAGCTTCCACCCGCAGGGCGTGGCGACCGCGGAGGCCGGCAGGGGCAACGTCGCCGCCATTGCGCAGCTGCTCTTCAGTCGCTACGTCTTCGCGTTCGAGGCGACGAGTGCGCTGCTGATCACCGCCGGTCTCGGGGCGATGGTCCTCGCACACCGGGAGCGGACCTCCGCTCGCCTCACGCAGCAGGAGCAGATGCAGGCACGGGCGGCACGTGGGGGTGCGGCGATCGCCCCGCTGCCCGGGCCGGGCGTCTACGCCGACCACGACTCCGTCGACACTCCGGCGCTGCTGCCGGACGGCAGCATCGCGGTGAGCAGCGTGCCCAGCTACCTGCAAGTCTCGAGCGCCCAGCCGCGCTCCGAAAACCCGGAACTGGGGGCCTGATGACCTCCCCACGAAATCGCTCCGCCGACGCTCCACGATTCCGAGGGGGCCCCGCGTAATGCAGGTCGCCTATTACCTCTACTTGTCCGCGGTGCTGTTCACCGTCGGCGCGGTGGGTGTGCTGATCCGTCGCAACGCGATCGTGGTCTTCATGTGCGTCGAGCTGATGCTCAACGCCGTGAACCTCTCCCTGGTCACGTTCGCCCGCATGAACGGCAGCTTGGACGGCCAGATCATCGCGTTCTTCGTGATGGTTGTCGCGGCTGCCGAGGTGGTCGTCGGCTTGGCGATCATCATGTCCATCTTCCGATCTCGACGGTCCGCCTCCGTCGACGATGCGAACCTGCTGAAGTACTGAGGCCAGGGAGACATGCCACTCACCTTGAGCGCTGCCGTGCCGGTGCCCTACGTGCATTCGACCGGCGTCTTCAACCTGACCTTCCTGCTCGTGCTGCTGCCCGCAGCGAGCGCTGCGGTCCTGCTGCTCGGCGGCAAGCGCACCAACGCGTGGGGCCATCTCCTCGGCTGCGCGGCGCCGATCACGTCCTTCGTCATCGCTGTTGTCGAGTTCTTCGCGCTGATCGGTCGTGACGGAGGACAGAGTCGCCAGCTCGACCAGCACCTTTGGACCTGGGTGCCCGTCTCCGGCTTCCACGCCGACGTCAACTTCCTGCTCGACCCGCTGTCGATCACGTTCGTGCTGCTGATCACGGGCGTGGGATCGCTGATCCACATCTACTCGGTCGGCTACATGGCGCACGACCCGGATCGGCGTCGGTTCTTCGGCGAGCTCAACCTCTTCGTCGCGGCCATGCTGATCCTGGTCCTTGCGGACAACTATCTCCTGCTGTACGTCGGGTGGGAGGGCGTCGGCCTCGCGTCGTACCTGCTGATCGGGTTCTGGTCGCACAAGCCCAGCGCTGCCGTCGCGGCGAAGAAGGCGTTCGTCGTCAACCGCGTCGGTGACGTCGGGCTGTCCCTCGCGATCATGCTGATGTTCACGACCTTCGGCACCTTCGCGTTCGGCACCGTCTTCAGCCGGGTCGGCGGCCCGGGGGTGCACTCCGGCACGGTTACCGCCATCGGCCTCTTGCTGCTGCTCGGTGCTTGCGGCAAGAGCGCCCAGGCACCGCTGCAGTCGTGGCTCCTCGATGCGATGGAGGGTCCGACCCCCGTCTCGGCACTCATCCACGCCGCGACGATGGTCACCGCCGGCGTCTACCTGGTCGCCAGGTCGGGTGCCATCTTCAACGTGTCGCACGATGCTCGGCTTGCGGTCGAGATCGTCGGAGCCGTCACCCTCGTGATGGGTGCGATCATCGGCTGCGCATTCGACGACATCAAGAAGGTGCTCGCCGCGTCGACCATGAGCCAGATCGGTTACATGATGCTTGCGGTCGGGCTTGGGCCTGGTGTCTACGCGATCGGCATCATGCATCTCCTCACGCACGGCTTCTTCAAGGCCAACATGTTCCTGGGTGCCGGCTCGGTGATGCACGGCAACAACGACGAAGTGAACATGCGCAGGTACGGCGGGCTGCGAAAGGTCATGCCCGTGACCTTCGTGACCTTCGCCTTCGGCTACCTCGCGATCATCGGCATCATCCCGTTCTCCGGGTTCTTCTCGAAGGACAAGATCATCGAGTCCGCCTTCGACAAGGGCGGCGCGAGCGGTGACCTGTTCGGAATCATCGCCCTGGCCGGGGCGGGCCTCACCGCCTTCTACATGACGCGGTTGATGATCATGACGTTCTTCGGGAACAAGCGTTGGCCGCGCGACGTCCACCCGCACGAGTCCCCGAAGATCATGACCATCCCGATGGGAATCCTCGCAGCGGGCTCGCTGGTCGCAGGCTTCTTGCTGGTGCTCGGCGGCTCGCTCCAGCACTTCCTGACGCCGAGCGTCGGCGGAAGCATCGAAGAGGGCGCTCATGCGATCTCGCCGGTGGTGCTGAGCATCATCACGCTCGCCGTCGTGATCGGCGGCGTCGCTGCCGCCTGGTGGCTCGTGGCGCGCAAGCCGGTGCCGGCGGAGCCGCCGACGAAGGTGACTTTCGCGACCAAGGCGGCCCGCCGGTCGCTGTTCGGCGATGACATCAACGAGAGCTTCCTGATGCGTCCGGGGGCTTATCTGACACGGGCGCTGGTGTTCTTCGACAACCGTGGAGTCGACGGGATGGTCAACGGACTCGCCGCCCTCGTCGGTGGCTCGAGCGCCCGCCTGCGGCGAACCCAGACCGGGTTCGTTCGCTCCTATGCGTTGTCGATGCTTGCCGGGGCCTTCGCTATCGGCGTCAGCCTCGTCCTGATGAGGGTGGGGTGACGCGGCGATGACCCCGCTTCCGACGCATACCGGCTTCCCGTGGGTGATGGTCGTCGGCCTGCTTCCCCTACTCGGCGTTCTCGGCATCCTGGTGCTGCCGCGGGCGCGCGAGATCGAGGCCCGCACGATCGCCCTCGGTGCCTCGCTCCTGACCTTTGCGGCCTCGATCGCGATGGCGATCGACTACAAGGTGCACGGCGCTCCGTTCCAGTTCACGCAGGACTACAGCTGGATCAAGGCGTTCGGCGCGCACTATGCGGTGGGCGCCGACGGCATCGCCCTCGCCCTGATCCTCATGACGACGGCGCTCACGCCGATCTGCGTGCTCGCGTCATGGCACGATGCCGATCGCCCGGCGCCCGGCCCGGACGGCCACGACGGCGCATCCGCGGGGCGCGGCCCGAGATTGTTCTTCACGCTGATGCTCGCCACAGAAACGCTCGTGATCGGCGTATTCGGCTCGCTCGACGTCTTCTTCTTCTACGTGCTGTTCGAGGCGATGCTCATCCCGATGTACTTCCTGATCGGGTCCTTCGGTGGGCCCCGACGGTCGTACGCCGCGGTGAAGTTCCTGCTCTACTCGCTCGTCGGCGGCCTGCTGATGCTCGTCGCGGTGATCGCGCTTTACGTCACCTCTGCCCACCAGCTCGGTCACGGCACCTTCGACTACCGGGTGCTCGTCAGCCAGGTGCACATCTCGCACAACGAGCAGATCGCGCTGTTCCTGGGCTTCTTCATCGCGTTCGCGATCAAAGCTCCGCTCTGGCCGTTCCACACTTGGCTGCCCGACGCGGCGAGTGAGGCCCCGACCGGGACCGCCGTCATGCTGGTCGGGATCCTCGACAAGGTCGGGACGTTCGGCTTCCTGCGCTTCTGCATCCCGCTCTTCCCGGACGCGTCGAAGCTGTTCGCGCCGTACATCCTCGGGCTCTGCGTCATGGGCATCCTGTACGGCGCCCTCGCGGCGATCGGCCAGAAGGACCTGAAGCGCCTCGTCGCCTACTCGTCGGTGTCACATTTCGGCTTCATCGCGCTCGGCGTCTTCGCCTTCACCTCGCAGGGTGGTTCGGGAGCGACGCTGTACATGGTCAACCACGGCTTCTCGACGGGCGCGCTCTTCCTCGTCGTCGGGTTCCTGGCGACCCGGCGCGGATCCCGGATGGTTGATGACTTCGGCGGTGTCGCGAAGGTGGCCCCCTGGCTCGGCGCGATGATTCTGATCGCCGGTCTCTCGGCCTTGTCACTGCCCGGCCTCTCGACGTTCGTCAGTGAGTTCCTCGTGCTGGCCGGTACTTTCACCACTCACCGCTGGTTCGCCGTGGTGGGCATCGGTGGCATCGTGCTCAGCGCCGTTTACGTGCTGTGGATGGTGCAGCGCACGATCCACGGGCCGGTGTCCTCAGCGGTCGAAGGCTTCCGCGACCTGTCATTGCGCGAGGCCTGGGTGATCGGGCCGGTCATGGTGGCGATCGTCTTCCTCGGTGTGGCCCCGAAGCCGCTGCTTGATCGGATCAACCCGTCGATCGACCGTGTCAACGTCCAGGTGCGTGACCACGACCCACTGCCGACGTTCCTCGGGGACAACTGCACGCCGAGCAAGATCTTCGTGGCGACCGAGAGTTGCAACGTCAGCGCCTACCTAGCGCCTCAAGCCGGGAGCTCGAACCAGTGAGCGACTTCCACTCTCCGTCGATCGCCTACACGGCGCTGACGCCGATCCTGATCCCGGCGATCGCAGCGACTGTCGGGGTCCTCGTCGACGCGTTCTTGCCGCGTGCCGTCCGCTGGTCGGCTCAGACGGTGGTGGCGCTGCTCGGGCTGATCGGCACCCTGGTCGCCGTCGGCGTCCTCGCCGGTACGCACCACGTGACGGCTGCCGGCGCCGTCGTCGTAGACGGTCCGACACTGTTCCTGCAGGGAACGATCGCGATTCTCGGGATCGGCAGCGTGCTGCTCGTCTCCGACCGGTCAGCCGCGTTGGACGGTGGCGCGTTCGTGGCGCAGGCCGCCACGGCGCCCGGATCGAAGGAGGAGCGGGCTGGGACGATCGCCGGGCACGCCCAGACCGAGATCTTCCCGCTGATGATGTTCGCCGTCACGGGCATGATGCTGTTCCCGGCGGCAAACGACCTGCTGCTGATGTTCGTCGCGCTCGAGGTGCTCTCGCTCCCGCTGTATCTGATGTGTGGCCTGGCTCGGCGCCGCCGGCTGCTCAGCCAGGAAGCAGCCCTGAAGTACTTCCTCCTCGGCGCCTTCTCCTCCGCCTTCTTCCTGTACGGCCTTGCCCTGCTCTACGGGTACGCCGGCACGGTGTCGCTGGCTGGGATCCAGGCGGCGACCGTCAGCAGCACGCACAACGACAACCTGCTGTTCCTCGGCCTGGGGCTGCTCTCTGTCGGCCTGCTGTTCAAGATCGGCGCTGCTCCGTTCCAGTCCTGGATCCCTGACGTGTACCAGGGCGCGCCGACCCCGGTGACGGCGTTCATGGGGTCGGCGACGAAGGTCGCCGCGTTCGGCGCGCTGCTGCGCGTGTTCTACGTCTCGTTCAACGGGCTCGGTTGGGAGTGGCGGCCGGTCGCTTGGGGGGTCGCCATCCTCACGATGACGATCGGCTCGCTGTTTGCCATCACCCAGAACGACGTGAAGCGGATGCTGGCGTACTCATCGGTAGCCCACGCCGGCTTCATCCTCATCGGCGTCGTCGCGCTCAACCGGTCGGGTCTGTCCAGCTCCTTGTTCTACCTGCTGACGTACGGCCTGACGACGGTCGGCGCATTCGGCACGCTGACGCTGATCCGCGACCCCGACGGGGAGGCGACGCACCTGTCGCGGTGGGCCGGCTTGGGCCGACGCTCGCCCGTCGTGGGTGGCATGTTCGCGCTGTTCCTGCTGGCGCTCGCCGGCATCCCGCTGACCTCGGGTTTCACGGGCAAGTTCGCGGTCTTCTCCGCGGGCGTCTCCGGTGGCGCGACCCCGCTGGTCATCGTCGGGGTCATCATGAGCGCGGCGGCAGCGTTCTTCTACGTCCGCGTCATCGTCCTGATGTTCTTCGCCGAGCCGGTCGCTGACGGTCCCGTCGTTGCCACTCCGGGTGGCGGCACGGCCGGCGCACTCGCGATGGCGGTCGCGGTCACGGTGGTGCTGGGTGTGTTCCCGCAGCCCGTGCTCGACCTTGCCAATCGCGCCGTGCCGTTCTACCACTAGTGGTTATCGACATGACCACGGGGCCGTCCACCGGAGTGCTCGGGCTGAGGATGGCGCCCGAGCTGGACGCCGCGTTGGCGAAAGGGCTCGCTGCCGTCGAGTCCGCCCTTCGCGACGCGGTGACGGCCAGCGACGGGTTCGTCAGCGCGGCGGCGACGCACCTCGTCGCAGCCGGCGGGAAGCGGTTCCGCCCTTTGGTGACCTTGCTGGCCGCGCAGTTCGGCGACAGCTCGGCAGCGGGTGTCGTACCGTCCGCCGTCGTCGTCGAGCTCACCCATCTTGCGACTCTGTACCACGACGACGTGATGGACGAGGCGGACATGCGTCGGGGTGCCGACTCGGCGAACAGCCGTTGGGGCAACGCCATCGCGATCCTCACGGGCGACTTCCTGTTCGCTCGCGCGTCCGACGTACTGGCCGATCTCGGGCCCGAGGCGGTGCGCCTGCAAGCGCGCACCTTCGAGCGGCTCGTACAAGGCCAGATCCACGAGACGATCGGACCGTCCGATGGTGACGACCCGGTCGAGCACTATCTGCAGGTCATCGCCGACAAGACCGGGTCCTTGATCGGAACGTCGGCGCGGTTCGGTGCGCTGCTGTCCGGGGTGCCGGCGGACCAGGTCGAGCTGCTGACGCAATGGGGCGAGCGGATCGGCATCGCCTTCCAGCTCTCGGATGACCTGCTCGACGTCGCGTCCGACTCCGCCGAGTCCGGCAAGACCCCGGGCACCGATCTGCGGGAGCACGTGCCGACACTTCCGGTGCTGCTGCTTCGGCGAGCGGCCCGGCCTGAGGACGCGGAGCTGATCGCGGCACTCGACGGCGACCTGAGCGACGACGCCGCGCTGGCCGCGGTGCTCACGCGGCTGCGCGCGCATCCGGTGATGGGCGAGGCCGCCGAGGTCACCAGGAGCTGGGCGGCGCAGGCACGGGAGCCGCTCGCAGCGCTCCCGGCATCGCAGGCGAGGGACGCCCTCGAGTCCCTCTGTGACGCGGTCGCCGCCCGCCGCATCTGACCGCCCGCCGTGTTCATTGCCGTCTGAGCACGCTAGAAGGTGCTCAGACGGCAATGGCGTAGCGGATCATTCGAAGAGCAGCCGCTCCCAGGTTTGCGCAAGCCAATCGCGAACCTGCTCGGGGGACCAACCTCGGTCTTCGGTGAGGAGGAGGAACACGTCGGGACTGTTGAGGGTCCAAACGTGATGTGCGGCGTCATCGACGGTGACGCCGGCACGCAGTGGCTCGGCGGCTTCGAGGTCCGTGACGAACAGCTGCATGTTCTGCAGCCTGCGGTCGCTGATCTTTCGCCATAGCGCGCCGACCTCCGACTCGCTCGGCGCCGCCTCGCGGATGACCTTGTACAACGGCGCGAGCTGCCGTTGGGTCTCGACGAGCGCGGTCGCGTAGAGCACGACCTTTCGCCTCGGATCCGGCTCGGCGCGGACTGCCTGCACATAGTCGCGGTCTTCGGCAGGGACCGCGCGATCGGCGTGCGACACCGCCCGTTCGATGAGCTCACCGAGCAGGGCGGGCTTGGACCCTACGAGCGAATACACCGTGTCGGGATTCACGCCGGCCGCTGCCGCGATGGCCGCAACCGTTGTGGCTCGGTACCCGCCGGCGACGAACAGCCTGCGCGCAGCCTCTAGGACTCTGGTCCTGGTCTCGGCGGATTGTGCCCGGCGGCCGGTCGCGTCGTACCGCCGTCGCTTGACCGAACCAGCCATGGCAAGGATATTAACCCGAGACATACTCGGACCAATGGAGGCGCAGGTGTACGGATTCACCCAGGATGTGCCGATCGACGTGGCGCTCTACCGTCGGATAGCCGACGGACTAGGCCGGACCACGCCGCCCGGAATGGTGAGCCACGTCGCGATCGAGCTGCCCGAAGGCGGCCTGCGCTACATCGACGTGTGGGAGTCGGAAGCCGACTGGGACCGGTTCGCCGAAGAGCGGCTGCATCCGGTCGTGCATCCGCTGCTGCAGGAGATCTTTGGCGACAACCTGCCTCCGGAGCCCGAGCGCAAGCCGGTGGTCGTCATCGACCACTGGGCATAGCGGGCGTCAGCCGAAGAGGGCTTTGGCGATGAGGTCGTTCATGACCTCAGTGGCGCCGCCGCCGATCGGGAGCAGCCGCGCGTCCCGGTAGTGCCGCTCGACCTCGCAGTCGCGCATGAATCCCATGCCGCCGTGAAGCTGTACCGCTTCGTCGACCACGAACGAGCAGGCTTCGACGGCTTGGTTCTTCGCCATTGCGGCTTCGGCGAACACTTGCTCGCCGGCGCAGTGCCGTTCGATGACCGCGTGCGTATAGGTCCGGGCGACGTCGACGGCCCGCGTCATGTCGACCAGCTTGTGCCGGATCACCTGCTTGTTGATCAGCGGCTTGCCGAACGCGATCCGCTGCTTGGTGTAGGCGACCGTGAGGTCAAGGGCGCGCTGAGCGACGCCGTAGCCGTGCACCGCGAGGCCGAGCCGTTCGGAGGCGAAGTTCTGCGCGACCTGGATGAACCCGCTGCCCTCCTCACCCACCAGGTTGGACGCCGGAACTCTCACGTCGACGTAGGCCAGCTCGCCGGTGTCGCTGCAGAGCCAGCCCATCTTCGAAAGGCGGCGTACGACGGAGAAGCCCGGAGCGTCCGTGTCCACGACGATCAGCGAGATGCCGCGATGCGGGTCATCGCCGGTCCGGACGACAGTTGTCACGAAGTCGGCTCGGGTCGAAGAGGTGATGAACGTCTTGGCGCCGTTGATGACGTAGTGGTCGCCATCGCGCACCGCGCGCGTGCGGATCCCGGCCACGTCTGATCCGGCGTCCGGCTCGGTCACGGCGAGCGAGCCGATCTTGTCACCGGCGAGTGTCGGACGGACGTACTTGTCGATCAGGGCCCGGTCGCCTGCCTGCGCGATGTGGGGGCAGGCAATGCCATGGGTGAAGAGCGCGGAGAGCAGCCCGCTTGACCCGCCGGCGTAGAGCATCTCCTCCGTGACGATCGTGTTGTCGATCGTCGTACCGCCTTGCCCACCCACCTCTTCCGGGAACGCGGTGCCGAGCAGGCCGGCTGCCGCAGCCGCCTTGTGCAGGCTGCGCGGAATCTCGCCGGCGTCCTCCCATTCCGAGAGGTACGGGACGATCTCCCGCTCTGTGAAGTCGCGGACCACCTTGCGCAGTGCGACGCGCTCTTCGGTATCCCAGATGCTCATAGGTTTTCATGCTCCAGCAACGACGTCGGCACTTCCACGAGCCGTGAACGCAGCCACTCACCGAGGCCCTTTGCCTGCGGGTCCTGTCTGGTCGAGGACGCCACGCCCTCGCCGAGTATCCCTTCGACGACGAAGTTCAGGGCCTTCAGGTTCGGCAGCTCGTAACGCTCGACCTTGAACACTGCCGTCTCCGGCAGCAGCTGTTGGAACATCGCGACGTCGAGGAAGGAGGCCAGCCAGCTGTAGGTCTCGTCCGTCCGGACCCATACACCCAGGTTCGCGTTGCCGCCCTTGTCGCCGCTTCGGGCGCCGGCAATGGCTCCCAGCGGCATTCGCCAGGTCGCTCCGATCTCGTACGACGGTGTCGGCGCGGGTGGGGCCGGGGGAGTCGGCGTAGCGCCGGCTTCCGCATGAACCTCGATCCGCTCGCCGTTGTGCGTGATGACCCGGTGCTCGACCCGGGAGTTCGGGATGAAGGCGGGCCGGTAGACGCCGTACGGCGTCGCCTCGCCGGGTGGACCGGTCATGGTTGCGCCGGGGTAGGAGGCGAGCGCGATCTCGACCGCGGCGTTGGAGAACGGCCGCCCGATCTTCTTCGCGTCGCTGTCCTTCACGGACACGGTGAGGCGCGCTACCGCCTGCTCGTTGGTCGCCGGGTCGTCGTGCTCGGTGTGTGACAGGTGCCAGTCGACGGTCTCGATCCCGTCCAGCGTCGGGGCGAGCTGGCGTCGTACGAGATCGGCCTTGGCTTCGATGTCGAGGCCGGTGAGGAGGAATGTCATCGCGTTGCGAAAGCCGCCGAGGGTGTTGACGCAGACTTTGGTCGTGTCCGGCGGGACCAGACCCTTCACGCCGGAGATCCGCACCCGGTCCGGCCCCTCCTGGGTCAGGTTGATCGTCGAGAAGTCGGCGGTGACATCGGGATTGAGGTAGTGCGTCGCGCCGATCTCGTACAGCAGCTGCGCCGTCACGGTGCCGACGTCGACCAGACCGCCGGTTCCCTCGTGCTTGGTGATCACGGCGCTGCCGTCGGAGTCGATCTCGGCGAGCGGGAAGCCGAGATGCTCGATGCCCGGCACCTCGTTGAAGTAGGAGTAGTTCCCGCCGGTCGCCTGGGCGCCGCACTCCAGAACGTGACCGGTGACAAGGGCGCCGGCGAGCGCGTCGTAGTCGTCGCGAGCCCAGCCGTGCCACCAAGCGGCCGGCCCGATGACGAGAGCGGCGTCTGTGACCCGGCCCGTGATGACCACCTGCGCGCCACCTTCGAGGGCCGTGGCGATGCCCCACCCGCCCAGATAGGCGTTGGCCGTGATGGTCGACTCCGGCAGGTCGAGTCCGGCCCGGCCGAGCTCCTCCCTGCGCGGCAGCAGGTCGTCACCCTCGACGTAGGCGACATTGACCCGCAGGCCCAGCCGGTTAGCGATCTCCCGGACGGCCGCGGCGCACCCGGCCGGGTTCAGGCCGCCCGCGTTGGCGACGATCTTCACCCCCCGCTCCCAGGCGATGCCGAGGCAGTCCTCGAGCTGGCGGACGAACGTCGTCGCGTAGCCGCGAGACGGGTCCTTGGCCTGGGTCCGCCACAGCAGGAGCATCGTGAGCTCCGCGAGGTAGTCGCCGCTCAGAACGTCGAGCTCGCCCCCCTCGACCATCTCGCGCATCGCGGCGAAGCGGTCGCCATAGAAGCCCGAGCAGTTGCCGATTCGAAGGGGCCTCGCCACCCGCAGGACGCTACCAATGCCGGGGCTACGCTCACCGCAATGGCCGCCGACGTCACGATCGAGTGGGGCCACATCTTCCGGCTGCGGGTGCTCGATGTGGGCCTTGCTTGTTGCGCCGTCGAGTTCGCTGCCGCGGCGGCGCGAGGTGACGACATGGCAGCCGTCGCCGCCCGGCCGTTCGCTCCCGAGCCACGCGAGGCCAACGTGATGGTCATCTCCGGAACGGTCACCGACAAGCTCGCGCCACACGTGAAGCGGCTGTACGACGAGATGCCGCCAGACAGCTATGTCATGTCGTTCGGATCCTGCGCGAACTGTGGCGGCCCTTATTGGGACTCCTACAGCGTCACCAAAGGTGTCGACCAGATGATCCCGGTCGACATCTACGTGCCGGGTTGCCCGCCCCGCCCGGAGGCTCTGCTCGCTGGGCTCGCGCAGCTGAACGAGCGGATCGGCTGATGGCGTCCGACGACTTCGCGGCGACGCGCGACGTGCCGTCCGACGGCTGGTTCGGGGCGGCCTCGGAGCTCAAGGACAGCGGCTACGACTTCTTCGACTGGCTGTCCGCGTACGACGACTCTGACGCGGGACTGGCGGTCGTCACACGAGTGTGGTCGGTCGGTGATCGTCGCGGGGTGATGCTTCGCACCAGAGTTGCGCGCGACGGCGGCTCACTGCCGACGCTGACGTCGCTGTGGGGAGGGGCTGCCTGGCACGAGCGGGAGACGGCGGAGATGTTCGGCATCTACTTCGTCGACCACCCGGACCCGCGCCCGCTGTTGCTGCCGGATGGGTTCGACGGTCACCCGCTGCGCAAGGAGTTCGTGCTCGCCTCGCGGGTCGCGAAGGAGTGGCCGGGGGCGAAGGAGCCGGGGGAGTCGGTTGCCGGGCGCAAGCGGCCACCCGGTGTACCGGCGGCGGGGGCGTGGGGGCCGTGACGGCATTGCCGGACCGCAGTCGCGGTGTCATCGCGTTGCGGGAGGAGTCGTGCACCTCGTGCATGGTCTGCGCTCGCGAGTGCCCGGACTGGTGCATCTACATCGACTCGCACAAGGAGACCGAACCGGCGACTGCCGAAGGCGCGCGCCCGAAGACCCGCCACGTGCTCGATCGGTTCGCCATCGACTATGCGCTGTGCATGTACTGCGGAATCTGCATCGAGGTGTGCCCGTGGGACGCGTTGTTCTGGTCGCCGGAGTACGACCATGCCGCCACTGATGTGCTTGGCCTCACGCACGAGCGCGACACTCTCGGCACCTGGATGCGCTCGGTTCCGAGCGCCGAGTAGCGACCCGCTCTACCGTCGAACCGTGATCCGGACCCGCCTCTATCGCGACGGCAAGTGCGTCGACCAGAACTTCGACCCGGCGCTGATCTCCGATCATCTCAAGGCCGAGGACGCCTGCATCGTGTGGCTCGACCTGGATACTCCAGGGCCGAACGATCTCGCGCTGATGGCGGAGGAGTTCGGGCTGAATCCGCTGGCGGTCGAGGACGCGGCCACGGAACGGCAGCGACCGAAGCTGGACCACTACGACGATCACGTCTTCATCTCGCTGTATGACGTCGGCCTGGACAAGGCCAGTGGCGCGTTGTATGCCCACGAGCTCGCGGTGTTCGCCTCGAACCGCTACCTGATCACGGTGCGCAAGTCGCCGAACTACTCCATCGAGCCCGTCCTGGCCAGGTGGGACGACAACGCACAGCTCGCCAAGTACGGCGTCGGATTCTTGCTTTGGGGACTGCTCGACGTCGTGGTCGATACCCATTTCGACACCGTCCAGCAGCTCGACGAGCGGATCGACGCGCTTGAGGACCTGCTGTTCGATCCGAGAGAGACCGGTACGGCCGTGCAGCGGGAGTCCTACGAGCTGCGGAAGTCGCTGGTGCGCATCCGTCGGGTTGTCCTGCCGACGCGCGAAGTCCTCAACTCGTTGATGCGCCGCGAGAACGAGCTCGTCGACAACGCGTTGATGCCGTACTACCAGGACGTCTACGACCACGTGCTTCGCGCGGCGGACTGGACCGACTCCTTGCGGGACCTCGTCTCCTCAATTCTCGAGACGCATCTGACCATTCAGGGCAACCGAATGAACGAGATCATGAAGAAGGTGACGTCGTGGGCGGCGATCGCCGCGGTGCCGGCGGTAATCACCGGCTACTACGGGATGAACGTGGTGACCTATCCGCACAGCGCCACGAACACCGGGGGCTACGCCGCTCTCGGTCTGATGGCCGGCCTGGTCATGGTGCTCTATGTGATCTTCAAGCGGATCGACTGGCTGTAGCTAACGGTAGTTGGTGAACTGCAACGGGATGCCGATGTCGGCCTCCTTGAGCAGCGCGATGACAGTCTGGAGGTCGTCGCGCTTCTTGCTCGACACCCGCACGGTGTCGCCCTGGACCGCGGCCTGCACACCCTTCGGCGCGTCGGTCTTGATCAGCTTGGTGATCATCCGGGCTTTGTCCGTGTCGATGCCTTGGCGGATCTTCACGGTGAGGCGCGACATCCCGCCCGCGGCAGGCTCGGGGTCGCCGTGGTCGAGGGCCTTCAACGAGACCTCACGCTTCACCAGCCGTTCCTTGAATACGTCGAGGACGGCCTTCACCCGCTCATCAGTGTTGGCGGTGATGACCACTGCGTCCTCGCCACTCCAGGTGATCGAGGCTCCGGTGCCCTTGAAATCGAATCGCTGGCCGACTTCCTTCGAGGCCTGGTTGAGGGCGTTGTCGACCTCTTGGTGCTCGACCTTGCTGACGACATCGAACGATGAATCGGCCATCACACTTCGCCTCCTCAGGTGTGCGCGTCCACCGGCTATCCTGTCCGACGCGCACCTTCGGGTGCCGCGGCGGGTTGCCCGAGCGGTCAAAGGGAACGGTCTGTAAAACCGTCGGCTTCGCCTACGTTGGTTCGAACCCAACACCCGCCACCGTGACGTTCGGCGCGGCTCCGGTGATCCGGTAGCCTCGTCGCCGCCGCCCCCTTAGCTCAGTCGGCAGAGCGTCTCCATGGTAAGGAGAAGGTCTACGGTTCGATTCCGTAAGGGGGCTCCAAGCGGCCGGTCGGCGCTCTCATCCCAAGCACCCGATCGCCGTGAAATCGCCCGGCGAGGCGAGGAAATGGCTGACGGCGGAGATCGGCACCGCGATGGCGTTGTGGCCGGTTCGCTCTTTGGCAAAGACCACGGCCACCACCTGTCCGTCAGCGTTCAGCACCGGGCCACCCGAGTTTCCGTGCTTCACCCTGGCGGTGATCTCCAGCACCTTCTCGGGTTCGCCGATCCAGTTCGCGCTGACGTAGCCGACCGCCTTTCCATGCGTCACCGAGAGCTGGTTGCCGCGGGGGTAGCCGGCGACCCAGACCGGAGATCCCGGTGCGACCGGCTTGTCGCTCAACCGGGCGGGGTGCGTGAAATGGGTCGAGCTGTCGAGCAGCGCGAGGTCCGGCCCGCGTGAGACCGCGTCGACGCCGGCCACGAAGTCGGTGCCGTCCCACGATGCGACCTGGACGGACGAGGAGCCTTGGGCGACGTGCCGGTTGGTGACCATGCCCGCTGTGGTGTCGAAGGCCGACCCGACGGACAGGCAGGCGACGCTGCGTACCCGGTAGACGAACTGACGGGCTTCGGAGAGCATCCGAGCCTGCCGTGACGCAGGCGCGGCACTGGCCAGGTGGGGGCCCGGTGGCGGCGTGTAGGCGCCCAGCGGCGGCGGCGGCGACACGCAGCCGGTCAGGGGCAGGCAGCCGGCGGCGAGCGCGGCGAGAACGCGAAGGCGGGGGCTCATCGCAGGTTGCTGATCGCTGTCTGTAGCGCCGAGTTGGCCCGCTGAGCGCTCGAGCAGGCCGATCCCGCGGCGGCGGCGTTGGATCCGAGATAGGGGTCGTAGGTTCTCAACGAGAGGTCATCCTCGATCTCGGTGATGAGGCTCTGCATGCGGTCGACGCAGCTCGACAGCTCGTCTGAGATCACCCCGGCGGCTCCGGTGATCTGGGTGAGCACGACGTTCTGGTCGAGGGCCTTCTCCTTCTGATTCGCCGCGGACTGGAGTGCCTTCTTGAGGTGAGCGACGTGGCCCTGCAACGACACCACTTGGGTCGACATCGACGAGATCGACGCGTTCGCACGTGTCAGGCGGCTCGTCAGGTCCTGGGCCCGGGTCGCCTCGATCCGTTCGTTCTTTCGCCACTTCTTGGCAGTTGAGTTCTGGTCGACGGCAACCGCCACGAGCACGACCACCAAGAGCGCGGCGAGGACTGGGAGAACCTTTCCCGCCGGCCACCGCATGGCCGGGATGCGGGGCATCGACGGCCGGCGCCGGCTCCCCGACGTCGGGGCAGGCGGGGGCGACACGTACGGCGCCGGCCGCGGGGCAGCCGGTTCGGCCGGGGTGACGGACGTGACGGCGGGTCCGGGATGCGGCGGGAGTGCGCTGTTGGGCTGGCCCGGCCCATCGACGACCTGGCCCGCCGGGTCCATCGGGCCTTCCCATCCAGGCGGGTAGAAGATCGTGCCCATGGCGTTCATCCGATCCGTGCGCGGCGAGATTCATGCCTAGTGTGGCGGGAAAGTGCGAGGAGTCCTCGGCTCGTGGGACCGAGCCGGCGCAAGGTGCCTGAGCGTCATGGCACGATGGTGCGCTGGTTCGCGCTCGCGCGGACCGTGGCGGAGTAGCTCAGCCTGGTAGAGCAAGCGGCTCATAATCGCTGTGTCGCCGGTTCAAGTCCGGCCTCCGCTACAACCGGCCAGGCTCGGCTATCCTCGATGGCCGGGCCTGCGCCCGTCTGGTCGAGAATCACGTTCTTCTGAGAGGTTCCTGCTGTGGCTGCCACCGACGTTCGGCCGAAGATCACGTTGGCGTGCGCTGACTGCAAGCACCGCAACTACATCACCAAGAAGAACCGGCGCAACGACCCCGACCGGCTCGAGCTGAAGAAGTTCTGTCCTAACTGCCGCAAGCACACCGAACACAAAGAAACCCGCTGAGCCGCACGCTCACGGCGTACTCCCTCGCTCGCGTGCTTCGAGCACCTTCGCTCGGTCGAGCCTTGCGAGCGCACGGCTCAGCGGCTTCTTAGTCCTGTGGTTGCGTCAGACTGGTCCGGTGGATCTGGCGGAGCTCGAGGCGGCCGGTCTCTACGACCCGGCCGCTCCTGAGGCGGACGCCCGTCGCGAGCTCCTGGCCTACCTGCTCGACCTCGGGTGCACCGTCGATGAGATGGTCACCGCCGACCAGCGCGGTCGGCTGTTCGCGCTTGCCGGAGACCGGCTGATCGTCCCCGGTCGCGACCAGCATTCGCTGAGCGACATCAGCCTCGCGACCAACACCCCGATCGCCGACATCCGGGCGATCTGGCGGGCGCTGGGGTACGTCGACACCGAGGACGACGAGCCGGTCGCCAGCCCCGACGAGGTCGAGGCTGTGCGGGTCTGTGCCGACATGGCCGCGTTGCTCGGCACGCCCGGCGTCCTCGGGGTCTGCCGGGTGGTCGCCTCTTCACTGGCGCGCGTCGCCGACGCGACGTCGACAGCGGTCCGCACCCAGGTGCCACAGCTTGCGCTCGGCGTCTCGGGAAGCGAGGTCGTGACCGCCCGATCCTTCGCCGGGGTGGCAACGTTCGTGCCACGAATGGGCCACGCGCTCGACACGCTCTTTCGCCACCACCTCGAGGTGGCGCGCATGCAGTGGGAGCGCAGCGACAGCGGTGACCTCGCCGACACCAGCGGGGTCCGGATCGGGGTCGGGTTCGCGGATCTGTCCGGCTTCACCGGCCTCACCGAAGGCATGTCGATGACGGAGCTCTCCCAGCTCCTCACGGGCTTCGAGGAGGTCGCCGAGGACGTGGTACGTCGCGGTGACGGCCGGGTGGTGAAGTTCATCGGCGACGCCGTCATGTACGTCACGCACGATGCGACCGCCGCGGTCCGGGTGGCTCAGGGATTGCTCGAGGCGGCCCGGACCCGCGGCATGCAGGCGCGCGCCGGCGTCGCCGTCGGCATCGCCCTTGCGTTGCAGGGTGACTACTTCGGTCCGGTCGTGAATCTCGCGGCGCGGCTCGTGGCGATGGCCGGCGCGGGCGAGATCCTCGTCACGGACGACGTCGTCGAGCAGATCGGGACTGCCGTCGACAGCGATGCGCTCGGGCCCAGGTCCGTCCGCGGGTTCAGCAACGAGATCGAGATCGCGCGGCTGCGGTAAGCGGAGACTCGGCGGAGAGCCTGCGATAGCGTCCCTGACGCATCCCGACCCGCGCAGACCCGCAAAGGAATCTTGATGGCCGCCACCGTCAGCTATGACGACGTCGAGGTAGGCACCGAGCTGCCTGCGCAGACCTTCCAGATCAGCCGCGCGACACTGGTGAAATATGCCGGCGCCTCGGGTGACTTCAACATCATTCACTGGAACGAGCGCACCGCGAAGGCTGTCGGCCTGCCCAATGTGATCGCGCACGGCATGTGCACGATGGCCCACGCCGGCCGGGTTGTGACCGATTGGGTCGGTGATCCCGGCGCCGTCCTCGAGTACGGCGTCCGCTTCTCCGCGCCGGTCCCGGTCGAGGACGACGACACCGGGACGACTCTCACCGTCGGCGGCCGGGTCGAGGAGAAGCTCGACAACCGCCGGGTCGCGGTCGTCCTCGAAGCGACGGCGCTCGGCGCCACGGTTCTTTCCAAAGCCCGCGCGATTGTTCAGCTGGCGTAGGCAATCGAGTCGGTTTGTCGCATCCGTCCGACTAATCGAGTGACCCACAGCCGCCGATAGATCGGCTGTGACAGTTCCGACCTTCCTCCGGCGTGGCCGGCGCGGCGCCGTTGCCGCGACGGAGTCGCTGCCGCCGCGCGAGGTCGTCGTGCTCTCCGGCGGTGGCCGGCTCGGAGCTGCCCAGGTCGGCGCACTCCGGGCGCTGCTCGAGGCGGGCATCGTGCCGGACGCTGTCGTCGGCTCCTCAGTGGGCGCGATCAACGCGGCGTACCTCGCGATGGCTCCGACGGTCGAGCGAATCGACTCACTCGAGCGGATCTGGTGTGGGCTGTCCCGCGCCGACATCTTCCCGGACAGGTGGCTGACGGTCGCGCGTCGCCTCGCGAGTCGTTCCAGCCACCTGTACTCGCCTCACCGGCTGCGCGAGCTCCTCGCGGCGGCCATCCCGCAGCGCGATCTGGCCGACGCTGCCATCCCATGTCACGTGGTGACCACGGACCTCCACACCGGGCAGGCGGTGTGGTGGCGCAGCGGCGACCCGGTGGAGGTACTCAGCGCGAGCGCGTGCCTGCCCGGCCTGTTCCCGCCGGTGCAGATCAACGACCGCATGTACGTGGACGGCGGAGTCTCCTGCCCGGTGCCGACGCAGCGCGCTCTCGAGCTCGGGGCGCGGCGGATCTGGGTGTTGAACCTCTCGCGCAACGTCTCGGGCTTTCCGCGCGCAGAGCAGCAGATGAATGCGCTCGACGTGCTGCTCGAGAGCTTCGCCATCTCGCGGGCTCACCTGGCGCATCGCGAGCCCGCTCATGGCCCGGAACAGCAGGTGGTGCGTCTCCCCGCGCTACCGATCGACCGCCGTGACCTGCGGGACTTCTCCCAGACCTCGCGTCTGCTGGAAGCCGGGCACGAAGCCGGCCGCGCCATGATCGCTGAGGAAGACCGCCGGACGATCCCGCAACAACGTCTCGCCGGTTGAAGCGGCGCTCGGCGGCGTCGCGGTCTAGAGCTGGATCTCGCTGAGGAGCTTCTGCAGCCGGCCGACCCCCTCGGCGAGGTCGTCGTCGCCCAGCGCGTAGGACATGCGGAACGAGCCCGGAGCGCCGAAGGCCTCACCCGGCACGACTGCCACCTCCGCCTCGTCCAGCACGATCTCGGCGAGCTCGGCCGATGTCGTCGGGGTGCGGCCGCGCAGCGGCTTGCCCAGCAGCGCCTCGACCGAGGGGTAGCAGTAGAAGGCCCCCCGTGGCGTCGGACAGTCCACTCCCGGGATCTCCCGGAGCATCCGGACCATCGTCTGCCGCCGGACGTCGAAAGCGGATCGCATCATCGCGACCGCCGAGAGGTCACCGCTGACCGCGGCCAAGGCGGCAGCCTGGGCGACGTTCGAGACGTTCGAGGTGGCGTGCGACTGGAGGTTCGCCGCTGCGCTGACCACGTCGGTCGGACCGATCAGCCAGCCGACCCGCCAGCCGGTCATGGCGTAGGTCTTCGCGACCCCGTTGACCACGACGCACTGGTCCGCGAGGTCGGGAACCACCACCGGCATCGACGGCGCTTCGGCCCCGTCGTACAGCAGATGCTCGTAGATCTCGTCGCAGATGACCCAAACGCCGTGTTCGAGCGCCCATCGCCCGATCGCCTCGACCGCCGCACGCGGGTAGACCGCTCCGGTCGGGTTCGACGGCGAGCAGAACAGAAGGGCTTTCGTCTTAGCGGTGCGCGCGGCCTCGAGCTGCTCCACAGTGGCGAGGTAGCCGCTGTCGGCGGTTGTGGAGACCACGACGGACTCGCCGCCCGCCAGCCGGATCGACTCCGGGTAGGTGGTCCAGTACGGCGCCGGCAGGATGACCTCGTCGCCGGGGTCGAGCAGGGTGGCGAAGGCCTCGTAGACGGCCTGCTTGCCACCGTTCGTGACGAGGACCTGGGCCGCCTGGACCTCGAAGCCGGAGTCCCGCCTGGTCTTGTCGGCGATCGCCTGGCGCAGGGCCGGCAGGCCGGGAGTCGGGGTGTAGCGGTGCATCGCGGGGTCCTGGCAGGCCGCCACGGCTGCCGCCACGATGGCTGGTGGCGTCGGGAAGTCCGGCTCGCCCGCTCCGAACCCGATGACATCGCGCCCAGCCGCCTTGAGCGCCTTCGCCTTGGCATCCACAGCGAGAGTCGCGGACTCGGCGATGCCGCCTACTCGGGCGGAGATACGTGACGGGGCCATGACTACATGGTCGCGCACTCAGTGAGTCGGAATCCATCCGGTTAGAGCCCGCTGTAGCGGGTTCGACCGCTCACGGCGACCAGACGTAGACTCTGTCGTTCGGTGGGTGCCTGCTGTCCGGCGAGCGCCCATCCACAACGAGATAAAGGGCAGTAGCTCAATTGGCCAGAGTCCCGGTCTCCAAAACCGGTGGTTGGGGGTTCGAGTCCCTCCTGCCCTGCGGTGACTGGAACCGGTACGACGACGTCGCGCGTTGCGCGCAGATGCACGAGGAGGTGACGACACGGTGACGCAGACCCGAGAAGGCGCTCCTGCGGCGGCCGGTTCAGGGCGCGGCAAGGGCGGCGGTCCCGGCTACCCGGCGCGGCTCGCGAACTACAACCGCCAGGTCGTTGCCGAGCTTCGCAAGGTCCTGTGGCCGACGCGCAACGAGTTGGTGACCTACACCATCGTGTCGGTCGTGTTCGTCGTCGCCATGATCGCCTTCGTCGGCGTGCTCGACTACGGCTTCACCAAGGCCGTATTCGAGATCTTCAGTTGACAGCCTTTCTGACCTGCCCACCCTCCCGACCACCTGCTGAGGAAGCTCACCGACCGTGACCGAGTACGTGCCCGAACCCGACACCACCGAGCAGGCTGAGGCGACCTCCGCTGAGCCGACCGAGGTGCAGGTCGAGGCTGCGCTGGCGGAACCGATGGATGCGGTGTCGGACGACGTGGCTACCGATGCCCCACTTGCCGAGCACGCCGTGCCCGAGGAAGTGCTCGCTGACGAGACTCGGTCCGAGGAGCCGTCCCGGATCGACCCCGCGGTCGCCGAGGAGTCGACAGCAGCCGGCGACGAGGTCGACGAGGTCGAGGCGTTCCGCGCGAAGCTGCTGACGCTGCCCGGTGACTGGTACGTCGTCCACACCTACGCCGGTTACGAGAACCGAGTGAAGTCCAACCTCGAGTCGCGAATCGCCTCCCTCAACATGGAGGACTACATCTACGACATCCAGATCCCGACGCAGCCTGAGACGATCATCAAGTCCGGCAAGCGCCAGACGGTCGAGTCGAAGGTCTTCCCGGGCTACGTCCTCGTCCGGATGGACCTGACCGACGAGTCGTGGTCCGTGGTCAAGAACACTCCGAGCGTCACGGGCTTCGTCGGGGCGACCCACCCGATGCCGCTGTCGACCGCGGACGTCGTGAAGTTCCTGGCGCCGAAGCCGACCGAGGCGAAGAAGGCCGAGCCGGTGCGGGTCGTCGACTTCTCGGTCGGGGAGTCGGTCACGGTCATGGACGGTCCGTTCGCGACGCTGCCTGCCACGATCAACGAGATCAACGCCGAGGCCCAGCGACTGAAGGTCCTCGTTTCCATCTTCGGCCGGGAGACTCCGGTCGAGCTGTCGTTCAGCCAGGTCAGCAAGATCTGACCTGCGTGATTTTGAGGAACTCTTAATGCCTGCCAAGAAGAAGATCGCCGGTCTGATCAAGCTGCAGATCCAGGCTGGTGCGGCGACCCCGGCACCGCCGGTGGGTCCCGCACTCGGTCAGCACGGCGTGAACATCATGGATTTCTGCAAGCAGTACAACGCAGAGACCGAGTCGCAGCGTGGCAACGTCGTACCGGTTGAGATCACCGTCTACGAGGACCGCAGCTTCACGTTCATCACCAAGACCCCGCCGGCTGCGCGGATGATCCTCAAGGCCGCAGGTGTCGAGAAGGGCTCCGGCGAGCCGCACAAGACCAAGGTCGCGACGATCTCCGGTGCCCAGGTCCGCGAGATCGCGCAGACCAAGATGGCCGACCTCAACGCCAACGACATCGAGGCCGCGGCCAAGATCATCGCCGGCACGGCTCGGTCGATGGGGATCACCGTCACCGACTAGTACGACCCGCAAGACCAGTCACCACCTCATGTCGTGGGAGGGGCCACCGGGTCCCGCACGCACCACCTAAGGAGAGATCGAAATGGCACGCAGCAAGTCCTATGAAGCCGCAGCCTCGCTCATCGACCGCGAGCGTCTCTACTCGCCGATCGACGCGGTCCGCCTCGCGAAGCAGACCTCGACTACCAAGCGCTTCGACGCGACGGTCGAGGTCGCGATGCGCCTCGGCGTCGACCCGCGCAAGGCCGACCAGATGGTCCGAGGGACCGTGTCGCTGCCGCACGGCACAGGCAAGACCGCTCGCGTCGCGGTGTTCGCGACCGGTGAGAAGGCGGAGGAGGCGCGCGCCGCGGGTGCTGACATCGTCGGCGGCGACGAGCTGATCGCCCAGGTCGAGGGCGGCATGCTCGACTTCGACGCCGCGGTCGCGACGCCGGACCTGATGGGCAAGGTCGGTCGCCTGGGTCGAGTGCTCGGGCCGCGCGGCCTGATGCCCAACCCGAAGACCGGCACCGTGACGATGGACGTCGGCAAGGCCGTCGAGGACATCAAGGGCGGCAAGATCGAGTTCCGCGTCGACCGCCAGGGGAACCTTCACTTCGTGATCGGCAAGACGTCGTTCTCCGAGACGCAGCTGGTCGAGAACTACGCCAGCGCGCTCGACGAGGTGCTGCGGGCCAAGCCCTCGTCGGCCAAGGGTCGGTACATCAAGAAGATCGCGATGTCGACGACGATGGGCCCCGGCATCCAGGTCGACCCGGCGAAGACCAAGACCACTGACGACACCGACGCCCCTGCTAGTGCGGATGTGCCATACGCCCCCCTATAGCAATAGCGATCTTCCATGCGCCCGGGTTTTTGCTTTTGATCTGAGCGTCAGTAGCCTGAATGACGCCGAAGACCGCCGGATGTCAGCCCCGCTGACTGAAAGCTCCGCGCAAGCGGGCGTCCAGCGCAGGTGAGTGGTACGTCGTCGAGCGCGATGTGTTGGGTACACAGCGTTCGCCACGCCCCGCGCGCCTGGCGCCGGGGCGTTTTCGGTGATCGGACCGAGTACCACTGAGAGGAAGCCCATGGCCAGGCCGGACAAGGCCGCCGCGGTTGCCGAGCTCACCACGGCCTTCCGCGACTCCAGCGCTGCGGTTCTCACCGAGTACCGCGGGCTGACGGTGGCGGAGCTCAAGGAGCTGCGCCGCTCGCTCGCGGGCAACGCGACGTACAACGTCGTCAAGAACACGCTGAGCAAGATCGCCGCCCGCGAAGCCGGTCTCGACATCCTCGAGCCGATGCTCGAGGGCCCGTCGGCGATCGCGTTCGTCACCGGCGACCCGGTCACGGTCGCGAAGAGCCTGCGCGCCTTCACCAGGGAGCACCCGCTCCTGGTCCTCAAGGGCGGCGTGCTCGACGGCTCCCCGCTGTCGGCCGAGGACATCAGGAAGCTCGCCGACCTCGAGTCGCGTGAGGTTCTGCTCGCCAAGCTCGCCGGCGGCTTCGTTGCTCCCGCGACGCAGCTGGCCAGCGTGCTCATGGCCCCGGTCCGCCAGCTCGCCCAGGTGCTGGGTGCGCTCGCGGCAAAGGCGGCTGCCGACCCGACGTGGGCCGGCGGCGACGGTGCGAGCGCGACCGACCCGGCGCCCGCAGCCACGGAGTCGGCAGAAGCGGCACCCGCCGAGTCCGAGCCGGAGAGCGAGGCACCTGCAGCGGAAGCTGCCGAGGCGCCCGCAGCCACGGAGTCGGAAGAAGCGGCACCCGCAGCCGAGACGACGGATGAGGCTCCCGCAGCCGAGTCGACCGAAACCACCGAGACCGACGGCGTCGCTGACGCGTCGTCCGACAGCTGACACCAAGGAGATAGGCACATGGCGACCCTGACCAACGACGAGATCATCGAGGCCCTCAAGGAGAAGAGCCTGATCGAGATCTCCGACCTCGTGAAGCAGTTCGAGGAGACCTTCGGTGTCTCCGCGGCGGCCCCGGTTGCCGTTGCTGCGGCTCCGGCTGCGGGCGGCGCGGCCGGCGGTGACGCGGGCGGTAGCGCGGAGCAGGACGAGTTCGACGTCATCCTCGACGCGGCCGGCGACAAGAAGATCCAGGTCATCAAGGTCGTGCGCGAGCTGACCAGCCTGGGACTCAAGGAGGCCAAGGACCTCGTCGACGGCGCGCCGAAGACCGTCCTGGAGAAGGCCAACAAGGAGTCGGCGGACAAGGCGAAGGCGGCCCTCGAAGAGGCCGGCGCCAGCGTCACCGTCAAGTAGTCCTCGCACCATCGCGCTGGGGGCAGGCCCGAAAGGGTCTGCCCCCAGCGCTTTTCGCGCTCTGACTTGCGTTTTTGCCTGAAGTGGGTCGCGGCTCGCGACCGGCGGGGCAGGTAGCAAACCGCCCTGTCCGGGCGGTAATGTCTCGCGTTGTGACCCGCCTCACACGCCTCGCTCGGCGGGCGTCGAAGTCGGTCCCTATCGCCGGTCGCTCAGGAGGGCAGGGTCCGCGTGGGCGTTGAGGTCAAGGTCGAAGGCCTGACGAAGTCGTTCGGCCGGCAGGTGATCTGGGAAGACGTCTCCCTGACGCTGCCCAAGGGCGAGATCTCGGTTCTGCTCGGCCCTTCCGGCACCGGCAAGTCGGTGTTTCTCAAGCACCTGATCGGGCTGCTGCGTCCCGATCGCGGCCACGTCTACATCGAGGGCAACGACGTACCGAACGTCACCGAACGCAAGCTGTACGAAGTCCGCAAGATGTTCGGCGTGCTGTTCCAGGACGGCGCACTGTTCGGTTCGATGTCGATCTACGACAACGTCGCGTTCCCGCTTCGTGAGCACACGAAGAAGAACGAAACCGAGATCCGCGGCATCGTCATGGAGAAGCTCGAGCTGACCGGCCTGATCGGCGCCGAGCAGAAGCTGCCCGGTGAGATCTCCGGCGGCATGCGCAAGCGGGCCGGCCTGGCTCGCGCGCTCGTCCTCGACCCCGAGATCCTGCTCTTCGACGAGCCGGACTCCGGTCTGGACCCGGTCCGCACCGCCTACCTCAACCAGCTGATCGTCGACCTCAACCAGCAGATATCTGCGACGATGCTGATCGTCACCCACGACATCAACACCGCCCGCACGGTGCCGGACAACATCGGCCTGCTCTACCGCCGCCACCTCGCGATGTTCGGTCCGCGCGAGATGCTGTTGTCCAGCCAGGAGCCGGTCGTTCGCCAGTTCCTCAACGCGCAGCGGCAGGGCCCGATCGGCATGGCGGAGGAGAAGGACGCCGCCGAGCTCGAGCAGGAACGCTCCGAAGGCGCCGAGCTGCCCCCGCTGCCCCCGATCCCGCCGCAGATCATGCCGACCGACGGCCGGGCCCGGCCCACTCAGCGCCCCGCCGGCCAGTGGCTGCGTGAGCACGGCGTCACGCCCCCGCCCGGGTCCTTCGCCGGGCTGCCCGGACGCACCCCACCGGTGTCGACCGCACCGCCCGCCACCACCGAGGCGGAAGGGGTACGTGTGCTGCGGGCCGCGCCGACCGCCCGTCGCCGCACCACCACCGACAGCGCTCCCGCGAAGAAGACTGCAGCGAAGACGACGGCGAAGAAGACCGCCAAGAAGACCACCAGCGGTGAGCCGGCGAAGAAGGCCACGGTCCGGCGGACGGCCGGAGGATCCACGGGGGCAACGCGGAGACGCTCCTCGTGAGTTCCGTCGGTGTCGCGGCGCCCTTCCGGGCGAGCGGCAGCTTTTTCGCGATGTGCCTGGACACCTGGGTGGCGTTCTGGCGCTCGGTGCGGCACCTGCGCTTCCAATGGCGCGAGATGCTCGAGCAGGCGTGGTTCATCGCGAGCGTCACGATCCTGCCGACCGCGCTGGTCTCGATCCCGTTCGGCGCCGTCATCGCGCTGCAGATCGGCAACCTCGCCCGCCAGGTCGGCGCGCAATCCTTCACCGGCTCGGCGTCGGTGCTGGCGATCCTGCGCGAGGCGGCGCCGATCGTGTGCGCGCTGCTGATCTCCGGCGCCGGCGGTTCGGCGATCTGTGCCGATCTCGGCAGCCGCAAGATCCGTGACGAGATCGACGCCATGGAGGTGCTCGGCATCTCCCCGCTGGAGCGCCTCGTGGTTCCGCGGGTCGCGGCGAGTGCGATCGTCGCGGTGCTGCTGAACGGCCTGGTCTCGGTCGTCGGCGTGATCGGCGGCTACATCTTCAACGTGATGCTCCAGCACGGCACGCCGGGCGCCTACATCCAGTCGTTCACCGCGCTCGCGCAGCTGCCCGACCTCTACGTCGGGGAGTTCAAGGCGCTGCTGTTCGGGATCATGGCCGCGCTGGTGGCCTCCTACAAGGGCTTGAACCCCAAGGGTGGCCCGAAGGGCGTCGGAGACGCCGTCAACCAGTCCGTGATCATCGCCTTCATGCTGCTGTTCGTGATCAACTTCGTGATCACGCAGGTCTACTTCACCGTCGTCCCGCCGAAGATCAGCTGATGGCCGGCACCGTCTCGCTGCCACGTCCGCTGCGGACCGTCACCCGGGTTGTCGGGGCGCCGTACCGCGCCACGATGAGCGGGCTCGAGGACGCCGGCGAGCAGCTGTCCTTCTACCTGCGCTCGCTCGGCTGGGTCTGGCGCACGCTGGTGTCCTACAAGCGTGAGGTCGTCCGGCTGATCGCCGAGGTGAGCCTCGGCTCGGGGGCCCTCGCGTTGATCGGCGGCAGCGTCGGAGTCGTCGCGTTCCTCACCTTCTTCACCGGGACCGAGGTCGGGCTCGAGGGCTACCAGGGCCTCCAGCAGATCGGGATCTCTGCGTTCGCCGGCTTCGTGTCGGCGTACTTCAACACCCGGGAGATCACCCCGATCGTCGCCGGCCTGGCGCTCACCGCGACGGTCGGCGCGGGCTTCACCGCACAGCTCGGTGCCATGCGGATCAGCGAGGAGATCGACGCCCTCGAGGTGATGGGCATCCCGTCGATTCCCTACCTCGTCACCACTCGGCTCATCGCCGGCCTCGTGGCTGTCATCCCGCTCTACGTCGTTGGTCTGGTCGCGTCGTACTTCTCGACGCGACTGATCGTGACCCTGTACTTCCACCAGTCGGGTGGCACCTACGACCACTACTTCCACACGTTCCTGGTGCCGACCGATGTCTTCTACTCGTTCCTGAAGATCATCATCTTCGCGATCGTCGTGATGCTGATCCACTGCTACTACGGCTACTACGCCAGTGGCGGCCCGGCGGGCGTGGGCGTCGCGGTGGGGCGCGCGGTGCGTACCTCGATCGTGGCGATCAACGTGATCGACCTGTTCTTGAGCCTCGCGCTGTGGGGTGCCAACACCACGGTCAGGATCGCGGGGTAGCGCATGTCCCGCAGCGAGGCCCGACTGCGCGTGAAGCGCCGCCTGCAAGGCGTTGCGTTCCTCGCGGTGATCGCTGCGCTGCTGAGCCTGACGGTCCTGATCTACAACAAGGACCTGCCGGGGCAGGGCAGCGACACCGTCACGCTGGACGCGTCGCGGGTCGGCAACCAGCTGATCATCCCGGCTGACGTGAAGTACGAGGGCGTGCTGGTGGGGCGCGTCAGCTCCGTGCACAGCGACGGTGAGAACGCCACGCTGACGCTGCAGCTGTCGAAGTCCCTCATTCACAGCATCCCGGGCAACGTGCTGGCCCGGATCCTGCCCAAGACGCTGTTCGGTGAGAAGTACGTCGACCTGATCCGGCCGAGCTCGCCGGTCGGCTCCCTCCAGCCTGGGGCGACCATCCAGGAGGACCGATCCGCGGTCGCGATCGAGCTCCAGGACGTGTTCAGCAAGCTGGTGCCGGTGCTGCGGGCGGCGAACCCGGCCGCGTTGTCGGTGGCGCTGTCCAACACCGCCGAGGCGCTGGCGGGGCGTGGCGAGACGTTGGGCAAGAGCCTCACGCTGATCGACCGCTACTTCAGCCAGCTCAACCAGGACATGCCGAACATCCAGCACGACATCTCGGGCCTCGCCGACCTCGCGAGCAACTACGCCGACGCGGCTCCCGACCTGCTCGGGATCCTCAAGCACTTCTCGGTGACCGCGCGGACCTTCACCGTGAAGGCGGACCCCTACGCGCAGTTCCTCGCCGGCACGACCGGCTTCGCCGACACCGGGGCGAGCTTCTTCAAGACCAACGGCAAAGGCCTGCGAGACCTCGCGAAATACAGCGAAGGCCCGCTCAACGTGCTGTCGGACTACTCGATCGTCCTCGAATGCCTGCCCAACGGCCTGTCGATCTTCGATCGGGAGCGGCTCGAGCACGCCTTCGGTGGCGGCGAGCTCCACATCGACCTGATCCCCGTGAACAGTCGAGGCGAGTACACCCAGAAAGACCACCCCTCGCTCAAGGAGTTCACCCGGGCGGTGCTGCCCGCGAACTGCTACGGACTGCCGTACGGCAACCACGCGCTGCACCCGGAGAACTCGAAATATCCGTTCGCGCCAGGCGGCAACTACGCGCAGGGCGGCTACGCCGGCTCGGGTGCGGCGACGCCGGATGCGACCGCGTCGGTGTTCTCCGGCTCGACCGCCGGCGTCGGCTCGGCCGCCGAGCAAGCCGAGATCGCGACCTTGCTGGCGGAGGTCACCGGCCAGCGGCCGACCTCGGACGGCCTCGCCGACCTGCTGCTCGGACCGATGTTGCGCGGCATGGCGGTGGTGCCGTAATGCGCGGCAACACCCTCGGCGCGGCGATCAAGTTGATCATCTTCGCGCTCGTCACCATCCTCGCGACGGCGCTGCTCGGCGTGGTCATCAGCAACCGGACTTTCGGATCGACCAAGACGTACAAGGCCGACTTCACCGACGCCACAGACCTGATCAGCGGCAGCGACGTACGCATGGCCGGCGTCCGGGTCGGCACCGTCAAGTCGATCAAGTCGATCTCCGAGGACGGCAACAACCTGGCTCAGGTCTCGTTCACGGTCGACACCGACGTTCCGATGACCACGACGACGGACGTGAAGCTGCAGTACCTCAACCTGGTCGGCCAGCGCTACCTCGATCTGGTCGCGACGCCGGGCGGGACCACTCAGAGCACCGACGACGTGATCCCCACCTCGCGGACCGCTCCGGCGGTGGATTTGACCGCGCTGTTCAACGGCTTCAAGCCGCTGTTCCGCGCGCTGTCGCCGAACGACGTCAACCAGTTCGCCCTCGAGATCATCAAGACCCTGCAGGGCGAGGGCGGGACGGTGCAGGATCTCCTGCAACAGACCGCGTCGCTGACCAACACCGTGGCGCAGCGTGACGCCGCCATCGGCCAGGTCATCGACAACCTGCTCACCGTGCTGAGCACGGTTCAGCATCGCGACGCCGGGCTCAGCGAGACGATCACCCAGCTCCAGCGGCTGGTGACGGGTCTCGCCGGGGACCGCGACGCGATCTCGACCTCACTCGTCAACATCAACGACCTGGCGACCAGTACGGCGAAGCTGCTGACCGGGATCCGTCCGGTCCTGCCCGGCGACCTGAGGAACCTGACCGCCCTCGCCGAGAACCTCAACACGACGAAGGACACTGTCAACAAGGGCGAGAACGCTCTCGCCGCCTTCCTGCAGCGTGAGCCCGCCAAGCTCAACCGGATCATCCGCACCGGCAGCTACGGCGGTTACTTCAACTTCTGGCTGTGCTCGCTGAGCATCGCCGGCCTCCCGGCGCAGCTGCAGCCCAGCGCGTCGCAGTCGCCGTCGTGTCCGGCGGTGACGCAGTGAGACCGTTCCGCGAGCGCAGCCCGCTGCCGATCGGCATCGCGGGTGTCGTCGTCATCATCATCTTGTTGCTGCTCGCCCTCGACGTCGGCAGCCTGCCGTTCATCACGTCCGGGCACACCGTCTACGCCGAGTTCACCGACTCGGCCAGCCTGCAAAGCGGCGACAACGTGAAGGTCGCCGGCGTCCAGGTGGGCAAGGTGACCTCCGTCAAGCTGATGTACGTCCCCGGCGAGGGCAACATCGTCCGGGTCGGCATGAAGGTCAGCGGTGGGCCTCACATCGGCGCGGACACCACGGCGAACATCAAGATCGAGACGCTGCTCGGCCAGGTCTACGTCGCGTTGAACCCGACGCCGAGCGGATCGCTGGCCGACAACACCATCCCGGTCGACCGCACGACCACTCCGACGTCGATCACCGAGGCGTTCATCGGGCTCGGCAAGCGAGCCGGCGAGATCGACGTCAAGCAGCTGGCGAAGTCCTTCGACGTCCTGTCCGACACGTTCAAGAACACCCCCGGCGAGGTGCACGCATCGCTGGTGGGACTCGAGCGGGTGTCTGAGGCCATCGCCTCGCGCAACAACCAGCTGACCTCGCTGCTCGGCAAGGCGAACGACGTCACCACCACCATCGCCTCGCACGACGACGAGATCACCAAGCTCATCGACGACTCCTCGCTGATCCTCCAGACGATCAGCCAGCAGCGCGCCGTCGTCCATCAGCTGCTCGTCAGCACCGCCGCGCTGGCCCATCAGCTGACCGGTCTGGTCGCTGAGAACCGCAAGCTGATCGGCCCCGCGCTCGCCAAGCTCGACGGGACGCTGCGGATCCTGCGGGCGAACCAGCGAGCGCTCGACGAGACACTTCATCTGGCCGCACCGTTCGTGCGCGACTTCACCGACACCCTGGGCACCGGTCGGTGGTTCGAGAGCACGCTGACGAACCTGACCGACTCGGCCGGCAAGCTCAGCCTCGGCAACTCCGGGAACCGCTGATGAGACGCTTCGGGGAGTTGTTCGCCGACTTGGTACGCCGGTTCGGCGCCGGCGTGGTTGCGCTGGTCGCGGTCGTCGCGCTGGTCATCGTCATCGTCGTCGTGTCCGTCACGACCGGCGGCGGGAAGACCTACAAGCTGACGGCGTACTTCACCAAGACCGTCGGCCTCTACACCGGCAACGACGTCCGGATCATGGGCGTCAAGGTCGGCCACATCGACAGCATCACGCCGGTCGGCACCGAGGTGAAGGTCGTCATGTCCTACGACGGCGACGACCGGGTGCCGTTGCACGCGAAGGCAGTGGTGATCGAGCCGTCGATCGTCAGTGACCGCTACGTCCAGATCACCCCCGGCTACGTGAGCGGCCCGACGCTGCCGAACAACGCGGTGCTCGGGTGCCCGCCGAACGGCACCGCGGTGAGCGACACGACCAACCCCGCGACCTGCGCCGAGCAGACCGCGGTGCCCCTCGAGCTCGACCAGATCTTCGGCAACCTCAACCAGCTCGACAGTGCCCTCGGTCCCAACGGCGCGAACAAGAACGGCGCGCTCGCGCAGCTGATCAAGATCGGCGCCGAGAACCTGAAGGGCAACGGCCAGGCGTTCAACGCCGCCTTCAAGCAGTTCTCCACGCTGATCTCGACGCTGGCCGGCAGCCGCGGCGACCTGTTCGACACCGTCAGCAGCCTTCAGAAGTTCACGACGACGCTTGCCAACGACAACGGCGGTGTCGTCGCGCTGAACAAGAACCTGGCCCAGGTCGGCAGTCAGCTCGCGGGAGAGCGCAAGGACCTCGGGGCGGCGCTCGCGAACCTCGCCACGGCGCTGACCTCCGTCGAGACCTTCGTCGCGGACAACCGCGCCGGGCTCAAGACCGACATCCACAGTCTCGCCAAGGTCACCGACGTGCTGACCCAGGAGAAGACGGCGATCACCCAGCTCACCGACCTGACCCCGCTGGCGCTGTCCAACCTCAGCCTCGCCTACGACCCGGCCACGAAGACCCTCGACACCAACGCTGCGCTGACCGAGCCGCTGCTGAAGACGGGCCCCTCCGGTGCGCTCTGCCAGCTGCTCGGGACTCTCGGGCTCGACACCCTGGTCGGCGACGCCGTGGGGTGCAGTGCGAACAAGCCGGTCATCAGCACCAGCAGCCTGCACCACCAGACGCCGACCCTGGCGGAGCTCCTGACCGGCGGTGCGACGTGAGCGCCTCCGCGCGCCGCGTCCGGCTGATCGCCGCAGCGCTCGGTGGCGTGCTTGTGCTGGCGGGCTGCGGCTTCCACAGTGCCTACTCGCTGCCGCTGCCCGGCGGTGCGGCATCGGGGAAGACCTACACGGTGAGCGCCGAGTTCAAAGACGTGCAGGACCTGACGCCGCAAGCGGCGGTCCGGGTGAACGACGTCGCGGTCGGTGACGTCAGCGACATCTCTCTTGACCCGAAGACCCTCGAGGCCAAGGTCACGATGCGGATCAAACAGTCCGTCGTCCTGCCCGCCAACGCGGTGGCCACCCTCGAACAGACGACGCTGCTCGGTGAGAAGTTCGTCGCCCTGTCGGCGCCGGAGAACGTCGCCCCCGAGGGTCGCCTCGTCGACGGCGACCGGGTCGACTCGGCGAGCGATCTGCCCAGCGTCGAGCAGGTCTTCGGCCTGCTGTCGCAGTTCCTGAACGGCGGCGACCTCGGCGACCTGCAGACGATCAGCGTCGAGGTCTCCAAGGCGCTCGCCGGCCGCGAGGCCGACGTCCGAGGCGCACTTTCGCAGCTGACGACGTTCGTGGGCGGGCTCGCCGACCAGAAACACGAGATCGTGCGCGCGATCGACGGCCTCGACCGGTTCAGCTCAGCGCTCGCCTCCCAGGACAGCACCATCGCGACCGCGCTCGACGACCTCGGACCGGGTCTCAAGGTGCTCGCCGACGAGCGAGCGCAGTTCACCTCGCTGCTGACCCACCTGTCCCGCTTCGGCAAGTACGCGAGCCGGGTCATCAACGCGTCGAGCTCCCAGACGATCGCCGAGCTGCGCGATCTGCAGCCGGTTCTGCGCCACCTCGCCGCCGCAGGAGCGAACCTGCCGCGGTCGCTCGAGGTGCTGATCACCTACCCGTTCCCGCGTGACGTCGGCGCGGCGGCGCCCGGTGACTACGTCAACGCCGACATCAGCATCGACCTCGGTCCCGTGCTGTGTGCGGTGTTCGCCGGCAAGACGCCCGCGCAGCTCGAGTCCTCGCTCGGCCCGGTCGAGGCGGAGCTGGTGAAGCTGCTGTCCGGCAAGAGCTGCCCGGCGGTGACCAGCTCTTCCAACGCGGTCGGCCAGTCGGACCTCGCCCAGCTGCTGCTCAGCGGACTCGGAGGTTCCCAGTGATCCGCCGCGTCGTGAAGATCCAGCTCGCGATCTTTCTCGTGCTCAGCCTGGTCGGGATCGTCTACGTCGGCGCGAGCTACGTCGGCATCAACCCGCTGAGCCGCCCGTTCACCGTGAAGCTCGCGCTGCCGTCGGCGGGCGGGATCTTCACCAACGCAGACGTCGCCGAGCGCGGCGTCGTGGTCGGCCGCGTCGGTGCGCTGCACATCAACCCCGACGGCGGGGTGATCGTCGACCTCGAGATCAACCACGGCGAGAAGATCCCGTCCAGCGGCCTGACCGCGAAGGTCGCCGACTTGTCCGCAGTCGGCGAGCAGTACGTCGAGCTCGAGCCGGCCAGCGACTCGGCTCCGTACCTCACCTCGGACTCGCAGATCAAGGGCACGATCCCGGTGGACGACGCGGTGATCCTGCGCAACGTGGAGCAGCTGTTCGGCAGCATCGACGTCCACGACCTGTCGACCACCGTGACCGAGCTCGGCAAGGGCTTCGCGAACCTCGGCCCGAGCCTGCAGAAGCTGATCACCGGCGGTCAGCAGCTCACCCAGGCGGCCACCGACGCGCTGCCGGCCACGCAGAAGCTCATCAACGACGGCAAGACCGTGCTCGACACGCAGCGTGACGTCGCCGCCGAGCTCAAGTCGTTCGCCGCCAGCTTCGACGACGTCACCGGCGAGTTCAGCGGTCAGGACGCCGCGCTGCGGACCATCCTCGACAACGGCAGCGCCGCCTCCGACCAGCTGAAGCTGCTGATCAAGGACAACCAGGACGTGTTCCCGGAGCTGTTGTCGAACCTGGACACGTTCACCCAGATCGAGAGCGTCCGGCTGCCCTACGACCGGGCGGTGCTCGAGCTCTACCCGGCGATCGTGGCGGACTCCTACTACGCACTGCCGGCCCCTGGCAACGTCGCCCGGTTCGGCATGGTGACCGATGCCGGCGCGTTCTGCAGCAGCGGGTACGCCAGCACCAAGCCGCGCTCGAACAAGCCCAAGGACTGGGGCGGTGCCGCCAACCTGGACGCCCACTGCTTCGGCAACAACGCCTTCCTCGACACCGAGCAGAACGACATCCGCGGCGAGCGCAACGCGCCGCATCCCAAGGGCGACCACGCGAACGTGACCAACGCGACCCCGTACGACGGGCCGCACTACGGCCAGCCGTTCCCCGGTTCGGGTGTGGTCGGGACGTGCGACACCCCGAAGTGCCCCAAGCTGCGGAGGGCGAAGCAGGCCGGCTCGGGGGTTGCGACGGCCAGTGACTCCGCCGCGGTGACCACCGTCGCCCTGCCGTACGACCCGACGACCGGCGTGTTGCGTGGCCTCGACGGCAAGACCTACGAGCTCGGCTTGGACGGCCCGCTCACCCCGGTGTTCGGGTCCTCGTCCTACACCTGGCTGCTGCTCGCACCTACCATGCGTTAGTGAGCAGGGGAGTGGGCAAGCCGCATCGGCGGCAGCGCGGATCCGACGGCGGCGCATTGGCGCCCTGGCTGGCAGTGCTGGTTGTCGGTGTCGTCGTTGCCGCCGTGTTCACGACCTTTCTGGTGCTCAAGGCACACGACAAGTCGCACTACTCCTCGCTCAACCATGAGCGCAGCCAGCTCGAGGCGGTCGCCGGGCAGTACGCGATCGACTTCACCTCGGTCGACTATCGCCACATGCAGACCGACTTCGACGACGCGGCGAAGAACGCGACCTCGGACTTCGCGAAGAAGTACCTCGCGACCGTGAAGGTGTTCAAGCCGCTCTACGTCAAGGGGAAGGTCGTGCAGACGACCACAGTGCGCAGCGCCGCCGTCCAGTCGATGTCACCCAACGACGCCGTCGTGTTGGTGGCACTCGCCGGAACCGCGACCAACGTCAAGACCCAGGCCGCCACCCAGCAGCTGTTCCGGATGCAGGTGTCGCTGACCAGGGTCGACGGCAAGTGGCTCACCAGCAACGTGGTGCCGCTGTGAGCGACCTCACGGGACCGGGCGACGCCACGAACGATGCCATGGACGACGACGCGGCGCAGACCCCGGACGACGACGCGGCCGGCGAGTCGCTGACCCTGCCCGACGAGCGGCACTCCCGTACGACGGAGCTCGCCGCGCGGTTGCGGCAGAGCGCGCTGGCGCAGGTCGAGGCGGCTCGCGCGGCGCAGGCCGCGGGGGGCGCCGGCTCGACCCCGACAGCGCCGGAGGCGCCGAAGATCCCGGCGCTCGACGACCCGGCGCGCCGCTTCGCCGCGCCCGCCGCGCCCGCCGCGCCCGGCGAGGCCCCCGAGCCTCCGGCGCCGGCCGAGGTCCCCGAGGCCGAGGTCCCCGAAGCCGCCGAGGTCCCCGAGGTCCCCGAGGTCCCCGAGGTCCCGGAGCCCGCCGAACCGCTTGCCGAGCCGGCGGTCGCCGAAACCGACGAACCGGACCACACGGACGAGCCCGACGAGCCCGACGAGCCCGACTACCTCAGTCAGCCCTGGCAGGTCGGCGACGACGGCTTCGGCGGCTCGAACCGGGCCCTGATGGCGGCGGCTGCGCTCGTGTGCGTGCTCGCGGTCGCGGCGGTCGTGTTGTGGTTCGTCGAGCGCGGTGACGTCTCCCACGACTCGGCGGTCGAGAAGGCGCGGGTCGCGGCCGTCGCGGCGGCCAAGACCGAAACCGCAGCCGCCCTGACCTACAACTACCAGACCCTCGACGCCGACTTCGCCAAGGCCGAGGCCGGCATGAGCAAGTCCTTCCGGGCGAACTACGCCCAGACCGCGGCTAGCTCGGTCACCCCGCTGGCGAACAAGACCCACGCGGTCACGACCGGCACGATTGCAGCGGCCGGGGTGATCTCGGCGTCGGCCGACGAGGTCGAGGTGCTCGTGTTCGCCGATCAGACGGTCGAGAACAAGCTGCTCAACGCGACCTCGCGGCTCGATCGCTCGGTCATCAAGGTCGAGATGATCAAGCAGGACGGCCGCTGGGTCATCAACGATCTCCAGCCGTTCTAGGGAAATCCGCACCCAAACGGCGCGTCGGGCCTTGACGGCGGCGCTGCGGAGGTCCATGCTGCCGCGCAGCGCTAGGCCGCCCGTTCCAGGTGGTCTCGACAGAATGCCGCTGTGCGGCTATGCTGCTCGTTTGCGCTGCCTCCTACTGCCTCCACCCCTTTGCCTCGAGCGTGTCTTGATCGGTCCAGGGGTGGATCCATCGGCGTGCGCGCACGTTGACAGCGGGCACTAGAGAAGGACCCCACTTGGCCGCCTCGCGCACCACAGGTTCTGCACTTTCCACCCTCGCACCACGCCGCGTTTCCTTTGCGCGGATCAATGAACCACTCGAAGTCCCGAATCTGCTCGCACTGCAGACGGCTTCGTTCAAATGGCTGATCGGCTCACCCGAGTGGCGGGAGTCGGTCGAGGCCGGCACCCCGTCCGGGCTCGAGGAGATCCTCTCCGAGATCAGCCCGATCCGGGACTTCTCCGACACCATGTCGCTGGAGTTCCGCGAGCCGAAGCTCATGGACCCGCCGCACTCGATCGACGAGTGCAAGGACAAGGACATGACCTACTCGGCGCCGCTGTTCGTCATCGCCGAGTTCACGAACAACGAGACCGGCGAGATCAAGAGCCAGACGGTGTTCATGGGTGACTTCCCGCTCATGACCAACCAGGGCACCTTCATCATCAACGGCACCGAGCGGGTCGTCGTCTCCCAGCTCGTCCGCTCGCCGGGCGTCTACTTCGACCGGACCCTGGACAAGGTGACCGACCGCGAGGTCTACACCGCCAAGGTCATCCCGGGCCGCGGGGCGTGGCTGGAGTTCGAGGTCGACAAGCGCGACCAGGTCGGCGTGCGCATCGACCGCAAGCGCCGCCAGCCGGTGACGGTGCTGCTGCGCGCGCTCGGCTGGGACGACGCCAAGATCCTCGAGCGCTTCGGTGAGTTCGACTCGATGCGGCTGACCCTGGAAAAGGACCACACCTCCACTCCGGACGAGGCGCTCATCGACATCTACCGCAAGCTGCGTCCCGGCGAGCCGCCGACGCGCGACGCGGCCGAGACGCTGCTCAACAACCTCTACTTCAACGAGAAGCGCTACGACCTCGCCAAGGTCGGCCGCTACAAGGTCAACAAGAAGCTCGGTACGACGCAGCACCACAGCGTCGGCGTACTGACCGAGGAAGACATCGTCGCGGCGATCGACTACGTGGTGCGCCTGCACCGCGGTGACGCCGGTTTCGAGACCGACGACATCGACCACTTCGGCAACCGGCGGCTGCGCACCGTCGGCGAGCTCATCCAGAACCAGGTCCGCATCGGCCTGTCACGGATGGAGCGCGTCGTCCGCGAGCGGATGACCACTCAGGACGTCGAGGCGATCACGCCGCAGACCCTGATCAACATCCGGCCGGTGGTCGCGTCGATCAAGGAGTTCTTCGGCACCTCCCAGCTGTCGCAGTTCATGGACCAGACCAACCCGCTCGCGGGGCTGACGCACAAGCGCCGGCTGTCCGCGCTCGGCCCGGGCGGTCTCTCGCGTGAGCGCGCCGGCATGGAGGTCCGTGACGTCCACCCGAGCCACTACGGCCGGATGTGCCCGATCGAGACGCCGGAAGGCCCGAACATCGGCCTGATCGGCTCGCTGGCGACCTACGCGCGGGTCAACCCGTTCGGCTTCGTGGAGACGCCGTACCGTCGCGTCGACAAGGGCCGGGTCACGGACCAGATCGACTACCTCACCGCCGACGAGGAAGACCGCCACGTCATCGCGCAGGCCAACGCGCCGCTGAACCCGAACGGGACCTTCAGCGAGAACCGCGTGCTGGTCCGCCGCAAGGACGGCGAGGTCGACTACGTCGAGCCCGCGGACATCGACTACATGGACGTCTCGCCGCGGCAGATGGTCTCCGTCGCGACCGCGATGATCCCGTTCCTCGAGCACGACGACGCCAACCGTGCGCTCATGGGCTCGAACATGCAGCGGCAGTCGGTGCCGCTGCTGCGGGCCGAGGCGCCGCTGGTCGGCACCGGCATGGAGTACCGCGCCGCGGTCGACGCCGGTGACGTCGTCGTCGCGGAGCAGGCCGGGACGGTCGAGGAGGTGTCGGCCGACTACGTGACGATCGCGCACAAGGACGGCACCAGCCGTACCTACCGTCTGGCGAAGTTCCACCGCTCCAACCAGGGCACCTCGTTCAACCAGAAGCCCATCGTCAACGAGGGCGACAAGGTCGAGCAGGGGCAGGTCATCGCCGACGGTCCGTGCACCCAGAACGGCGAGATGGCCCTGGGCAAGAACCTGCTCGTCGCCTTCATGTCGTGGGAGGGCCACAACTACGAGGACGCGATCATCCTGTCGCAGCGCCTCGTGGAGGACGACGTGCTGTCCTCGATCCACATCGAGGAGCACGAGGTCGACGCCCGTGACACCAAGCTCGGTCCGGAGGAGATCACCCGGGACATCCCGAACGTCTCCGAGGAGGTCCTCGCCGACCTCGACGAGCGCGGCATCATCCGGATCGGCGCGGAGGTCGTCCCCGGCGACGTCCTGGTCGGCAAGGTCACCCCGAAGGGCGAGACCGAGCTCACCCCCGAGGAGCGGCTGCTTCGCGCGATCTTCGGTGAGAAGGCGCGCGAGGTGCGCGACACCTCGCTGAAGGTGCCGCACGGCGAGTCCGGCAAGGTCATCGGCGTCCGCGTGTTCAACCGCGAGGACGGCGACGAGCTCCCGCCGGGCGTCAACGAGCTGGTCCGCGTCTACGTCGCGCAGAAGCGCAAGATCACCGACGGCGACAAGCTCGCCGGCCGGCACGGCAACAAGGGCGTCATCTCGAAGGTGCTGCCGGTCGAGGACATGCCGTTCCTGTCGGACGGCACGCCCGTCGACATCATCCTCAACCCGCTCGGCGTGCCCGGCCGGATGAACGTCGGCCAGGTCCTCGAGACCCACCTCGGGTGGGTGGCGAAGACCGGCTGGCAGGTCGAGGGCACCAAGGAGTCGTGGCAGAAGCACCTCGCCGAGATCGGCGCGGACGCCTCCGAGCCCGGCACCAACGTCGCGACGCCGGTGTTCGACGGCGCCCGTGAGGAGGAGATCAGCGGTCTGCTCGCCTCGACGCTGGTCAACCGTGACGGTGAGCGGATGGTCAACGGCGACGGCAAGGCCAAGCTGTTCAACGGCCGCACCGGTGAGCCGATCGACCAGCCGATCTCGGTCGGCTACATCTACATCCTGAAGCTGCTGCACCTGGTCGACGACAAGATCCACGCCCGCTCGACCGGCCCGTACTCGATGATCACGCAGCAGCCGCTGGGTGGTAAGGCGCAGTTCGGCGGTCAGCGCTTCGGTGAGATGGAGGTGTGGGCGCTCGAGGCCTACGGCGCGGCGTACGCGCTGCAGGAGCTGCTCACCATCAAGTCCGACGACGTCCTCGGCCGGGTCAAGGTCTACGAGGCGATCGTCAAGGGCGAGAACATCCCCGAGCCCGGC
>DASZTL010000055.1:0-26012 GCA_035548055.1 Mycobacteriales bacterium | reverse complement strand
CAGCTTGCCGTTGACGCGCGCGCCGATGCACCGGTGCCCGATCTCGGTGTGGACGGCGTAGGCGAAGTCGACCGGCGTGGACCCGGCCGGAAGCGCCACCACGTCGCCCTTCGGGGTGAACACGAAGATCTCGCGCTGGCCCAGATCGAAGCGCAGCGAGTCGAGGAACTCACTGGGGTCGACGGCCTCGCGCTGCCAGTCGAGCAGCTGGCGCATCCAGGCCATGTCGTCGATCTCGGCGGCGGCGTGCGGGTGCGGAACGCCGTTGCGGCCCTTGGCTTCCTTGTAGCGCCAGTGCGCGGCGATGCCGTACTCGGCGGTGCGGTGCATCGCGTGGGTGCGGATCTGCAGCTCCACCGGCTTTCCGCTCGGCCCGATGATCGTCGTGTGCAGCGACTGGTACATGTTGAACTTCGGCATCGCGATGTAGTCCTTGAACCGGCCGGGGACCGGGGACCAGATGGTGTGGATCACGCCGAGCGCGGCGTAGCAGTCGCGCTCGGTGTCCACCGTGATGCGGAGGCCGACCAGGTCGTAGATGTCGTCGAACTCCCGGCCGCGCACGATCATCTTCTGGTAGATCGAGTAGTAGTGCTTGGGTCGACCGGTCACCCTCGCCTTGACCTTCGCGCCGCGAAGCTCGGCCTGCACTCGCTCGCTGACCCCCGCGAGATAGGTGTCGCGTGACGGTGCGCGCTCGGCGACGAGCCGGACGATCTCGTCGTACCGCTTCGGGTAGAGCGTGGCGAACGAGAGGTCCTCCAGCTCCCACTTGATGGCATTCACACCGAGGCGATGAGCGAGCGGCGCGTAGATCTCGAGCGTCTGCTTCGCCAGGCGCTGCTGCTTGTCCGGCGGCAGCCAGGCCAGGGTTCGCACGTTGTGCAACCGGTCGGCGAGCTTGAGGATCAGGACTTTGGGGTCCTTGGCCATGGCGATGACCATCTTGCGGATCGTCTCGGCCTCGGCCGACTCGCCGTAGCGGACCTTGTCGAGCTTCGTCACGCCGTCGACGAGGCGCGCCACCTCCTCGCCGAAGTCGCGGGTGACGTCTGCCAGGGACAGGGTGGTGTCCTCGACCGTGTCGTGCAGCAGCGCTGCGCACAGTGTCGGCTCTTCCATCCCGAGGTCCGCGACGATCTGCGCCACGGCCAGGGGATGCGAGATGTAGGGATCGCCGCTGCGTCTGAGCTGCCCGCGGTGGCTGCGCTCTGCGACGTCATAGGCGCGGACGACCAAGCGAGTGTCGGCCTTCGGATGGTTGGTACGCAGCGTCTTCAGCAGCGGCTCGAGCTCGCTCGGCGGCGGCATCTTCGACGCCGACTTCGAGGGAGAGAGCCGGGCGAGGCGTGCCCGCATCCGGGCAGCGGCCGCAGGCTCGGCGATCGGCTCCAGGACCGCGGCGCCCGGCATGTCCTCAGGCGCATGCTCACCGGCGCCTTCGGGCATGACGTCGTCCGTAACCGGGACGACGTCGCTCGACACGCTCCACCTCTCGCAGGTTCGTGTTACGAGTCTAACGAAGCCAAGCTCGCAGACGTTCCCGCCGAGACGCGGTCAGTAGGTGAGCAGCGCGTGAATGTCGAGGTCGGGCAACTGGGCGCGCCCGCCGAGTGCGGTGATCTCCAGCAGCACGCTGCAGCCGCTCACCTGTGCGCCACCGCGCCGGACCAGTTGCGACGTGGCCCCGACCGTGCCACCTGTGGCGAGCACGTCGTCCACGATCAGCACCCGATCCCCCGGGTCGAAGGCGTCGCGATGCACTTCGAGGACCGCCGTCCCGTACTCCAGCGTGTAGGACGCGGAGTACGTCGCACTGGGTAGCTTGCCCGCCTTGCGCACCGGCACGAACCCCGCACCGAAGTGGTAGGCGACGGCCGCCGCGAGGATGAATCCCCGCGCCTCGACGCCGGCGACCTTGTCGATCGTCCCGCGGCCGTGGTGGCTGACGATCGCGTCCACGGCGCCCGCGAAGGCGACGTGGTCGGCCAGCAAGGGCGTGATGTCCTTGAACGTCACCCCGGGCGCGGGAAAGCTCTCGACGTCGCGGACGCGCGTGCGCATCAGCGCGTCGAGGTCGAGCGGGCTCACCGGCGCTTGCGAGACCTGCTGCCGCGCCCGCCACGGCGCCGGTTCGTCGGCCGCGCGCCAGCCTTCGGGCCGGGCCCGGTACGGCGCTGCGCGGGTTGCGCGATCGTCTCCTCGATGTCCTCCGGGGACAACACGGACGCCGCCGCCGCCGCGGGAAGGGGCCCCGCCGGAGTGGTGACGACCGGACCGCTGGCGCTCTCCCGGGAACGGCGGGTCGCGACCCGCTTCGCGAGCTGCTGGTAGGTCGGCTCGCGCTCCTTGAACTCGCACAACAGCGGAGAGGCGATGAAGATGGACGAGTAGGCGCCCGCCGCCAGCCCGATGAACAGTGCGAAGGCGAGGTCCTTGAGCGAGCCCGCGCCGAGCAGCACGGCACCGATGACAAGCAGGCCGATGACCGGCAGCAGCGCGATGATCGAGGTGTTGATCGACCGGACCAGGGTCTGGTTGACGGCGAGGTTCGTCGCCTGGCTGAAGGTCATGCGGCTGCCGCCGGCGATGCTGGCGGTGTTCTCGCGGACCTTGTCGAAGACCACGACGGTGTCGTAGAGCGAGTATCCGAGGATCGTCAGCAACGCGATGACGGTGGACGGACTGACCTCCAGACCGATCAGCGAGTAGATGCCGGCCGTGACGATCAGGTCGTGCAGGAGGGCGATGATGGCGGCCATCGCCATCTTCCACTCGTAGCGCACCGACAGGTACAGCACCACCGCGATCAGGAAGACGATCAGGCCCTCGAGCGCCTTCTTCGTGATCTGACTGCCCCAGGTCGCGCCGACCGTGGTGGGGCTGATCTGGTCCTCGGTGATCCCGATCTTGGCGACGAGGGCGGCCTGTATCTTCTCTACCTGCGGTTCGGTGAGGGTCTTGGTCTCGACCTCGAACTGTTGCGACGAGCCCGCCCCGACCGTCTCCACGGACTCGGGCGTGACGCCGGTGTCCTGAACGGCGGACCGCACATCGGACACGGAGTGGTGGTTGATCGGGCCGAGGAACTGTGCCCCGCCCTTGAAGTCGATGGAGGCGTTCAGCCCCTGGACGGCAAGGCTGAGGACTCCGACCAGGATCACGATGCCCGAGGCGATGTACCACCGGAACCGCTTGCCGATGAAGTCGTAGGAGACCTCGCCTCGGTAGAGGCGGGTGGCCAAGGACTCCTGGTTGCGCGCCACCTCACGCCTCCTTTCCGCGGATGCGTCGAGCTCGGGTCTCCGGGGCTTCCTCGCGGGTCACGCCGTCGCGAGCGCGACCGATCCCGGTCCACGCCGCTCCGGAGTCGAACGACGGCCGACGGCCGAGGACCTGAAGCAACGGTCGCGTGAAGAAGAACACGATGAACAGGTCGGAGATGGTCGACAGACCCAGCGTGAAGGCGAAGCCGCGGACATCACCGATCGACACGAGGTAGAGAACGAAGGCCGCAAGAAGCGACACGGTGTCGGCGGACAGGATCGTGCGTCGCGCCCGTGGCCAGGCCCGGTCGACGGCGCTGCGCAGCCGTCGTCCTTCTCGCACCTCATCGCGCAGTCGCTCGAAGTAGACGACGAACGAGTCGGCGGTGATGCCGACGGCGACGATGAAGCCCGCGATGCCGGGCAGGGACAGCGTGTAGCCGAGCGACGAGTGGCCGAGCAGCGTCGTGACCGCATACAGGATGGCGCCGGACACGGCGAGGCTCCCGACGGTCACCAGCCCGAGCGCCCGGTAGTAGAGCAGCGAGAAGATGATGACCAGCCCCAGGCCGATCGCACCGGCGATGAGGCCGCCCCGCAGCTGTTCCGAGCCCAGCGTCGCCGACACCGTCGTGACGTCCGACTGTGTGAACTTCAAGGGCAGTGAGCCGTACTTGAGCACGTCGGCGAGGTTGGAGGCCTCCGACTGGGTGAAGCTGCCGGTGATCTCGGCGAGGCCGCCGGGGATCCCGCCTGCGGACTGGATCGCCGGAGCCGACTGCACGATGCCGTCGAGCACGATCGCGACCGCGTTGCATCCCTTGGGAGGCGCGCATCCGGCGGTGAAGCCGCTGTCACCCGTGCCGGTCGCGTCGTACGCCTTCTTCGTCAGCGCGAGCCAGTCGCTGGATCCGCTGCCGGTGAACTTCAGGTTCACCTGCCATCCGACACCGTTCTGGGCCAGACCGGCGGAGGCCGTGCTCACCTGCGTTCCTTGCACCTCCGCCGGAGCGAGCAGGTACTTCGCGTTGGCATCCTCGGCCGTCGCGCAGGCGATGATGTAGTCGGTTGGGTTGTCGCTCCCGTTGGTCGGGTTCGGGTCCTTCGCGCAATCCCACGTCGCGAAGCTCTTCTCGATGTCGCTGAGCGATGAGGACTGGCTGCCCGGCAACGGCTCGTTGTTCCCGCCCGCCGCAGCGCTACTGCTTGACGACGCGGTCGGCGACGCGGTCGGAGACGCGGTCGGCGAACCGGCGGTCGGACTGCTGGTCGCGCTCGCTGTCGGGGTTGGCTTCGGCTTGCCGAGAAGCGCCGGCGAGATCACCTCACCCTGCGACTTCTTCTTGGTTCCCGCCTTGCCGCCAGACTTCGTCGACTTGCCCGTCGGCTTGCCGTTCGGCGTGACCGTCGAGACCACCGACGGAGACGCCGAGGGGGCAGGCGCCGCGGAGTAGTTGCCGACCTCGAGCACCTGACGGAAGCGAAGCAGTGCCGTCTGGCCCACGGTGCTTGCCACGGCAGCGCGTCCCTTGCCGGGGACCGAGACGATGATGTGGTTGCCGCCTTGCGTGCTGATCTCGGCCCCTCCGACGCCAAGCGCGTCGACTCGCTGCCGGATGATCGTGACGGCCTGGTTGAGCGCGCTCTTGCTGACGTCCTTGCCGTGCAGCGGGGTCGCGGTCAGCGTCACCTGGGTACCGCCGCGAAGGTCAAGACCGAGGGCCGGCGTGAAGGACGGCCCGGGGATCATCCCCAGGTAGAGGGCGACGATGATGATTGCTACGCCCAACAGCGACCGGCCCGGCCGTTGCTTGGTGGCTTGTGCCACGAGTCTGTCTGCCTTTCGAAGTTCGGATCGTCCGCTGTGGTGCTCGGCTTCGGCTAGGTCGACGTAGACCCGGAGCCGTCACCGGGCTCTTCCGGCTCGATGACCTCATGGTTGGTGACGTCGGTCTCCGGCTCGTCGGCCGGCTCGTCGGATATCACCCGCAGGATCGCGGCTGGAACGAAGCGCACCCGCACGCCGGGTGCGATCTCGAGCGTCAACGCGTCCTCTCCGACCTCCGTGACCGTCGCGATCAGACCCGACGTGGTGATGATCTCGTCACCCACGGAGACCTTGCGACGCTCCTCGAGGGCGGCACGCTGCCGGTTTCGAGCCGGACGGATGAACAGCAGGTAGGCCGCGAAGAAGATCACAGCCAGGAAGAGGAACGGCGTGAAGCTCCCGCCGCTGGTGCTGCCTCCCCCGGAGCCTCCGGTGCTGGCTGCCGGGAGCACGCTCGCGACGGCGCTCAGCAAACTGGCGTGCACTCGCCCCGCCCTCTCGTTTGATGGGGGTGTCCTGGCGGGCGGTCGGTCCGGCCAGCCGGGGCGTCAGTCTACGTGCCGGCGCCTTTGGGAACCCTGAAAGGCAGCCTCCGCAGCGGGGAGCCGGTCTCAGCGGTCGGCTTGATCAATCTCCAGGTCCAGCATCGGCATCGTCCCGTCACCGGCCAAACCGCCGTTGGGGACCAGTCCCAGGTGCCGCCACGCAGCGGGCGTCGCCACCCGGCCCCTCGGCGTGCGGGCGAGCATGCCGACTCGGACGAGGAACGGCTCCGCGACCGTCTCCACGGTCTCCGGCTCCTCCGCAACGGCGACCGCCAGCGTGCTCAGCCCAACCGGTCCGCCACCGAACCGGACGAGCAACGCCTCCAGCACCGCACGGTCGAGTCGGTCCAGACCGAGCTCGTCGACGTCGTACATCGCGAGGGCGGCGCGGGCGATCTCTCGATTCACCACGCCGTCGGCCTTCACCTCCGCGTAGTCGCGAACCCGGCGCAGCAACCGGTTGGCGATCCGCGGCGTACCGCGGGCCCGGCCCCCGATCTCGGCCGCGCCGTCGGCGGTCAGAGTCACGCCGAGCAGCGACGCGCTTCGGCGCAGCACGGTCTCGAGCTCGTGCGGCTCGTAGAAGTCCAGATGCGCGACGAAGCCGAACCGATCGCGCAACGGCCCCGGCAGCAACCCGGCGCGGGTGGTCGCACCGACCAGCGTGAACGGCGCGACGTCGAGCGGGATGGCGGTTGCGCCCGGGCCCTTGCCGACCACGACGTCGACCCGGAAGTCCTCCATCGCGACGTAGAGCATCTCCTCGGCGGGGCGCGCCATGCGGTGGATCTCGTCGAGAAAGAGCACCTCGCCCTCGCTCAGTGTCGACAACAGCGCAGCGAGATCTCCCGCGCGCTCGATCGCCGGGCCGCTCGTGATCCGCATCGGCGTGCCGAGCTCGGTGGCGATGATCATCGCCAAGGTGGTCTTGCCGAGTCCGGGGGAACCCGACAGCAGCACGTGGTCGGGCGGGCGACCGCGGCCGCGGGCTGCTTCAAGCACCACCGAGAGCTGCTCACGGACCCGCTGCTGGCCCACGAAGTCGTCGAGCCGCTTCGGGCGCAGCGCGGCATCTACGACCTCGTCCTCGGAGCTCGCGGTCGCCACGACCAGATCGTTGGCTTCGGACATCACGCGCGGCTGAGCATCTGCAGGCACGAGCGGAGCAGCACGGCGACGTCGGGCGTGTCGCCGACCGCGATTGCGACTTCGGCTTCCGGACCGACCGCAACCAGCGCCTCGTCGACCTCGCGGCCCGACCAGCCGAGGCCGGTGAGCGCGTCGCGCAGCTGCTCACGCCACACTCCGGGCCCGCCGCTGCCGGGCAGGCGGACGACCGTCCCGCCGGCCGTGGCGGCGCCGAGCTTGTCCTTCAGCTCCAGCACGATGCGCTGGGCGCCCTTGCGACCGATTCCCGATACCAGCGTGAGCGCGCCGAGGTCCTCGGTGGCGACAGCCGCGCGCACCGCATCCGGCGAGTGCACCGCGAGTACCGCCTGCGCGAGCCGCGGCCCGACCCCCGAGACGCCTTGCAGCGTCTCGAACACGATCCGCTCGTCGTCGGTGGCAAAGCCGAACAGCGTCAGCGACTCCTCCCGGACGACGAGACTGGTCCACAGCCGCGCGACGTCTCCTACCCGCAGCGTGGCGAGCGTCGCGGGCGTGCAGTGCACGGCGAGCCCGACCCCGCCGACCTCGACGACTGCCCCGTCACCGGACACCGCGACGACGAGGCCCGACACGGTGGCGATCACCGGGCACCGGCCAACGCTGCCGCCTGCGCCTGCTTGCGGGCGGCCTGCTCGAGCTTCGCCACCGCGCCACCGCGCCACACGTGGCAGATCGCGATGGCGAGCGCGTCGGCGGTGTCCGCCGGCGTCGGTGGCCCGGGCATCGCCAGCAAGCGGGCCACCATGTGCCCGACCTGGGCCTTGTCGGCGCGACCCGACCCGGTGATCGCGGCCTTGACCTCGCTCGGAGTGTGCATGACAACCGGGAGGCCGGCCCGCGCTGCAGCCACTATCGCGACAGCTGACGCCTGGGCCGTACCCATCACCGTGCGGACGTTGTGCTGGCTGAACACCCGCTCGACGGCCACCACGTCGGGCTGATGCGCCTCGATCCAGGCGGTCACGTGCTCCTGCAGGACGAACAGGCGGTGCGCGATCTCGTCGTCCGCCGGTGTCCGCACCACGCCGTACGCCACGGCCGTGAGCTGACGTCCCGAGGCACCCTCGACCACGCCGAGCCCGCACCGGGTCAAGCCGGGATCAACGCCAAGCACCCGCAACGCAGTCTCCTTACCGAACATATGTTCGGTAAGGAGACTAGGCGGAGACGGTGCCGAAGGCGCGTAGCGACGCGCCCAACCGGGTTTGTGACCGTAACGCCGCGGCGGCCAGCGGTTCACGGCCGACTAGCGCTAGACGGACTCGAGGACCTCGTCGCTGACGTCGAAGTTGGCCCATACGTTCTGCACGTCGTCGAGGTCCTCGAGGGCCTCGACGAGCTTCAGCACCTTGCGGCCGGTCTCGTCGTCCAACGGCACCGAGACCGACGGCAGGAACGCCACGTCCGAGGACTCGATCGCGATCTCCGCGCCCTCGAGCGCCGCCTTCACCGCCTGATAGTCCGTCGCCTCTGAGATGACCTCGAAGTCCTCACCGAGATCGTTGACCTCCTCGGCGCCCGCGTCCAGCACCGCTCCGAGCACGTCGTCTTCGGTGTGACCGGTCGTCTTCGAGACGATCACGACGCCCTTACGGGTGAAGAGGTAGGCAACGCTGCCCGGGTCTGCCAGGGTCCCGCCGTTGCGGGTGAGCGCGGTCCGGACCTCGCTCGCGGCACGGTTGCGGTTGTCGGTCAGGCACTCGACGAGCAGAGCGACCCCATTGGGGCCGTAACCCTCATAGGTGATGGCCTCGTAGTCGGCCCCACCCGCGTCGAGGCCGGCGCCACGGCGTACGGCACGGTCGATGTTGTCGTTCGGCACCGAGTTGCCCTTGGCCTTCGCGATCGCGTCGGCGAGGGTCGGGTTGCCCGCCGGGTCGCCGCCGCCGGTGCGCGCGGCGACCTCGACATTCTTGATCAGCTTCGCGAACAGCTTGCCGCGGCGCGCGTCGACAACCGCCTTCTTGTGCTTGGTCGTCGCCCATTTGGAATGGCCGCTCACGTCGTCGCACCGCCCTGTGTCAGGTCACACCACGTCACGTCAAACCCCGGATCATCGCCACGAAGTACTCGTGGATGCGCGGGTCGCCGGTCAGCTCGGGATGGAATGAGGTAGCAAGCAGCGCCCCCTGTCGCACCACGACGATCTTACCGTCGACCCGGGCGAGGACCGTCGCGCTCGGACCGGCCGCCTCGGCCCACGGCGCACGGATGAAGACGCCGTCGACGGTCCCGAGGCCCGCGACCTCGACCGCTGCTTCGAAGGAGTCGACCTGGCGGCCGAAGGCATTGCGGCGGACCGTGATGTCGATCCCGCCGAGAGTGACCTGGTCCGCGGTCCCGTCCAGCACCCGGTCGGCGAGCAGGATCATCCCGGCGCACGAGCCATACGCGGGCAGGCCCCCTTCCAACGCCTTGCGCAGCGGCTCGAGCAGCTCGAAGATCACCAGAAGCTTGCCGATCGTCGTCGACTCGCCGCCCGGGAGCACGATCCCGTCGATCCCATGCAGGTCGTCGGGACGGCGAACCGGTACGACGTCGGCACCCGCCTCGGTCAGCATCCTGCGGTGCTCACGAACGTCGCCCTGCAGGGCGAGGACCCCGACTCGTGGGGCGATGGCTACCAACCTCGCTGGGCGAGCCGGTGGTCGACCGGCAGCGACTCGACGTTGATCCCGACCATGGCCTCGCCGAGCCCGCGGCTCACCTTCGCGACCACGTCGGCGTCGTCGTACATCGTCGTCGCCTGCACGATCGCTCGGGCTCGGGCTGCCGGATCGCCGGACTTGAAGATGCCGCTGCCGACGAAGACCCCGTCGGCACCGAGCTGCATCATCATCGCCGCGTCCGCCGGCGTCGCGATGCCGCCGGCGGTGAAGAGCACGACCGGAAGCGTGCCGGTCTCGGCGACCTCCTTGACGAGGTCGTACGGCGCTGCGAGCTCCTTGGCGGCGACGTAGAGCTCGTCCTCACTCAGCGACGAGAGGCGGCGGATCTCGCCGCGGATCGCGCGCATGTGCGTCACGGCGTTCGACACGTCGCCGGTGCCCGCCTCGCCCTTCGAACGGACCATTGCGGCGCCTTCTGTGATTCGCCGCAAGGCCTCGCCGAGGTTGGTGGCGCCGCAGACGAACGGAACCGTGAAAGCCCACTTGTCGATGTGGTGCGCGTAGTCGGCGGGAGTCAGCACCTCCGACTCGTCGATGTAGTCGACGCCGAGTGACTGCAGCACCTGAGCCTCGGCGAAGTGGCCGATGCGGGCCTTGGCCATCACCGGGATCGAGACGGCCGCGATGATCCCGTCGATCATGTCGGGGTCACTCATGCGCGAGACGCCACCCTCTGCGCGGATGTCGGCGGGGACGCGCTCGAGTGCCATCACGGCGACCGCGCCGGCGTCCTCCGCGATCTTGGCCTGCTCGGGGGTGACCACGTCCATGATCACGCCGCCCTTGAGCATCTCGGCCATGCCGCGCTTCACGCGCGCCGTACCAGTCGCTGCCTCGCTCATACGTCGATGCTAGGCCGCGCGGCAACCGAAATCGCCGGTGTCGGAAGCTCGTCGTCCTGCATCTCGAAATAGCCGGGGTGCGGCGCATGGCCGGCCAGACCGAGCCAGCGGACGACCCGGCGATCGCGCACGACGAGCGCGTCCCGCACGGTGTCGTTGTAGAACCGTCGGGCGAACGTCGCGCGCAGCGCGTCGTCGTGGACGTCGGCGGCGGCGCGCGACGGTCGCAGGAAGATGGCGGGCCGCGCCGTCGCTAGCTGGATCAGAGCGACCGACAGCGCGTTCTCCACGATCTCGCGATCGTGGCCCAGCCCATCGACATCGGCCGTCGCGGTCGCAAGCGCCTCGAGCTTGTCGCGAGCGGCGCCGGGCAGCTCGGCGGCGAGGGCGATCACGGCGGCGGAGCGAAGCCGCAGCTGCGCGTCCAGGGCCGCCCCCGCCGCGTCCATGCGGGCGTGGAGGCCGTCGAGCCGGCGCGCGGACCAGTAGCAGTACATCGCGAGCACCGCGAGCACGGCGGCGATGCCGACAATCCTGACCGCCACGGCCAGGGACGCTACAGCCTGACCGGCGGCTCCCACTCGAGAGTCGTCGCGTCGACCGGCTCGGGCTCCTCCTCCACGCGTCCGGTCGAGGCGGCAATCGCCGTCTGGTAGACGCGCAGGATCTCACCGGACACCACTGACCAGTCGTAGCGCGGCACGACATGGCTGGCAGCGTCGCGCATCGCGTCACGACGCTGCGGAGATCGCAGCAGGTTCGCGCATCCGACCGCCAGCGCCTCAGGGCTGCCAACGTCCACGAGCTCGCCGAGCCGCCCGCCCTGCAGCACCTCCGCGAACGCGTCCAGCCGGCTGGCAACGATCGGCGCACCGGCCGCCATCGCCTCGAGCAGCACGATGCCGAAGCTCTCGCCACCGGTGTTCGGCGCGACGAACACGTCGACCGAGGCGAGCGCCCTGGCCTTGTCCGCGTCGCTCACCCGGCCGAGCATCGTCACGCCGGGCGGCACGTCGTCGCAGTCCCCGGGACCGACCGCGAGGACCCGCAGGTCGGGGAACTCCCGGCGAATCGACGGCAACGCGTCGAACAGGACCTGCAGTCCCTTTCGCGGTTCGTCGACGCGGCCGACGAAGCCGACCGCTCCGCCGGCGCCGGGCCAGCCGGGCAACGGTGTCGCGCCGGCGTAGCGAGCGACGTGTACCCCGTTGGGTACGACGACTGCGTCCCCGCCGAGGTGGTCGACGATGGTCTTGCGCGCGGCCGAGCTGACGGCGATCCGGCCGGACAGCCGCTCGAGGTAGACCTGCAGCGGCGACTGCAACAGGCTCAAGATCCGGGAGCGCGGGTTCGCGGCGTGGAAGGTCGCGACCATCGGCCCGCGAGCGTTGCCCATGGCGAGCAGTGAAAGCGAGAAGGTCTCCGGCGAGTGCAGGTGAAGCACGTCGAACTGGCCCTCGTGGAGCCAGCGGCGTAGCCGCGCCTGGCTGACCGGGCCGATGAGCAAGCGCGACACTGAGCCGTTGAAGGGGATGGGCACGCTTCGGCCCGCGCGGGTGACGTACGGCGGCAGCGGTACGTCGTCGTCATCGACCGGCGTGATCACCTCGATGTCGTGACCCCTCGCGATGAGTGCCTCAGCCAGGTCCGCGATGTGCGCGACGACACCGCCCGGCACATCCCAGGGGTACGGCGACACCAGGCCGATGCGCATGTCAGACGGCCAGGTCCTCGGACAGCCGGGACTGGTCCAGATCGTCGACCCACACGCGTTGCAGCATGTGCCAGTCCTGCGGGTTCGCGTCGATCGCGACGGCGAAGGCGTCCGCCATCCGCTGCGTCATGGCGCGGATCTTCGATTCGCGGCTGCCACGACTCGGGATCTTGACTTGCTCGTGGATCGTCGCGCACCAGTGCCGGCGGTCCGGATAGGTCAAGGTCGTCGGCAGCAGCACGGCCCCGGTGTCGTGAGCCAGCGCCGCGGGCCCAGCGGGCATCCGCGCCTTGGCCCCGAAGAAATCCACCTCGATGCCGGTCGCGGTGAGGTCGCGGTCGGCCAGCAGACACAGCGTGCCGCCGGCCCGCAGCCGCTCTGCGAGCAGCTCGTAGGGCGGCCGCTCACCTCCGGTCAGCGGGATCACCTCCATGCCGAGTGACTCCCGGAAAGCCACGAACCGTGCGAACAGCGACTCGGGGTGCAACCGTTCCGCCACGGTCGTGAACGGCACGCCGGTTCCCGCCAGCCAGGCCCCGGCGTGGTCCCAGTTCCCCATGTGCGGCAGGGCCAGGATCATGCCGTTGCCAGCCGCGGCCGCGTCGCGTAGCCGGTGTTCGTCGACGCAGCGCATCCGGCTGACGATCTCGTGGGTCGACAGCTTCGGGAGCTGGAACACCTCGCACCAGTAGCGCAGGTAGGACCGCACACCTGCTCGCGTCAGCAGCCTCAGCTCCCGCTCGGGCAGCTCCGGCTTCACTCGCGCGAGGTTGTGCTGCAGCCGGGTCACGCTCTCGCCGGATCTGATCCAGTAGGCGTCGGCAATCGCGTCGAACTGGCGCCGAGCAAGTCGTTCGGGCATCCCTCGCATGACCGACCAGCCGGCTGCGTAGACCGCGTCGACCAGACCCTCGTTCACGGGGCTGCGGGGGCGAGTGCCTTGACCTGCCGTCGCACCTCGACGATCCGCTGGATGACCGTGATGGTGGTCAGGCCGGCGAGACCCCAGAGCCCGATGTCCCGGAGCACAGGCACGCCGAACAGCCCTGACAGTCCGGTCAGCACCAGGATCGCGATCAACCGTTCGGATCGCTCCGCGATACCGACGTTGCAGGTCATGCCCAGACTCTCGGCCCGTGCCTTCGCGTACGACGTGACGACGCCGGCCACCAGGTCGTAAAGCGCGACAGCGCACAGTGTCATGTTGTTGCCGTCGCCGGCGTACCAGAGCGCGAGCGCGCCGAACACCGCGCCGTCCCCGACGCGATCCAACGTCGAGTCGAGGAAGGCCCCCCACGGCCCGCTCGTGCCCCGCACCCGGGCGACGGCGCCGTCCATCAGGTCACTGAAGACGAACGCGGTGATGACCAGAGTGCCGACGAAGAACTTTCCGCGCGGATAGAAGGCGAGCGCGCCTGCGGTCACACCGAGGGTGCCGATGACGGTGAGCGCATCCGGCGTGATGCCGATGGCCACCATCTTGCGCGCAACCGGCTCGACCACCTTGTTGATCTGCGGGCGCGCATGGATCCCGAGCATCGTGGTCAGAGGATATCGAGACGGTTACCGCTTGCCTCTTGTGGACGCGCCAGAACAGGAGCAGGCTGCGGTCACAGGGGCGATTCGAGGAGGCAGCCATGGCCGACAAGACGAGCACCTCAGGAGCCGCCGGCAGGGCGCCAGTGGCCGACGAGCCGGGGCGGATCCGCAACGTAGTGCTCGTCGGCCATTCCGGAGCCGGGAAGACCACACTGGTCGAGGCCCTGCTCGTCGCGACCGGGACGATCCCTCGAGCCGGTCGGGTCGAGGACGGCACCACGGTCAGCGACTTCGACGAAGCAGAGATCCGCCAGCAACGGTCGATCAGCCTCACCATCGCGCCGTTCGAACACAACGGCGTCAAGGTCAACCTGCTCGACTCCCCCGGCTACGCCGACTTCACCGGTGACCTCCGGGCCGGGCTACGGGCGGCCGACGCGGCACTGTTCGTCGTCAGTGCCGCCGACGGCGTCGACGGCACCACGCAGATGATCTGGGAGGAGTGCGCGACTGTCGGCATGCCGCGCGCGGTCGTCATCACCCGCCTCGACTCGCCACGCGCGGACTTCGACGCAACGCTCGCGGCCTGCCAGTCCGCGTTCGGCGACGGCGTCATGCCGGTGTATCTCCCGCTGCACGGCGACGGCGACGACGTCGCCGGGCTGATCGGTCTGCTCTCCCAGCAGGTCTTCGACTACTCCAGCGGGAGTCGCGCCCAGCGCGATCCCGACCCCGAGCACCTGCCGCTGATCCAGGAGCATCGCAACGCATTGATCGAGGGTGTCATCGCGGAGTCCGAGGACGAGACCCTGATGGACCGCTACCTCGGTGGCGAGGAGATCGACGTCAAGGTGCTCGTCGACGATCTCGAGACCGCTGTCGCGCGTGGCCACTTCTTCCCGGTCCTCGTCGCGTGCTCGGGCACCGGGCTCGGCATGACGGAGCTCCTCGAGGTGCTGACCAGCGCCTTCCCCTCGCCGCTCGAGCACCCGGTGCTCCCGGTCACCCGACCGGACGGGACACCGGTCGAGCCGCTGACCTGCGACCCTGGCGGCCGACTGTGCGCCGAGATCGTGAAGACGACGACCGACCCGTACGTCGGACGGATCTCACTGGTGCGGGTGTTCTCCGGGACACTGCGCCCGGACACGGTGCTGCACGTCTCCGGCCACGGCCTCGCCGATCGCGGCCACGACGACCACGACATCGACGAGAAGGTCGGCTCCATATCGGTCCCGCTGGGCAAGACCCTGCACCCGGTCGACCACGCCGTCGCCGGCGACATCGTCGCGCTCGCGAAGCTGTCCCGCGCTGAGACCGGCGACACGCTGTCAACGAAGGACGACCCGCTGCTCGTCCACGCCTGGGAGATGCCCGAGCCCCTGCTTCCCGTCGCGATCCAGGCGAAGAGCAAGGCCGACGAGGACAAGCTCTCCACCGGCCTGCAACGCATCGTGGCCGAGGAGCCGACGGTCCGACTCGACCGCAACACCGAGACCAACCAGCTGGTCCTGTGGTGCATGGGCGAGGCGCACGCCGACGTACTCATCGACCATCTCGCTCACAAGTACGGCGTCACCGTCGAGCAGGTGGAGCTGCGGGTGCCGCTGCGCGAGACGCCCGCCGGCTCGGCCAGCGGTCATGGACGACACGTCAAGCAGTCCGGTGGCCACGGCCAGTTCGCGGTGTGTGACGTCGACTTCGAGCCTCTCCCCGAGGGGCAAGGCTTCGAGTTCGTCGACAAGATCTACGGCGGCTCGGTGCCCAACCAGTTCATCCCCTCTGTCGAGAAGGGCATCCGCGCCCAGATGGAGAAGGGCGTCGCCGCCGGCTATCCCGTCGTCGACGTCCGCGCGACGCTGAAGGACGGCAAGGCACACTCGGTCGACTCCTCCGACATGGCGTTCCAGATTGCCGGCGGGCTCGCCCTCAAGGACGCCGCCGAGAAGATGCAGTTCTCGTTGCTCGAGCCGGTCCTGGAGGTCGCCGTACTCGTCGCGGACGACTTCGTCGGAGCGGTGATGAGCGACCTGTCGACGCGCCGCGGGCGAGTGACCGGGACGGAGCCGGTGGGCGCCGGTCGAACGCTGGTGAAGGCGGAGGTCCCGGAGATCGAGGTCACGCGCTACGCGATCGACCTACGGTCGCTGTCACACGGGACCGGCACGTTCACCCGCCACCACCTGCGCTACGAGCCGATGCCGTCGCACGTCGCGTCGAAAGTGATCTCCGCCGACTCCTAGCCGCACGGACATAGGCTCGACCGCATGATCCTGGCGATCTTTCTGATCCTCCTCGCGATCTTCGTCATCGTGCCCGTCATCGGCTACGCCGTGTGGACCATGATCATGGTCGCGGTCACCGGCATCGTGCTCGGCATCCTGGCGCGGCTGGTGGTCCCCGGCCGGCAGCCGATCGGGGTGCTCGCCACGATCGTGTCCGGCTGGTTCGGGTCGATCTTCGGGGGACTGATCGGGCTCGCGATCTGGGGAAAGCACGGCCACTGGTTCCCCCGGGAGCTGATCGACGTCGGCGTGGCGGCGATCAGCGTGGTGATCTTCTCCGCCGCGCTGCGTCACGACCAGAAGCTGTACGAGAAGGCCGCACCCCGCAGCCATCAGGGTCACAAGGTGATCGACGTCTGACGCTCAGGATCCCGGCCAGTTGTCGGCGAGCAGCTGACGGGTGTCGCGCAACAGCTGCGGCAGCACCTTCGTGCGAGCGACGACCGGCATGAAGTTGGTGTCCCCGCCCCACCTCGGTACGACGTGCTGGTGCAGGTGTGCGGCGATCCCGGCACCCGCGACGACTCCCTGGTTCATGCCGAGGTTGAAGCCCTGGGCGCCGCTCGCGGCACGCAGCGTCCGCATCGCGCTCTGGGTCAGCCCGGCAACCTCCCTGACCTCCGCATCGCTCAGCTCGGGGTAGTCCGCGACATGGCGGAACGGCACCACCATCAGGTGTCCTGAGTTGTAGGGGTAGAGGTTGAGCACCACGTAGGCGAGCTCACCGCGAAAGACGATCAAGCCATCCTCGTCGCTGTGCGACGGGATCGTGCAGAACGGGCAATCGTCGGACTTGCCGGCGCCCTGGATGTAGGCCAGCCGTTCCGGCATCCAGATCCGCTGCCACGCATCGTCCACCCCGGCGCCGGGCTGATGCTCCAGGTCCGGACCCTTCGAGGTCATTCGGCCGCTTCGTCGGGGTTCAACGCGTCCGGCTCGATCTGGCGCGACTCGATGTTGCGAACCACCTCGGTGATCGCCTCCTCGATCGGCACTTCGCGACGTTCGATGCCGTTGCGATAGCGGATCGACACCGCGCCGGCTTCCTCGTCGCGGGCGCCGGCGACGAGCATGAACGGGACCTTCTGCTGCTGAGCGTGGAGGATCTTCTTCTGCATCCGATCGTCGCTGATGTCGACCTCGGCACGCACCCCTTCGCTGCGAAGCCGCTCGACGATGCGTCCGAGGTAGTCGAGGTTGTCGGAGCTGATCGGGATGCCGACGACCTGCACCGGCGACAGCCAAGCCGGGAATGCGCCCGCGTAGTGCTCGGTCAGCACTCCGAAGAAGCGCTCCATCGACCCGAACAGCGCCCGGTGGATCATCACCGGCTGGTGACGCTTGCCGTCGTCACCCTGGTACTCGAGCTCGAAGCGAGCCGGCTGGTTGAAGTCGACCTGGATGGTGGACATCTGCCACGTGCGCCCGATCGCGTCGCGCGCTTGCACCGAGATCTTCGGACCGTAGAACGCCGCGCCGCCCGGGTCGGGGACGAGCTCGAGTCCGGATTCGGCGGCCGCGTGCTCGAGCGCCGCTGTCGCCTCTGCCCAATCTTCATCGGCCCCGATGAACTTGTCCGACTCGTCGCGGGTCGACAACTCGAGATAGAAGTCCGACAAGCCGAAGTCGCGCAGTAGGTCCAGCACGAAGTCGAGCAAGCCCGCCAGCTCGCCCGGCATCTGCTCTTTCGTGCAGTAGATGTGCGAGTCGTCCTGGGTCATTCCGCGGACGCGGGTGAGGCCATGCACCACACCGGACTTTTCGTACCGGTAGACGGTGCCGAACTCGAACAGCCGCAGCGGCAGCTCCCGATACGACCTGCCACGTGACCGGAAGATCAGGTTGTGCATCGGGCAGTTCATGGCCTTGAGGTAGTAGTCAGCGCCCTCGAACTGCATCGGCGGGAACATCGTGTCCGCGTAGTACGGCAGGTGGCCGGAGGTCTCGAACAACCCGCCCTTCGAGATGTGCGGGGTGTTCACGAAGGAGTACCCCGCCGCCTCGTGCTTGCGGCGCGAGTAGTCCTCCATCACGCGTCGGACGATGCCGCCCTTCGGGTGGAAGACCGCGAGCCCGGACCCCAGCTCGTCCGGGAACGAGAACAGATCCAGCTCCGCGCCGAGCCGCCGGTGGTCGCGGCGCTCCGCCTCCTCGAGGGTGTGCAGGTAATGGTCGAGGTCGTCCTGCGATGCCCATGCGGTGCCGTAGATCCGCTGCAGCTGCTGGTTCTTCTCGTCTCCGCGCCAGTACGCCGCGGCGGACCGCATCAGCTTGATGGTCGGGATCAGCCTGGTGCTGGGCAGGTGCGGGCCGCGACACAGGTCCTTCCACGCCACCGAACCGTCCCGGCGCAGGTTGTCGTAGATCGTCAGCTCCCCCGCGCCGACCTCCATCGCAGCGCCCTCGGCAGCCTCCGCGGCCGAGCCCTTGAGACCGATCAGCTCGAGCTTGTAAGGCTCCGCCGCGAGCTCGGCGCGCGCGTCGTCGTCGCTCACCACTCGACGGGTGAAGGTCTGGCTCTCCTTGACGATCTTCTTCATCCGGGCCTCGAGCTTCTGGAGGTCCTCGGGGGTGAACGGGGTGTCCACGTCGAAGTCGTAGTAGTAGCCGTTGTTGATGGGTGGACCGATCCCGAGCTTCGCGTCCGGGAACAGCTCCTGAACGGCTTGCGCCAGTACGTGAGCACTGGAGTGCCGCAGCACGGCCAAGCCGTCGGGTGAGTTCATCGGCACCGGGTCGAGCACATCACCATCGGCCGGCTTCCAGGACAGATCACGCAGATCCCCGTTGCCGTCCCGCGCGACGACGGCATCGAGCTCGGCGGCCCGGAACAACGCCCCCGCCGTCGTACCGGCCTCGACCACAACGCTCGATCCGTCGACGGTCACGGTGATCTCAGGCACGAGCGCGAGATTACTTGGCGGCCGAACGGTGTTGAGCGGAATATCCGGTCGGGGAACCGTGACTGCGTGACCGACTACCAGCACTCGGACCGAGACGGTTACAAAGGGCCGGGTAAACAGAGTGGGCGATACTGGACTTGAACCAGTGACCTCTCGCGTGTGAGGCGAGCGCTCTGACCAACTGAGCTAATCGCCCGGCGCGATGAGCCTACCGGGCGAATTGCTCCGGTCGGGTGGGAGTCAGCGGTTATCGGGACGACCCGGCGGGAACATGCAATCATCACGATCACCCGCCGGAGGGCTAGACCGACCATGAGTTCCCGCCAAGACACGGTTACGACCGAGATGGAACTTCGGCTTGTCATGGCCGATGGTCCTGACCGCGCCGTGCAAGCCGACCTCAGCTATGCGCCGTCGGACCCGTACGCCGTGCGGATCGCCTTCCACACCGGTGGAAGCGATGTCGTCGAGTGGACCTTCGCGCGGTCACTGCTCACCGACGGCGTGACGCACCCCGTCGGGGACGGCGACGTCCAGGTTTGGCCGTGCAAGAACAGCGACGGAGATCCGCAGGTCTGCCTGTCGCTGTCCAGCCCTTCGGGGCGGGCGCTGTTCGAGGCGCCGTTGTCGCAGCTCGTGCAGTTCCTCACCCAGACGTACGCGCTCGTCCCGACCGGGTGCGAGAGCGACTTCGTCGACGTGGGCGCGGAGCTCGCCACCCTTCTCGGCGAGGACTAGGGCGACTCCCCCACGACCCGGCCACCGATGACGGTGGTCACGACTGCGGGCGCGCCCAGATGCGCGACGAGGTCGACCTCGTGATCAGCGGCCAGCACGAGCAGGTCACCTCGTGCGCCGACGCCGAGTTGCCCCCGATCGGGTAGTCGCAGCGCCTGCGCACCACCTACGGTCGCGGCCCACAGGGCGTGCTCGACGCTCAGCCCCATGCCGAGGCAGGCCAGCTGCACCGCGTACGGCATCGACTCGCACCACGCGGTGCCCGGGTTGCAGTCGGTCGCGATGGCGAGAGTGACTCCCGCTTCGCGCAGCGTCGCGGCGTGCGACCAGCGCTGTGACCCCGAGTACAGCGAGGCCACCGGCACGAGCACGCCCACCACACCGGCGGCGGCGAGCGCCGCGGCGTCCGGCGCGTCCACATGGTCGAGATGGTCAGCGCTCGCACAGCCCAGCTCGGCGGCGAGCCGCGCCCCGCCGTTGTGCGTGAGCTGGTCGGCATGGATGCGCAGTCCGAGCCCCACGACCTTCGCGGCGTTGAGGATCTGCCTGGCTTCCTCGACGGTGAACGCGCCCTCGTCGCAGAAGACGTCACACCACTTGGCACCTCGACGGCTCGCGTCGGGCAGGGTCGCCACGACCTCGTCGACGTAGCCGGACCGCGAGCGCCCGTCCGGCACGACGTGTGCGCCGAGGTACGTCGCCTCGATCCGGACCGGCTCGACACCGGCTGCCCGGCCGATGACCTCCAGCAACCGACACTCGGCCTCGACGGAAAGGCCATAGCCCGACTTCACCTCGACCGTGGTGGTGCCGCCGGCGGCCATCGCCGCGATCCGCTTCCGAGTGAGCTGCAGCAGCTCGTCGTCGCCGGTCCGCCGCGTCGCGGCGACCGTCGCAGCGATCCCGCCCGGTGAGTAGTCGCTGCCTTCCAACCGGCCGACGAAGTCAGGCCTGCGGTTGCCGGCCCAGACGGCGTGCGTGTGGCAGTCGACGAACCCTGGGATGACTGCTGCACCCGCGGCGTCGAGCTCGGGTCCGCCGTGGAACACGACCGGCAGCTCCCGGTCCGCGCCGACCCAGGCCACTCGCCCGTCGACGATGGCGATGGCGGCGTCGACGATGCGAGGTGTCGCCCAGGTCGTCAACCGCCCGATGTGACGTACGACCAGACTCGCCGCGTGCATCAGGTCTGCCAGGCCGGTCCGTGGCTTTCCGGATCCAGCGGCATGCGCACCCCGACGCCGCGCGCGGTCTCGAGCGCGACGTCGTAGCCGGCATCCGCGTGGCGGATCACGCCGGTGCCTGGGTCGTTGGTCAGGACGAGCTCGAGCCGACGCCGCGACTGAGCCGTTCCCTCGGCGACGACCACGACGCCGGCGTGGATGGACTTGCCGATGCCAACGCCACCGCCGTGGTGAATCGAGACCCAGCTCGCCCCCGATGCGGTGTTGAGCATCGCGTTGAGCAATGGCCAGTCGGCGATCGCGTCGGAACCGTCGCGCATCCCCTCGGTCTCGCGCTCGGGGCTTGCCACCGACCCGGCGTCGAGGTGGTCACGACCGATGACGATCGGCGCGGCCACGGTGCCGCGGGCGACGAGATCGTCGAACGCTCGCCCTGCGACATGCCGCTCGCCGTACCCGAGCCAGCAGATCCGCGACGGCAGCCCCTGGCCCTTCACCTTCTCGCGCGCGAACCGGATCCAGCGCTGCAACGGATCGTCGTCGGGGAAGGCGGCGAGCACCGCCTCGTCGGTCGCGGCCAGGTCCGACGGCTCGCCCGACAGGCAGGCCCAACGGAACGGGCCCGCGCCGCGGGCGAACAACGGGCGGATGTAGGCGACCACGAAACCGGGATAGCCGAAGGCGTCCTCGACGCCGGCGTCGCGCGCCTGGCCGCGCAGCCCGTTGCCGTAGTCGAACACCACCGCGCCGGCTCGCTGCAGATCGAGCATCGCGGAGCAGTGCACGGCCATCGAATGGCGCGCCCGTTCGACGTACTCGGCGGGCTTGGCGCGGCGCAGCTCGAGCGCATCGTCGAGTGACAAGCCATGTGGCACGTAGCCGTTGAGGGCGTCATGCGCGCTGGTCTGGTCGGTGACGACGTCGGGTAGGACGCCGCGCGCGACGAGCTCCGGCAACACGTCGGCGGCATTGCCGACGACGGCGACGGACAAGGCGCGACCGTCATGCGCAGCAGCTTGGACACGGGCGAGGCCGTCGTCGAGCGAGTCCGCGATCTCGTCGAGATAGCCGTGGTCGTGGCGGCGCTGCGCCCTCGTGGGGTCCACTTCGATGCACAGCGCGGCGCCGCCGTTGCCGGTGATCGCGAGTGGCTGAGCGCCACCCATTCCACCGAGCCCCGCGGTCAGCACCCAACGACCCGCGAGCGTCCCCGCGAAGTGCTGGTTGGCCACTTCCGCGAACGTCGCGTAGGTGCCCTGCAGGATCCCCTGGGTCCCGATGTAGATCCACGAGCCAGCGGTCATCTGGCCGTACATCGTGAGCCCCAGATCCTCCATCTGCCGGAAGTACTCAGGGGTCGCCCACTTCGGCACCAGGTTGGCATTGGCGATCAGCACTCGTGGCGCCAGATCGTGGGTGCGCATCACGCCGACCGGCTTGCCGCTCTGCACGAGCAGCGTGTCCTCAGGTCCCATCGTGCGCAGCGTCTCGACGATCGCGTCGAAGCACCGCCAGTCACGTGCCGCCTTGCCGGACCCGCCGTACACGACGAGATCGTCGGGACGCTCGGCGACGTCCGGATCGAGGTTGTTCTGCAACATTCGCAGCGCCGCTTCGGCGGCCCACGACTGCGCGCTTCGGACCGTGCCACGAGGCGCCCTCACAACACGCGCACCCTGCATGTCCGGGACCCTACGCGAGGTGGCCAGTGATTCCCTGAGCGGCGGCGAGGAGCTCGCCGCTTGCCACGAGGCGGACCGTTGCCTCGATCTCGGGCGCAAGGTGGCGGTCGGCACCAGGCCCCGCTACCTCGACCCGGATCCGGTCCCGTACCGCCCTGATCGCGGGTGCCGACGCCATCGGCGCGCGGAAGTCCAGCGCCCGAGCGGCGGTGAGCACCTCAATGGCGAGCACTCGCCGCACCAGGTCGATCGACCGACGCAGCTTGCGTGCCGCGGCCCAGCCCATCGACACGTGGTCCTCCTGCATCGCCGACGACGGGATCGAGTCGACGCTCGCAGGCGCCGCGAGTCGCTTGCACTCGCTGACCATGGCTGCCTGGGTGTACTGCGCGATCATGTGTCCGGAGTCGACTCCGGGGTCACCGGCCAGGAACGCAGGCAGTCCCTGCGACCGCGACCGGTCGAGCATCCGGTCGGTGCGCCGCTCCGAGATCGACGCGAGGTCCGCGGCCGCGATCGCGAGGAAGTCGAGCGCGTAGCCGACCGGCGCGCCGTGGAAGTTGCCGTTGGACTCGACTCGACCGTCCGGCAGCACGACCGGGTTGTCGATGGCAGCGGCGAGCTCGTACGACGCCACCCGGCGGGCGTGCTCGATCGTGTCGCGGCAGGCTCCGGCGACCTGCGGCGCGCATCGCAGCGAGTACGCGTCCTGCACCCGCGTGTCTTCCGGCCCGGCATGAGAAGCGACGATCGAGGAGCCGTCGAGCAGGCTGCGCAGGTTCGCTGCCGAGATCGCCTGCCCGGGCTGCGGTCGAAGCCGCAACAGGTCCGCGGCGAAGACCCGATCGGTGCCGAGCAGCGCCTCGACCGTCATCGCGGCAGCAAGGTCCGCCGTCGTCACGAGCCGGCCGAGGTCCTCGATGGCGAGCACGAGCATGCCGAGCATGCCGTCGGTGCCGTTGAGGAGAGCCAGACCCTCCTTCTCCGCCAAGGTGATCGGCGCGATGCCGGCGGCACGCAACGCATCGGCGGAAGGTCGGGTGGAACCGTCGTCAGCGAGGACCTCACCCTCGCCCATCAGGACGAGTGCGCATGCGGCAAGCGGGGCGAGGTCGCCGCTGCACCCGAGCGACCCGTACTCCGCGACGGCCGGCGTCACGCCGGCGTTGAGCAGGTCGGCGATTGCCTGCGCGGTCTGCGGCCTCGCTCCGGTCCGACCCGTCGCCAACGTCCGCAGCCGCAGCAGCTGCATTGCGCGGACGACTTCGGCTTCGACAGGCGGTCCGCTTCCCGCGGCGTGCGAGCGCACCAGCGAGCGCTGCAGATCGGCCCGACGGTCGACGGGGATGTGTGTCGTGGCCAGCGCACCAAAGCCGGTCGAGACGCCGTAAGCCGGCTTGTCGGCGGCCGCGAGCGCATCGACATGAGCTCGCGATGCGGTCATCGCGTCGACGGCGAGGTCGGACAACGACACCCGCTCACGGTGGCGAGCGACAGCAACAACGTCAGCCGGCGACAGCGGATCAGGCGAGATGACGACGGTCACGGATCGACCTCCGAGCACCGCCGCGCGAACATCTCGGCCGCGCCCTTCGTCAGCGCGCCGGGTGCGGATGGAAGCACCCGGCCGTCGACGGCGCGGATCGGCTGGACATCACGCGTCGAGGAGGCGAGGAACGCCTCGTCCGCCTCGGCCAGCGCGGCGACCGGCAGGACGCGCTCGGACACGTCACCCAGCCACTCGACGAGCAGGTCGCGCGTGATCCCCGCGAGGCACCCACTGTCGACCGGTGGCGTGATCAGCTCACCACCGATTCCGACGAACACGTTGCTGCCGGTCCCTTCGCACAGCTCACCTCGAGTGTTCGCGAAGATCCCCTCCGCGGCACCCCGTTCGTGCGCGTAGTGCAGCGCGACGACGTTGTCGGCGTACGACGTCGTCTTGAGTCCCGCGGTGGCGGCTCGCTCGTTGCGCGTCCACGGGACCACGACGACGTCCGCCGTCGGCGGCCAGTCCGCCAACGGCGCGGTCGCGATGATCACGGTCGGCGCGGTGTCGCCGCGATCACTGCCGAACGGCGCCGGGCCACCGGTCACGGTCACCCGCAGCCGCGCGCGGGTGGGCGGCTCGGCACGCAACACCTCCGCGATCCCCGCCTTGATCTCGTCGAGGTCGATCACCAGCCCGAGCCCGGTCGCTGACGAGGACAGGCGTTCGAGATGGCGGGTCAGCGCGAACGGCCGGCCGTCGACGACCTTCATCGTTTCGAAGACGCCGTCGCCGACCGTCACGCCGTGATCGTTGGCGCGTAGGACCGGCTGGCCGGGATCGACCAGCCTTCCGTCGACCCAGAGCGTCATCGGTCGGCCCTCATCGCCAACCCGGCGGCGATCTCGAGCAGACACATCGCTGCCAGTCTGACGGTGCGACCGTCGTCGGCGTCGCGCGTCGCATCGACCTCGGTGATGTCGACGGCCCGAACCCGCGGGTCGGCGCCGGCGAGAAATGCGGCATCGAGCACCTCACGGGCGGACAGTCCGCCGGGAAGGCTGGCGGGGCAGGCGGGCGCCACCGCGCGGTCGCACACGTCGAGGTCGAGGTCGACGTACAGGCCACCCTTGCCGGCGCCCGCGATGTCGAACGCCTCCCGCATGCAGTCAGCGACCCCGCGGTCGGCGACCTCGCCGCGCCCGATGACGGCGACCCCACGTGCGTGTGCCTCGGTGGCGTAGGAGCGACTGTTGGCCCAGTCGGCGATCCCGACCTGGACGATCTGCTCGCCGGGAAGACCCGCGGTGATCAGGTCCCGGACCGGCGTGCCGTTGCTGCGCCCTTCGCGCAAGTCGTGATGGGCGTCCAGCGTGACCAACCCGGCACGGCGCAGCCCGTCACCGAACACCCCCGCCATCGCGGGGTAGGTCAGCGAGTTGTCACCGCCGATGACGATCACCAGCCGGGCCTTGCCAGCGGCGATCTCAACCGCCGTACGTACCCGCCACTCGCCCTCCACCGCCACATCAGGGTCCTCGACGTCGCCGCGATCCCACGGCGCGATGTGCTCCGACAGATCCAGGCGGCGGGAGGCCGACCAGGTCGAAAGCCGGCCGAGCGCTCGTCGTACGGCGCCGGGCGTGGCGTGCGCCCCGGTCTGGGAGATCGACGTGGCGAATGTCGGCGCACCGAGGACGGCGAGGTCCACCTCGCGCTCCCCCGGACCCTCCGCCAACCAGTCGGCCGCGTTCGGCCAGCGGTTGTCGGGCGCTGCTCCGACCACGAAGGCGATGCTGTCACGGCCCGGACTCATATAGAGTCGTTGGCGCACTGATACGGCCCTCGCGCCTGATCGTGCGCGGACGTAGCGCAGCTGGTAGCGCATCACCTTGCCAAGGTGAGGGTCGCGGGTTCGAATCCCGTCGTCCGCTCGGTGGGCGCCCTTCGCTTTGCAGCAGAGTGCGCCCATCCGCTTGGTTTCGACCAGGCGGGTTGGCCGAGTGGCTTAGGCAAGGGCCTGCAAAGCCCTGTACGCGGGTTCGATTCCCGCACCCGCCTCAGTACGCTCAGTACGACGGGCGATTGGCGCAGTCTGGCTAGCGCGCTTCCTTGACACGGAAGAGGTCACAGGTTCAAGTCCTGTATCGCCCACAAA
>DASZTL010000054.1:0-3119 GCA_035548055.1 Mycobacteriales bacterium | reverse complement strand
AAGGACGAGCGAATCGCCAGGACTCTGGGCGTCGCAACGCGGACCGTGCGTCGAGACATCGCCGACCTGCGGGAGCGGCTCGGCGTGACCTCGAGAGCAGAGATCGTTGCCGCCGCGGTTCGTCGCGGCTGGCTGTAGGAGCTACCGGGTCCGCTCGAGCGCCACCTCGAGCAAGTGAATGGTCGTATCGAGAGCACTGCGATCATCCAGCATCGCTATTGCGTCGAGCACGTCACCGCCGATGACGGCAAGCGCATCTGCGAGGGCGTGCTCAGGGACGGTCGGGGTATCCAGTTGACGGCCCTCGAGGCGGGCATCGAGCGCTGCGAGGCCGTCGAGGGCTGCCTGCGCCGCTGCGCGCCGCTCCCTCCAGGAACGCTGGGACAGGGACCGCAGCCGCCGTACCAACCGCTCCAGGTCGGTGGTGGCGGCCGCGAGGTCAGGCTGGAATGCATCCCCTCCGGGCACGCTCTGACGGTAGGCCACGGGACCTCTTGTCGGCGGGCGATTGGTGAGGGACGCTAGGCCCACGGTCAGCCGTCGTGACGCAGGAGGCGCACATGTCGATGCCCCACTCCGAGGACACCCACCAGTCGCTGCTGGCGAAGATCCCCGAGGCCACGGGCCGCGACCTGCCTGCATGGTTCGGCTGTCTGGAGGCTGGGCCCGGGCTGCTGAGATTCGACGAGCGGGTGACTTGGCTTCGAGATGAGCATGATCTTCCCCACGGCTACGCCCGGGCGATCGTGCACGAGCACGATCTGCGGCGCCGGGCCGCCACTCGCGGATAGTTCCGAGCGATGGAGATCGCGGCGGCGATCGACTTCATCCGGTCCAACCACCGCGGCGTGCTGGCGACGCTGCGCCGCGACGGCAACCCTCAACTGACCCCGATCACCGTGAGCGTCGACGCAGCCGGCATGGTTGTCGTGTCCAGTCGCGAGACCGCCGCGAAGGTGAAGAACCTGCGGCGCGACCCCCGAGCCTGGCTGACGGTCATGAACGACGGCTTCTTCGGCGAGTTCGTGCAGATCGAGGGACCTGTCACGATCGTCGCGCTGCCGGAAGCGATGGACGGCCTGATCGAGTACTACCGGTCGGTGTCAGGCGAGCACCCCGACTGGGACGACTACCGCGAAGCGATGACACGCGACCAGCGAGTGCTGATCAAGGTCCAGGTCACCCGTGCAGGCCCGACCTACATCGGCTGACGGCGGCCTTACCCGTAGACGATGCGGGTGATCCACTCCGCGACCAGCGCAGGCTTGGATTCGCCCTCGATCTCCACCGTCATGGTGCGAATCGTGTGCAGGGTGTTCTCGTCCTTCAGCTCGACGCCCGACAGCACGCTCGTACAACGGATCCGCGAGTTCACCTTCACCGCCTGAATGAAGCGGATCTTCTCGAAGCCGTAGTTGACGCCCATCACCATGCCGTCGAACGGCTCCATGGGCTGCTTGATCGTGGAGCTGAGCTTCACGAGCAGCGAGAGTGTCAGGAAGCCGTGCGCGATAGGTACACCCCAGGGCGAAAGGGCAGCCGCCTTCTCCGGGTCCACGTGGATGAACTGGTGGTCCTCGGTCACGTCAGCGAACTCGTTGATCCGCTCCTGCGTGATCTCGAGCCACTCGCTCGTGCCCTCAGTCTGGCCGATTGCTGCCTTCAGCAGCTCGTAGCCCGCCTCAGCCTTGCTCATCTACGCCTCACCTCAGGAGATGTATCCGCCGGTGTGCCCCCGGTCGGATTCGAACCGACAACAACCGGATTTTAAGTCCAGCGCCTCTGACCAGTTGGGCTACGGGGGCGACCTGACGCTACCCGCCCGTCGCCGCCCGCTCGAAGTCTCGCCGCGGATCGGCAAAACTGCCCAGCGAGACGATCTCTCGACGGAAGAACAGGGCGAGCGTCCAGTCCGCCAGCACCCGCAGCTTCCGGTTCGTGGTTGGGAGTCGAGCGACGTGGTAGGTCCGATGCATCCACCAAGCCGGCAGCCCGCGCAGCTTGATCCCGTAGATCTCGGCGACACCCCGATGCAGTCCCAGGCTCGCAACCGATCCCGCATAAGCGTGGCGATAGGTCGTCGCCTCACGGCCGCGCAGTGTGGCAACGATGTTGTCCGCGAGCTGCTTGGCCTGCCGGACGGCGTGCTGTGCGGTTGGCCCGCACATGGCGCCCTCACCCTTCGTCACGTCGGGCACCGCTGCGCAGTCGCCAGCCGACCATGCCGACTCGACTCCCGCCACCCGAAGCTGCGCATCACACTGCACCCGCTTCACACCGTCCAGCGGCAGATCGCTTCGCTCGAGCAGCGGATTCGGCCGCACCCCAGCGGTCCAGACGACGGTGTCGGCCGGGAAGCTGGTGCCGTCGTCGAGCTGGACAACTCCGCCCTCGAGTGACGTCACCTTCGTCTTCAGCCGCACCTTGATCCCGCTGCGTTCGAGCTGTCGGACGGTGTACTCCGCCATGTCGAGGCTGACCTCGGGCAGGATCCGCTCGGTCGCTTCGACCATCGTCCAAGACATGTCGTCTGGCGCAACGCCCTTGAACGAGCGAAGCGCATCACGTGCCATGTCTTGCAATTCGGCGATCGCCTCGATGCCGGCGTAGCCGCCGCCGATGAAGACAAAGCTCAATGCCCGCCGTCTAACCGCCTCGTCATCGGTCGAGGCCGCAAGATCGAGCCGCGAAAGCACCTGGTTGCGCAAGTACACGGCCTCGGCAACCGTCCGAAAGCCAATGCCGCACTCGGCGAGACCGGGAATGGGCAAGGTCTTGGCGATCGAACCCGGCGCGACGACGAGGACGTCGTAGCCCACCGCACGCTCAGGTCCTTCGTCGGGACGAAACGTGACCTGACGGTCCGCGTGCCGGATCTCCGTGACGGTGCCGGTCAGCACCTCGCACTTGTCGAGCTCACGGCGAAGCGGGACGACCATGTGCCGGGGCTCGAGGTTTCCAGCAGCGGCCTCTGGCAGGAACGGCTGATACGTCATGTATGCCTGCGATCCGATCACGGTGACGGACGCCTCGTCACGACGCAGCCGGCGCTGCAGCCGAAGCGCCGTGTACATACCGACGTATCCGCCGCCAACGATCAGGATCCGAGGTCCAGGCAT
>DASZTL010000053.1:0-11221 GCA_035548055.1 Mycobacteriales bacterium | reverse complement strand
CGGTGAGGTCAAGAAGCCCGAGACGATCAACTACCGCACGCTCAAGCCGGAAAAGGATGGCTTGTTCTGCGAGAAGATCTTCGGTCCCACCCGGGACTGGGAGTGCTACTGCGGCAAGTACAAGCGGGTGCGCTTCAAGGGGATCATCTGCGAGCGCTGCGGCGTCGAGGTCACGCGCGCCAAGGTGCGCCGCGAGCGGATGGGACACATCGAGCTCGCCGCGCCGGTGACCCACATCTGGTACTTCAAGGGAGTTCCGAGCCGGCTCGGCTACCTGCTGGACCTGGCGCCTAAGGACCTCGAGAAGATCATCTACTTCGCCGGCTACCTCGTCACCGAGGTTGACGCCGACGCGCGGCACCGCGACCTTGCGAGCGTCGAGGCGCAGTTCTCGGTCGAGAAGTCGCGCATCACCGACAAGATGAACTCCGACATCGACGCGCGCGCGAAGCGGCAGGAAGCCGACATCGCGCAGCTCGAGGCCGAGGGCGCCAAGGCAGACGCGCGCCGCAAGGTGCGCGACTCCGCGGACCGCGAGATGAAGCAGATCCGCACCCGCGCCGAGCGCGCCGTCGACGAGCTCGACGCCGTACTCGACGCGTTCAAGAGCCTCGCCGTCAAGCAGCTCATCACCGACGAGCGGATCTTCCGCGAGCTTCGCGACCGCTTCGCCAAGGGCACCAAGGCCGAGGACGGCACCTGGCGCGTCGTGCCCGGCACGATGGGCGAGTACTTCGAGGCCGGCATGGGTGCCGAATCGCTGAAGAAGCTGCTCGAGTCCTTCGACCTCGAGGCCGAGGCCGAGAGCCTGCGCGAGACCATCCGCACCGGCAAGGGCCAGAAGAAGGCGCGTGCACTCAAGCGGCTGAAGGTCGTCAGCGCGTTCCTCAACACCCGCAACTCGCCGATGGGCATGGTGCTCGACTGCGTCCCGGTCATCCCGCCGGACCTGCGCCCGATGGTGCAGCTCGACGGTGGCCGGTTCGCGACGAGCGACCTCAACGACCTCTACCGCCGCGTCATCAACCGCAACAACCGGTTGAAGCGACTGCTCGACCTCGGCGCACCCGAGATCATCGTCAACAACGAGAAGCGGATGCTGCAGGAGGCCGTCGACGCACTGTTCGACAACGGCCGCCGCGGGCGTCCGGTCACCGGTCCGGGCAACCGGCCGTTGAAGTCGCTGTCGGACATGCTCAAGGGCAAGCAGGGCCGGTTCCGTCAGAACCTGCTCGGCAAGCGCGTCGACTACTCCGGCCGTTCGGTCATCGTCGTGGGCCCGCAGCTTCGCCTGCACCAGTGCGGTCTGCCGAAGCAGATGGCGCTCGAGCTGTTCAAGCCGTTCGTCATGAAGCGGCTGGTCGACCTCAACCACGCGCAGAACATCAAGTCCGCGAAGCGCATGGTGGAACGCGCGACCGGCGGCACCGCGCGCTACGCGATGGTGTGGGACGTCCTCGAAGAGGTCATCACCGAGCACCCCGTGTTGCTGAACCGCGCACCGACGCTGCACCGTCTGGGCATCCAGGCGTTCGAGCCGCAGCTGGTCGAGGGCAAGGCGATCCAGATCCACCCGCTCGTCTGCACGGCCTTCAACGCCGACTTCGACGGCGACCAGATGGCGGTGCACCTGCCGCTGTCCGCAGAGGCGCAGGCCGAGGCACGGATCCTGATGTTGTCGTCCAACAACATCCTGTCCCCGGCGCACGGCCGCCCGATCACCTCGCCGACGCAGGACATGGTCCTGGGCCTCTACTACCTCACGCTGATGCGCGATGGCAGCAAGGGCGAGGGTCGGACGTTCGGCTCGGTCGCCGAGGCGATCATGGCCTACGACACCGGCGAGCTCGACCTGCAGGCGCGGGTCAAGATCCGCATCGAGGACCTGCCCGCGTCGCGTGACGGGTCGGGGGCACCCGAGGTGCTGCGTGGTGTCGAGGCCGACGAGCGGCCGTGGGTCGCCCCGGAGGGCTGGGAGCCGGGTCAGCCCGTGCTGGTCGAGACCACGCTCGGTCGGTGTCTGTTCAACGAGGCCATGCCGGTGGACTACCCGTTCGTCGACCACGAGGTGCGCAAGGCGCAGCTCGGTGAGGTCGTGAACGATCTGGCGGAGCGCTACCCGAAGGTGCAGGTTGCTGCGACTCTCGACGCGCTCAAGGAGGCCGGGTTCCACTGGGCCACTCGCGCGGGCGTAACGATCGCGATCTCCGACGTCGTCACTCCGCCGGAGAAGGCCGAGATCCTCGGTCGTTACGAGGAGCAGGCCGAGAAGGTCCAGAAGCAGTACGAGCGCGGTGTGATCACCGACGACGAGCGTCGTCAGGAGCTCATCGAGATCTGGACTCGCGCCACGACCGAGGTCGCGTCGAAGATGCGGGAGAACTTCCCGAAGGACAACCCGATCCAGATGATGGTCGGTTCTGGTGCCCGAGGGAACATGCTTCAGGTTCAGCAGATTGCGGGTATGCGTGGTCTTGTCGCGAACCCGAAGGGCGAGATCATCCCGCGGCCGATCAAGACGAACTTCCGCGAGGGGCTGACCGTTCTGGAGTACTTCATCTCCACGCACGGTGCCCGTAAGGGTCTGGCCGACACCGCGCTTCGTACCGCGGACTCGGGCTACCTGACCCGGCGGCTGGTCGACGTCAGCCAGGACGTCATCGTGCGCGAGGTCGACTGCGGCACCGACCGCGGGATCATGGTCCCGATCGCGGTGGAGGCCGACGGCTCGATCACGCTCGACCGCGACAACGTCGAGACCCGCGTCTACGCGCGCACCCTCGCCGAGGACGTCGTCGTCAACAAGAAGGTGCTGGCCGAGGCCGGCGCCGATCTTGGCGACGTACTCATCGGTGAGCTGGTCGACCAGGGCGTGTCCGAGGTTCGGGTGCGCAGTGTGCTCACCTGCGACTCCAAGGTCGGCATCTGCGGTCTGTGCTACGGCCGGTCGCTCGCGACCGGCAAGACCGTCGATGTCGGCGAGGCCGTCGGCATCATCGCCGCCCAGTCCATCGGTGAGCCCGGCACCCAGCTGACGATGCGTACCTTCCACACCGGTGGTGTCGCGGGTGAGGACATCACCCACGGTCTGCCGCGTGTGGTCGAGCTCTTCGAGGCTCGCCAGCCCAAGGGTCGCGCGCCGATCAGCGAAGTGGCCGGTCGGGTCAGCATCGCCGAGACCGACAAGTCGGCGAACTTCGTCGTCACGCCTGACGATGGTGGCGAGCCGGTCGAGTACCCGCTGTCGAAGCGGATGCTCGCCTGGCGCTGGTACGACGCGGAGTCAGAGCGCGCTCGTGGTCAGTGGCGCGTCGAGGAAGGACAGCACGTCGAGGTCGGCGACCAGTTGCACGCCGGTGCGGTCGACCCGCACGAGGTGCTGCGCATCCTCGGCCCGCGCGCGGTCCAGCTGCACCTCGTCAAGGAGGTGCAGGAGGTCTACCGCTCGCAGGGCGTGACCATCCATGACAAGCACATCGAGATCATCATTCGTCAGATGCTGAAGCGGGTGAACATCCTCGAGTCGGGCGACACCGAGCTGCTTCCGGGCGAGCTCGCGGAGCGTCCGAAGTTCGAGGAGGAGAACCGCCGCGTGGTGGCCGAGGGCGGCACGCCTGCTGCCGGCCGGCCGGTGCTCATGGGCATCACGAAGGCCTCGCTCGCGACCGAGTCGTGGCTGTCGGCGGCGTCCTTCCAGGAGACCACCCGGGTGCTCACCGACGCGGCGATTCACGCCCGCTCGGACTCGCTGCTGGGCCTCAAGGAGAACGTCATCATCGGCAAGCTCATCCCGGCGGGCACCGGCATCAACCGGTACCGCAACGTCCGGGTGGAGCCCACCGAGGAGGCCAAGGCTGCGGTGTACACGATGATGCCGTACGACGACGCGGGCTATGACTTCGGTCAGGGCACCGGCGAGGCGGTTCCGCTCGAGGACTACAGCTTCGGCCAGCGTCCCGGTGGATACGGCACGGACTACGGCAGCGGCAACTACCGCTAGGACAAGTGGGTTGAGGGGTCTCCGGCGATGCCGGGGGCCCTCACCCACGTCCGCGGTGATCTTGACGTTGTGCGCCCATCAGGGGCCTTGACGGGCGCACAACGTCAAGATCACCGAGAAAAGGTCCGACACTGGTGGGATGAGTGACCAGGGGCATCCGAGCTGGATGCCGCCGCCCGCGCCGCCGGGTTGGCAACCCCAGCCGCCGCCGTACGGCGCGGCACCGCCCGACCCGTCGGGCTTGCCCGGCCACGGTGGCTACGGCTACCCCAGGCCGCAGGACACCAACGGATTCGCCATCGCGTCGTTGGTCTGCTCCTTGGTCGGGATCCTCCTGCTGGTCATCGGCCCGTTGCTCGGCATCATCTTCGGTGCGATCGGGCTGCAGCAGATCCCGCGACTCGGCCAGCGTGGGCGCGGCCTGGCGATCGCCGGCTTGTCGATCGGCATCGTGGTGCTGCTGCTGGACGTGATCGGCATCATCGCGGCGGTCACCACCGGGTCGGGGAGCCCGACGCCGGGGGTCAGCGTCTAACGAGCCGCAGCCTGCCGCAGCTCGGCGTACGCCGAGGTGAGCGCGGGCTGCTGGTAGCTCGCGTTGAGACCGCTCGGGTTCGGGAGGACCCAGACCCTCGCCCCCTCGAAGTCGACCGGCTGCTCGCCGACTGTTGCCTTGGGGGTCGCGAAGGCGATTCGGTACGTCGAGATGCCGAGGAAGGCGACGAAGTCGGGCTGCCAGCGCCGCACCAGGCTCCGCAGACGCTCGACGCCCGCTCGGAGCTCGTCGCTGGTGAGCTCGTCGGCGCGAGCCGTCGCTCGTGCGACGAGGTTCGTAATGCCAAGCCCAGCCGCCTGGATGCCGGGTTCGTCGCCCGGGTCGAGCAGTACGGGGGTCAGCCCGGACAGGTGCAAGGTGCGCCAAAGCCGGTTTCCTGGCCGGGCGAAATGGTGCCCGGACCAGCCCGAGAACAGCGACGGGTTGATGCCGACGAGGAGGATCTGCGTGTCCGGACCACCGAGGTCGGGGATCGTCGTGCCGTACGACGCGACGAGCTGGTCGCGGGTGGGTCGGGTGCCTGGCACCCGTCGATGATTACCGTTTCGCCTGGCGGAGCGCAGCGAGGGCGGTGACCGTGAGCTTGCCGGCGGAGACCGTCGCGCGAAGCTGAACCTCGTCGCCTTTCGAGACCCCGCTCGCCAGCGACTTGGTGATCGTGTAGGTCCTGGTGAAGCCGTCGGCGCTCTTCACGGTCAGCGAGCTCGAGCTGATGTTGGTCACGGTGCCGCGCTGGAAATCGACCGTCTGGTAGCCCCCGCTCGGGGCGGACATCGTCAGCTCGCCGTGCAGCGCGCCACCGGGCGCGAGCGGCGCCGGGACGCGGCCGGGCACGCCACCGAGCCGGTGCAACAACTGTCCGCCGGGGCGGGGGAGCTCGGGGCCAGCAAGGTACCGGCGTGGCATCTGGCCACTCCCGAGCCCGGGCCCGCCGAACCGCTCGGCGAGTGCTGGTCCGACGACATGCCGTACCCGGTCGGGTGCGTGGGTGCCGGCGGTCCCGACCGCGACCCCCAGCGCGACCGCGGCGACCACGATGGCACCGACGCCGATGAGTCCGGCGCGACGCTCGATCCATTCCAAGACGACCCCCATCGAAGCGACCCCCTTCTCCCTCGCTGGAGCATGGATGAACACCCTGAAAGTCCGCTGTGAGCCTCGGGACCTAGCCTCGAGCGGATGGCCCGGCTCAAGGTGTTGCTGCGGACCCTGAAGGCACTCGCCCGCGATCCGCGCATCCCGCGCCCCATTCGTTGGCTGCTGGTGATGGGACTACTGCCGGTTCCTGGTCCGTTCGACGAGGCGGCGTTGTTGGTCGCGCTGGGCCTGATCGCGATCTTCTGCCGGCCGATCTACCGCGAGATCAGAGCCAACGGGGCCAAGGAGTCGTCAGACTAGGGCCCCCGCCTGCCGACCCGCTTTGCCGCAAGCAATGTGGCATTGCCCTCGCAGATCGGGTCATTTGGGGCTCAAATGCCGATGCAATGCCACATTGCTTGCGGGTGTGCTGGCGAGCGTGATCTGCAAGAAGGTTGAGAACCTGGCCGCAGCCGTGAGCCTGCACTTCGTCTACTACAACTTCGCCCGGCCGCATCAGACGCTCACCAAGGCCAACGGTGGCCGCAAGACGACCCCGGCGATGGCAGCCGGCAAAGCGAACCGGGTGTGGACGCTGGAGGACATCGTGGGCCTGCTCGACTACAAGCTCCCCGCCTAAGAGATTGTCAGGGCCGAGCTCCGGCGTGCGCGGACGGCTCGCTTAGGCGTCTGAGCGACTGTCACGGCTCGTGGGACCGGGGCTGGTCCGACTCCCCACGTCGCTCCTCGCTCGAACTTTTTTCGGTTCTGACCGTCGATGTCTCGCCACGACGTGGCATTCCGCGGTTTAGCCCCGAGGCTCACCGCGAGCTTCAACACGTCCTCAATCATGATCCGTCCGGTTGGGACGTGGAGCTTCCCGAGCTTGGCGCAATGAAGGTGGGGCAACGTTTCGTGCGATTCGGAGATCGGGTGCCAGTGGTACTCGTAGAGGGTCTTGCCGTCCTGTCGTAGCTCGTACATATAGCCGGCTGTCGTGACCTTCCACGGCCCGCGCCCGGGCGCGTCCGATTCCACGATCCAATACCGCATCGAGAAGGACAGCTCGACCTTCGCGCCGCCTAGGAGCTTGGTCGGCTTACCGCCATTGAGCGACAGAATGCCCTCAGTCGCGGGGTCGTAGCTGTCCGCGAGCACCGAACCCGTGGCGAAGCAACCGAGCGCGGACTTGATCGGCTCGATGAACGCCTTTACAGCGGCAGAAGGGTCCTTACCTGCCACTTGGCCGCAGCATGGCGACCTTCATCACGTCCGTGTCAGCGTCGTCGGCGTACTCGCCGTCGTCCCAGCGCTCCGCGAACGTCGCACCATCAATGTGGAGGAGCCGATGAGCAGCGTCATCGAAGATCTTCCAAGACTCAGAAGCGCTGATCTTCTCAAAACGGACAGACATGCCACACCTGCTCATCTGCTACGAACGGTACCCGTTCGCCTGCGTTCGCACTTGTAGAAGCGTCGCAGTCGGCTACGACAATTCCCATACCTCAAACTGACCCACTACCGTGATCTTGGCTTTTTGACCGGCTGGAGCACGCTCGGCTAGGGTGTCTTCTTGTGCCTGGAGCGATCTGGGCGCAGTCGTACGTATGGCTGGCACGACCGTGACTGGCGCGGTACCCGCGCGGGGCAGGGTGCCGGAACCTCCGAACGAAACCTATCGCCGATTTCGGCGCGGGTGGAGCGCGGAGTGCACGACACGCCCGACCGCGTGGGTCGGGGACGGATCAACGATCAAGCAGTAACGAACGCGAGGAGTACGGCGAGTGCCCACGATCTCTCAGCTGGTCCGGAAGGGCCGGCAGGACAAGATCGGCAAGACCAAGACGCCGGCGCTGAAGGGCAGCCCGCAGCGTCGTGGCGTCTGCACGCGCGTCTACACGACGACGCCGAAGAAGCCGAACTCCGCACTCCGCAAGGTCGCGCGCGTCCGTCTCACCAGCGGGATCGAGGTCACGGCCTACATCCCCGGCGTCGGTCACAACCTCCAGGAGCACTCGATCGTGCTCGTCCGCGGCGGCCGTGTGAAGGACCTGCCCGGCGTTCGCTACAAGATCATCCGCGGTTCGCTCGACACCCAGGGTGTCCGCGGTCGCAAGCAGGCACGTAGCCGCTACGGCGCGAAGCGGGAGAAGTAAGAGATGCCTCGTAAGGGCCCTGCGGCGAAGCACCCGGTCATCTCCGACCCGGTCTACGGCTCGCCCATCGTCACCTCGCTGGTCAACAAGGTGCTCACCGGCGGCAAGCGCTCACTCGCACAGCGCATCGTCTACGACGCCCTCGAGGGCTGCCGTGAGAAGACCGGCACCGACCCGGTCGTGACGCTCAAGCGCGCGCTCGACAACGTCAAGCCGGCGATCGAGGTGAAGAGCCGCCGCGTCGGTGGGGCGACCTACCAGGTCCCGGTCGAGGTGCGCCCGGGCCGCAGCACGACCCTCGCGCTGCGCTGGCTGGTCAGCTACTCACGGCAGCGCCGTGAGAAGACGATGACCGAGCGCCTGATGAACGAGCTGCTCGACGCGAGCAACGGTCTCGGCGCCAGCGTGAAGCGGCGCGAGGACACGCACAAGATGGCCGAGTCCAACAAGGCATTCGCCCACTACCGCTGGTAGTCGGCGTCCCAGACGTACGAGTAGAGAAAAGGAACAGCAGTGACGACCGCCGTGGCATCCGCTCTCGCCAATACCCGGAACATCGGGATCATGGCGCACATCGACGCGGGCAAGACCACCACGACCGAGCGCGTCCTGTACTACACCGGCATCAACTACAAGATCGGTGAGGTCCACGAGGGCGCAGCCACGATGGACTGGATGGAGCAGGAGCAAGAGCGCGGCATCACCATCACCTCGGCCGCGACGACCTGCTCGTGGAACGACCACACCATCAACATCATCGACACCCCCGGCCACGTCGACTTCACGGTCGAGGTCGAGCGCTCGCTGCGAGTGCTCGACGGAGCCGTCGCCGTCTTCGACGCCGTCGCCGGTGTCGAGCCGCAGTCAGAGACGGTGTGGCGCCAGGCGGACCGGTACGGCGTACCGCGCATCTGCTTCGTCAACAAGATGGACCGGGTCGGCGCCGAGTACCACCGCTGCGTCGAGATGATCGTCACGCGCCTCAACGCGACGCCGCTCGTGACCCAGCTGCCGTGGGGCGTCGAGGGGGACTTCAAGGGCGTCATCGACCTCGTCCAGATGAAGGGCCTGCTCTGGCAGTCGGATGACAAGGGTTCGACGTACGACATCGTCTCGATCCCGAGCGACCACGCCGAGGCCGCGCGCGAGTGGCGCGAGAAGCTGCTCGAGACCCTCGCCGAGAACGACGACGAGATCATGGAGCTCTACCTCGAGGGCCAGGAGCCCGAGCTCGACGTGTTGAAGGCCGGCATTCGCCGCGCCACCATCGCCGGCAAGCTCAATCCGGTTCTCTGCGGCACCGCGTTCAAGAACAAGGGCGTGCAGCCCATGCTCGACGCGATCGTGGACTACCTCCCCAGCCCACTCGACATCGAGTCGATCAAGGGTCACGACGTCAAAGACTCCGACGTCGTCGTCGAGCGTCACGCGGACGACAACGAGCCGTTCTCGGCATTGGCGTTCAAGATCATGAGCGACAAGTTCTTCGGCAAGCTGACCTACATCCGGGTCTACTCCGGCAAGCTCGCCTCCGGCAGCGAGGTGCTCAACAGCACCAAGGGCCGCAAGGAGCGGATCGGCAAGATCTACCAGATGCACGCGAACAAGCAGGAACCGCGTGAGGGGATCAGCGCCGGTGACATCGTCGCTGTCGTCGGTCTGAAGGACACCACCACCGGCGACACGCTGTGCGACACCGCCAAGCCGGTGATCCTCGAGTCGATGGACTTCCCGGCGCCCGTCATCCACGTCGCGATCGAGCCGAAGACGAAGGCCGACCAGGAGAAGCTGTCGACCGCTATCCAGCGGCTCTCGGATGAGGACCCGACCTTCCAGGTCCGCACCGACGAGGAGACCGGCCAGACGATCATCGCCGGCATGGGCGAGCTGCACCTCGAGGTGCTGGTCGACCGCATGCGCCGCGAGTTCAGCGTCGAGGCCAACGTCGGCAAGCCGCAGGTTGCCTACCGCGAGACGATCCGCAAGCGCGTCGAGAGCGTCGAGTACACGCACAAGAAGCAGACCGGTGGTTCCGGTCAGTTCGCGAAGGTGCTCATCGACCTCGAGCCCAGCCACGGCGACGGCGAGGACAGCGGCGGCGGTTACGAGTTCGAGAACAAGGTCACCGGTGGTCGCATCCCGCGGGAGTACATCCCGTCGGTCGATGCCGGTTGCCAGGAAGCCATGGAGTTCGGTGTTCTCGCCGGCTACCCGATGGTCGACGTCAAGGTGACGCTGAAGGACGGCGCCTACCACGAGGTCGACTCCTCGGAGCTCGCGTTCAAGATCGCCGGCTCCATGGTGTTCAAGGAGGCCGCACGCAAGGCGGACCCCGTACTGATGGAGCCGCTGATGGCCGTCGAGGTCACGACTCCTGAGGACTTCATGGGTGACGTGATCGGCGACCTCAACTCACGGCGCGGCCAGATCCAGGCGATGGACGAGCGCGGTGGCAACCGCATCGTCCGTGCCACGGTCCCGCTGTCAGAGATGTTCGGCTACGTCGGCGACCTCCGGTCAAAGACGCAGGGCCGAGCGAGCTACAGCATGCAGTTCGACTCCTACGCCGAGGTTCCCGGCAATGTGGCGAAGGAGATCATCGCGAAGGCCCACGGCGAGTAACTCGGAAAGCGACCAGAAGACACGGGGCCCCGCGGAACGTGAGCGCAGCGAACGTTTGCGTGGGGCTCTAGGAAACCCGTCCTAGGAGGGACAGCAGTGGCGAAGGCCAAGTTCGAGCGGACCAAGCCGCACGTCAACATCGGCACCATCGGTCACATCGACCATGGCAAGACCACGCTGACCGCGGCCATCTCGAAGGTTCTGCACGACAAGTACCCCGAGCTGAACCCCTTCACGCCGTTCGACGAGATCGACAAGGCGCCGGAGGAGAAGCAGCGCGGCATCACGATCTCGATCGCACACATCGAGTACCAGACCGAGAAGCGGCACTACGCGCACGTGGACTGCCCCGGTCACGCGGACTACATCAAGAACATGATCACCGGTGCCGCCCAGATGGACGGCGCGATCCTGGTGGTCGCCGCGACCGACGGCCCGATGCCGCAGACCAAGGAGCACGTGCTCCTGGCCCGCCAGGTCGGCGTGCCGTACATCGTGGTGGCCCTGAACAAGGCCGACATGGTCGACGACGAGGAGATCCTGGAGCTCGTCGAGCTCGAGGTCCGCGAGCTGCTCAACCAGTACGAGTTCCCCGGTGACGACCGTGCCACGACCGGTGATCGTGAACACGTCCTCGATCGGCATGAGGAACGGCTTCTCGATCTCGCGGACCGGGTCCGGAATCGCCTCGTCGACGGCGTTCATCAGCTCGAGGATCTTGTCGGCCCACTCGCCGTCGCCCTCGAGCGCCTTCAGCGCCGAGATGCGCACGACCGGTACGTCGTCACCCGGGTACTCCTGGCTCGACAG
>DASZTL010000052.1:0-44621 GCA_035548055.1 Mycobacteriales bacterium | reverse complement strand
CGGGCGGCAAACGGATGCCGAGCGGCTTCGCAAGCTGATCAAGGACCTTCCGAAGACGCGTTGGCGAAAGATCGTCCTTGAGGCCCTCCCCGACCTCGCCGCCGGGGCGCACTCACCACTCGAGATTCGCGACGCGCGCTTGCGTCGGAGACATGGCCTCCCGCAAGGCGAGCGACAGTGGCGCCGCCTTGGCGACGGCGCGGAATACCTCGACGTGCTCATCCGCGAGTACGGCGTCCACATCGAGCTCGATGGGCGGCTCGGGCACGATGCGGCGCGTGAGCAGTGGCGAGACATGCGGCGCGACAACCGCAGCGAGCTGGCGAGACTTCGACATCTCCGCTACGGGTGGGCGGACATCGTGGACCGGGGGTGCGAGGTAGCCGCCCAACAAGCTCAGGTGCTCAAGCAGCAAGGCTGGCCGGGACGCTTCAAGAGGTGCCCGGCGTGCCCTGGCTCGTGAGGGGTTTCGAGTAGCGGGCTACTGGTAACCCTTCACGAACTCGGCACGGCTACGGCTGAGAGCAGACCCCCTTGAAGTTGCCGTCGAAGTACGGCGGCCCGGCCGGCTTGTGACCGGTGGTGAACGTCTGCTTCGGTGCGGTCACATACCCGCGATGCTTGTGGAAGAAGGCGCTCTTCTGGTCCTGCGCCGCGCACGCCCGCCGGGGGCCCTCGTGCGGGTCGTGGTTGGTCTCCGTGTCGGGCTGCGGGATGTCCGATGGCGACGGCGGGTCGGTCGAGAACGGCAGGTCCTTGTTCGGATGACCACCGTCGAAGATCACGATCGCTGAGCCGTCGTACGGATAGTGCTTGATCGGCTTGAGGTTCCAGAAGACCGATGACGCCTTCCAGCAGTAGTTGCCGTCGGCGGGGGCGTTGACCCGGTTGTGGTGCGGCTCTTTGCTACACCGCCGGCTCGCCAGCAGCGCGTCCCCGCTGCCGATCTTGTTGGAGGTCGCCGGGGAGCCCACGGCACGCGCACCAATGGTCCGCGCCTCGTCGAACGCCGTGATGTTCGCGACCTGGTGATCACCCCACGCCACCTGCAGCAGAACGTGGTGGTCGGGCGTCGCGACCGGGCAGACCTTGTTGACTTTCGCGACCGGTACGACGCCGAGTCCAGTGCAGTCGCGCAGCAGCCCGCCCACCGCCGACGACGTCATGTGGCCCGCGTAGCCATCCGGGTCATCGCGGTCCCAGAGGGTCGACAGGATGTCGAGGGTCAGCTGACGCTGCGCCTGGTCCGGATAGAACGTATCGAGGATGTTCGAGTAGCCGACGTAGTCGAGGACGTTGCCCGGGTCAAAGCCCGTCGGATCGCTCACCAGCGACTCGAGGAGGGCGACGCCCTGCTGGGTGAGCGGGCGATCTGCGACGTAGTCGACTGACCGCGGCAGCAGCAGCGGGTAGTTCATGCCGACGACGCCGAGGGCGCAGTGCCGTACGTCGATCGACACGGCGCACACGGTCCCGCCGTAGATCCCGCCCTGGCTGTTGCCGTCGTAATAGACCCCGTCGTGCAGGTTGATGAAGGTCTTTCCGCCGCGCTTGAACGCGCTGCTCGAGGCGAAGCCCAACGGATGAATCAGCAGTCGCGCCAGGTAGAGGAAGTTGAGCTCGCCCTGCAGCGTCCGGTCGGCCAGGATCGGGAACAGCGAGAGGTTGGACAGCGCGAGGATCGCATTGGGAACGTCGGCGTTCGCGAACCCGAACCAGTTGACCGCGCAGTAGAGCATGCCCTCGCGGTTCGCCATCTCGCGCTGCGGTGAGGAGCCGACCTCGCCCCGGCCACCGAACAAGCCGTGGCCATATTCCACTGGGCGATACATCCGGCCCGAGTGGAACCCGGTCTGGCCGACGTTGCAGGTGAAGGCGGCGTCGTAGGTCTGTCCGCCCGGCGCCTGGATCGGCTCGGAGTCCGGATCGGTCGGGTCCTTGTAGGCGAAGACGCCCGGCGACGGGCAGTCGTCGAACGGACTCTCGGGAATCTGCTCACACTTCACCGGCACCGAACAGGTCGGCGTGATGTAGCACGGCACGGTGAAGGTGCCGTGGATCTCGCGCGCGATCTCCGGGTTCTGCTTCCGTGTGTAGTTCTTGACCGATGTGATCTTGAATGACGGCGCCCGGCCGGTGACCTTGCCCGCGTCGATCTCCGCCTTGGTCATTCCGAGCTGCTCGAACGCATCGTCGCGAATCGACAGCAGCCGCCCTGCAACACTCTGCGAAGAGGCAGTCGTGAAGTCCCACGCGAGGAACAGGTCCTTCGGGCTGTTGCTGATCTTCCAGCCGGCTTGCTTCAGGTTGGCGAGGACACCGTTCATGTGTGCCGCGTGCGGGTCGCCTCCCGTCGTGTGGTGCAGGTAGCCCTGCACGTACTTCGAGAACCCGGCGGACTGCTTCGCGAGGCTGCCGTTGTTGGTGACCAGGTGGCGCAACCCGACGATGTAACGATGGCCGTCCAGGAGGTTCATGGCCGGGTGGATCATCAGGTCCTGCTGGACCGGGCTCGTCGTGCCGGCCGGCAGCAGCCCGGCCTCCGTCGTGTAGTGGTCGATCTCCGCCCACACCGGCCACTTGCGGCCGGTGGTCGCGTCGAACAGGACGACGCCGAGGTTGGGCTTGTCGTTGACGGCCAGGTCGACGTCGGTCGGCAACCGGGACTTTGCGAGGTCGGCGTTCCGCGTCATCCCGGGGACGACCGTGAGCAGCTCGGAGCCGGCGCTGAAGCCGTCGCTCTTGTTCCACTCGGCCGGGAGGATCGGCAGGCCGGTGACGCCGCGAGGCATCGCGAGCGCATTCAGGTTCAGCCGGCGGCCGGTCGCGCTCGCCGGATCGCTCTTGGTGAACCAGTCATTGGGGTACGGCAGCATGCACTGCGCCGGATCGATCGGGTCGCAGCCCTGCGGGTTCGTCAGCGCGTCGGTGACGCTCTGCCCGGCCGCGCCGCCCCACGCGTCACGGTCGTGGTTCACCCAGTGCTTGGCCGCCGGCTTCGCTTGCGCCGCTGGCGCGGCGGTCGCGACGTACAGCGGGAGGGCGACTGCAACAGCGGTACAGAGCGATAGTGCGCGGCGCATGGGTAGTCGACTTCGGCGTTCCCTTGCGCGACTCCTGCCGGCTAAAGGTAGAGGCCGGGCGCGGCTTCGGTGTCCTCGAGCCGCTCGGCGGCCACGGCGTGGATGTCGCGCTCGCGAAGAAGGACGTAGCCGGAGCCGTGCAGCTCAACCTCAGCGCGCTCCTCGGGGTCGAAGAGGACCCGATCGCCGACCTCCATCGTGCGCACCGATCGGCCGATCGCGACGACCTCGGCCCACGCGAGCCGGTGCCCCATCTTGGCGGTAGCCGGGATCACGATGCCGCCGGTCGACCGCCGCTCGCCTTCGGATGCGTCAAGGCTGACCAGGACCCGGTCATGGAGCATCTTGATCCGCAACTTGTCGTTCGACACCGTACGACGCTACCCGGACCACGAGCACGCCGGACAGCGCTGCGGTTCCCGACAGTGCAAACGTCCACCGCGCTCCGATGCCCTCCACCGAGAGGCCGCCCAGCGCAGCCCCGAGCGACGACCCGACCTGCAGGCCGACCGCGAGCCACCCGAAGGACTCGGTGGCCGAGGCCGACGGCGCCACCGCGCCCAGCCGCGTGTAGAGCCGGGCAAGGGCAGGCGCTATGGCCGCCCCGCTCCCGAACAGGATGACGGCCAGGCCGACCTTGCCCGGGGCGGCGGTCGCGATCCAGAGGCCGGCTCCCGCGATGGCGACCCAGAGCGCCAACCCGCGGTCGGTGACCTGAGCCGCCCCGGCGCCGAACGCGAGACCTCCGATGAGTGAGCCGACACTCCAGATCGCGAGGACCGCACCTGAGGCAGCCGAGGCGTGCCGGCCGCCGACGAAGGCCACGGTTGCGATCTCCGTCATCGAGAAGCCGATCGTCAGGGCTACTCCGACGACCGAGTAGGTGAGGACTCTGGTCCGCAGGAGCGAGGCCCGTGCCTCGAAGTCGTGACGGCTGCGAGTCGTCTCCCGGAAGGTCGGCGCGGTCACGAAGCCGATGACGCCGAGCAGCCCGAGCACGCCGCTGGTGACGATCGCCGCCCGCGGTCCGGCCAGGCCGGCGATCAGCGCGACGCCCGCCGGTCCCACGATGAAGACGAGCTCCTGGGCCGTCGCCTCGAGGCCGTACAGCACCTGCGCCCGTTCCTCGCCCAGCAACGACGGCCACATGCCCCGCGACACCGAGGAGATGGGCGCCGAGGCGAGCCCCAACACCCCGCAGAGCCCGAGTGCCGGGGCGTATCCGCGGTTGGAGACGTCGGCCAGCGCTATCGCGAACACGGCGTACGCCGTCGCCGCCGGGAGCAGCGTCGTACGCACACCGAACCCGTCGACGGCCCGCGCCAAGACGATGTTCGCGACTCCCGCCGTCGCGACGCTCAACCCGCTTGCCACCCCCGCCTTGGCGTAGCCGACCGACGGGGTCAGGAGCAAGAGGATGGCGAGCCCGGACATGCCCTGCGGCAGGCGGCCTACGAGCGCGGTGAACAGCAGTCGTGCGACGTGCGGTTCGCGGAGAACCTCGCGGTAGCGAGCAAGCACCCGCGGCGCTCAGCCCTTGGTCAGGGCGGCGAGGCGCTGCTCGTCGGCACGCTGCTTGGCCTGGGCCTTGTCGACAAGCGCGTCGAGCTGCGCGGCAGGCCAGACCACCACGCCGTCGGCATCGGCGACGACGAGATCACCGTCATTGACCCTCACCCCGGCAATATCGACCTCTCCACCTACCCGGCCGGGGCCGTTCTTGGCCGACGCGGTCGGAGTCGTGCCCTTCGCCCAGACGGCCAACCCCAGCTCAGCCACGGCTTGCGAGTCTCGAATCGGTCCGTCCGTCACGACCGCGATGACGCCGGCAGCAAGCAGCTCCCTCGCCACGAGGTCGCCGAGGACCGCTGTCCTCGAGCCGGCTGCACCGCCGACCACCAGCACAGTCCCAGGTGCGGGGACAGCGGCCGGCACTTCCTTCATCGCGAGGTTGTCGTTGCGCGACAGCTCCACGACCAGCGCCGGCCCGACGGCGGTTCGCGCCGGCGAGATCGGGCGGATCTGCTCGCCGAGGACGCCCTCGCCGCCCGTCGCGTCGGAGGCAACCGTGCTCGACAACCACTCGGGAATGGTGACCACGGTCCTATCCTGCCGGAGTGGTCGGGAGCTGTACGGCGTGCGGCGACTGCTGCGACCCGATCTGGTACCCGCTCGGTCCTGCTGACATCCGGCAGTCGGCCGGAACGACCCGGTCTGACGACCTCGCTTTCGCGGCGGCTCATTGGACTGCTACGGGTGAGCGAAGTGGCGGGATGCACGCCTACCAGTGCGACCGGTTCGACCCGGCCAGCCGGCTGTGCACTGCGCACGACGACCGACCACCGATCTGCCGCGCCTACCCGATCGCGCTCAACGTGCTTCCCGCCCGCTGCACGGTTCGCTAGCGCCTGCGGCGCTGCGCTACCTCGGTTCGTGGCGCCGCAGCCACTCGTACATGGCGATGCCACTGGCGACTCCTGCGTTGATCGACCTCGTCGAGCCGTGTTGCGGGATGTGCAGCACCGCGGAGCATGCCTCCCGCGCGGCTCGCGACAGACCCGGTCCCTCTTGACCGAACAGCAGGACGGAGCGCCGTGGCAGCTCGGCCCCGACGATGCTCACCGAACCCGGTAGCAGGTCGATGCCGATCAGCGCCAGCTCCGCCTCAGCAGCCCACGACGTCAGCGCGCCGATCGTCGGGTGATGCCGTACGTCGACGTACCGGTCGGTGACCATCGCGCCGCGGCGGTTCCAGCGCCGGTTTCCGACGATGTGGACAGCCGCAGCCTGGAAGGCATTCGCGTTACGCACGATCGTCCCGATGTTGAAGTCGTGCTGCCAGTTCTCGATCGCGACATGGAAAGCGCGGCGATGTAACGCCAGATCGGCGGCGATCGCTTCATTCGACCAGTAGCGGTAGCGGTCGACCACGTTGCGACGGTCGCCGTGGCGGAGCAGCTCGACGTCGTACTTCGGGTCCTCCGGCCACGGCCTCGGATGCGGGCCGACACCGACCTCGGGATCGGAGACGTCGTCCATGTCGACATACGGTAGGTGGCCTATGGCCCCCCGCAGACTCGTTGTGCTCCTCGCAGCCGCGGTCGCGTCCGGCGTACTCGGCGGGACGCCTGAGCTCGCCGCCGCGCCCACACCGTCGCCGTCGACGTCTCCCACCGCCTCGGCGTCGGCATCGCCGACCTCGAGCCCTTCACCGAGCGCAGGTGAGGCGCTGCAGCGAATCGCCGCCCGGGTTCACAGGGCTCTGCGCGGAAGCACTGCGGCACACCATCACTACAAGATCACCATCGCCGGCCTGGGCGACATCGCGTCTCACCCGAACCGAGCAAGCGCCCCGGCAAGCAACGAGAAGATCCTCACGGCCATGACCCTGGTCTCGATGGTCGGCCCCAGCTACCACTACGTCACACGGGTGATGAGCGCGACCACCCCTGTCGACGGTGTGCTCGCCGGCGACCTGAACCTCATCGGCTCCGGTGATCCGACACTCACCACGCACAACCTCGCCCGGCTCGCCCACCGGCTGCACGCAAGCGGGCTTCGCAGCGTCACCGGCCGCCTGGTCGTCGACGACTCCCGGTACTCCCACGGCACACTCGCGCCGGGCTGGAAGCACTCGTTCCTGCCCGGCGAGTCCGGCGCGGTCGATGCCTTCAGCGTCAACAACGACAACTGGCGATCGAGCCGGCCGTTCCTCGCGAACCCGAGCCACGCCAACGCGCGCTTGTGGCGCACCGCGCTCAAGAAGGCCGGCATTCACATCACCGGGGGCACCCACGTCGGCCCTGCCACCGGCTCCGCCTTCGAGCTCGCACGGCACGCGTCGCGGCCGCTGTCGGCAATCGTGAAGATGACGCTCAGCGAGTCGATCAACTACTACGCGGAGATGATGCTGCGCGAGATCGGCTACCAGGACTCAGGTCATGGCAGCCGCCAGAGCGGCATCGCCGGGATCCGCGGCTTCGCTCGCCGCAACGGTCTACCGGTCGGCCGACTCGAGGACGGCTCCGGGCTGTCCTACGCGAACCGCGAGACGCCCGGCACCTTCGTCGCGTGGCTGGCGAAGCTTCCCTCGATGCCGTTGACGTACAAGGTCGTGTACGACGGTCTCGCTACCTCGTGCAAGGCCGGTGGCACCCTGCGCTACCGGATGTGCGGACCGCGCGTGAAGCACAAGGTGCACGCCAAGACCGGCACGTTGACGCACATCACGAGCCTGTCCGGCTACACCGAGACGGCAGGCGACCGGTTCGTGATCTTCTCGTTCGAGTTCAGCAGGGTTCGCAGCATCACGACAGCCAACAAGCACATCGACGCCGCTCTCAAGGCGATCGTCCGCTCACCCGGCTAGGCCGGCTGAACCGTCCCGCGGACTTCACCCAGATCGAGCCGGCCGCCCTGCCCGTCCGGCGCGGATGCGGTGATCACCGCCTCGTCGCCATCGGCGAGGAACGGCTGACCCGGAAGCTCGATCAGGGAGCCCACCTCGTCGTCGCCCGGCCCGCTGACCGTCCCCGAGGCGAACAAGTCGCCGGTACGCAGCGACGCCCCGTTCGACGTGAGATGCGCAAGCATCTGCGCCGGGGTCCAGGACATCGACCGGTACGGCGGACGCGACAGCAGCTGCCCGTTCACGCGCAGCTCCAGCTGGATGTCGAAGCCGGACGGCTCGAGGGCCGCCAGCGGCGTCACCCACGATGAGACCGATGTCTGGAAGGACTTCCCGAGGAACGGCCCGAGGGGAACGGTCTCGAACGCCTGGATGTCACGCGCCGACCAGTCGTTGACGAGCACGGCGCCGAAGACGTGTTCGGCGAACCTCTCCCCCGGCACACTCGTGCCGAGCACCGACGGAACACCGACGACAAACCCGACCTCGGCCTCGACATCGAGGCGTTGTGTCGGACCTGTCACGACGTCGCCGTTCGCAGTGCGGAACCGACCGCGCGGACGACGTACCGGTGTGCCCGAGACGACGACCGTCCCGGAGCGGCCGTGGTAGCCCAGCGGTTGGTCTCGCCAGGCCGGCGGAAGCGGATCCTGACCGGGCCGGAAGAGGCGGCCCAGCCGAGCGGCGTGGTGCTCGCTGGCGTAGAAGTCGACGTAGTCCGCGACGTCGAACGGCAGGTGCAGCCTGACCTCGGACAGCGGGTACGTCGGACCGTCGAGCTGCGGGACGACCTCGCGAAGCTCGGCCCAGACTTGCGGGCCGGCCGCCAACAGCGGGTTCAGCGTCTGGGCGGCTGCCTCCGCCGCCCATGAGACGCCGTGCCGCTTCGCCGCATCGGCGAGGTCCAAGACCCCGTCCGCTGCGCGCACTCCGATCCGCTTCGCGCCGCCGTCTCGGCTGTAGACGCCCAGCGGGTGGCATTCGCTCAGCGGGCCCAGCTCCAGGCGTAGGTGGCGTCTTCACACGCGGATGCGCCCGGCCCCATCTCGAGCGGGCGGAAGGTGTCGACCATCACGGCGAGCTCGTCGAACGACTCGACGCCGAGGCTGCGCTCCACGGCGCCCGGTTGCGGTCCGTGCGTGAAGCCGCCCGGGTGCAGCGAGACGGACCCGAGCCCGATGCCCGACCCTTTGCGTGCCTCGTAGTCGCCGCCGCAGTAGAACATCACTTCATCGCTGTCGACGTTCGAGTGGTAGTAGGGCACCGGGATCGCATCCGGGTGGTAGTCGACCTTGCGGGGCACGAAGTTGCAGACCACGAGGTTCGTGGCCTCGAAGACCTGGTGGACCGGCGGCGGCTGATGGATCCGGCCGGTGATCGGTTCGAAATCGGCGACGTTGAACGTGTAGGGATACATGCAGCCGTCCCACCCGGCGACGTCGAACGGATGGGTCTGCTGCGTGTAGACCGTGCCGCCGACGCCGGCGCCCGCCCGGTGCTTCACGTACACCTCGACGTCGGCTCCGTCCGCAAGCAGCGGCTCGCTGGGTGCAGTCAGGTCGCGCTCGCAGTACGGCGAGTGCTCGAGGAACTGCCCGTTGCGCGACAAGTAACGGCGCGGCGCACCGATGTGGCTCGCCGCCTCGATCGCGTAGACGCGCAACGGCTCGCCATCGACCGGAAGCCAGCGGTGCGTCGTACCCCGCGGGATCACCGCGTAGTCACCGGGTCGCGCGTCGAGCCGGCCGAAGACCGTCTCGACGGTGGCGCGGCCCGACTCGACGAAGACACACTCGTCACCGATCGCGTTGCGGTAGTACGGCGAAGCCGCCCCGGCCACCGCGTAGCGAATCCTTACGTCGGCGTTTCCGAGGACGAGCTGCCTGCCCGTCACCGGGTCGCGCTGCTCCCAACCGCCAGCCAGGTCATGCAGCCGGAAGTGCCGCGGCAGCAGTGGGCGGTTCGGGGCAAGCTCCTCACCGCTCAGCACCCACGGGCGGGCGGCCGTGATCGCAGACGGCACCCCTCGGTGGTAGAGCAGCGAAGAGTCGTGGCTGAACCCCTCCTCCCCCATCAGCTCCTCGGCGTACAGGCTTCCCGTCGCGTCGCGATGCTGCGTGTGACGCTTCGCCGGAACCTCTCCCACGCGGCGATAACTCGGCACAACCGAACCGTACGCCTACGATTTCTGCGTGCCTACGCGTCGAACCGCGGCCACGCCGCCGCCACTCAGCGACGACGACGTCTCGTCCCTGCGCGAGAAGGTGAAGGCAGGCGAGAAGCCGCGCGTCGTGATCCGATCGGCGTCCGCCGCGGTCGCGGCGGGCACCCGCGGCAATGTGATCAAGGTGGGCAACCCGAAGGAAGGGGAGTACATCGTCGTCCGCCTCGGCAAGGACGAGGTCCCGTTCGCACCCAACGAGCTCGGTCTTCCCGGGGCTCGCCCGGTGGCTGCAGCGAGGCCTCCGGCGTCGCCGAAACCCGCTTCTGCGCCTGGCGGGCGTGCGGTTCAGCGAACCGCCGCACGCAAGCCGGCGGCTCGCTCGACGAAGCGGGTGCCACCGCTGGCCGTGACACTGCGGTTCAAGGACGGCGGCTGGACGATCGAAGCGCAGCGCGGCGCCCGGCGGCTGGGCAGGCCGACACCGATTCGGCCCGGCGCGGTCAGCGCTCTCGCCGAGCACCTCGACGATGACGCGCTGAGATCGGCCCTGACCGAGACCGTTGAGTCGTCCCGCTCGGTCGTCGAAGCCGAGCGCGCGGCGCTGCGGGCGAAGCTCGATGCCGCCGAGGCGGCGTTGCGCGACTACGACGCGCGCCCGCGTCGTCGATAATCGGGCACGATGCCAGCCGACGACCTGCTGCTGCCTGAAGGCTCGGTGCTCCTGCACATCGGGCCGTTCAAGACCGGCACCACTGCGATCCAGACCGCGATCCGCGAAGCCGCACCGGCACTGAAGGAACACGGCGTGACGGTGATCGGCCCGAACCGACGCAACGTTCGGCGTGCCGTGTTGTCCCTCACCAACAACCGTGGCCTGAGCGGTGACGCTCCGCCGAGCGCCGAGCTGTGGCGAAAGCTCGTACGGCAGATCAACCGGGTGAAGACGCCGCGCGCGGTGCTGAGCAGCGAGTTTCTCTGCGACGCGAGCCCGGCAGCCATTGCTCAGGTGGTCGAGGCGATCGGGCGGGATCGGGTGCACGTCGTCGTGACGGTTCGCCCGCTGGCGAAGATCCTGCCGTCCGCGTGGCAGCAGTACGTCCGCAACATGCTCAAGATGCCGTACGACGACTGGCTCGACTCGATGTTCAACCGAGCTCCGTACCAGCAGCCCACCCCGTCGTTCTGGCGTCGGCACCGGCACGGGAAGCTCGTGGCGAGGTGGGTGGACGAGGTCGGCGCGGACCGGGTCTCCGTGGTCATCGCTGACGATCAGGAGCGCGAGGGGTTGAGCCGCGCCTTCGAGGGCCTCCTAGGCCTGCCCGAGGGCATGCTCGCTGCACCACCGACCATCGCCGGCACGAACCGCTCGCTGACCGCTGCGGAGATCGAGCTGGTCCGCCAGCTGAACCTGCAGTTCGCGGAGCACGACTGGCCGGCCGAGGTGTATCACAAGTTCGTCCGCAACAGTGTCGTCGCGCGGCTGCTCCGGCGGACCCCGGAACCCGACGAGCCGAGGATCGTCACTCCGCTGTGGGCCCAGGAGCAGGCCGCGGCCGCGGCCCAACGATCGGTCGCGCGTTTCAACCACCTCGGGGTCCGCGTCATCGGCAACCCCGATTCGCTTGCGCTGATCGAACCGCCTCCGGCCGACACCGGTCGCCGTGCCGACCTTCCGGTCTCCGCGACCGTCGGAATCATCGTGGCGCTGTTGTACCGGTCCGGCCTGATCGTCCCGCCCACTGAGATCGTCGCCGAGATCGACGACGTCGACGAGACCGACGTCGGCACGGCGGAACGGCGGGCCAGACAGCTGGTCCGGCGTTGGCGGCGTTGGCGCACCGGGCGCCGTGCGCTCAAGTCGGCGAGCAAGCAGTCGAGCAAGGTCATGCCCGAGCCGGGCGAGACGACCTAGGAAGAGCGCCGAAGCCGACCGATGAGGCGGCTCTTTCCGGTGGCGGTGTGCCGGCCTCCAGCGGCGGCCTTCAGGACCTTGGCACCCTTCGCCTGCTCTCGTCGCATCGCGTTGATCGCCGCGACGACGGCTTCGGCAGCGAGCCCGGCCGGCAGCGTGGGCGGGGCAGTGGAGGTCGCGCCGCCGGACTGACGGGCCCGGAGCGCGTCGAGATCCCCCACGATGCGGATGCCGAGCGCCCCGATCCCGTCGGCGATCTCGTTGCCGAGCTCCGCGGCCCGGTCCAACGCCCAGTCCGGAGTGGGAATCGACTGCAGGTCCGAAGCCGCGGGACGGCTCAGCGCGAGCCGGTTGACCACCCCGTTGCGAATCGCCTCGCGGTAGAGACGGTCCGGCCACTTCCGCTTCTTGAACTCGGTGTTGACCAAGCGAAGCATCTCGGCCTCGCCCCAGCTCAGCGACCGGTTGTCCCGTTCGGTCGGGCCAGGGACGAGCATCCCGTCCGGTAGGCCGAGCAGCTCCTCGAACTGGCGCAGCAGCAGGTCGTGGTCACGCGAGTCGACGACCAGCGCCGTCACATGATCGGTGCCGGCCGCCTTCGCCCAGCGAGCGAGAATCAGGTCGTGGCGGTGCCGCTTCCAGAACGTGGGTGTCGGCTTGTCGTAGGGCGCGTCCAGCAACATGCCGCGCAGCCAGGTGTCGTAGTCGACGCGCACGCCGTTCTGCAGGTACTGCTGCCACGCCGACGGCAGGATCTTCGCGAGCGGCCGGAGTGTCGCGAGGATGTGGACACGGTCGCCACCGAGATCGTCGACGACCCGTTGCGCCTGCTCGTCGGTGGCTTGGCTGAGCCACTCACTGCTGACGATCACCCGACGGCCCGGGTCGCGCCGCACCTCGTCGGCCAGCTCCACCCAGTCGGCATCCGTGGCCGGCCGATCGCCGAGCCGCCCGGGCGCCTGGGTGATCGCGATGCCCGGCATCTTGTGGTAGCGGTCGGTGCCCGGGTAGGACACCCCCGCGGCGCGCATCTGGTCACGAGCCTGGTGCAGGGCGCGCTGGATCGACGTCGTGCCGGTCTTCGGGAAGCCGATGTGCACTAGGCAAGCGTGCTCCGGAATGAGCAGCTCGGACCCATTTGGCATGTGGATCAGCCTAGTTGAGACGCAACTCCTCGCCGGGTCACCCGGCGAGCACGCTCACCAGGGCGCCGAGCTCGTCGCCGACCGATCCGGGGACGATGTAGCCGTCCTGCTTCTCGATCTGGTCGAGGTTGTCCAGGACGTCCTCTGCGGTGGGAACATGACCCTTGCCGCCGTACCAGCCCGGGGCGAGGCCGACGAACACCCGCGCGTAGCGCCCACCCGCCGCCGAGAAGATCTCGTGGGTGCGATCGCACGCCTCGGAAGCGAGGAAGGTCACGAGGGGCGTGACGAGCTCCGGCTCGAGCTGTGAGGCGAAGTCGCCGAGCAGCTCCATCGTCATGCGCGTCGCAGCGACCGGACAAAGAACGTTGGACTTGATGCCGGACTTCTCACCCTCGATCGCGATGATGTTGGAGAGCCCGACCAGACCCATCTTGGCGGCGCCGTAGTTCGTCTGGCCGAAGTTGCCGAAGACGCCGGCGTTGGACGCCGTAAAGACGAACCGGCCGTAGCCGTTCTCCTTCATGACCTTGAACGCGGGCTGCGAGACGTAGAACGCACCCTTGAGGTGCACATCGAGCACCGCGTCGAGGTCGTCCCAAGTCAGCTTCGCGAAGGACTTGTCGCGCAGGATGCCGGCGTTGTTGATGACGACGTCGACCTTGCCGAACGAGTCGACCGCGGTCTTGACGATGTTCTCGCCACCCTCGGGCGTGGACACCGAGTCGTAGCTCGGCACCGCCTCGCCACCGGCCGCCGTGATCTCATCCACGACCTTCTGCGCGGCTGTGTGCTCGCCGCCGGTGCCGTCCACTGAGCCACCGAGGTCGTTCACGACGACCTTCGCGCCTCGCCGTGCCAACTCGAGTGCGTAGGTCCGGCCCAGGCCGCCGCCTGCGCCCGTCACGATCGCTACCCGTCCGTCAAAGGTGATCTCAGCCATTTGGTCAGGATATCCAGGCGGTGAAAGACTGCGAACCGTGCCTTCCACTCCTGCCACTCGGGCACTCGGCCTCGCCGGATCGCTCGGCGGGATCACGACCACCGCCACTACTGGCGCAGTCCTCATCAGTGTCAGCCGCAAGTGGTACGACACCCTCGACAAGCCCCGGTGGGCCAGCCCGACCATCGCCTTCGCCCCCGCCTGGTCCCTGGTCGCGGCGAGCCAGGCGGTGGGCGCCTGGATCGCGTGGCGAGAGGACGACGAGCGCGATGCGATCGACGTGCCGGCGGTGTCGTCGTACGCCGTGTCGGTGTGGCTGAGCCTGGCCTGGCTGCTGCTGTTCTTCGGGATGCGAAAGCCCGGCATCGCGCTGATCAACGCCGTCGTGCTGTGGGTGGCGCTGTCGCTGACGATCGCAGAGTTTGCGCGACGGCATCGGGTCGCCGCGGCGCTGATGCTGCCGTCACTGTTCGCGGTCAGCTACCTCGGCGCGCTCAACCTGTCGATCTGGCTCCGTAACCGCGACTGACGGCGGTGCACCGCTAGAAGTCGACGTCGCCGGAGCCGGTCTCGAGCACCGCCGTCGGTAGCAGCGTGTTTGCGGCGCGATCTGTCACGGCAGCAGACGGAGTCCAGGTCATGTTGACTCCGCCGTTGGCGCTGCTCGCAGCATTGGCGTTGTCCGGAGTTCCAAGGGTGACCGTGATCGTCGAACCCGACATCACCATCGTCGATGGAGCTCCGGTGACGCCGAAGTTGATGGTGCCGGTGACGTACTTCTTGCCGGTGCTGACCAGCCCGAGCGGCAGCTGGGCGGTGTTCGTGGCGTTGTAGACCACGAAGCTGTCAGTCGGGTTGCCGTTGAGGAATCGGAAGACGACGTTCGTGCTGGTGCCATCCCAGCCCGCCAGGATCGACGTCGGCGCTACCGGTTCGGAGAAGGTGTAGATGACCTTGTCCCCGGTCTCCGGGCGCCCGTTCGTGCCGGCGGCAGCATTCGCGGTCTGGATGTCGCTGCCCGTTGGCGGCGTGTTGTCCACGGTGACGTTGAAGGTCGCCGACGTGGCGTTCCCCGCATTGTCAGTTGTCGCAACGGTGTACTGCTTCGGACCTTCTGCCAGCACGAGGAGTGCGGTCTGCTGCGCACTCGCGAAGTTGTACGTGACTCCGCCGACCGGATAGCTGCCCGCCGAGAGACTCACCGCACCCGAACCGCTGCCCGACTCGTTGACCAGGTTGGCCGTGACGGTCGCGACTCCGCTGTTGAGGTCGAGGATGCTCGCATATACGCGGTAGGCCGATCCTTGCCGCAGAAAGCCTGCGCTCCCGATCGGGGCACCGGCGCTGGTGGGCGAGACCGTCGCACCGGAGACGGTCGGCGGCGTCCAGTCCGTCGCGGCCCGGAAGACGTTCGTCGGATTGCTGCTCGCAGCGGTCCAACCCACCGCGACTGCAACTCCACCCTCCACCGCGACGACCACCACAGCCATGAGCAGGCAACCCGTTAGGCGACGGATCGACCTCATGTCAATGAGGCGTCGCGCTCGCGAAGCTCCCGGCCCGCGTCCTGCCAGAGCCCCACGAACAAGGAAACGGCGAGCGCTGCTGCCGGCAGCCCGACCAGCAACAGCCGGAGGCCCGGCTGACTGAGGTAGCCGAAGACGTATCCGACGCCGCTGATGTGGGCGGCGACTCTCGGCTGTGCGCTGGAGGTGAGGTGAAACGTCCAGGGATCAACGGCGGAGTTGGCGTCGCCTTTCGTGCGGAAGACCCGGCCGGCGTTGTCATGACCGATCCAGACGATGCGGTGCGTGACAAGGCCGCGAACCGCTGCGTCGGCCGGCGGCGCATAGGTGATGACGTCGCCCACCCGAAGCGATTGCGTCGGCACGTCGCGTTCCAAGACCAGAGATCCGCGGTTGAAAGCTCCGGTCATCGAACCGCCGGTGATCACGTAGTGGTGAAATCCGAATACGGGCAGTGCGATGAGCAGCGCGATCACCGCAGTCGCGCCGGCGAAGATCAGACCGGCGGCGATCCGGAGTGCGCGCATCCTGTTCTCCTCACTGGGATGTGCGGCCGGCCTCACGGGGACGAGGCCGGCCACACAGGCAAATCGGCTCGCTCGGTGACTACTGCTGCAACTCGCTGAAGGCGAGGTTCACCGTCGCCGAGCCACCTTGAAAGACGTTGCCGGTCGTCGACTTGGGCAGGTAGAAGTACGCCTCGTACGTACGCACGTCCCCCGCGTCAAGACCGAACGCCGATCCACTCGCGCTGCCGAGGTTGGCCGAAGCGAACCCGCTGACGAGGCCGTCATAGAGCTGAACGGCGCCTCCGCCGCTCGAGTCGGTCTTGACCACACGCACCTTCAGCGCGCCGTCGAGCGGCGAGCAGGGCCCTCCGCACACCGCCGCCGCGGACGGTGACGTTCCGCTGTAAGCAGCGCCCGACTCACTCGGCGTGACGCTGAAGTCGCCGGCAAGCGTTCCATCGTTCGAGATGACGACCTTGCCGTATCCAGCCGACGAAACTGACTGGTCCACGGCGTCGGCGTTGCCACCGATGGTGCCGAAGCCCGGCTTGATGTTCGTGATCGTGGTCGATGCGAGATCGCCTGTGCCGGTGTTGGTGTGGTGCAACGTTCCTGCGGTGAAGACGTTGTTCGGATTGGCACTCGACGACGTGAAGGTCGCCCCGGAGCCGATTGCCACCGCGCTCGCCGCAAGCGCGGGCGCGAGAACACCGAGAGTGCGCCACGGGTGACGCCGCATTACAGCAAGACGAGACATGGCCTTACCTTCCGCGTGATTGGCCCGCGAGGCGGGCGCCGGGACCAGTCGGCCCGACTCCGCTAGTATTGGTAAAGGGCCCTTGACATACAGGAGTCCTTCGTCCGCAGTTGTGTCATACCAAAGGACTACTTATCCCTGTTCCTAGGCAGGACGAAAGGGTTGGATTCTCCTTGACACCGCGACGCAAGGCCTCTTGCGGTACCATCAGGGGATGAGGCGGCGGCGGAGCCCGGTCGGAGACCGGCCGCTTCGTGAGCTGGATGCGCTCGTTGACGCCCTTCGACGCAATCGGGACACGATCGACCGGATCATCGAACGAGCCGACGTGATTCGGACGAAGCGGCTAGAACACGGTCTCGACTACCACGAGATCATCCGGCTCGAAGACCGGCCACTCATCGTCGAGCTCCTGACCGAAAACCAACACCGCCTGGTCGAAGCCGGTAGCCGTTGGAGGCGCGCCGAAGCCGTCGCGCTGCGCGAAGAGGGCCTCACTCTGGATGACATCGCGAGCCTGTTCGGGGTCACCCGCCAACGCGCGTCACAGCTGGTGCACGACAAGCGGCCGTAGCCTCAGCGCGGCGCTACCCGCCAGCGGCGGTTAGCGAGGGTCGGCATCAGCTCTCGGCATCGCCCGACGTCGGCTGCGCTCACGTCGGCGAGTGCGAGTCCTTCGGTTCCGGGCTCGATGTCGGCAATGACACGGCCCCATGGATCGACGATGCGGCTGCCGCCCGTGTACAGAGGCGGGTTCTGCACCGCACCAGCGACGTAGCAGACATTCTCGATCGCGCGCGCGGCCGTGAGCGCCTGCCACTGCTCGAGCTTGTGCTCCCCTGCCACCCACGCCGACGGCACGACGAGCAGGTTCGCGCCGTCATCCGCCAACGCGCGGGCGAGCTCCGGAAAGCGGATGTCGTAGCAGGTCATCACACCGACCGTCAGGTCGGCGACGCGGAGCACGAGGCGGTCGCTCGGGTCGCCGGCTACCAGCCGGTCGGACTCCACCCAGCCGAGCGCGTCGAAGAGGTGCTGCTTGCGGTAGCGGCCGACCAGATGCCCGTCCGGGCCGATCGCGACAACCGTGTTGAACACGTGCTCGGCGTCGGCAACCTCGAACATGCCCGCAATCACAGTCGTGCCACGTCGCTTCGCGACTTCGGCGATGCCGGCGACGAAGGGCCCATCGAGCGGTTCCGCCACGGACGTCAACGGCAGGTCGGGTGCCCCGAAGTCGTGCATGGCTGCCTCGGGTGCCACGACGAGATCGGCTCCGTGATCGGCGGCGTGCTCGACCAGCGCTCGTAGCCGCCCGAGGTTCGCTGCCTTGTCCAGCTCAGCGGCGATCTGCATGACGGCTACCTTCACGCCCTCCACTATGGCCCGCGCCACAACTACGCTGACCAGATGGTGCTCCGCGGCTTCGGCACCACGATCTTCGCCGAGATGAGCGCGCTCGCGATCGAGACCGGCTCGATCAACCTCGGGCAGGGCTTCCCCGACACCGACGGACCCGAGGCAATGCTCGAGCGCGCGGCGTACGGGATCCGCCACGGGGAGAACCAGTACCCGCCCGGACCCGGGGTGCCGGCGCTGCGCGAAGCGATCGCCGAGCACCGCCAGCGCGACTACGGGCTGTCCTACGACCCCGCATCGGAGATCCTCGTCACAGTCGGTGCGACCGAGGCGATCAGCGCCGCCGTCCTCGGGCTTTGCGACCCTGGCGACGAGGTCGTGGTCTTCGAGCCGTACTACGACTCGTACGCCGCCACGATCGCGCTGGCAGGTGCCACGAGAGCCGTCGTGCCGTTGCGCCCGGATGTCAGCGGGCGGTTCGGATTCGACCTCGACGAGCTGCGACGTGCGATCACGCCGCGCACACGACTCATGCTGCTGAACTCACCGCACAATCCGACCGGCACGGTGCTGAACCGCGAAGAGCTCGAGGCCATCGCGGCGATCTGTGTCGAGCGTGACCTGACGGTCGTCACCGACGAGGTCTACGAGCACCTCACCTACGACGGCACCGAGCACATCCCGATCGCGACGTTTCCGGGGATGCGGGAGCGGTGCGTGGCGATCTCCAGCGCCGGCAAGTCCTTCAGCGTCACCGGCTGGAAGATCGGCTGGGTCTGCGCCCCACCCCAGCTGCTTCGATCCGTCAACACGGTCAAGCAGTTCCTCACCTACACGCACAACCCGTCGATGCAGCACGCGGTCGCGGACGCGCTCCGGCACGAGATGGCGTGGGTGCGCGCGCTGCGCGACTCACTCCAGGAGCGACGCGACCAGCTCGCCGAAGGGCTCGAGCGGGTCGGCATGCGCGTCACCCGGCCGAAGGGCACCTACTTCATCCAGGCCGATGTCAGACCGCTTGGCACGTCGGACGGCGAGAAGCTCGCGCGTGAGCTGCCCCACCGCGCCGGGGTCGTCGGGATCCCTACCGCGGCCTTCTGCGACTCCCCCGATGTCGGCGGACCGTTCGTGCGCTTCGCCTTCTGCAAGCGACCAGAGGTGATCGACGAAGCGGTTCAGCGGCTGGCCAACGTCGCGGCCAAAGTCGCACCGAGCTCATAGAGCGCGTCCCGGCTCTCTCGGGTCGGCACGCCCTCGACGGCGAGCACCTTGCTGACCGGCTTCCAGCCGAGCCCGCTCGTGATCGTCTCGATCGCGCGCACTGCACCCTCCGTGCCGAGGTTGCCGTGGACATAGGCAGCGAACGGTCGATCCTTCGTGGCGTCGAGCACCGGGTAGTACACGGTGTCGAAGAAGTGCTTCAACGCCCCGGAGATGTAGCCGATGTTCGCGGGCGTCCCCAGCAGGTAGCCATCGGCTTCGAGTACGTCGATCGGGCCGGCGACCAGCGCCGGAACGGTCACCACGTCGACCCCGTCGACAGCCGGGTCGCGGGCGCCGGCAAGCGCCGCCTCGAGCATCTCCTGGGTCGCCGGCGAGGGTGTGTGATGCACCACGAGCAACTTCGCTCCGCCTGTGTTGGACACAGTGATCATTGTGGTACGACACAGCACATGAGTCGCGCTGACACCGACACCTTCGACGTCGTCGTGATCGGTGGCGGCCCGCCTGGCGAGAACGCTGCCGACTACGCGACCAAGGGCGGGCTGACCGCTGCGCTCGTCGAGCATGAGCTGGTCGGTGGGGAGTGTTCCTACTGGGCATGCATTCCCAGCAAGGCGCTGCTGCGTCCCGTCGAGCTCGCCGCAGCCGCCAGAGCGCTACCCGGAGTCCCGGTCGGCGAGGCCCTCGACATCGGGAAGGTCCTGGCCCGGCGCGACTCCTTCTCCTCACACGACGACTCCTCACAGGTCCAGTGGGCGGAGGGCGCGGGCATCACGGTCGTACGCGGTCACGGCCGGCTCACCGGCGTGCGAGAGGTCACGGTCGAAACCGGCGATGGCGCCACCCGCACCTTGACCGCCCGTCATGCGGTCGTGCTCGCGACGGGGACATCCGCCGCGGTTCCTCCGATCCCGGGGCTGCGAGAGGCGAATCCGTGGACCTCCCGCGACGTCACCAACCTGCACGAGGTGCCGCCACGCATCGTCGTGATCGGCGGCGGAGTCGTCGGCTGCGAGGCAGCCGTGTGGCTCAATGGCCTCGGTGCCAAAGTCGTCCTGGCCGCACGGGACGGGCGCCTGCTCACGCGCAACGAACCATTCGCCGGCGAGCTGCTCGCCGACGCGCTCCGCGAGTCCGGCGTCGGCGTGCACCTCAACGCCGACATCACAGCGGTGCGCCGCGGACCGATTGAGATGTCCCACGAGGGACGGATGCGCGGCACGCCGGTCACGGTGGTGATCGACGGTGATGGCGTCAAGGCCGACGAGGTGCTGATCGCCGCCGGCCGCACCCCCCGGAGCGCGGACGTCGGGCTGGACGTCATCGGCTTGGAGCCGGGCGGCTACCTCGAGACGGACGACACGATGCTCGTCAACGGCGTCGAAGGTGAGTGGCTGTACGCCGTCGGCGACATCACCGGCCGTGCGCTGCTCACCCACATGGGCAAGTACCAGGCTCGGGTCTGTGGTGAGGTCATCGCCGCCAGGGCCAAAGGCGCGCCCACCGACGCGCCTCGCTATCGCGCGAGCAGCGACCACGGCGCGGTGCCACAGGTGACGTTCACCGACCCCCAGGTAGCGTCGGTCGGGTTGTCAGAGGCCGAGGCGCGAGGCGCGGGGCACGCCGTACGGTGCATCGAGTACGAGATCGGCAACGTCTCAGGTGCAGCATTGCTCCGCGAGAACTACACCGGGCGGGCAAAGCTCGTGGTCGACACGACCACAGAGACGCTCCTCGGCGCGACGTTCGTCGGACCGGAAGTCGGCGAGCTCGTGCATGCTGCGACGATTGCCCTGGTCGGCAAGGTCACGCTCGAGACGCTCTGGCACGCGGTTCCGTCGTTCCCCACCATGAGCGAGATCTGGCTGCGGCTCCTCGAGGCGTGGCGGGGTGAATCCGCTGGGGGGTGAGCGACCCAGCGCGGTGCGCTCAGCGCTCGCGAACGCGATTGCGGTCGACCGGTCAGGCTTCGCGCCACTCCCCGCGCTTCGCAGTGCTGCCGGCGTAGCAATCCCGTTCGCAGTCGGGGCAGCCCTCGGCCATCCCACCGAGGGAGCGATCGCTGCGGCCGGAGCCCTCCCCGCGGGCTCTGCGGCGATGGGCGGCAGCCCCGGTGGCCGCACCGGTGTCGTCGCCGCGACCGCGGTGGGGATGGCGATCAGCACGTTCGTCGGCGGTCTCGTCGCGGGGCACCTCGCGCCGACCCTCCTGGTCCTGGTGGCCTGGGGATTCGCCGCCGGTCTCACCGCGGTCCTCGGCCGCGGCGCGACAGTCGTCGGCACGCAGGCGGTGATGGGACTGATCGTCTTCGGGCGCTTCCCCGGCGACGTCGCAACATCTGCGGCACACGCCGGATGGGTGCTCGCCGGCGCTAGCCTGCAGGGCGCGCTGGCCCTCGTGGTGCGTTCGCCGCTGCGGTTCGCCACCGAGCGCAAGGTCCTCGCCGACGCGTACGGCGAGCTCGCGCGCCTCGCGCGTGACCCGGAACGAAGCGGCCTGGACGCGGCGTCCCTCACCGGGACCGCGCGCTTGCTCCTCGACCGCCGCGGTCCGGGCGAGGACGTCGACCTGCTGCGCGGTCTTGTCGACGAGTCCGACCGGATCCGGATCGAGATCCAAGCGCTCGCCACCGTCTCCTCTGTGACCGAGGCCCGCGCCGTCACGACGGCAAGTGCGCACTGGCTGGCCGACCTCGCCGAGTCCATACGCGCCGCCCGACCCGGCCCCGGAACCCCGCCGGCCATCGACGACCTGCAGGAGCGGCTACGGGCTGCGCGCGACGCCGCACCCGCCGGGCGGCGCGGCACCGCAACGCGATACGCCGCCGCCCGGGCGTCGGCGCTGGTGGGCCAGCTTCGCGCCGTGGATCGCCTGGTCGGCGCCTTGGCAGGGATTCGCCTGGTCGTGCTCCCTCGCGGCAACGCCGCGGGCCAGGCGGTGCTGACCCTGCCCCGCCGCACCGGCTCGGCGCTGCAGCGTGTCACCACGGCCGCCGTGGACCGGCGTTCGTCGGCGTTCCGTCACGCACTTCGACTCGCGGTGTTGCTCCCCGCGGCAGAGGCGATCAGTCGCGCGGTGCCCGGCGAGCGCGGGTACTGGGTGACCCTGACCGCTCTGGTGGTTCTCAAGCCGGACTACGCGGCGACGACCCAACGCGGCGTCGCCCGGATCGTTGGCACGGCAGTCGGAGTGGTGGCGGCGGCCGCCCTCGTCGAGACAGCGCACCCGAACGGGGCGTTGCTGTCGGTCCTGATCGTGTTCACCGCCTGGGCGGCCTATAGCTGCCTCGTCGCGTCGTACGCGCTGTATTCCGTTGCGATAACGGCGCTCGTCGTCCTGTTGCTCGCACCGCTGGGCGGCGGCGGACTCTCAACCGTCGCCGACCGAGGGCTCGACACGCTCGTCGGCGGCGGCCTGGCCCTCACCGGCTATCTGGTCTGGCCCACCTGGGAACGGCACACCCTTCGCAGCACGGTCGGCGATCTGCTGGATGCGCTCGCGGCCTACGCCGAGGCCGTCCTCGACTGTTACGTCGATCCAGCGGGAGCCGACACGGATGCGGTCGGAGCAGCCGCCGGTGCTGCGCGGCGAGCCCGCCTCGCCGCGACCGCATCGCTCACTCGTGCGGCGGCGGAGCCGGCCCGCGGGCGGGCCGACATCGCGACGGAGTCAGGCAGGCTCGCGGCCGCACGTCGCATCGTGATCGCGCTTCATGCGCTACGGGCAACGGTCGAGGACGCGACCGAGCATGTCGCGGTCCCCGAGGTCGCCGGGCTGCGGGACGCGATCGTGGACGCGCTGCACACCGTCGCGGAACATGGGCCGGCGGAGGTGTCCCGGCTGCGCGAGATGCAGGAGGCGCTCGACGCTGACGTGCCGGGCGACCCGACCGGTCTGCACGCGCGACGCCTGGCCCTGCTCGCCGCCCACCTCGACCCCCTCGTCGACAGCGTCGACACGCTCGCGCACGTGTCAGCGGAGTCGGCGGACGGCTGACTCGCCGGAACGCGGCAAGGCTGACTCGTCATGCACCGGCTCCGCCGCGCCGATGAACTCATCGAGGTCGTCGTCAACCATGAGGCTGACCCGCAGCGCCCCTCCGGCGGCGCGCCGACCGAGCTCTTCGGTATCCAGCCCGCCGTCGGTGGCGGCGAGCACGATGTTCCCGGACCGCCGTCCGCGCAGCACGCCGGGCTGGGCGAGCAGCGCGATCTCGGCATACAGCCCCCGCAACATTCCGGCCACTGTCTTCGCGAGGTCGAACGGCGCCGCGTCCGAGATGTTGCAGAGATAGAGGCCGTCGTGGCGCAGCACCGTGCGCGCCGCGACCAACGCCGGTTGCGGGTAGAGAGACATCACTGTCTCGGGACCGAGGTAGACGTCACTGACCAGCAGGTCGACGGACGCCGGGGTCGTACGCTCCAGGACCGCGTGGGCGTCCTCGACGCGAAGGTCGATCCCGGGCAGCGAGCCGAGCGAGGTCGCGATTCGCGCGACCTCTTCGTCCGCCTCCGCGACCTGCTGCCTCGAGCCCGGATAGACGGCGGCAAGCCAGCGCGGGACCGTACACAGCCCACCGCCGAGGTGCAGGGCGTCCAGCGGCATGTCTTCGGGGAAGGTCGTCTCGATGACGTAGGCCATCATCTGGACGTACTCGAACTCGAGGTGCGTAGGGTCGGCGAGGTCCACGAACGACTGCTCGGACCGATCGACGATCAGCCACCATCCGGCGGGGCGCTCGGCGTCCTGCAGCAGCTCGAGCTTCACCCGTCGATCATCTCGACCGACTCGGTCGCTCCCGACGTCGAGGTCGCGCCGACCGAAGCGACCATCACACAACCGACCGCGACCCACTCCAGGGCCCGGAGGTGCTGGCCGAGGAAGACGAGGCCCGACAGCGCGGCCATCGCCGGCTCCAGCGACATCAGCACGCCGAAGGTCGCCGCCCGCAGTCGACGAAGCGCAGCGAGCTCGAGGGAGTACGGGATCGCAGAGGACAGGACCGCGATTGCCGCACCCTTCCCGATCGCCGACGGCTGCACGAGGGCGGTCCCGCCGGCCGCGATGCCGTAGGGCGCGGTCAGCGCCGCGCCCGCCACGAGTGCGACCGCGAGGCCCGTCATACCGGGCACGGCCCGCCCTACCCGTTGGGCGAGCAGGATGTACGTCGCCCAGCACACGGCCGCGACCGCCGCGAACACCACGCCTGACACGGCGAGCCGGTCGCCGCCCCCCGCGAGCAGGACGACGCCGGCGGCGGCGAGCACCACCCACACCAGGTCGAGGCGGCGACGCGAGCCGCCGACCGCCACCGTCAGCGGGCCGAGGAACTCGATCGTCACGGCGACGCCGAGGGGGATCCGATCCAGCGCCAGGTAGAACGACAGGTTCATCGCACCGAGCACGACGCCGTACGCGAGCATCAGCATCACGTCGCCGCGCACTTGTGAGATCGCGGGCCGAACGACGAGACACACGATCACCGCAGACAGCCCGAGCCGAAGGAATACCGCGCCGCCGGCGCCGACCTGCGGAAACAGCTTGGTAGCAATCGCCGCACCGCTTTGCACGCTGGCGATCCCGCCGAGGACGAGCACCGGTGCCGGAACCACCGCTGCCCGCCGCACCCCGTCAGTGTTGTCCACATCGCGAAGTTGGGGATGGCGAGGCCGGCCGCGGCTGTTCGACGCTCAACGGATGCCGGTGCGCTGCCCGTCGCTAGCCGCGATCCGCCGAGCGTCCGCGGGTGAGTCTCCCGACGGCGCCGTCCAGCTGCTGTTCGTCCGCGAAGGCGGCCGCGTCGGCCTGGTGCAGAGGCCGACGGAGACCGCCAACGGGGCAGACCAGTTCTTCGCCCGCTATCTGGAGCGCATGATCACCGACGTCGCCGCGCCGGGGGTCCTGGTCGCGGTGCATCGCGAGGACGGACGTCCCGCGCACACCGATCGCCGGCTCTGGACAATGCTGAAGGAGCGACTCGAGCCGAGCCCGACCACCTTGCTCGACCTGGTCGCGATCGGCACCGACCAGGTCTGGTCGGCCAAGCGAGGCGGTCCGCTCAAGCCCCCTCGCCGGCGTCGTTCGGCACGTAAGTCGGCATCCCGCGCAGCGGCACGCTGACCCGGAAGACGACCCAGTGCGTCGCGATGCCGGTGAAGTACGCCTGATTCGTCACCAGAATGCTGTGGTTGAGGAACTGGACGCTCGTCGGCGTGTCCCAGGTCACGGGCGAGTCGCTGCCGCTGCCGTGCACGCAGGACGGGACCTGCCAGACCTGACGCCAGCCACGATATTGCCTGGCCACCTCGACGACACAGTTCGCTGCCGGACCGGCCATCGCGATGAAGACATGTCGGTGGTCGGCCGACACCGCGAATCCGTCGGGGGCTTGCGCCGGATCGCTCGACCACAGCGTGACGACCTTGCCGGCGCGAAAGTGCTTACCCAGCCGGATTCGGTAGAGCCTGCCCCGCGCCGAGTTGTTCGGCAGGTCGATCGTCGTGATGCCGCCGGTCGCGGCCGTGACGAGCACGCTCCGATGGCCCGGCATCAGGACGACGCCGGCGGGTCCGAAGAGCTCTCCGTCGAGCCGCGCGCTGTTGAACCAGACGCGCGCCTTGCCACCGCCTGCAGGGACACGCCAGATCAGTTGTTGCGCATAGTCGGTGACGAGCATGCTCCCGTCCGGGAGCCATGCGGCGTAGTCGGGCTCGGGCGCGCTGTCGAGGACGGCGTTGCTGCATCCGGTCGTGCGATGCACGGACGCGCACGTCGGCACGTCCGCGAAGGTTGCGTAGGTGCGCTGAGCGCCGGTTCTCGGATTGAGCACGACGGCTCGCGCGGGCTCCTGGTCGAGCAGGTAGAGCCGGCCACGGTGGTCCCGGGCGGCCACCTGTACCCCGTGGGCCTTGCCCGGCGTCTGGCCCTTGACCACGAAGGTCTTGAGCAGCTTGCCGTGCGCGTCGTACTCGAAGACCTTCGACGCAGACGAGTCGCTGCCCGTCACATCCTCGAACGTTCCGACGAAGACCCGCCGCTGGCCAGGGGTCACCAAGGTCAAGGAGGGCTCACCTGGCGCGGCGATCCGGGCGAAGACCGACACGTGCCCGTAGGCGCCGGGCCCGGCCATCGTCGATCCGATCCCACCGACAGTCGCCGCGAGCGCCGCCACGACCACCAGAACGCGGCGTCTCACAGCTTGGCTCGCACCTCGGCGGCGGCGCGGTAGCCGGAACGCACAGCGCCGTCCATGTAACCGTGCCAGTACGTCGCCGTCTCAGTGCCCGCCCAGTGGATCCGGCCGACCGGTTTGGCGATGTGCGGGCCGTACTCGGTGAGAACGCCGGGTGCGGCGATAGCAACCGGGCAGCCGCGCGTCCACTCCTCCATCGTCCAGTCCATGATGTGCATCGACGTCGGTTTGGGAATCGCCTTGCCGTCATTGAAGAACAGCGAGAAGTTGCTCAGCACCGCTCGCTTCAGCGCCGCTGGATGGCCGCTGTACCTGCGAGCCTCGTCACCACCGACGAAACCGAGCAGGCCACCGATCTTGCCGTCCTGGGGCGAGACATCGAATGTCGTCTTCGCGGGTCCGCGAGTGCTCACGGCCGCACCGGTCAGTCCGTTGTCACGCCACCACGGGCGGTCGAAGAAGGCTTCGACCTTGATGAGGGCACCCTGCGGGTGGCGTTGCGTAAGCCCGTCACGCAACGACGGCATCAGCGGGTCGTACTCGATGCGTCCGGCAAGGGTCGGCGGGATCGCGACAATCACATACTTCGCCCGTACCGTGATGTGCTCCGCCACGACTGTCACTCCGTGGCGATGCTGCTCGATCTTGTACACCGGGTTGCGAAGCTGCACGCGATCGTGGCCGATGTGCTTCGCCAGCCGGATCGCGATCATCTGCGCGCCTTCGACGAAGCGCTCCGCCTGCGCCCCGCCGCGGGTGTTGATCAGGCGCTCGAAGGTGCCGTCGGTCGAACCGTCCGTGGCGGTCGACACGTAGGCAAGGGCATCGAGTAGGGAGACGTCGCGCGGCTCGGCGCCGGCGATCGACTCGAACGCCGCCGACACGACCTTCATGAACTTGTTCGTCGCCACCGGCGCGATACCGCGCAACCAGCCGTCGAGGGTGAGCCTGTCGTACTCCGAAGCGTTGACCGCCGCCCACGGCTTGTCGATCGGGATCGTCGTCGCGAGCTGGTCGATCAGCGGGATGACGGTGAGGATGTCCGGCAGGATCGTCGGGTCGGGTGGGGCGGTGCCGAGCAACGGCGTGGTGTCGTCGTACTTGATGACGCCATCGCCGTTGAAGAAGACCTGTTGACCGCTGTCCGGCTGCGGGAACGCATGGACGCGCATCTCCTTCGCGAGCTTCGCGATCTCGGTCTGCGTCGGGCCGATCCAGGTGCCGCCCATGTCGGCGTGGTAACCGTGGGGCAGCGCCTTGTTGAGCGTGCGCCCGCCGACGCGATCCCGCGCTTCGAGGACGAGCACCGAGTGGCCATGGCCCTGCAGCCGGCGCGCTGCCGACAGGCCGGCCAGGCCGGCGCCAACCACGACAACGTCGACCTGCCGATGCCGCCGCCCCACCGGCTCGGCGGACGCGGCCGTAGCCGATCCGACGCCGGCGGCCACGGACAGCGCGGCGCCACCTTGCAGCAGCCCCCGCCGAGTGATCCGCCCCACGCGCTATCCCTTCTTCGCCACGGCGCGAGCGATCCTGCGCGCGTCGATTCCCATCTCGCGAAACATCCCGCTCACCGGGTTCGTGAACCCCGTGAACCACAGGTTGGGCGCGGCGGGATGCGTCGCCGTCCCATGCACGCTAGGACGACCCGCGGCGTTCAGGACGCCGAGGTGGCCCACCAGCGGCTCGAGGTTGCGGCGGTAGCCGGTCGCGGCGATCACGACGTCCGGGTCGATCGACGTGCCGTCCGCGAGCGTCACCGTCTCCTCGTCGAAGCCGCTGACGCCCCCGACGATCTCGATCCCGCCTGCTTTGACGACATCGAGGAATCCCATGTCGACGAGCGGAATCTGGTCGTCACGGGCGACCCGTGCGAGCAGGCCCTCAGGTGGCTCCGGAAGGCCGTAGCGGGACAGGTCACCGAGTGCCATCCGCCGCATCCGCAACGCGATCGGGTCGAAGAGCCTCGGTGGCACATGCCGAAAGACCACGCCGAGGGTCGGGTTGTAGACGATTCCCTGCTGGCGCAGCACGATGTGCGGCGGCGTGCGGACGGCCACCCGCACCCGGCCGGCGCCGGACTCAGCCAGGTCGAGTGCGATCTCTGCTCCGGTGTTACCGGAGCCCACGACGAGGACATCCCGTCCGGCGTACGGCGCGGCGTTTCGGTAGCGGCTGGCGTGCAACAGCTCTCGTCGATACCCCGAGGCGCCCGGCCAATCGGGCAGCAAGGGCGTGTGGTTGTGCCCAGTCGCAACCACCACGCTGCGACTCGTCCGGTCGCCTTGCGGGCTGCGCAGCGTCCAGCCGTCGGAGCCGCGTTCGATGCGTTCGATCGTCGTCTCGAACGACGGCTGCAAGCCGTGGTGCGCCGCGTAGTCCTCGAGGTAGCGCACGACGTCATCACGGGACACCCACGGCCCGTAGCGGCGCGGGATCCGGTAGCCGGGAAGGTGCGACAGCCAACGGACGGTGTGAAGGTGCAGCCGTTCGTAGTGACCGCGCCAGGCCGAGGCGACCGCGTCGGTTCGCTCGACGATCTCGGTCTCGACGCCGTGTCGCCGGAGCATCGCCGCCGCCGCCAGACCACCGGGGCCGGCGCCGACGACGACAGCTCGAGGCACCCGGTCAGCCTGCCGCATCCCACGCACCGGTGTCGCGAGCGGCCCCTTCCATCACCTCCACCAGTGCGTGTGGTGGGACCTGGCGCTCGAGGCTCGCCTCGATCAGGAGCGCCAACGAGTAGTCGGGTGTCGACGCCAGAGCCCGGTCCAGGGCGATGTTCGCCGTGGTGCCGTCCCCGTCGGCGTACGAGAACCATGCGAGGGCCGTGCACAACGGTGCGTCGTGCGGCGGCGGGATGCATCGCACCGCGACGCGCAACACCCGCAGAATGGCGGCACGCCGCGGCGGCGAGACCGCCTGGACGAGAAGGTCGTCGCGGGCCGTCACGTCGTGAAGCAGGCCGGCGAGGGAAGCGACCTCGGCATCCGTCGCCTCGGCGCGCGGGTCGTCGAACCGCTCGACCAAGGTGTCGACCAGGGTCCGGAGCTCAGCCAGCCGCTGTGGTTGCGCCAGGGCGGTTGCACGCTTCGCGGCGCGGCGCAGGCGGCGATCTGCCGCAGCAGCGTCGAGGGACACGTCGAACCCGATGGACCTGGCGAGCTCGTCGCGACCGGCCAGGACGCTTGACCCCGCCAGCGCGAAGGCAGCGCTGAGGCTCGTCGCGACCTCGGAGCTGTCGTCGAGCGGCCGGCCCCCCACCGGGCAGCACGCCAGATCTGAGCAGAGGTAGGCCCACCAGCGACGCCCGCTCACCAGAACGGCATCGGCGACTCGCAGCCGGCCGTCGGCGTAGAGCTGCTCGACCAGCGCGTCGTACGGCAGGACGCCCGAGCCGGGTCGCTGGTCGGTGAACACCGCGACGAAGGTGACGTCGGCCCTCGCGATCTCGATTCGACGGGCCAGCTCATCGGCGAGATCCGCCGCGAGCGGAAGGTCATCGAGGTCGAAGCGCATCGTCAGGTCGACCGCCGGGCCGCGGATGCAGCTGACGACGAGGCTCTCCTCGGGGTGGTAACCGAGCAGCATCGGGATGGCGATGGCCATGTCCCCGGGCGAGCTCAGCCGGATCGTGGGGCGGTCGGGTGGCGTCACGCCGCGCAACATCGGCTGGCGCCGGCCCGCGAGGCGAGCGCTACGACCGGGTCAGTGGACGAGCGTCAGCTGTCCACAGCGGGCGGCCTCGCGATCTCAGCCCAGTACCGAGCAGACGTGATCGAGCAGTCCGTCGCAGGCGGCCTCGACCAGCGCCAGCACCGCTTCGAACTGGTCGTCGCCGCCGTAATAGGGGTCGGGCACGTCGAGGTCACCACCGCGACTCGCCGGGTCGAAGGACCGCAACCGCACGATCTTGTCGACCTGGTCACCACCGGCCAGCCAACGTAGCGACTGCAGATTCTTGCCGTCCATGGCGACGACCAGATCGACGTCGTCGAACCAGGCCGCCTTGAACTGCCTGGCGATGTGGCTGCCGCCGTCGTACCCATGCGCCCGCAGCGTGTCGATCGTCCGGTCATCGGCCGGACCGCCGGCATGCCAGTCGCCGGTGCCGGCGCTGTCGACGGTGATCCGGTCGGCTAGCCCGGATTTCGCGACCTTCGCCCGCATCACCACCTCGGCGATCGGGGACCGGCAGATGTTGCCCATGCAGACGAAGCAGATCCGGTACGGCGAGGTCACCGCTCTATCTTCGAGGAATGCTGATCGGATTCGGTGCGCCGGTGTCGGGGGCCTGGGCGACTCCTGCCAACCAGGTCGCGATCTCGCAGCGAGCTGAAGAGCTCGGCTACGCGTCGCTGTGGACCTTCTCGCGCCTCATCTACTCCGACTGGCCGGAGCCGATGCGACTCGCTCCGCCGTACCGCAGCGTGCACGACCCGATCGTGATCGCCTCGTTCCTGGCCGGCGTGACGCAGCGGATCCGGCTCGGCTTCGCCGTGGTGAACGCGCCGTTCTATCCGCCGATCGCCCTGGCCAAGGCGATGACCAGCCTCGACATCGTGTCGGGCGGCCGGCTGGACGCCGGGCTCGGCATCGGCTGGTCGCCCGATGAGTACGAGGCGACCGGCGCCGACCCGACCCGCAAGGGCGCGCGGATGGCCGAGTACCTGGCCTGCCTCGACGAGATCTGGGCCGGCGATCCCGCGGAGTTCAGTGGAGAGTTCTACAAGGTGCCGCGCGGCTGGGTCGATCCGCGGCCGGTGCAGCAGCCGCATCCACCCGTCCTGCTCGGTGGGACGGCACCGGCCGCGCTCCGTCGCGCAGGCGCCCTCGCCGAGGGCTGGATCTCCTCCAGCCGATTCGCCGTCGCTGACCTTCCGGCGGCGGTCGACACGGTGCGCCGCGGCGCGAGCGAGGCGGGGCGCAATCCGGACGAGGTGCGCATCGTCATCCGAGGCGTGGCGCGCCTGCGGGACGTGGCCGACCCCGACGCCGGACCACTGACCGGACCGATCGAGGTGATCCGGGCGGGCCTCGAGCACTACGCCGCGGCCGGAGCGACCGAGGTGTTCCTCGACCTGAACTTCGACGAGGAGATCGGCAACCCCGATGCTGACGCCACTCGATCGCTTGATGTTGCCCACCAGATCCTGGAAGCGTTCGCGCCCGCGTAGCGTGGATTGATGTCCTCGGACCGCCCGCCGCGGCTACGCCCGATCTCCCCGGGCACGATCGCGGACAACGTCAGCGCCCCCGAAGGTCTCGACGACGGCGCGCTCACCGCACTGCTGTACGACGCGCTCGCCGCCCTCCCGCCGGCCGAGCGAGCCGCCGCCGTGGTGGCGATCGGACTCGGCGAAGGCGCCACGGGCGTGGCGGTCGAGCTCGACCTCGACCCGGCCGACGCAGATGCGCTGACCCGCAACGCGCTGCAGCTGCTGCGGGGCGCGCTCGCCGACGTCGACCTCAACGAGCCGGTCTACTTCGGGCGTCTGGAGCGCCGGAGAAACACGAAGAGCTCGGACCACTGAGGGTCCGAGCTCTCGCGTCCGACTCGCCAGGTCTGCCTCTCGGCAATGGTTCGCTCTAGGCGACAAAGGTTGGGACCGGGGGCCATGGATCGAGCCGGCGGCCGCCTCTCGGCGTCCGTGTGCTTAACGTAGCGCAACCCCGCAAGGATTCCCGCCCGCGTGCCATCATTCGCGCCATGGCGAGATGGACAGCGCAAGACATCCCGGACCAAACCGGTCGGGTAGCCGTTGTCACCGGCGCGAACAGCGGTCTCGGGTTCCACACCGCGCTCGAGCTCGCGCGCCACGGCGCGAAGGTCGTAGTCGCCTCGCGCAGCGACGTACGGGGCAAGGAAGCGGTCGCAAGGATCATCGCTGAGGTCCCCCGTGCCGACGTCGACCTCCGGGGCCTCGATCTCGCCGACCTGGCGAACGTCCGCTCGTTCGCCGACGGCATCCAGGCGTCGTACCCGTCGGTGGACCTGCTGATCAACAACGCCGGCGTCATGGCGATTCCCCGCCAGGTGACGGCCGACGGCTTCGAGATGCAGTTCGGCACCAACCACCTCGGCCACTTCGCCTTGACCGGCCTGCTGCTGCCCCTGCTTCTGCGCACCCCGCATGCCCGCGTGGTCACGGTGAGCAGCACGGCGCACAAGCCGGGCCGGATCGACTTCGACGACCTCATGTCGGAGCGGAGCTACCGGAAGTGGCGGGTGTACTCGAGCACGAAGCTCGCCAATCTGCTGTTCGCCTACGAGCTGCAACGCCGGCTGTCCGCCGTCGGGTCAGCGCTGATGAGCGTCGCGGCGCACCCCGGCACGTCCGCGACGAACCTGGTGACGGTGAGTGCGCAGGACAACATCATCAAACGACTCGTCATGCCGGCCGGGGCGCGGCTGATCAGCCAGTCCGCCGCCAGGGGCGCACTGCCGCAGCTGTACGCCGCGACCGCACCGGACGTCAGGGGCGGCGAGTACTTCGGGCCGAACGGCATCGCCGAGTCGTTCGGCTACCCGAAGCGAGTGGACTCGGTCCCGGCGTCGAAGGATCTCGACACCGCGGCCCGGCTGTGGTCGGTCTCCGAGGAGCTGACCGGCGTCAGGTACGACGCATTGCGCGGCTGAGCCTCAGACCCTGACCGAGTTCCAGTCGATCGCGACGAGGTTCGGCATCGTCTGGTCGGCACGCACCGGCAGCAGGCTGCCCGCCTTCAGCGCCGCAACCTTCTCCTGCGGGACCGCGTAGACGTTCTGGATCTGGTACGGCGCGCGCCCGTCGATCATCACGTTGAGCATCAGCCCGACTCCGGTGCGGCCCTCCTCCACCACCGGAACAGGCGGCGGGAACGTGCCGAGCAGGGTGGCGTTGCCCGAGATCCCGCGGGCGAGGATGTCGTCGTTGCTGATGGTCGGCATCGACGGCATGGCGCCCGCCATTCCGCCGTACTGAGCCTGCCGCTGGCCGGCCTGTGCGACCACGTTCTCGATCAACGCGCCCAAGCCGGATGGCGTACCAGGGGGAAGGTTGACGGTCTTCCCGTTGACGGTCACTGTCGTGCTCGACGTCGCAGTTCCGGCGGAGGGTGCGCCATCGCCCCGCATCTGGGCGGCGAGCTGCTCGGCCATGCTCTGTGCCGCCTGCGCGCCGGTCGGCAGCTCCTTCCAGTGGATGATGAGCCGATCAGGCTTCTCGCGGTCCACCGTGACCGGCAGCTCGTCTCCGGGTGAGGGCCAGCGGTTGATCGATGCCACACCCTTGTGGACGATCGCCGTGGGCATCATCCCCTCGGCCGACACCACACCGTCGAGCCGGTAGTTGCAGCTTGTCGCCGTCGGGATCGGACTGGTGATCCCTACGATCCGCAGTACGCCCTCGACGGGATCCTTCATCCGCGCTTCGGTGACCTTGCTGAAAAGGCCCATAGCCACGCCCCCTTAGTTGCTACGCCGCTTAGCCTCTCGATATCTGGTCGCCGCGTCCAGAGTGACCTTGCGCAGGCGGACCGTCTGCGGCGTCACCTCGACGCACTCGTCCTCGCGGCAGAACTCCAGGGACTGCTCGAGGCTGAGCACCTTGTGGGGGATCAGGGGTACGAGCACGTCGCCCGTGCTCGCTCGCATGTTGGTGAGCTTCTTCTCCTTGGTCGGGTTGACGTCGATGTCGTCCGACCGTGAGTTCTCGCCGACGATCATGCCTTCGTAGACATCGGTGCCCGGGCCGACGAACATCGTGCCGCGTTCCTGCAGGTTGGCGAGAGCGAAGGCCGTCGTTGAGCCGGCTCGGTCGGCGACCAGGGATCCGGTCGGGCGGGTGCGCAGCTCGCCGAACCACGGCTCGTAGCCCTCGTGCACGTGGTGAAGCAGGCCGGTCCCGCGGGTCTCGGTGAGGAACTCGGTCCGGAAGCCGATGAGCCCGCGCGCCGGGACGAGGTACTCCATCCGCACCCAGCCGGTGCCGTGGTCGACCATCTGCTCAAGGCGCCCCTTGCGAAGCGCCATCAGCTGGATCAGCACGCCCTGGTACTCACTCGGGGCATCGATCGTCAGTCGCTCCACGGGCTCCTGCACCTTGCCGTCGACCTCGCGGGTGACGACCTGCGGCTTTCCGACCGTGAGCTCGAAGCCTTCGCGCCGCATCAGCTCCACGAGGATCGCCAGCTGCAGCTCGCCCCGACCCTGGACCTCCCAGGTGTCCGGACGATCGGTGGGCAGCACCCGGATCGAGACGTTGCCGACGAGCTCTGCGTCAAGCCGGTTCTTCACGAGCCGCGCAGTCAGCTTCTTGCCACTCTGACCCGCCAGCGGCGAGGTGTTGATCCCGATCGTCATCGAGATGTTCGGCTCGTCGATCGTGATGACCGGTAGCGGGCGCGGGTCGTCCGGGTCGGCCAGCGTCTCTCCGATCGTGATCTCCGGAATGCCGGCAATCGCGACGATGTCGCCGGGGCCGGCGGTCTCGATCGGTACCCGCTCCAGCGCTTCGGTGCCGAGGAGCTCGGTGAGCCGAACCCGCTCGATGCTGCCGTCCGCCTTGCACCAGGCGACCGTCTGGCCCTTCTTCAGCTCGCCGTTGTGGATCCGGCACAGCGCCAGGCGGCCGAGGTAGGGCGAGGCGTCGAGATTGGTGACATGCGCTTGCAGGGGCGCGGTCTCGTCGTACGTCGGCGCCGGGATGGTGTCGCGCAGCACTGCGAACAGCGGCTCGAGGTCGGGACTGTCGGGGCTGGCGCCGTCGGCGGGCCGGTTCAGTGACGCCTGGCCGGTCTTCGCCTGGCAGTACACGATCGGGAAGTCGATCTGGCGCTCGTCGGCGTCGAGGTCGAGGAACAGCTCGTAGGTCTCGTCGACGACCTCGGCGATGCGGGCGTCGGAGCGGTCGACCTTGTTGATGATGAGGACGACCGGGAGGTCCGCGGCGAGCGCCTTGCGCAGCACGAACCGGGTCTGCGGGAGCGGTCCCTCGCTCGCATCGACCAGCAGCGCCACGCCGTCCACCATCGACAGCGCTCGCTCGACCTCACCGCCGAAGTCGGCGTGGCCGGGGGTGTCGACGATGTTGATCGTCAGGTCCCCGTGACGGACTGCGGTGTTCTTCGCGAGGATCGTGATGCCCTTCTCGCGCTCGAGGTCCATCGAGTCCATGACGCGCTCGTTGACGCTGCCCTCGTCGGCCTGATGTGCCGAGAAGGCGCCGGACTGCCAGAGCATCGCGTCAACCAGCGTCGTCTTGCCGTGGTCGACGTGGGCGATGATCGCGACATTGCGTAGGTCACTGCGTTGGGCCACGACGTACCAGGCTACGAGAACCACCCACTCGGGTGAATGCCCAGCGCGGATTCACGGGTACGACGGCCTCCGAAAGAGGAGGACACGCATGATCATCAAACGAGGGCGCGGCCTCGCGACCGCAACGGTCGCGACTGCCGCAGTAGCGGTCGCCGGCGTCGTGACCGGGCCAGGCGCCACCGCCCGACCGGCCGTGACCGGCACGGCACTTGTCGTCACCGTCAATCAGGCCCACGGCCAGATGGTCATCACCCCGAGCAGGACGATCCCGGCAGGGTGGGTCACCTTCAACTACTCGGCCCACAAGAACGACCACACTCTGCAGGCGGTTCAGCTGCACTCCTCCTACACCGTTGCCCAGTTCGAGAAGGACGTCCGGGCAGGGCTCGAGAAGAGCAACCTCAACGCGATCCACCGCCTGGACAACCGGGTCACGTGGCTCGGGGGGACCGAGTCCCGCTTCGGCAAGCTCGGCCGCTTCACAGCCAAGCTGCCAACCGGCACCGTCTACCTGTTCGACACCGAGAGCAATGCGCGGGCGAAGCTGACCGTCACCAGCCCTGCGAGCACCGGTGCCGCCCGCTACGCGCAGCGCACCGTCACCGCGACCAAGTCGATGCATTGGCACTCACCGACCCGGCTGCTCGAGATCGGGTGGCTGAACATCCGCAACACCTCGCACCAACCGCACGTGCTGGTGGTGCAGCGGGTCGATCCGGACACGACCGCCGCGATGGTGCGCGCCTTCATCAAGTCGGGCTCCCATCACAAGCCGTCGTGGCAGCGCCACTCGACGGTCAGCAGCGGCGTCTTCTCGCCGGGTACGAAGACCCAGCTGCATCTGCGGCTGCCCCGAGGCAAGTACCTGTTGCTCTGCTGCTGGCCGAGCAAGAAGACCGGCATGCCGCACTACACGATGGGGATGTGGAAGCTCGTACATCTCAGGCGCCACCTCTAGTCGCTGCTAGCGTCCTCGGACACGGGGGCGCCACGGGGGCAGCCCTCCGCAAAGGAGGATCATGAACGTCACAACCGGGCGCCGGCGCGCGACAACCGCGATCGCCGCAGGCGCCGTCCTCATCGGGGTCGGCGCGACCACGATCGCCGTCGCACAGCCGAGCGACACCACCACCACCGCCGCACCGGTCATCACCGTGACGCAGGCGAAGGGTCAGCTGACCGTGAGTCCGGGCACAACCGTGCAGCCCGGGAAAGTGACGATCGAGTACACCGCCGTCAAGGGCGACCACACGCTGCAGGCAGCGGCCATCGCCAAGGGCTACACGTCGAAGCAGTTCGGCAAGGACGTCAACGTGGGCCTGAACAAAGGCAACCTCAAGGCCGTCCGGCGCCTCGACAGCAAGGTGGCGTGGCTCGGCGGTACCGAGTCGATCGCCGGCAAGACGGGAAGCTTCACCACGGTGCTGGCGCCCGGCACGGTCTTCCTGTTCGACCAGAACTCGGAGGTGCGGACGACCCTCACGGTGACCGGAGACACGCGCACCGGCGCGGCACCTGAGGCTGCCGCCACCGCCATCGTGACCAAGAAGCTTCACTGGAACACCCCCGCGACGTTGCCGAGAGACGGCTGGATCAACCTGCGCAACAACTCGACCGAGCCGCACCTCTTCGTCCTGCAGCGCGTGAAGGAGTCGACTACTCCCAAGAAGGTGCGCGCCTTCATCAAGAAGGGGGCGCAAGGCGAGCCGCCGTGGGGCCTCAAGGCGACCGTCGAAAGTGGCGTCTTCTCCCCCGGCACGCAGACCCAGCTGCACGTCCACCTGCCGGCGGGTAAGTACATCCTGATCTGCTTCTGGCCGAGCAAGAAGAACGGGATGCCGCACTTCATGATGGGCATGTGGAAGCTGCTCCACCTGAAGTAGCCACGACCGCGAAGAGCCCGCAGCCGTCATCCGACGGCTGCGGGCTCTTCCTTTTCCCAGGTGTCGATGTCCGCCAGCGCCTCCGCGGCGAGACCTGACGGCATGGCGGAGTAGCGGATGGAGGCTCGGGCTAGCCGGGCGAGGTCGCCCCTGCTGTAGTCCAGCTGGTCGCGCACCGCGGCGTACTGCTCGACGAGCGAGGCACCGAAGAGCAACGGGTCGTCGGCAGCGAGCACCACCGGCACGCCGGCGGATTCGAGTGCGCGAATCGGCAGGTCGGCGTGGCCGCTCACCACGCCCAACGCGACGTTGGACGCCGGACACACCTCGCACGCGATGTCCCGCTCGGCGAGCAGACGCATGGTCACCGGGTCCTCCGACGCACGCACGCCGTGGCCGAGGCGCACCGGGTTGAGCGCTCGCACCGTCCGCTCGACGGACTCGGCACCGAGGAGCTCGCCGGCGTGCGGCATCGCGAACAGGCCGCCGTCGTGAGCGATCCGGAACGCCTTCGCGTACTCCTCCGGGGTGCCGCGGCGCTCGTCGTTGGACAGCCCGAAGCCGATCACGCCGTAGCCGGCGAACCGCACCGCGAGCCGGGCCTGCGTCTCGGCTTCCCAGGGCGGGCGGGTCCGGTTGGCCGCGACGATCAGCCGGATCCTCACGCCGGTCGCTGCCTGCGCTTCGGCAGCGGCGTAGCAGAAGATCTCCATCGCGGTGACCAGGTCGCCGAACCGCGCGGCGTAGCCACTCGGCGTGACCTGCAGCTCGAGCCAACGCGATCCGTTGGCGGCCTCGTCCTCGGCGATCTCGCGGATCAGCCGCTTGACGTCCCCCTGGGTCCGCAGCACGCCGCGGGCGAGGTCGTAGAGCCGTTGGAACCGCGGCCACCCGAGCAGTCGCCAGTCGTCGGGCGCATCGTCGACCAGCCGCTCCGGAAGCCGCACGCCGTACTGGTCGGCCAGCTCGACCAGGGTGGCGTGGCGCATCCCGCCGGTGAGGTGCAGATGCAGGTGCGCCTTCGGCAGCGCGACGAGGTCGGAATCCGACGCTTCTGCCCCCATTCCCGCACCCTAGGGTGGCGGGGTGCGGATCGCCACGTGGAACGTCAACTCTGTCGGCGCGCGCCTCCCCCGGCTCAACGAGTGGCTGGAGCTCGCGCAGCCCGATGTGCTGTGCCTGCAGGAGATCAAGTGCGCGACCGACACGTTCCCGGGCGAACGCGCCGAGGAGCTGGGCTACGAGATCGCCGCGCACGGCGAGGGCCGCTGGAACGGCGTGGCGATCCTGTCCCGCGTGGGGCTGGACGATGTGACGCGTCATTTCCCGGGCCAGCCGGCCTACGCACCGCCGCCGGACGAGGACGACCCGGCGCTGATCGGCGAGCCGCCGAAGGTGGAGGCGCGGGCAGTAGGAGCGACGTGCGGCGGCGTACGGGTGTGGTCGGTCTACGTGCCGAACGGCCGCACGCTCGACAGCCCGCACTACCCGTACAAGCTCGAGTGGCTGGCGGCGCTGCGCACGGCCCTGGAGCCGGAGGTGAAGGCCAACGACAGGTTCGTGGTCACCGGCGACTTCAACATCATTCCGACCGACGACGACGTGTGGGACGCCTCGAAGTTCGTCGGGTCCACGCACGTCACCGCACCGGAACGCGAGGCGCTGGCCGCCCTCCGCGACCTGGGACTCACCGATGTGATGCCACGGGCGATGAAGTACGACACGCCGTACACGTACTGGGACTACCGCGCCGGGATGTTCCACAAGAACCAGGGCATGCGGATCGACCTCTTCTACGCCTCCGCTGCGCTGGCCGGCGGCGTCAGCGACGCGTACGTCGACCGGGACGCCCGCAAGGGCACCGGCCCGTCAGACCACGCGCCGGTCGTCGTCGACGTCCAGCTCTGATCGCTGCATTCGGCGCACCGACGCGCCCAGCACACCGACGCCGACGATGATCAGCGCGGCCGGCACGACGAGCAGCCAGTGCAGCCGCACGTTCGTGGTGTGCGCGAGCAGGTAGCTCCCCGCGACGAACAGGAACGCCGCGCCGAACACGAGCGACCACGGGTCCAGCTCATGCCGCTTCATCGAGTACCTCCAGGTCACCGAAGCCGCCCTGCAGATGCAGGGTCAGGGTTCCCGCTTGCTTACGGGTCGCCGCCACCACCTGGTGCGCGGTCAAGCCGGTCCCGTCTTGGTCGCGGTCGAAGATGTGCAGCCGGCCGGCGCCGAGCTTCGCGTCGACCACCACCGCCACCCCGCTCGGCACGAAGACGTGCAGCCGTCCCGCGCCGATGCGGACATCGACTGTGGCCGACGTCGCCGGGTCGAGCCGGGTGAGGTCGAGGTCGGCCTTGCCCACGCCCAGGACATAGGTGTGCGCGAGGTCGCTCGAGACCGGCGTCCAGTCCCGGGTGCCCGCCGTCCAGGTGAGGTCTCGCGGCAGCGCGTTGGCGACCCCGAGTGAGGCCACCAGTAGCAGGCCGACCGGAATCATCGCCCGTGCCCGGCCGGCGAACGCCCCGACGACGAGCCCGGCGCCGGCGATCGCCACGCAGCCGGCCAGCGCGTCGGCGGGTTGCGGATGCGCTGCGCCCGAGCTCGCGACGAGCCACAGCGCGCCAGCCGCAAGCAGGACCGCCCCGAAGGTCAGCCAGCCGAGCCAGGCCCGCTCGCTCGGCTCGAGCGGCAGTGCCGTCGTCTGCGCCGCCGGCTGCGGCTGCGGCGGCGCGACGGGCGGGCCGTAGTAGACCGGCTCGGCAGGTCGTCGCGGCTGGAACAGGCCGTGGCCGGTGCGGCGCCCGACGTACTCGGTGAGCAGCAGCGCCGCGAGCACTGCGACGGCGGCCGCACCCCACTGGTGGGCGAAGATGTTGGTGTTGGCCAGGAAGATCACGACGCAGATGGCCACGAGCACGAGGAGCACGATCCGGCGCACGTCCCAGCGGCCGCCACGCAGCCATCGCTCGAGCTTGGTCTCCGGCTGGGACTCCTCGGGAACGAGCAGCCATGCCGCGACGTAGAGCACGACCCCGGCGCCGCCGAAGACGGTGAGCACCGCGAGCACGATCCGGAAGATCACCGGGTCGACGTCGAAGTAGCGCGCCGCGCCCTGGCAGACACCTGCAATGACGCGCCCGTCGCGGGCGCGGGTCAGGCGGCGCGGAGCAGACGTGGGCAGGTCGGCTGTGGTCATGCTCCGATCATGCGGCGCGGCCGCTCTCGCGCCATCAGGGACAGACCCTGAGATCGACCCTGAACCTCGCCCGGACCCGGATTCAGGCGATCGGTACGTGTGACCATCTGTGCATGGCACGGCGGCTCTATCGACGGCGCGACGGCAGGCTCGTCGCCGGCGTCGCGTCGGGCCTGTCGGAGCACCTGGGGATCGACGTGCAGCTGCTTCGGGTCGGCTTCGTCGTCTCGATCGTCCTGGGCGGCCTCGGGGCGCTGCTCTACGCGGCGTTCTGGGTGGTGGTGCCGCAGCAGGGCGATGAGAACCCGGCGAGGCCGGGCTCGGGCAACCGCCTCGAGCTGGTCGCCTTCGCCGCACTCGCGGCAGGGATGCTCCTGGTGGCGCAGCTGCTCGGCCTCGGCGCGTCGCTGGTCTGGCCTGCTGCGGCGACCGTCACGGGCGCGGCGATCCTGTGGCGGCAGGCCGACGAGGCCAGCCGCAACCGCTGGCTGCGACGAGCCCGCGGCCGCACCGCCGTGCGCTACGCGTTGGGTATCGCGCTGGTGCTGATCGGCATGGCGACGTTCCTCGCCACCCAGAACGCCTTCCCACTCGCGCGCCGCGCAGCACTGCCCGCGTTGGTCGTCACCCTCGGCCTGATCCTGGTGGTCGGGCCCTGGCTGCTGCGCTACTGGCGCGAGGCTTCCGAGGAGCGGACCGCCCGGATCCGCGAGCATGAGCGGGTCGAGCTCGCCGGGCGGATCCACGACTCGATGCTGCAAACCCTCACCCTGATCCAGCGCAGGGCCGAGGACCCTGAAGAGGTCCGGCGGCTGGTGCGCCACTCCGAACGCGAGCTCCGCGACTGGCTCTACCGCCCGGCACGGGAGGCGACATCGCTGCGCGACATGGTCTCGGCGGCCTGCGCCGAGGTCGAGGACGAGTACGACGTGACCGTCAACCTGGTCGTGGTCGGCGACCAGCCCGCCAGCCCGGCGATCGAACCGCTCGTGCAGGCGATGCGGGAGGCGACAGTCAACGCGGCCAAGCACTCAGGGGCCCGCGACATCTCGGTCTACCTCGAGGCGGGAGCCACCGCGCTCGACATCTTCGTCCGCGACCGGGGCAAGGGTTTCAAGCCGGGCGCGATCCCCGAGGACCGGTACGGCGTACGCGAGTCCGTCATCGGACGGATGCAACGCCACGGCGGCGAGGCGACGATCAAGTCCTCGCGGCGTACCGGCACCGAGGTGCACCTGCACCTGCCACTTCCCGTACCGGTGGCGTCATGACCAGGCCCCGCGTCGTCCTCGTCGACGACCACTCGCTGGTCAGGTCCGGAGTACGCAGCGAGCTCGGCGACCGGCTCGACATCGTGGGCGAAGCGGCGGACATCGCCGACGCGATCAGGTGCATCGCCGAGACCAAGCCCGAGGTCGTGCTGCTCGACGTCCATCTCCCGAGCGGCACCGGCGACGCAGTGATCAGCGCAGTGCACGACAAGGTGCCCGAGACCCGGTTCCTCGCGTTGTCCGTGTCGGACGCCCCCGACGACGTGATTCGGGTGATTCGCGCCGGTGCCCGCGGCTACGTCACGAAGAGCATCAGCGGCGACGAGCTCGCCGCGGCGGTGCAGCGGGTCGCAGCCGGCGACGCGGTGTTCTCGCCGCGTCTCGCCGGCTTCGTGCTCGACGCATTCACCGCCGAGGCCGTCGTCGCGCCGAAGCCGACGGAGCTCGACGTGCTCACCCCGCGGGAACGTGAGGTGCTGCAGCTGATCGCGCGCGGCTACACCTATCGCGAGGCCGCCGAGGAGCTCTACCTGTCCGTGAAGACGATCGAGACCCACGTGTCGGCGGTGTTGCGCAAGCTGCAGCTGTCCAACCGGCGCGAGCTCACCCGCTGGGCGACGGAACGCCGGCTGCTGCCCTGACTATTTCGCGGCGAGGTGCTTGCCGAAGAAGTCGAAGACACGAGACCACGCGTCGTCGGCGGCGTCCTCGACGTGACCGAGACCGGGGATCCGCGCGACGAACGCCCACTTGCCGGTCTGGTTCGTCATGAACGAGTGGCCGGCGTTGGCGTACTCCTTCACGTCGTGCTCGACGCCGTTGGCGACCAACGCCCGCTCGAGCTTGGCCGCTGCGCCTTTGAAGCCGCGGTCCTTCGCGACCGCTCCGTAGTTCGGTGCCGACACGTCGAACCCGCGCGTGGCGCACAGGCACGGACCGTTGCCTGCGGGCGTCGCGAGGTAGCCGCGCAGCCGGCCTCGCGGCGTCTCGTAATGGGTGTCGGGCATCCGTCCCCGTGTGCGGTCGCTCAGATGATCGGTTCGGTTGTGATGGTCAGGCTCGGGTCGAGATGAGCGGTGTCGTTGTAGCGGCGGATCGCCCAGTTCTCCTCGAGCACGACGATCTCGGAGATCGAACCGTTGTCGGCACCCATGAACGCAAAGGCGTTGGTGCCCGATGCAATCGACATGGTCATGCCGATCACCCCGCCGTGCACGAACGCGACGACGCGCTGGTCCGGATGGGCCGCGTGGATGCGCACGATCCCGGCACGGATCCGCGCCGCGAAGTGCTCGTTCGACTCCGCACCCGGGATCGCGTCCCAGCGCTGCTCGGTGAACATCTTGACCGCCGTCGGGTGCCGCTCCGCGACGTACTTGCGGAACTTGTAGCCCTCCCACTCACCCAGCCCGACCTCGCGGAGATCCGGCTCGACCGTCGGGGTGAGGCCGAGCTTCGCGGCGAGCGGGGCGGCGGTCTGATGGGTGCGCTGCAGGGTCGTCACGTACAACGCGTCGATCGCTTCGTGGCCCAGCCGCTCGCCGACCAGCCTCGCCTGCTCCTCGCCCACCGGGTCCAGCGGCGGGTCGGTGTGCCCGTCGCGCATCGGACCCTCGACGCCTTCCACTGCGGGCGCGGACTCGCCGTGGCGTACCAACAGGATCACCGTCGCGCCCGGCGGCGGGGCGTAACGGTACTGGCGGAACTGCGCCGCTTCTCCTGAGGTCACGCCTCAACGCTATGCGGTCGGCTGTGGCGGATCGTCACTGACATGCGCGGGCCGACTCGCTGCGCGGTCTTGGGCACGGTGTGCTCCCACTCCTGCTGGCACGCGCCGCCCATGACCACGAGGTCGCCGGCACCCGGCCGCAGCTCGCGGGCGATCCGGCTGCTGCCTCGCTCCCGGAGCAGGAAGCGGCGCCGAGCGCCGAGCGACACCGTCGCCACCATCGGGTCGTCCATCACCAGCCGGTTGCGGTCGCCATGCCAGGCGACGCTGTCCTGGCCGTCGCGATAGAGGTTCACCCAGACGCTGTCGAACCCGACTTGGTATCGCTCGGAGAGCAGCCGGCACATCTCGGCGAGCAGTGGCGGAACGTGGGCGGCGTCGGTGGACCATCCCGCGGTCAACCGAGGCTCGAGGACCTGCTTCTCCCACATCGTGACCGTGCGCTGCTGCCACCGCGCGGTCGAGGCGAGGTGCTCGAAGACGCTGTCCGAGCCAGCAAGCCAGCCGGGGCAGTAGTCGACCCAGGACTTCTCGTCGAGCACGATGCGGCGAAGCCCGTCATACGAGACATCGATCGCGAGCTCGCCACCATCGAGAAGGGACGGCTGCCAGGCCAGGTCGGGCGCCATGCGCCGACCGTAGGCCTCAGGTCTGACAGTTACGCCTTCGGCGGGGAGTCCCCGTACGTCGTCGCCAGCCCGGCCGAGGCGAGGTAGCGGCCGCCGGCGGCCACGCCGACCGGCGCAATCTCGTCGAGCCGCTTCTTGTCCTCGTCGGTGATCGTGACGTCGCAGGCGCCGACGTTCTCCTCCAGGTAGACCCGGCGCTTCGTCCCCGGGATCGGTACGACGTCGTCGCCCTGCGCCATCACCCAGGCGAGCGCGAGCTGGCCGGGGGTGCACCCCTTGTCCGCTGCCAGCGCGCGTACCGCGTCGACGAGCTCGAGGTTCTTCGCGAAGTTCTCGCCCTGGAACCGCGGGTTGAACTTCCGGAAGTCGTCCTCGCCGAAGTCGTCG
>DASZTL010000051.1:0-2755 GCA_035548055.1 Mycobacteriales bacterium | reverse complement strand
CGCACCTTGACGACGTACGCCGAGGCCGGGCTGATGATCGCCGGGCTCGACGGCGACGGCGAGATCGACCTGGACGCCCTCGAGCTGGCTGCCGGCCCGTTGATCATCGTGGTCGGCGCCGAGGGCAAAGGGCTCTCGCGGCTGGTCCGCGAACGGTGCGACCTCACGGTGCGGATCCCGCTGTCCGGGCCGGTGGAGTCGCTCAACGCCTCGGTCGCGGCCGGGATCGCGCTGGCGGAGGTCGCGCGTCGCCGTCGCTGACGCCGGCGTCAGGCTGATGCCGCCATTCGGTCTAACGACCGAGCCCGATTCTTGTGAGTTGAAACGAAACCGTCATGTTCGGAAATGTGAAGAACCTGGGACGGCCGGCCTAGTTCATACCGCAATGTCTGTTTATTGCTGGTCCTAGGTCCCCACATCCCCAAGTTCACTCGCTCGTTGTTGTGACGAGGCCCGATGTTCATCGGGTGTCCGCGAACCTACGATTCGTGCCTGGTCGTGCCAGTTGCCCAGTCCCGAAAGGCCTGACCTATGCGTTCGATGAGGGTGCGCCATGTGGCGCCGGCGGTCCGCCGCGAGGATGACGACGACGCTCTGGTCGCCGCCGCACGTGCCGGCGACGACGAGGCCCTCAACGATCTGCTCACCAAGTACCGCGGCTTCGCCCGGTCGAAGGCACGCTCGTACTTCCTGGTCGGCGCCGACCACGAGGACATCGTCCAGGAAGGGATGATCGGCCTCTACAAGGCGATCCGTGACTTCAACCCTGAGCTCACCTCGAGCTTCCGGGCGTTCGCCGAGCTCTGCGTGACCCGCCAGATCATCACCGCGATCAAGACCGCGACCCGCCAGAAGCACGGTCCGCTCAACAACTACGTGTCGTTCTCGCGCCCGGTGCTGGCCGACGAGGACGGCGACCGGACCCTCGCCGACGTGCTCCCGATGACCGCGGTCTGCGACCCGGCCGACCTGGTGATCTCCGCGGAGCGGATCCGCGCCCTGCAGGCGCACTTCGACGCGGCGCTTTCCGACCTCGAGGCCGAGGTGCTGCGCCTCTACATCGACGGCAAGAGCTACCACGAGATCGCCGAGGTGCTCGACCGGCACGTGAAGTCGATCGACAACGCGCTGCAGCGCATCAAGCGCAAGCTCGACGCCCACCTGCAGGCACGACAGATCGCCGACGCGTCCTAGGCAACGCGGCGCTGCTGAGAAGTCAGCCCGGCCGCACGCCTTGCGGCTGGTGGAAGACGTCTGTCGGGTCGTAGGTCTGCTTCACGTCGATCAGCCGCGGCAGGTTGTCGCCGTAGTAGGCACGTTGCGGGTTGGGCAGCCCGGCGTCGGCGTAGTTCTGGTACGCCTCACCCGTGCCGTAACGATGCACAGTGCCGCGGATCTCCGCCAGCGACCGCCGGTTTCGCGACAGCGGGCCGTTGCCGCCGCCGGACCAGCCGGCGGTGTACTGCGCATTGAACAGCGCGCCGCGATGAACGTACGCGGTCGCGTCACCCGCGAGGTCGTCGACGGCACCGCCTAGTACGTCGAACGACACGCCACCTGTGCCGAGCCGGCGACTCGCCGCACGTCGCGCGACGGCCTGGACCATCGCGTCGACGCCGGCGGACGGAATCGGGTGACGGAAGTAGTCGGAGGCGGCGACGAAGGCGCCGCGTTGCAGCGTGCCGCCGGGCGTCTCGTCGCGAACGTGGCACTCGGCGAGGGTGAGATCGGAGCATCCCGCCTCGAGCAGCATCGTGCCCTCGTAGGTGCTGGTGGTCAGCGAGCTCGTCGTGGGCGCGGTCGGGATCAGGTCGAGCAGCGCAGCGAGATGTGTGGCAAGCGCCGAACTGGGCCCGACGTGCACCGCGGGGATCGAGACGCTGGGCTCGACTGACTTGTTGTCCGGCGCGAGGAGGTGGCACGCCGACCACAGCTCGCGCGGTGCAGCGACCGCGAAGCTCTGCCATGCCGTGAGGACAGCGGCCGCCGCCGACCACGGCCAGACATAGAAGGCGTGCGAGAGAGCGCCGGCTGCATGCGTCGTCAGCGTCAAGTCGGTGACGACCCCGAAGCTTCCGCCGCCGCCGCGCAGCGCCCAGTACAGATCCGCATGATGCTGCGCGTCGGCAACGATCGTCTCGCCGTCCGCGGTGACGACCGTTGCCGCGACGACGCGATCGCTGGTGAGCCCGTAACGCCGTGACACGACCCCGACCCCGCCGCCGAGTGCGAGTCCGCCCAGCCCGACGCTCGGGCACGATCCGGCCGGGATCGAGACGCCGTGCGACGCCAGTTCGCCGTAGACGTCGACCAGCGCTGCGCCGGTGCCGATGGTCGCCGTGCCGTCACCGACGCTGATCGAGCTCATGGGACGTACGTCGATGACCATCCCGCGTCCGGTCGATGCCCCTGTATAGGAGTGGCCGCCAGAGCGGATGCTGACCGGCAGGTCGAAGCGGCGTGCGAAGTCGAGGCAGTGCGCGACGTCGTGCGGCGAGACGACCGACGCGACCGCAACTGGCCGGACGTCGTCGAAGCGAGGGTCGAACAGGCGGTGCACGTCGACGTACCCCGGGTCGCCGGCACGTCGTAGCTCGCCGTGCAGCCGGCGGGCGAGCGCCGCCCAGTCCCGGCCGGCCGCGGTGGGCGTCCTCATCGGTAACGAGGGGGTCGGGCGCGGCATCGCGGAACGGGTGGGCCGCGGGGAGGGGGAGCCGCCCGCGCTGCACGCGCCGAGCAACCCCGCGGCACCCGT
>DASZTL010000050.1:0-10968 GCA_035548055.1 Mycobacteriales bacterium | reverse complement strand
GTTGAAGCTGAAGATCTGGTGGACGAGCATGTAGGTCAGCTCGTGCTCGAAGATCTCCGCATCGTCGGCGGAGCCGAAGTAGCCGAAGTCCTCACCGGCGCGCCGGTACGTCGACACGACGCGGTCGATGAGCTGGCGCAGACTCGACTCACGGTCCGGTGAGCCCACCGCGCCGCGGAAGTACTTGGTCGTGACGATGTTGGCCGCGTTGACCGACCAGGCCTCGGGGAACTCGACTCCGCGCTGCTCGAAGTTGACGGTGCCGTCGCGCCAGTTGGTCATCACGACGTCGCGGCGTTCCCAGACGACCTCGTCGTAGGGGTGGACGCCGGGACGCGTGTAGACGCGCTCGAACCGCAGGTTGCGCCCCCGCTGGCCGGTCGCTCGCTGAGCCGCTCGCTGGCCCTCGACCCGGCCACTCGCCGTCTCGGTCATGAATGTCCTTCCCGTTCCCCTAGTTCAACGCTTCTGCCGCCGGGATTGCTCCCGGATCGGCGCTTTGTGCTGCCCTCATCGAGGCGACCTCGATCACGAAGTCGTCGAGTGAGGTGAAGTTGCGGTAGACGCTCGCGAACCGGATGTAGGCGACCTCGTCGAGCTCGGAGAGCGGCTCGAGGATCGCCATGCCGATCTCGTGGGCGGGCACCTCGGCACCGAGCGCGCGGACCGTCTCCTCGACCCGCTGCGCCAGGCGCGCCAGCGCGTCCTCGTCGACCGGCCGCCCGGAGCAGGCCTTCCGGACGCCGTCGATCACCTTCTGACGGGAGAACGGCTCGGTGGTGCCGGAGCGCTTGACCACCAGCAAGGTGGCCGTCTCGACGGTCGAGAAGCGGCGGCCGCACTCCGGGCAGGAGCGGCGGCGGCGGATCGCGGCGCCGTCATCGGCCTCGCGGGAGTCGACGACGCGGGAATCGGGATGACGACAGAACGGGCAGTGCATTCCGCGCCTCCTGTTATCCCCAGCTACGACGACCCTGTGGAAGGGCTGTTCCACAATTTGTGGGTAAATCACATCCGTGTAACACAAGATGTAGGGGCAGACCGTACGGCGCGGAATCGCACGGCGCAAGCATCTGCGGTGCCTTTTTCGGCGGGCGTGTCGCAGCCCTCAACCAGCGGTCGGGACAACCAGACGCTCGCCGGGCACGACGTAAGCCCCGGAAAGCCTGTTGAGAGACTGGATTTCGGCTACGACATCGCGGGTGTCCGCGTGTGGCGCCACGCGCGCCGCCACGGACCACAAGGTGTCCCCGGCTTGGACCGTCACGGCGTGTCGCGCCGGGTGCCCGTGGGTGGCGGCCTGGCTGGAGCCACGCCCGAGGGTGAATCCGGCCACCACGAGGCCGATCATCAGAGTGAGCGTGAGCACGATCCGGCCGCGCCTGGTGAGCCGAACGTGTGAGCTGGGGGCGGGGGAAGTCATCGAACGAGTCCCTTCAGTCTCGAATGGCCGATCGCCATCGAAAGCCTGTTCGATCGAACGCATGTACGAGTTGTAACACGGGCCTGCGACAAAATCCACGACACGTTCGAACAAATGTTTGAAGTCTTCGCCGCTGACCGCTAACGTCCCCCGCATGGCCAAGTCAGCGAAGCCGAACGTCCACGAGATCCCGGACGGCCCCCCCGACGCCACGGGCCTGACCCCCCGTCAGCACCGGGTGCTGGCGGTGATTCGCGACTCGGTCGAGCGACGCGGCTACCCGCCGTCGATGCGCGAGATCGGTGAGGCGGTGGGCCTCACGAGCACCTCGAGCGTCGCCCACCAGCTCGCCACGCTCGAGCGCAAGGGCTTCCTGCGCCGCGACGCCAACCGTCCCCGGGCCGTCGAGGTGAAGGTGCCCGCGGTCCCCGACGACGTCACCGGCGAGGGCGACGCCCGTCCGACCCCGGCCTACGTCCCTGTGGTCGGCCGAATCGCGGCCGGTGGTCCGATCCTCGCGGAGGAGATCGTCGACGACGTCTTCCCGCTCCCCCGCCAGCTGGTCGGCGACGGGGCGCTGTTCCTGCTGCAGGTCAAGGGCGACTCGATGATCGACGCGGCGATCTGCGACGGTGACTGGGTCGTCGTACGCCGCGAGCAGACCGCCGAGCCGGGCGACATCGTGGCGGCGCTGCTCGACGACGAGGCCACCGTCAAGACGTTCTCGCGCAAGAACGGACACGTGTGGCTGCTGCCGCACAACCCCGACTACTCACCCATCGACGGTGAGCACGCGACCATTCTCGGAAGGGTGACCGCGGTCCTGAGACGGATCTAGCGAGTCACGCGGACCTTCACCGCGCCGCTGCTCGCCTGGACCCCGCCATCGACGCCGATCACCTCGAGACGGTACTTCGCCGACCTGGCCGGGTGCAGTCGGTAGGTCACCTTGCCGCGCCCACCGGTCGTCGCGGAGTCGATCGCGTGCCACGACCCGCCGCCGGACTTGGTCTGCAGGACGACGGGGCGGTGCGACAGCGCCGCGTCCGTCGGGCTGGCGGTCACCACGCCGTGAATCACGAGCTTGTGGCCGCGCGTGACGCGGCCGGCATTCACCCTCAGCTCGACCTGGGGCGTGAAGCCGATCCCCGCGAGCGCGACCGTCTTCACGATCGTGCCGTCGGTGAAGGTGAGCACGCCCGGATAGCGGCCGGCCGCGGCCGGAGCGAACGTCACGACGACCTGACAGCTCCCGCTCGCCACCAGGTCGCACGAGTTCGGCGAGACGCTCCAGGTCGGCGCGCCGGACTGGAAGCCGACGTCCAGATGTCCAGAGCCGCCTGACGACGTCGCGGTCACAGTCGCGCGCTTCGACGTCGCGACGTCAGTGGCGAACGTGACGTTCACCGGAGAGACGCCGTAGGTCAGCGTGCCGGAGATCTCCGCCCAGGCCGGTGCCACGTCGACCGGGTCGGCGGTGTCGCCGCCAACGACCTCCGCGGCGAGGGAGCCCGGCGCGACACCGGCACCCATGACGATCGGTGACGCGTAGTCGGTCAGGATCGTGTGCCGATGGCCCCAGCACAGCTCGTCATCCGGGCTCTGACACGCCGAGTTGCCCGAGCCAGGCCCGTCCCAGTACATCCACATGAAGGCGCCCAGCAGCGCGGAGTCGGTACCCGCCCAGTTGACCTCTGCCTCGGCCCGGCCCGGGCCGAACGGGCTCGGGAACGGCGGATGGCCGTGCGCGTCCGCTCCCTGCTGCGCCAACCCGTCGAGGTAGCCAGACAGGCCGAGCACCGGCGGCAGCCCGCGGTCGACGCGCTCGACGTCGGTGATCGCGAGGACCTGCGCCGGCACGGTGAGAGTGTCGAAGTCATCCGGCAGAACGATCGGGCCGAGACCCTCCTTCGCCCGCGCACTGTTGAACTCCGGGATGGCGACCCCGTCGCATGCCTGGCTCGCGGCGGGACTCGCCGGCATTCCGTCGCAGGCGGCGATGAACGACTGACTCGGGGCGGTGTTGGACGAGGGATCGGCGATCGTCACGGTGTGCGGGACCGCTGCGCTGAGCGGGATCGCCGGCCCGAACGTCGCGATGAGGGGGGCGCCGGCTGCCGCCACGAGGGCCAGCCGCAGGGAGCGACGCATCAGACGGCGTACGGCGCGAGCTCGCCGGCCAACCAAGCAGGAAGTCGTACCGACATGCGCGTCCCCTCCGCCGTGTGTGACACGGTCTCGACCTCGCCGTAGCGATGCACGCGCGAGACGACACCCCCGGCGGTGAACGGTACCAACAGCGTGACCGGGATCTCAGGGTGCGGAATCGCCTCGGCCATCCGGGCGACAAGCGCCTCCATGCCCGCTCCGGTGCGTACCGAGACGAGGCACGCGCCCGGCTCGTCGCGGAGCAGCCGGTCGACGACCGCCGGGTCGGCCGCGTCGGCCTTGTTCACCACGACGAGCTCGGGGACGTCGAGCGCACCCACCTCGCCGAACACCTCCCGCACGGCCTGCAGCTGCGACGAGGGGTCGGCTTCCGAACCGTCGACCACATGCAGGATCAGGTCCGCGTCGGCCACTTCCTCGAGCGTGGAACGGAACGCCTCGACGAGCTGGTGCGGCAGATGCCGAACGAAACCGACCGTGTCGGCCAGCGTGAACTCGCGGCCGTCGGGCGTCCGTGACCGTCGTACGGTCGGGTCGAGCGTGGCGAACAGCGCGTTGTCGACCAGGACGCCCGCCCCGGTGAGCCGGTTGAGCAGCGAGGACTTGCCGGCGTTGGTGTAGCCGGCGATCACCACGGACGGCACCGCCCGGCGACGACGCTCCTGCGACTTCAGCATCCGCGCTGTCTTCATCTCTGCGATCTCGCGACGCAGCTTCGCCGTGCGCGAGCGGATCCGACGACGGTCGGTCTCGATCTTCGTCTCACCCGGACCACGGGTGCCGATGCCGCCGCCACCCGCGACACGACCACCGGCCTGCCGGGACAGCGACTCACCCCAGCCGCGGAGTCTCGGCAGCATGTATTCGAGCTGAGCGAGCTCGACCTGGGCCTTTCCCTCTTTGCTGCGGGCGTGCTGGGCGAAGATGTCGAGGATCAGCGCGGTGCGGTCGATGACCTTCACCTTGACGAGATCCTCGAGCTTGCGAAGCTGGCCTGGGGTGAGCTCACCGTCGCAGATCACCGTGTCGGCGCCGGTCGCCACGACGATCTCGCGGAGCTCCTTCGCCTTGCCCGAGCCGACGAACGTCGCCGCATCCGGCGTGGGTCTGCGCTGGATCAAGCCTTCGAGCACCTCGGAGCCCGCGGTCTCGGCGAGCGCGGCGAGCTCCTTGAGCGAGTCCTCGGCGGACTCGAGAGTGCCCGACGTCCACACTCCGATCAGGACGACCCGCTCGAGACGAAGCTGGCGGTACTCGACCTCGGTGATGTCGGTGAGCTCGGTGGAGATGTTCGCGACACGACGAAGTGCCCGGCGCTCTTCGAGCTCCAGGTCCGTCACGTCGGAGACGGCTTCAGTCATCCGTTCCACGTTGACGGGTCGACCTCGCCGAACGCAACCAGTATTGCGGGCCCGGTCAGGGTCACGACGTCGTCGTCGCGCCAAGCGACCGTAAGCCGACCACCGGCTACGTCGACGACGTACGTCGACCGCTCACCTGCCGCATCCATCGCGGCGACCGCCGCCATGCAGGCTCCGCTGCCGCACGAGCGGGTCTCCCCCACGCCGCGCTCGTACACGCGCATCCGCAGCTGGCGCGGCCCGACCGGCTGCAGCAGCTCGACGTTGACCCCGGTCGGGAACGGCGGTTCGACGGTGGGGGCCGAGGACAGGTCGAGCGCGTCGATGTCGCCGGCATCCAGCACGACCAGATGCGGGTTGCCGATCGCGTAGCCGTAGCCCGGCCAGGTCGCCGTACCGACCGTGACCTTGGCATCGGTCAGCCGCTCAGGCACGCCCATCTCGACGGTGATGTCGCCACCGTCGGCAGGCACCTCGACGCGGCAGCGCCCCGCGCGGGTGTCGACCTCGAAGCAGCCCGCCGCCTGCCGGCCGGCCTCGACGAGGTAACGGGCGAACACCCGGATCCCGTTGCCGCAGATCTCGGCGATCGAGCCGTCGGCGTTGCGGTAGTCCATGAAGTAGGTGTCGGCGTCGCGCGAAGCCGCGCCATCAGCACTGCGCCGTACGGCGAGCACGCCGTCACCGCCGATCCCGGCGCGCCGGTCGCAGAGACGGCGCACCAATGCCTCGGACAGGTCGTCGGGAGGTTCCGGGAGCAGCACGAAGTCGTTCTCGGTGCCGTGCCCCTTCACAAACTGGAGCGAGCCGAACCTCACAACGCCCAGGGTAGGCCGCTACCGGGCGGTGATCCGCTCACTTTCGGGCGAGGTCCGCGGGGCGGGGGGGCACCAGCCGCGGCCGTGGGAGAGCATCAGGCGGGCGTCGTCGGAGCTCTGCGGGCCGCTGAACAGGTAGCCATGGCCGCGGTCGCAGCCGAGCTCACACAGGCGTGCCCCCTCGCTCCAGCTCTCGACGGAGTCGGCGACCACGCGCAACCCCTGTGCGTGCGCGAAGGTGATCACCGCGCCGACGATGCCGTCGTCCTCGAGATCCGCGCCGACTCCGCGCACAAAGGCTCGGTCGAGCATGACCGCCTCGAACGGCAGGTGTGCCATCACGCCGAAGCTGCCATACCAGCTGCGGAAGTCGTCGATCGCGAGCGCGACACCGGCCGTGTGCAGCTCGGCGAGCAGAGCAGGCGCGTGCTGGCTACCCATCGCGAGGGCGGCGTCGGGCAGCAGCAGCCCGAGGCTGCCAGGCATCAAGCCGTTGAGGGTCACGAGAGAGGCGACGCGATCGGCGAAGTCGACCTCGAGCAGCTGCGAGGCGGTGATCGACACCCACATCTGTCGCGTGCCGTCCTGGCCACCCGGCAGGGTCCGCCAGGCCGAGAGCTCGATGGCGGCGTGGGTCAGCAGGTCCCACCCGAGTGCCGGACCCAGACCGGACCGCTCGGCCTCCGCCATGAAGTCGCTCGGCCACAACACACCGCGCTGCGGATGCTCCCAGCGCATCAGGGCCTGCATTCCTGTCACGGCGCCGGTGGACAGGTCCACGTCGGGCAAGTAGTGCACGACCCGCGTACCCTCAGCTAGCGAGAGCATGGCCCCTCCCGAATGTCCGAAATGCGGTTATCTCTCGGACTCACTATCTGGCGGTTGCCGCCGTCGCGGTATGGCCTGTTGTGATCATCTTCAGCGCCACTGTGAGGGGGTCCGTGGCCGCGTCCAGCCAGGTGATGCGCGGGTCGCGACGGAACCAGGAACGCTGCCGTCTGACGAACCGGCGGGTGGCACGGATCGTGTCGGCCCGCGCGGCCGCGAGCCCGATCCCCCCGTCGATCACCGCCAGCAGCTGGGCGTAGCCGAGCGCCCGCGACGCAGTGACGCCTTGTCGTAGCCCCTGGGCGTCGAGCCGGCGTACCTCGTCCTCGAAGCCCGCTTCGATCATCACGTCGACCCGTCGTTCGAGCCGATCGTCGAGGACTGCAGTGTCGAGGTCGAGGCCGATCTGCACCGTGTCGTAGGCGGCCTCGTCGTAGGACGGCAGCGCGGCGGTGAACGGCCGCCCCGTGATGGCGATCACCTCGAGCGCCCGCACGATCTTGCGGCCGTTGAGCGGCGAGAGCGCCGCCGCGGTCACCGGGTCGGCGGCAGCGAGCTTGCGATGCAACGCCTCCGGGCCGCCGGCGACGAGCTCGGCCTCCAACGCGCCACGAATCGCCTCGTCCGTCCCCGGGAAGTCGATCGGGTCGATGACGGCACGGACATACAGACCGCTGCCACCGACGAGGACCGGGGTGATGCCCCGGCCGATCAGCTCGTCGATCTTGGCGCGCGCCTGCTGCTGGTAGTCGGCCACGCTCGCAGTCCGGGTGACGTCCCAGATGTCGAGCAGATGGTGACGGACACCGTCGCGCTCCGACTCGCCCAGCTTGGCGGTGCCGATGTCCATCCCGCGATACAGCTGCATCGAGTCGGCATTGACGACCTCCCCGCCGAGCTGTCGCGCGAGCGCGACCCCGAGCGCGGACTTGCCGGTCGCCGTCGGCCCGACCACCGCAACCAACTGAGTCATGAGTCGAGGACCGCGGTCAGCGACCGATGGTCGGCATGCCGAGCATCACGCCCGGCGCCTCACGCGGCGATCGTCCGCGTCGTACCGCGATGACGTTGTCAGCGACGAGGTGATGCGGTGCGGCGTAGGTCACCTCCGCGGTCACGAAGTCGCCGGGCTCGGCGTCGCACGCCGCGAGGTGGACGAGCCGGTTGTCGCGCGACCGGCCGGACAGCCGTCGCGTCTCGGTGTCCTTGCGGCCTTCCCCGACCGCGACCAGGACCTCGACCTCGGTGCCGACGAGCGCCTTGTTCTCGGTCCACGCTGTCTCCTCGACCGCGGCGACCAGCCGCTCGTAGCGCTCCGCCACGACCTCGGGTGGCACCTGGTCGGGCATCGTCGCGGCCGGCGTACCGGGTCGAATCGAGTACTGGAAGGTGAAGGCGCTGGCGAAGCGGGCGGCACGTACGACGTCGAGGGTCTCGGCGAAGTCGGCGTCGGTCTCGCCCGGGAACCCCACGATGATGTCAGTGGTGATCGCCGCCTCGGGAATCGCGGCGCGGACCCGATCGATGATGCCGAGATAGCGATCGGCGCGATACGAGCGGCGCATGGCGGCGAGCACCCGGTCGCTGCCCGACTGCAGCGGCATGTGCAGGCTGGGCATCACGTTGTCCGTCTCGGCCATCGCGGCGATGACGTCGTCGGTGAAGTCCCGCGGGTGCGGCGAGGTGAAGCGCACCCGCTCCAAGCCGTCGATCCCGCCGCAGGCGCGCAGCAGCTTGCCGAACGCCTCGCGGTCGCCGAACTCCACGCCATAGGAGTTGACGTTCTGACCGAGCAGCGTGATCTCGACGACGCCGTCCGCGACCAGCGCTTCGACCTCGGCGAGAACATCGCCCGGCCGGCGGTCGCGCTCCTTGCCGCGCAGCGACGGCACGATGCAGAACGTGCAGGTGTTGTTGCACCCGACGCTGATCGACACCCACGCGCGGTACGCCGACTCGCGTCGCGTCGGGAGGGTCGATGGGAAGGTCTCGAGCGCCTCGAGCAGCTCGACCTGCGACTCCTGCTCGATGCGCGCTCGCTCGAGCAACGTGGGCAGCGCGCCCACGTTGTGCGTACCGAACACGACATCCACCCAGGGCGCGCGCTCGACGATGGTGCCGCGGTCCTTCTGCGCGAGGCAGCCGCCGACGGCGATCTGCATGCCGGGCTTCCCGGCCTTCACCGGCGCCAGATGGCCGAGGTTGCCGTAAAGCCGGTTGTCGGCGTTCTCCCGTACCGCGCAGGTGTTGAACACGACGACGTCAGGGGTGTCGCCGTCGGCGGCACGCTCGTAGCCGGCGTTCTCGAGCAGTCCGGAGATCCGCTCGGAGTCGTGGACGTTCATCTGGCAGCCGTACGTGCGCACCTCGTACGTCCGCGCTGTCATACCTAAAGGTTACGGTCGAGGAATGGCCAATCACCCGCGGCTGCACGGAGTCGTGATCGACGTCCCGCGGGCCGACCACACCCGTGCTGTCGAGTTCTGGAGCGCCGCGTTGGGCCGCGAGCCGGTCGTGAGCGACAAGTACCCGGACTACGCGCAGTTCGAGGACGCAACCCCCGGCTGCTACCTGCTCGTCCAGGCCACCGGCGACACCACCAGCCGGGTGCACGTCGACTTCGCCACCGAGGACCGTGACGCCGAGCTCGTCCGGCTGGGCCGGATTGGCGCGACAGAGGTCACGCGCGAACCTCGCTGGGGTGTGATGCGCGACCCGGCCGGCCATCCGTTCTGCCTGTGTCCGGTAGACGGGTGCGTGGGATGAGCCACCGCAGCCGCCTCTACAGCGCCTACGTCGACGTCCCGCAGCCCGTGTTCGAGAACTCGGTCCGCTTCTACGGCGAGCTGCTCGGCCGGGCGCCGAAGATCGATCCGGAAGAGCCGGAGTACGCGTCGTACGACGGTCCGCCGAAGGCCGGCATCGATCTCTACGTCCAGGCGATCGGCGAAGACCGGCCGCGTGTCCACCTCGACATCGAGACCGACGACGTCGAGGCGGAAGTCGCCCGCCTCGTCGCGCTCGGCGCGACCGAGATCGAGCGGATCCACACCTGGGTGGTGATGAACGACCCGGTCGGCACGGTGTTCTGCGTGATCCGGGTCCAGGACCCGGAGCGGTTCGACGCCGACGCCAAGCGCTGGGACTAGTTGTTGGGCGTCGGGATCCAGGACACGTGACCGGCGAGCACGGCGTACCCGACGAAGGCGACCCCGTCGATCAGCGCGTGGGCGACCAGCAACGGCAGGACGCGTCCCCACCGCTGGTAGAGCCGGCCGAAGATCAGTCCCATCACGAAGTTGCCGGCGAAGCCGCCCAGGCCTTGGTAGAGGTGGTAGCTGCCGCGCAGCGTGGCGCTCGTCAGCAGCGCCTTGTTGTCCGACCAGCCGAGCTGGCGTAGCCGATGCAGCAGATAGCCGACGACCAAGACCTCTTCCAGGGTCGCGTTCTGCAACGCCGAGAGGATCAGGACCGGGATCCGCCACCACACCTGCGGCAGCGCCTCGGGAACCACCGTGAGGTTGAGACCCAGGGCGCGACTACCCAGATACAGCCCCAGCCCGGCGCCGCCGATGACCGCGGCGATCACCGCGCCGCGCGCGAAGTCCTCGCCGGATCGATCAGGATCGATGCCGATGTCCCTGACCTGCTCGCCGGAGCGCGTCAGGAAGTGGACGACCAGCAGGACCGGCATCACGCCGACGATCAGCGAGTCGAGCTGGAGGAACAGGTCCAGCCATGGCCGGCCGACCGCCTGGCTGCCGTTGAGCAGCGCGACCTGGGAGGTGAGCGAGCGCCCGCTCGCGAGATCAGCCAGCAGGTCGATCGCGGCGCGGACCCCCGCGGCGCCGAGTGACAGCGCGAAGACCAGCCAGACCTCGGTGACCAGCCAGCGCCGCGGCGCCCGAGGTGCTTCGACCGTCACTCGTTGACGTCGGTGTCGCCCAGCGGGCCGAACGGGCTGAGCAGCGGGAGGTACGGCGACGGGTCACCGAGCCAGTCCATCGCCATGACCTGACGCTTGCTGCGCCGGCCCGACATCACCCGGATCAGGTCGAGCTTGGGCGCGATGAGGGTGGCACCCCCGGGATCCCCCATCGACCAGCCGTGACCGTCGGTCACCTCCAAGGACAGCCCGGCATCCCTGGCCACCTTGACGGCGCGGGCAGCGAACCCGTTGGCGGCGAAGTCGATGGAGGCTGGATCCAGTGAGGACGCGGCGCCGAGCGCACCGTTGATGTCCTGCTCGTGGGTGAGGAGGTCCATGCTGATCGCCGGCACCTGGCCCGAGCGGCAGACCGCATCGATGCCCTCACGCAGGCTGCTCCACTCATCGAGCAGCTCGGGGATCGAGCGTCCCCGCCGCGCG
>DASZTL010000049.1:0-47417 GCA_035548055.1 Mycobacteriales bacterium | reverse complement strand
GCCGAGGCTAGCAGCGGTGCCGCTCCTGGATATCGGATCGATCGCGTGTCCCGCGGACAGCGAACCGACACCTCCCCCAGCCCGCACGGTCGCGCGTCCGCGCAAACATCAGGCGGCTGACGCGTCCCATCGAGCGGGTTGTCAGAATGCCTGCCAACCGGTGAAGGGAACCGCAGTGAGTCTCGTGGTACGTGAGGATCGCGATGGTTGGGTGCTGCTGACGCTCAACCGACCGGAAAAGCTCAACGCGCTGACCGTCGACATGTTCCGGGAGCTGCGGGCTCACATCGAGGCACTTCGAACAGACAAGGCCATCGGCTGTGTCGTGCTTCGTGGAGCCGGTCGCTGCTTCTCCGCCGGGCACGACCTCGCTGACATTGCGGGCGGGGAGGCCACACCCTCGCGCGGCTGGCACAGCGAGACGTTGCTGATGCTCGAGCGGCTGCCCCAGCCGGTGATCGCCGCGGTCCACGGCCACTGCTTCACCGGCGCCCTGGAAGTCGCGCTGGCGTGTGACTTCATCGTCGCCGCTGCCGACGCCAAGTTCGCCGACACCCACGCCAAGTGGGCACTTGCACCGATCTGGGGCATGAGCCAGCGGCTGCCTCGCCGGGTCGGGATCGCCACCGCAAAGCGCCTCAGCTTCACGGCCGAGACCATCGATGCCCACGAAGCTCTCCGGATCGGGCTCGCCGAGGCCGTGTTCCCCGTCGACAGCTTCGATGCGGGAGTCGAAGCCCTCGCCCGTCAGATCACCGCGAACTCGGCGTTCACCCACGCCGCCAACAAGCGGTTGCTGCAGGCAACCGACGGCATGACCCTTGTCGCCGGACTTCAGTGGGAGGTCCTCGAGTGCGAAGGCGTCGGTCCGGACGCACCCGACCGCATCGCGGCCTTCACCGGCAAGAAGTAGAACGAGCCACCGAGTCCGACACCGCGATTCCTACCTCGCGAGTGATCGTCCGAAGTACATCGACGCGATGGTCGGCGTTGCGCATCGCCTGCTGTGCCAGCCCCAGCGCGCGACGCGGCGTGATGAGCTCGGCCGGTCGGCGGATGCGGGAGAAGACGTCGGTCATCTGCCGAGCGAGTGACGGATCGCGGGAGGCCGCCCGGTAGAGCTCGACTTCCAGCTGCGACATCGCATCGCCGCGGGCGAGCCGGTTCGTCCACTGGTAGACCTCGTAGCACTCACGATCGCGGGTGCGCTCCCAGCGCCGTAGTGCGCTGCCGACCTCGGAGGAACCCAGGGTCGCGTGGATCGTCTCGCCGAGCAGCCGGCCGTAGCGCAAGGCGTCACGAATCCCCTGTGCCGTGACCGGGTCCTTGAAATGGCCGGCATCACCGACGAGTGCCCACCCAGGACCGTGCGAGCGGCGAAAGTACGACGTGATGTCGCTCGCCGACCTCACGCCCCCTATCAGCTCACTTCCGACCAGTCGCTTCGCCAGTCCAGGAATTGCTTCGATCGAACGCAGATACGCGCCCTCGACATCGCCGCGGAACTCTGAGACCCGGTCAATCGGCGGCTGCAACAAGACGAGCACCAGTCCGTCGTCGCACGGGAACGCAGTGCCGAGCTCCTGGCCCTCGCGCCACTGCGCAGCTGTATCCCGCCACGAAAGGTTCTGGTCACGCCAGTACCCGTAGTAGCAGGCCCGCCCACTCGCCGACGACCGGCGTGGGTGCTGTGTGCCGACCAACCGTGCGATGGTGCTGCGCCTTCCATCGGCACCGACAACCACAGATGCCCGAACCTCGTGTGACTCCCCGCTGCGGTCGACATAGCGGACGCCTGCCACCCGGTCGGCTACTCGCAACAGCTCCGTCACAGTGGCGTGCTCACGAACGTCAACACCCACCCGGCGTGCGGTGTCGACAAGCGCAGCATCCAGACCCGTACGCCGCACACACATGGCGTGCGCAATCCCTTCAACCGGAGAGAAGCCGGTGCGAACCTCGAAGCCCGCTCCGGCCGCATAGGCAATCGGGAGTGGGGGCGCACCCAACGCGCTGACCGCCGGCAACGCACCGAGACGTTGGAGCTCGGCTAGCCCGGCAGGCCACAGCAGATGCGTGGACACCGTGTCGGACGGAAACTGCGCCTTGTCGAGCGCCACGACCCGGCGCCCAGCTCGAGCCAACGTGATGGCGGTCGACGATCCCGCGCAGCGCGCGCCGACGACAACGACATCGACGTCCTCGGTCACAGGACGTCGAGAGCGTTCTTCAGGCCAGCCTCGTAGAGGGCGCTGTCTGCCGCCTTCAGCGCCGCGAGCTCCGGCGGCTTGTACAACTCGAACATCCTCACCTTGGCTTCGTGCGAGCCCGACACCTCCAGCAAGCTGTTGACCGCGGCGCGACCCGACTCGTTACCTCCCTCCATCGTGGCCAGATCGATGTTGGTTTGGACGTAATCACCTGACAGGAACAAGTTGGGGATCTTGGAACGCGACGTGGGCCGATTGACCCACGAGCCTGCCGTGTTCACGAGCAGTGGAGTGTCGTTGGTGTTGTGGTGGTGCGCCGGATGCCACTTGACCGCCGGATCCATGAAGGTGGAGTGGAGGATGCCGTCGGGTAGCTGGTCGCCGGCGGTCTTGTGCGCCTTGATCTGAGCCCACACCTCGTGGACGATCTGCTGGCGCGTGCACTCCTTGGCGGGCTTGCCGTACACGATTCCGGGCTCGTCCCAATTGGAGATGTCGACGGACAGGCAGTCCGCGACCTTCCCGTCGCCGAAGTCACGCCGGAAACGGTGGTGGCTCCAAAACTGACCCTGGGTCAACGCGGTGAGCGCCCATGGCGCGTCAATGAAGTCGATGTGCCCCTTGGTGATGTTGACGGACTTCCGAAGGTAGAACTGCACGCCAACCATCCAGTCGGCGAACAGGTCGTCCATGCGCTTGAGGCCAGGATCCGCAGCTAGTACCTGCGGCGACCAGAGCGCGCGCGCCCGCTCCATCGGCATCGCGCTGATCACCCAGTCGAAGTCGTCGACCGTGTGAACGGACCCGTGCCGGTTGCGCAGCTTCACCGATGACACCCGACCACGGTGCATCTCCAGGCCGGTGACCTGCTGACCGAGACGGAACACCACACCTTGCCTGCGCAGGTACCTGACCCAGGGGTCGATCCATGCCTCGTTAGTGGGTGCGTTGAGCACACGGTCAAGCGCACCGTCATTGCCCTGCCCCAAGATGTTCATGACGAAGGCTTCGCCCATGTTCCCGATCGTGCGGGTGCTGGCAATGTCTGCCTTCGCGGCAACCAGGTCAGCGGTCAGGCCTTTGGCGAGCAGCTTCTGGTACTCGCCGGACATCCGGTCGGCGCGCACGAAGTCCCACCAGTTGACGTACTCCCACTCCCCGAAGCGTCGTTGGTCGCAGCTGGTCAGAAAGACAAGGAGCCGCTCGACGAAGAAGGCCAACTCGTGAGGCGGCACGGTCTTGCCGCCGAGGTTGTCGAGCAGGTACTGCCTTAGGCCGTCGACCGTCAGCACCTCGCTCGGATCGGGACCGAGTCCGAAGGGCCCACCGTCTGCCCGCCCGTTCGCGCGGAGGAACTTGCCGCCGGATGCTGCGACGAGGTTGTCATGGACCCCGTTCGCGTTGCCCCGAAACGGAATGCGCCGCATCGTGTCCGGCACATGGTGATAGAAGCCCGGGAAGAACCGGAAGCCGTGCTCGCCCGGCAGATCGCGACGCCCACCCCTGGCGGTCCCCGCCACCGGGATGCTGCGCGCCTTGCCGCCGAGCGCGACCGGCTCGTAGACGGTGACCCGAAAGCCGCGCTCGATCAGCTCGTGCGCCGCAGCGAGTCCTGCCATTCCACCGCCCAGAACGACAACACGTCTGCCCGCGCCGGACGATGCACCGGCGCGCTTCGGGTTGAACGCGGCCGCTGCGGCGCCCCCCGCAAGCACGAGGCCGCTGTCGCGGACAAACCTGCGGCGCGTGATCTCGCTCATCGCGGTGCCTCTCGCCCTACTTGCGCCTGGTACAACCAACGTGTGCGTTGGTTGTACCAGGCATCATGTTGTTGCGCAACGAAGCCTTCGCGCTCCGATAACCTGCAGCGGTGTCGGAAGTGATGTCGAGGGGCGGCGTACGGCGGCGCATCAGCGCACCGGAGCGCCGCGCGCGCATCGTCGCTGCCGCGCTCGAAGCGTTCGGTGCGATGGGTTATGACGGCACCGGACTAGAGCGCATCGCTGAGATGGCCGGCGTGACTCGTGCGGTCCTGTACGACCACTTCGACTCGAAGAAGGCCCTCTACCTGGAGGTCCTCACCGAACAAAGTGGAGTCTTCCTAGGGCACGTGGGTGCGACGATCACCAGCGGTGGTCCGCCCGAACAGCGCATGCGGGCGACTGTCGATGCGGTCTTCACATATGCCGAGCGATACCCACACGCCTGGCGACTCCTCTTCGGGCACGAACGCAGTGCCGATCCCGACATCGCTGCGGCTCACGCAAGCATGCACGGCACCCGAGTCGAGGTCGTGGCCGCCATGCTCGCTCCCGACTCGCGCGCCATCGGTATGGACCCCGACAGTGTGCAGATGCGCATCATGGTTGAGATGCTGATCGCGTCCCTTCGCGGCTCGGTCGACTGGTGGCAGACGCATCGCACGACTTCGCGCGCCGAGCTGCTCGAAGCCGCGATGGATCTGCTGTGGCGGGGTCTCGGCCGCGCAACCCGATTGCTGCGAAACACGAAAGGATCTCCGTGAACCTCGACCAGGATCCCGCTCTCGAGGAGTTCCGCGCCGAGGTTGCGGACTTCCTCGACACCGCGCCTACGGACGCGATCCGCGAAGCCGGCCGCAAGACGACGAGCGTCTTCGCGCCGTTCGAGCAGGTCATGGAATGGCACCGAATTCTCGCCAGGAAGGGTTGGGCCGCTCCGTCGTGGCCGGTTGAGTACGGCGGCACTGGGTGGTCGGTCGAACAGCGGTACGTCTACGCCGAGGAGTACTGGAAGCGCGACCTTCCGCCGCTGCTGCCCAACGGCCTGCAGATGGTCGGGCCGCTTCTGATGCACCTCGGCACCGATGAACAGAAGGCGCGCTATCTGCCCGGCATCCTCGCCGGCGAGGACTACTGGACGCAGGGATATTCGGAGCCCGGCGCCGGGTCCGACCTTGCGTCGCTCACCTGCTCGGCCGTTGCCGATGGCGAGGACTACATCATCAACGGCAGCAAGATCTGGACCACCTACGCGCACCACGCAAACCGGATGTTCATGCTCGTGCGCACCAGCACCGAGGGGAAGAAGCAGGCCGGCATCACGTTCCTGCTGCTCGATCGCGTCGACCTACCGGGGCTGGAGATCCGGCCGATCATCGGCCTCGACGGCGTACCCGAGCAGTGCGAGGTCTTCTTCCGTGACGTGCGGGTGCCGCAGTCCGGGCGGGTCGGCGCGGAGAACGACGGCTGGTCGGTGGCCAAGCAGCTCCTCATTCACGAGCGCGGCGGCTCCGTCGCGAGCCCGGCGCTGCGGCGGCGGGTGGAGGCGATTCGCGACGCAGCTGCGCACGAACGCACCGCCTTCGGTGGCGTCCTCGCCGACGACCCGGTGTTCCAACGCGATCTCGGGCTGCTCGAGGCGGAGATCGGCTCCATCGAGCACTTCGAGAAGCTGGCGATCAGCGGTCACCCCATCGCGCAGGACTTCGCCTTCCCCTCGATGGCGAAGGTGATGAACACCGAGGTGACACAGACCCTTTCGGTGCTCATGACGCGGGTCGCCGGGCTGAAGGGGTACGCCATCCAGACCGCGGCGCTCGAGGTCGGCTCCTCCGTGGCGCCACTCGACGATGACTTCTCGCTCGTGGCGATGCCCTACTACCTCAACAGTCGCGCGACAACGATCTACGCCGGGACGAACGAGATCCAGCGCGACCTGATCGCGCGCTCGATCGCGCATTGAGGAGCAACTGATGGATCTGAACTTCACTGACGAGCAACGGCTCCTTGCGGACTCGACCACCCGCTTCCTCGAGCAGACACGCGACTTCCACGCACGCCGGGCGCAGCTCGCCGAGGGCGTGACGCTCTCGTCCGCCGTGTGGGGCCATCTCGCAGGGCAGGGCCTGCTGGCCTTACCGCGATCCGAAGCGGCGGGCGGCCCGGGCGGCTCGATCGTCGACCTCGTCGCGATCGCGATGCGCTTCGGCGCATCGCTGCTGACCGAGCCGTACCTCGCAACGGTGGTCCTCGCCGGTGCCGCGCTGGAGGCGGCCGGTGGCGACGAGGCACGAACCCTGCTGACCCGCATCGCGACCGGCGAAGCCGTCGTCGGTTTCGCACACGAGGAAGCGGTGAGCGGAGCACCGGTCGGCCAGATCGAGACCACCGCGATCGGCAAGCACGGCGGCTATGTCCTCAGCGGGCTGAAGCCGTTCGTGTTGGCGGGAGGCGACGCTGAAGAACTCGTCGTCAGCGCCCGACACGACGACGGGATCGCCCTCTTCCTCGTTGACGCTGCGACGGCCGGCATCATGATCGAGAAGTTCGTGACCGTCGACGGTCGAGGGGCCGGCCGGGTCCGGTTCGATGACGTCCACGTCCCGCAAGCTGCGTTGCTGGCCCGCGACGCGACGAGCCTGATCGACGATGTGGTCGCTGATGCATTGCTCTATCTCGCTGCCGAGTCGGTAGGCGCGATGGACGCGCTGTTTCGCATGACGTCGTCGTACGCCGCGACTCGTCAGCAGTTCGGCGTCCCGATCGGCAGCTTCCAGACAATCGCGCATCGCCTCGCCGACATGAAGATCGCGCTGACGAAGGCCCACGCGTCACTGATCTACGTCACCGCGCTGAGAGAGGCTGGCCAGGCCGGTCCGGCTGACCTTTCGGTCCTCAAAGCACAAACCGGACGGCTGGGCCGCACATTGGCTGAGGCGGCCGTACAGACTCACGGCGGTGTGGGCATGACCGATGAGCTCGCAGTGGGTCACCTCCTCAAGCGGATTCTCGCCAACGACTCACTGTTCGGTGATGCGGAGCTGCACCTGCGCCTACTCGGGTCGAAGACCGGTGTGACGGCGTAGGCGATGGCCGTATCGAATCCGGACCCCGCGGCCGCGGGGTCGTTTGCGATCGGGTCATGGCAGGTCAATCGCGTGGGCTACGGAGCGATGCAGCTGGCCGGTGATGGCGTGTTCGGCCCACCCCGCGACTACGACGAGGGGCTTCGCGTGCTGCGCGCGGCCGTCGAGTCCGGCATCAACCACATCGACACGGCGCAGTACTACGGCGTCGGGTCGGCAAACCAGCTGATCCGCGAGGCACTTCATCCCTTTCCGAGGGATCTCGCGATCGTCAGCAAGGTCGCGATCCGCCGCGACGAGAGCGGCGCGATCCACATGTACGACGATCCCGACCAGCTGCGGGCGGGAATCGAGGACAACCTCGTCGCGCTAGGCGTCGAACGGCTGGCTGCAGTCAACCTTCGTCTCATGGACGACGCGGAACCCGGCCCACGATTCGACGCCCAGCTTGCGGCGGTTGTGCAGGCGCGCGACGAAGGTCTCGTCGACGGCGTCGGTCTCAGCAACATCTCACTCGCCCACCTCAGGCGCGCCGTCGAGCAGACCGAGATCGTCTGCGTGCAGAACCTCTACAACCTCCTCGACCGCCGTTGCCATGATCTGCTCGCCGAATGCGTGTCTCGCGGCATCGCGTTTGTTCCGTTCTTCCCCTTGGGCTCGTCCCGCGACGGCAAGCAGGAGCTCCTCGCGAATCCACCGCTCGTTGCGGTCAGCGCTCGACTAGGGGCGACGCCCGCCCAAGTTGCCCTCGCCTGGCTGCTCGACCTTGCGCCCAACATCCTGGTGATTCCGGGCACCCGGACCCGCGATCACCTGGACGAGAACAACGCGGCAGCGGTGCTCCGGCTCGACGACGCCGCGCGAACGGACCTTGAACGCGCGTTTCCTGCCGCTTGAACAACCGCTAGCCCGCGATTGGCTTCCAGGTCGACTCGGCAATGCGACGGAAGTTCCCGCCGACGATCGCAGCGACCGCGCCGTCGGGGTAGCCGAGCTCGCGCAATGCGGCGGGCACGGCCGAGAAGTCCTCGGGCGAGGCGAACTTGATCGGACCCCATCGCGTGTAGGCCTCGGGGAACAGGTGCGGGCTCTGCTCCAGCTCGCGCTGCAGATCTTCCAGGTCGAAGGCATAGTCGGTGCCGATGCCGACGTGCTCGGGGCCAACCAGCTGAACCGCGTGGTCGATGTGACGAACGATGGCGTCGGCTCCGATCTCGTTCGGTCCGACGAAGATGCCGACACCGCAGATGCCGACCACTCCACCGGCTTCCGCGCAGGCCTTGATCTGCTCATCCGTCACGTTGCGCGGATGGTCCCAGACTGCACGGCAACACGAATGGCTGAAGATCATCGGGGTGGCGGACAACTCGATCATGTCCATCGATGTGCGCACGCTGCAGTGCGACCCGTCGACCACCATTCCGACTCGGTTCATCTCCGCAACCAGCGAGCGGCCCCGCGCCGTAAGGCCCTGGTCCTCGGGGTCCAGGCAACCGCTGCCGTACTCGTTGCGACCGTTGTAGGTCGGGAGCATCGTGCGGACGCCGAGCCGGTAGTACGCCTCCACCATGCCGATGTCGCCGTCGAGCGGCCGCGCGTCCTCGAGGTCGAACGCCACGGCCAGCCGACCGCTCTCGGCTGCGGCGTCGAGATCGCTTGCCGACTCCACGAGGAGGAAGTCGTCGGGCTGAGCCGCCAGGTCACTGCGGAACTGGGTCAGCGACCGCATCGCCGCCTCAGCGTCGTGCGGCGCAAATCCGACGTTCACCGACACGTAGTAGGCGCCCGCGTCACGGCTGCGACGCAACGTGGTCGCCGGTATCGACCCGTCCAGCGGCAGGCAGATGTGCTGGTCCCAGATCCGGCGAATCTGCACCTCACGCACGGGTTGCATCACACCAACCTAGAAGTCGCCCCAACCCGCCGAAGCGGCTAGGCCGGGCAGTGGGTTGCGAGGAAGTCGATCACCCGTGCGGTGAAGTCGATGACGGCCGGGAACTGCCGCACACCATGTGCCTCCTTTGGATAGGTGACCAGTTCCGAGTGCTGGCCGGCCTCACGCAATGCCCGATGGAACTCGAGGGCCTGACCTGGTGGGGTGCACCGGTCCAACGCGCCCGTGACGTGCAGCGACGGCGTCGTCACCTTGTCGGCGAGGAACACCGGGCTGCGCGTCAGATGGTGGCCGGCCAGGTCGTTGACCTGCGAGCCGAGAAACAACGTGTCGAAGAACGGGATGTTGCACGTGAAGTGCTGGCTGGTCCAGTTGCTCACCTCAGCGATCGGGATCGCGGCAGCGAAGATGTCGGTCTGCGTGATGAGCCAGCTCGACATGTAGCCGCCGTACGAGCCGCCCGTGACTGCCAGTCGCGAACCGTCGACCACGCCGGCGGCGACCAGCGACTCGACGCCCGCGATGTAGTCCTGGGTGTCATCGCCGCCCATCTCCCCGTACACCCGCTTGATGAAGTCCAAGCCACGCCCGCTGGACCCGCGCGGATTGGGTCGTAGGACGGCGTAGCCCTTGCGGACCAGCGTCGCCATGTGGGGCAATCCGATCTCGAACGTGTTGCGCATCGCCCACACCGGTCCCCCGTGGATGAACAACACGAGCGGGAACGGTCCGTCGCCCTCCGGCACGGTGAGCAGGCCCTGGATCTCCAGGCCGTCTGTCGCCGTCCAGGTGTGCGCGGTGGTGCGCGAGCAGATGTCGGAGATCCATCGCGTGCCGTCGTTGCCAAGGCTTCGCACCTCGCGTGCGCCGGTGGCATCTACGAGGCAGACCGAATGCGGACGGGCCGCGCCCTCAAGGGTCACCGGAATCGCGTCGCCTGCGGCGGTACCCAGCTCCGGGTAGCGGAAGCCACACGTCTCGAAGGTCGAGTAGAGCTCCGTCGTCTCGCCGGTCACCACGTCGTACTTGCCGAACACCGTGTCGAGGCCCCGCAGCCCGCACCACAGCAAGACCTCGTCCGACCGCCAGCGCAGCGCCGTCACGTCAGTGGCAAGAGTGTCGATCACTACCGCCTCGCCGGTAAGAGCGTCGATGACCGACACCTCACCGGCGACCACTGTGCGATCCGAGCAGTAGGACTGCACGACAGCCGCGCGGGTCCCTGCTGGGTTGCCGGCCGGCCAGCCCATCTGCATCGAAGAGGTCATCAGTGGGCGCTCTGCGCCGGACACCAGGTCGATCACGACGAGTTCAGCGGTGTACCAGAGCTCCTCGCCCGGCTGCGGGGACACGACGGCGAGCACCGCCGCGTCACCGAGCCAGGCCGCTTCCCAGACGTTGAGACCTTCGCGCGACAGCCGCCGCGTAGTTCGGCCCTCGCGGTCATAAACATGGAGACTTCGCCAGCCGACGAGGTCCTCGGCGCCTTCGACAGCCGGCATCCAGTCAGGCAGATCATCGGCCGCGACGCCGCCGAGGGTGCCGGACCCCTGCCCGCCCGCCTTGTCGGCCCCTGCGTCTGCGACACCGAGCAGGTCGTAGCGGGTCGACGGACTCAGCGAGTGATATTCGACGACCCCCGCCATCGGGCTGACCGCCGTTGCCTCACCGAGCGAGGCATCGAGCACGAAGAGCTGGTGCACACCGGCCTCGACCCGGTCGGACAGGAAGTGGATCGCGCCGTCCGTCGTCCAGAGCGGGCAACGATCGTGCGGACCAGCGCTCAAGACCTGCAGCTCACCGGTTGCCACGTCGACGAGGGCGATCTTGCTCCCCGGAACCGCCACGAGCGCGTCACGTACGACTCCCGTGCCGGCGATGCGGGTGCCGTCGGGGCTCATCGCGAGGTCCATCAGGTTGGTGACCTGACCGAAGCCAGGGGCGAGCAGTCGCTCGTAGTGATCCAGCACCCAGGCGTAGGTCTCGGTTCCCCGAAGGTCGCGCGTCATCCTGCCCACAGCTTTGCGAGCACCACGTGCGCCAGTGCGCGAACGTCAGCGTCGTCGAGATCCATGCCGGTGATCTCCTGGATCCGTTTGATGCGATAGCGCAGCGAGTTGGGATGCAGCGAAAGAGCCGCCGCCGTAGACGTCGTTTCGCCGTTGGCTGTGAGCCAGGCCCGGAGGGTCTCGACGAGGTTGGAATGTTGCGCGGTGTCGTGATCGCGCAGCCGCGTGAGCGGGTTGTCGAGGGGCAGCGCTCGGCATGCCTCACGGCCGACACGGTGGAGCCCGATCTGCGCCCAAGCCTCGTCGGCAAAGACGACTGAGGCGTTCTCTCGGCCAGCGATCGTGGCCGCGTCCGACGCCTCGGCGTACGCCGCCCTCACCTGCTCGGCCTTCGTCAGCGAAGAGCTGATGCCGACCAACGTTCCAGGAGCTTCGCGCTGCGCGAGGGCTGCCACTCGCGAGGCGGCGCGATGGCCACGATCCTCACCGGCCCGGTGCGGAACCCCGCGCACCAGGGCGACCAGCTGCGACGGCGGCATCAAGATGGCCACTGCAGATCGCTCCCGCCGCAGCTGAGCGGTGACTCGCTGCGCGACCTGACCAGGTGGAAGTGATGCGACGACAAGCCGCGCTCCCATCAACGACAAGCCCGCAGCGACTGCCTCCTCCGCACCAGCCTCGCCGGTCAGGACACGACGCAGGACTACCTGCTCCGGTGCTGCGCCTCGTTCATCGGTGTGGAGCCGCAGCTCCGCCAGCAAGCTGCCGAACTGCTCGGCCACCAGGCTGAGCTGGCGAACCAGATCTGCGGGCGCCGACAGCGCAACGACATCTGGGGTGGTCGTCATGGCTACAGTGCGAGGCCGGTCGCATGGGCGGCGAACGCCAGCCAGTCGGCGTCCTTGTCGGCTGTCGCGCCGAGGCCGGCAGCGCCATGCCCCTGGCCACCGTAGATGCGAAGCAGGATCGGCGCCTCGCCGGCTTGAGCACGCTGCACGAGGTCGACGAAGGTTCGGGCGTGCCAGGTCGGGCATCGAGGATCGTTCTCTCCGGCCGTGACCAAGACGGCGGGGTAGTTCGCAGGCTTGACGTTCTCGACCGGACTGATCGCGCGCAGCCACTCAGCCTCTGCGGGGATGCTCGGGTCGCCGTACTCGAGGTGGCCGATGGCGAAAGTGAGCGGGTCGCGCACCATGCCGAGCAGGTCGTAGATCGGTACGTCCGAGACCACGGCTGCCCAAAGGTCCGGTCGCTGCACGATCGCGGCACCGGTCAGCAGACCGCCGTTGCTCTCGCCTTTGACGGCGAGCTGCTCAGCCGTCGTGCGACCACTGGCGATGAGGTGCTCGGCGACGGCGTACAGATCATTGAAGGTGTTCTGCTTGTGCTCTCGTCGACCACCCTGCCACCAGGCGGCTCCGAGCTCGCTACCTCCTCGCAGATGTGCGAGCACGTAGATCCCGCCTGCCTCGACCCAAGCGGCGTTCTCGGAAAGATAGGAGGGCAGGTAGGCGAGGTTGAAGCCGCCGTAGCCGTAGATCAGCGTCGGCTGCGGCACCGACATGTCAAGGTCGGCCCGGTGGACGACGTGCGCGAGGACATCCACCCCGTCGGCTGAGACGGCGGTGATGGTCGACACGGCGAGCCCGTCGAGCCGGGCAGGTGGGTCGCCGACGACATCCAGCCGGCGCTCGCTGATCGCGTAGGAGTACACGGCCGGCGACAGCTCAAAGGTCGAGAAGACGAAGGAGATCTCGTCGTCGCCGGTCGTGAACATCGGGATCAGCGGGTGGGCAGCGCCAACTGCGATCTTGCACGCCACCCCTTCTCCGGGAAGCGGCACCTCGTCGATGATGGCGCCGTCGCCGTCGATCAGCCGGATTCGAGCGGCGGCGCCGCGCAGCGAGCCGAGCACGATCGTGTCCCCGACGACATCTACGTAGCGCAGGACCTCATCGGACTCCGCGACCAGCTCGGTCCACGTAGCGGCGTCAGCGGCGGTCGTGACCGGAATCCGTACCAGGCGGCCGCGGGGCGCGCCGTCGTCCACGAGCGCGATCAGGTCATCACCGTGGAACTGACCCGCGACGCCACCCGGGATCTCGTTGAGGAACGGCTGGAACGTCCCGTCTTTGAGGATCCAGTCCATCCGCGGCTCGGTGTTGCCCTCCACGAGGACAACGTGTCGGCCGTCGGGTGACACGACAGGCTGAGGGAACAACAGCCCGGCCGGTGTCGGCACCGCCGGTTTCGGGATCTCCCCGATGAGGTGCCGGAAGACCGGCATCTGCATCACTCCGTCGACAAACTCGCGACTCGACAACCAGAAGCCCGAGCTGTCCGCGAGCCATGAAAGCCCCGTCGCGTTCCATGGCAACGCCTCCGGCAGCGCCTCGCCTGTCGCGACGTCGATCAACCCGACCTCGTACATCTCGGTGCCACTCGCGCTCACGGCGTAGGCAAGCAGTGAGCCATCGGGGGACGGCTCGGTCCACGCAAGGGAGACCGGCTCGCCCCGCTTCGCCGACAGGTCGTTGGGATCGACGAGAACCCGCAGCTCCGCTTGGGGAGCGTCACGCACCACAGCAACGGGGTGTTCGGCGTCCGGGTCCAATGCCACGGTCTGGAACCAGCGCTGTCCGCGTCGTACTGCCGGCGACATGCGAATGTCGACGAGGTGACCGGCGAGCCTCTCGGTCAGCGCGGCACGACCCGGCAGCCCGGCCAGATAGGTAGCGGCAGCAAGGCTCTGGGCGTCTTGCCACTCCTTCGACTCCGGTGAATCGAGGCTCAGATCGATCGTCGTCAACTTGTGGTCCTCCTGATCGGGCTGACGTACTGGTAGCAGCTGCAGCCCTGCTCGTAGGCGAGGTCGCGGTACGCCGCAACACCGTCGGAGTGCCCGCGCATGTCGCTGCGGAATGTGGCTGACGACCGGAAGGTGTCGCCAATGATCGGGCGAGCCGCGGAGAACAGGTTCACCGGCAGATCCGGCAGCGCGTCCCCCATCTGCTTCAGATAGAGGAACAGGTCGCAGATCTGAGCCTCGAAGCCCCTCGTCGTGGCCGAGGTGCTCGCCTGACCGGCCGCCTTCATGAGCTTGAAGCAGAGTGTCTCGTTCGGGCTGACCGGTCCGGGGCGCCTCCCCTTCCCGATGTCGAGGAAGGGCTGCCAGCCGATACCGGCGGAGTTCACGAGCTGGTCCTTCGGAGCTGTCGCCTCAAGCAGTGCGCCCGGACCGAAGCCAGAGACGACCGCATACGCCGGGTGGTAGCCCTGGGTCGATGCCGAGATCATCATGGACAGCGGAGAGGCGCCGACCGGGATCACCCGATCCACCCCAGCGGCGCGGAACTTCAGCACTACGCCACCTACCTGAGTGAAGTACGCGGTCGTGTTCGGTACGGCGGCGGCTGCGGTGAGATGTAGTCCGTGAGCACGAAGCGCCCGGACCAGCGGGCCGGAGATGACGGGCTTGAGCTGGGGGTCGTCGTAGGTGAGCGCCCCGATCTTGTTCTTCGGCGTCAGCCAGCCACGCCGCACGAGAGCGTCGACGAGGTTCGTGACTGACCGCCCGAGACCGAAGTCGGCGGGACCGGCGAGGTACTTGGAGTAGGTGGCGAGCTGGGCATCGCCCACGCCGGCTTCGTCGTCGAGCACGCCCACGCCGGCCTTTGCGAAGCACGGCATGCTTGCCGGCCGAAGCGTGAGGATCGTCACGACGTACCGGATGTGCTGGTCCTGCGTCAGCGCGGTACATGCCGCCTGGTACGCGGCGTCCGGGTCTCCTCCGCCCGAGGCGTTGATCCCGTACGAGCTGAGCTGGATGGGGTGACCGCCGACGCCGCCGTGCGCGTTGACCCATCGGACCATCGCCTGGCTCTGCGCCAACGTGTCACCGGTCGACAGTCCGGTGATGCCGACGATCGCGGCCGCGGCACCGACGTCCTTCCCGTACAGCAGACCGATCCGGATCGGCGTGTGGTCGCTCGCAGTCGCACCGGCCGATGTGGATGCTGCCGACGTCGGTCGTCCCCTGGCTCCGTGGGGCTGGGGGTGACCACTGCCCACCCCCGCAGAAGAGCCGGCCGGCGTCGGTCCAGCACCCACACCGTCGGGGAGGTTCGTCGCGGCGACGTGGCTCGGCGGCTGCGTGCCGGTAGGAACGCTGAGCCCATCCCCACCCGTCGACAGCGCCTCTCCGGCGACCACCTGACCGCCATCCGTCGAGGCCGCCCCCATCTGGACGGTGGAGCCGCACCCGGCGATCACCAGCGCGGCAGCAGCAGTGAGCAGCGGTCGTCTCATCGGCACCCTTCCGCCCACCGGTCGAGGTGGGCGTCGAGGACCGGGAACGGCAGCGCGCCCGGTTCCAGGATCTGCTCGTGGAAGGCGCGGACGTCGAACGCCGCGCCAAGTCGCTGTTCGGCTTTGCTGCGCAGCCGGTTCAGCTCGACGAAGCCGGCACGGTAGGCAAGCGCCTGGGCCGGCAGATCGGTGCCGTAACGAAGGATCTCGCTCGCGACCTGCGCGTTCGAGTCGGTCGTGTTCGCCTTCATGTACGCGGCCGCCTTATCGCGGCTCCAGCCGTAGAAGTGCAGGCCGGTGTCGACGACGAGTCGCTGTGCCGTGAAGCGTTCGTGGACCATCCGCCCGTAGCCGTCGAGCGGGTCGTCGTACAGACCCATCTCCCAGCCCAGCCCGGCGGCGTACTCGGCCCAGCCTTCGTTGAAGGCGTTGAGACCGCCGCCGACCCGGCGCACATCCGGCAAGTCGGTGTTCTCCTGCTGGCGCGCCAGATGGAAGTGGTGGCCCGGAGCAAGCTCATGGAAGATCAGCGTTGCGTAGGTCAGCAGCGACTTCGTCTCGAGCGCTGCGCCGTTCCAGAAGTACTTGCCGACCGGCTTGTCGACGGTCGGCGCCTGGTAATAGCCGTACGTCATTCCCGCCTCCGACTCGGGTGCGAGACGCTCAACGCCGTACGGCGCCGCCGGCAGCACGGCGAACCATCGGTCGAGCAGCGGCTCAAGCCTCGCCATGTGCCGGAGAAACATTGCCTCGACCTCGTCTGGCGCGGTCGCGTGCACCCGGGGATCAGTGGCGAGCTGGGCGTGAAACTCCTGCTCGGTACCGGCAAAGCCCATGTCCGCCCGCGCCTTGGCCATCTGCTCAGCGAGCTGAGCGACCTGCTCCAGCCCGAGCTGATGCAGGTCCTCGGGACGTAGCTCACTGGCCGTCTGGCTACGGACGAGAAAACGGTAATGGTCCGCGCCACCGTCGTACTGCCCCAATCCAAGGGCCTCCGGCGCGGACTGCTCGTAGGACTCGTCGAGCACAGCGATCAGCCCGTCGTAGGCGGGCAGCAGTTCTGCCTCGACCAGAGCGGCCACCCGCTCGCGCACGTCGGCGGGTGCGGAGGCCGTGATCGCGGCGGCTGACGCGACCCGAAGCCGACTCAGCGATTCGCGCGCCCCGGGGACTGCCGCAGCTGCCAGCAGGATCCCGGCTTCGCGTTGGCGCGCAAGGCGCCGCTGGTACTCGAGCACCTGGTCCCGTTGGTCGGCGACAAGGGAGAGATAGGAATCCGGTGCGCCGGAGAACGTCGGGAACACCAGCTGCAGCGCCGTCGCAAGGGTCCAGGTCTGGTACGGCGTGACGTTGAAGCCCAGCAGTGGCGACTCGGCCGCTCCGATCCAATCGTCGAAGGCGTGCTCGAGGAACCCGGCGGTCAGCCGGTCGTCCTCGCTGAGGTCGCGGTCGGTCGCCAGTATGTCGCGCAGTGCAGCGCGAGCACGTTGGGCGAAATCGGCGTCCGCCCGAGCGGTGGTCTCGGACTCCACGCGGATCGACTCGACCGGCAGACCCTGCCGAAGCCGGATGTACCACTCGTTGTCGAGGCGGTACGCGAAGACACGGTCGGCCACGTCCCGGACTGCGGAACCGCGTACTGAGGACATGCGAGCACGCTAGGTCGCCGACCCAACTCCCGTCAGGGCTCGTGGTCGAACCTACGGCGCCGGACTTTCGACACCTGTCGTACGCCGTGACCTCCGCGACGGTCCACTCTCGTGACCGTGACCGATCGGGCCGATGCAGTGGTCGTCGGCGCCGGCGTGATCGGCTGCTCGACGGCCTTCGAGCTCGCCCGATCCGGTTTACGTGTCGTGGTCGTCGACCGGCTGCCCGGTCCAGGCCAGGGATCGACCAGCGCCTCGAGCGCTGTCGTGCGCTTCAACTACTCGACCGCCGCAGGCGTTGCCGCATCATGGGAGGCCAAGCACTGCTGGGAAAAGTGGGCAGATCACCTCGACAGCCCACCCGGCGCCCCGCTCGCCCGCTTCCACCGGACCGGCATGGTCTTCCTCGACGTCGACGTGGCACCCCGCGCACGATTCCTTCCGCTGTTCGACGCGGCGAGAGTCCCCTACGAGGAGTGGGACACCCAGACCCTCGCAACGAAGCTCCCCGGAATGGACGTCGGCCGGTTCTGGCCGCCGAAGCGTCTCGATGACGAGGCCTTCTGGGCCGCGGCGTCACAAACGCTCGGGGCCGTCTTCACCCCTGACGCAGGATTCATCGATGACCCGCAGCACGCGGCCGCCAACCTCGCAGATGCGGCCCGGCGTCAAGGCGTCGACTTCCGGTTCCGTCAGCAGGTGACGGCAGTTCTGCGTGACGGCGGCCGAACAGCCGGCGTGGAGCTTGCTGGCGGGAGCCGCATCGATGCACCGGTTGTGGTCAACGTGGCAGGGCCTTGGTCATCGAGGTTCAACCAGCTGGCCGGCGTCGGCTCGGACTTCACCGTCCGCACCCATCCCATGCGGCAAGAGGTCCACCACGTGACAGCCCCCGCCGGGTTCAACGACAGCGAGAGACTCGGGCCGGCCATCGCCGACGTGGATCTCGGCACCTATCTGCGGGCGGCTCCGGGCAATGGCCTCCTCGTAGGCGGCACCGAGCCGGAGTGCGACCCGTTGCAGTGGCTGGAAGATCCCGACGACGCGAATCCGAACCCGACCGTCGGGGTGTTCGAGTCGCAGGTCACACGCGCGGCGCGCCGTTTCCCCGACTTACAGGTCCCACCGGCACCGCGCGGAGTCGCCGGTGTGTACGACGTGGCCGACGACTGGACGCCGATCTATGACCGCACCGAGCTCGACGGCTTCTATGTCGCGATCGGTACCAGCGGCAACCAGTTCAAGAACGCCCCCGTAGCGGGTCGCTTCATGGCCGCGCTCGTCACAGCAGTCGAAGCGGGCCACGACCACGATGCCGACCCGGTTCAGTACGTCGGGGAGCACACCGGGCTGACGGTCGACCTTGGCGCCTTCTCCCGTAAGCGGCCGATCAACGCGGACTCCACCAACACTGTCATGGGCTGATCATCCACGGTTGCTCAACGTGCGGGAAGCAGCCCTAACAGTCGCGCGAGCTTCAGCCCGAGGTGCATCGAAAGCCGGTCGCCACCGTTCGCCAGGCTCATACCGGTGATCTCCTCGATACGGGAGATCCGGTAGTACAGGCTGGTTCGGTGGATCTGCAGTCGATCGACAGCCGATCTGGCGTCGCCGGCCTCGTCGAGGTAGGTCTCGAGCGTCTCGACCAGCCCGCCACTGTCCTTCTCGATCAGGGTGCGGAGCCCACCCGGAATCGCGTCGTGCGGAAGCTGCCCGAGCGGGAGATGCACCAGTAGCTGGTAGATGCCGAGCTCATCGTGCGTCGCGACTGGACCGAACCCAGGAACGACAGCAGTCACCCGAAGCACGTCCTCTGCTGCACGCCAGGAGCGATAGGCATCGAGCAAGCCTGTGACGGCGGGCCCGACCCCGACCCTTACGTCGTCCGCGTCGAGGGTTTTGGCCAGCCAGGCGTGCAGCTCCTCCGCATGGCTGCGCACGGAGGTCAGCGCCGCAGCGCGCGACGCCGCAAGTACCACGATCCCACGTCCGCCGGAACGGCTCACGGCGAGCGCTGGCGTGGGCGTGACGTGCAGAACGGTGCGTTGCAGTGCGGAGTCGAGCTCGGCTCCCGCCGTTTCGACGCGCTGCAGGGTGGCCTCGCCGACGCGTACAGCGATCACTGCGACAGTGCCGTCCGCCGGTAGCCGGTCGGCACGCGAGAGCTCGTCGGCGGCGTGCCCCCGTACCCCCGCATCCTCGGAGATGAGATCACGCAGCAACTCGCGATCTCGACTGTCCCGCCGGTCGCCGAGCAGGCGCTCTCTGTGGAGGATCAGACTCGCAGCGGCGGCTGCATCGGATGCGATCGCGAGCTCGTCGTCGGTCAAGGTCTGATGGTCATCGATGAGCCAGAGGTAGCCGAACAACCGCCCTTCGCAGCGCATCGGCACGGCGACGCGCGAGAGCATCTCCCGCTCAGGCCAAGCCGGCACCCGCACCGGCCCTGTGGCAGTCGGCAGACCGAGGGACATGACGCGCTGGAGGATGTCGTCGGGGACCTGCATCGTCAGCACGGAGGTGACACGAAGGTCATCGACCTGCTCGTCATGCGGCGTATGCACCAGGAGGTGCAGCTGTGGATCGTCGATCGCGACCGCGCGCCCGAGCCGCGCCGCCAGGCCCTCGGCGATCGCGCGGAGCTCGTCCTGCATCACCTCAGGCTAGGAGCAACTCCACTATCCGGCGGGCGACGGCGGGGGCGAGCATCCCGACGTGGCCACCGGGCACGATGACCAGCTCAGCGTCCGGAAGCTCTTCGGCCCAGATCTTGGCGTAGCCGAGGCCAGCATCCTTCTCGCCGCTGACGACCGTCACCGGGACCGGCACGGCGCGGTGGTCGAACCCCCAGTGGGCAGCTGCCTGCGCGAGCTCGATCTCGAGGAACGCGCGAGGGTCCTGCCGACGGGCCTCTGCCGTGTTCGCCTCCCACGCGGCGGCGATCGTTGGGTCATCGAGGATGAGGTGGGCGTCCGGATTCGTACGACGCATGAGAGCAAGCGCGAGCCGGCCCGGCTTCTGCTGCTTCGTGACCTGCCTGATCAGCGTCGCGGGCTTGCGCTCCAGGATCGAGTACTGCATCCGGGCGCCCCGTGCCAGCGCGGACCGGGCTGCCGTGTCTGCGACCGGCGTCGTCGAGTTCACCGGCACGGCGCGCGTCACCCGATCGGGAATCGTGGCGGCGACCGCCATCGTGTACATGCCGCCGTTGCTCAGCCCGCCGACCGCCGTCCGCGCGATCCCCAGCTGGTCGAGGATCTCGGTGACGTCCGTCGCGTAGTCGACGATGGACCGGCCCGGCAGCGGATCGGACCCGCCGACCCCGGGGCGGTCCAGTGAGAGCAGGCGTAGTCCCAGCTCGCGGGCCGGTGCGTCGAGACAGCTCGCCTCGAGGCGAGTCGAGAAGCCGCCGTGGAACCACAGCGCGGGGCTACCCCCCGCGTCGCCGTACGCCTCGTACTCGACCTTGCGGCCGTCCTGCAGCGTGATCACTGTGTCCATCAACCCCGTGGCGACCAGTCTCGTGGCGGCTGCTGCCCGAGCAGGCTTCGGACGAAGTGGTCCCAGAAGGTCATCTGGGCGTACGGCCCGAGCCGGTAGTGGTCGACACCGGGCCAGATCTTGAGGTCGAAGCGCTTGCCCGCCTTGATGAGGGCATCGGCGAGCGCAAAGGTGTGGTCGACCGTGGCGTTCTCGTCGATCTCGCCGCAGGCGATGAGCAGGTCGCCGCGCAGCTGATCGACGAGATGGGTGTTGCCGAGTGCCAGGTACTCCTCGGACTCGCGGTCGAATCCGACCCCCATGTGCCAGTCCCACATGCCGTAACGGTTCTTCCGCGGATCGTGCACACCGGCACTGCTGACCCCGGCCCGGTAGAAGTCCGGGAACATCAGCATCGTTCGCGCGGCGTTGTAGCCGCCGTAGGAGTGACCGACGACCCCGACCCGCGACAGGTCGAGCGCAGAGTTGTCCGCCCCGAGCGCGGTGATCGCGGTGACGTGGTCCTCGAGTCCGCGCGGGGTGTGGAAGTGCTGGAAGGTCCACTGGCGGAAGTCCCGGTGGCGACCGGGGGTACCCCGCCCGTCGATCATCACCGCGGCGAAGCCGAGGGCGTTGTAGCTGGGCAGGTTCACCTGCCGGCTGGCCAGCTTCGTGGCACCGAGGAATGCGTGCGGCGAGTGCGTCGTCTGGTACCCGCCGTACAGGTCCTCGACGACCGGGATGCGTTCCGGATTCTGCGGATCGACGGGCAAGGAGACAACGCCCCAGAGGTCGGTGACCCCATCGTCGGCTTTGACGCAGAAGGCCTGCGGGATCACGTAGCCGGCCTCGAGCAGGCCGCTGATGTCCGTCCGTTCGAGCTCGAGGACGACGCGGCCACCGTCGTCCGCGTCGCGCAGGACGACGACCGGTACGTCGCTCACGGTTGACTGGTGGTCGACGAAGTAGCGCCCACTCGGGCTGATGCTGCGCACCGGCGGCTTGCCTTGCCCGAACACCAGATGGAAGAACTGCGGTTCGGGAGCCACGACCTCGTGGTCCATGGGCTCCGGCGTGAGGAGCACTTGCGTGCCGCCGTCGAAGCCGGCGCGGTAGACACGTCGCCAGTACGGGTTCCACCCGTCTTCCGCGCTGCCGGCGACGTAGGTGATCTCGCGTCGCTGCGCGTCGATGTGCACCAGGTCCCGGACGACGAGCTCACCGTCGCTGACCCGGTTCTTGCAGGCGCCGGTTGCGAGGTCGTAGAGGTAGAGGTGCCCCCATCCGTCACGCTGCGAGAACAGGATCGCCTCGCCACTGTCCGGCAAGACCTGCAGCAGCGGCAGGCTGTACAGGAACTGGTTCGCCTCGTACAGCGGTCCTTCGTCCAGGACGACGACGTCACGACGCTCGCCTGTCGCGACATCGATCTCGACGACGGCGGCACGACCGCCACCGTGCACACGGTGGAAGAGATAGAGCCGCGTCTCGTCCGCGGACCAGGTGACTTCGCTGCTGCCGTTCAGCATCAGCATCGACACGAGATCGCCGGCCGTGTCGACCTTGGACCAGTTCCCGCTGTCGAGGTCGATGACGCGACACTCCGCGGGGGCGGGCTCGCCCTCGTCCTCCAGCTGAATCCGCCATTCGTGGCAGTCCGGTCGGGCCGCACCTGAGGGCGGCACGGTCTCGACCATGTGCTTCGTCGCCATGCTCCGCTCATCCGTGCGCATCGTGATGACACGGCGGCCGGACGGCGAGTGCACGGTTCCGACCGGTGGCAGGTCGAGGCCCATGCGCTTGAACGGCACGAACATGTTGCTGTCTGCCGGCAGCGCACCCCAGGCGAAGCCGACCTCGCCATCGGAGGTCACCTGCGTCTCGGTGTCGCTGTCGACGAGCCAGAGGTTGTGGTCGCGCCGGCGCAGACCCCGGCCATCCGGCCCGAGCAGCACGCCTGAGGTCGGAACGGTGGCACTTGTGCTGACGCCGAGCTCCTCGAGGCTCGCGCGGACGGTTCGGGTCGCCGTCGACGGGTCGACGAGGACGAACTCCTCACCATCGGCTGTCTCGCGGCGGTACCAGAAGGTGTCGCCGACCCCGGTCCAGGTCGGGTCGGCGCGACGGTTGCGCATGAGGGCGGCCAAGCGCTCCGGGGCCAACGCGGCCGCCCGTGCGTAACGCTCGAACAGCGTGGGCATGCTCGGACGCTACGACGCGGCACGCTCGTCGGGGTGGCGCACCTGTCGAGTCGACGCGGTCGGGGTTACGACATCTGTCGGGATACCGGGGCCGGACCGAGCGGCCTACCCCCGAAGATCACCTTTCCGTTGCGATGCTGGTAGGTCTGCCACGGCACCGTTGGCTGCTGGTCGACGCCCGGCTTCGAGAAGTCGCAGACGCCGGACGGAAAGGCGCGCTTGAGCTGCACCCACTGCGCTCCTGAGAAGCGAATCGGCAGCGTCACACCGGCGACCGTCACGTGGTACGACGACCTGTCCAGCGGCTTGAGCCGGCACTTGTTGTTGTCGGTCGTGATGTCGTCGCCGGCCACCATCCGAGAGGTGCCGTAGACCGGTACGACATCCTCCCCGCACAGCGAATGCCACAGCAGGACGCCCACACCGGACCAGCACGCATCGGTGACATCGGCGGGACGGTCGGTCGCCACCTTTGTCGCGATCGACCGGTCGCTGTGGTCCCGCTCGACCGAAGTCAGCCACCGGTCCATCGCGATGAACCCGTTCCGCTCACAGGCCGCGTCGGCGAAGATCGGCTCCGGGCCCTCCCAGATGACCTGGTTGGCATGCGATCCATGCTCGCGGTCCAGGCGTGCCCGGATCGCAAACGCACGATAGGAGTCGTGCGCGGCACCGGGATCGGGACCGCGACAGTCGATGATCGCCGTGCGGTCGAGATTGTTCGTCTCGTTGATCAGCCCGGTGCGGTAGGCATTCGCGAGCGCCGGGCGGTCGGCGACCAGGCGGCGCGGACGCCAGTTCAGGTCGATGTCCACACCACCGACGTGCGCGTTCAGATCGACGAACTGCGCCGCGGTGATCTGGCCGCTTTCCAGAGCGCCCAGCCCGTACTGGACCCCCACGTTGTCCATCGGCATCCCGGCGAAACCGTGACCGAGCTTCTTCTCCTGCTTGCTCCACACCGAGGGTCGTCGCAAACCGAGCAGGTTCTTGTTGATCTGGAAGATCGAGCACCGGACACCACCCGGATTGCTCGTCGCGTTGTAGCGGTCCTTCGCCGTCGTGCCGGCACAGGGCCAGTACGGGACCGCGCCCGACAGGTAGCCGGTCGGACATTTGGAGGGGGTGTACGGCGCAGTGGTGCCGATGCACCCCACACTGGCGATTGCGTCGACCGGCAGCAGGTTGCCCTCGACGGCACCGAACTGGGTCGGCGACCAGAGCACGCCACGAATCGCACTGTTGCCCTTGAGGCTCAGCCAGTAGCGCTCGAGCAGCGCGTAGTCCGCCACCTGGGTCGCCGATGTCATCGCATCCGGGAACGAGCAGGTCGGCAGGATGCCCTGGTAGACACCGGGATAGGCGTTCGAGATCCACTGCACGGCTAGCGAGCCGCCCGAGCAGCCGGTGCCGATCGTGTAACGGATCAGGCCGAAGTGCGTCGCGATGTACTGCTTCGCCATCACGAGCGACTCGGCCTGAATCGCGACGTTGCAGTTGTGGCCGGAGTTGTCGAGCGCCGTCGACATCGTCATGAAGCCCTTGCCGAGGGCGAGCTGACCGACAGCGCTCGTCGGGTTCGAGCTTCCGGTGACGTCCGGCGCGCCCGCGGCCGTGTACTGAGCCGCGCAGCTCGCACCGTGGAAGATCAGCAGCTTGTGGTTCCACTGCGACTGCGGCGCGAAGGGCGTCCATCTCTTTCCGGGGCGATAGAGCGACGCGATCCGGTACTGATCGCGGTCCATGTATCCGGTCTGGACCCGGATCATGAACGGCACGGTCACGCCCCGGTCCGTCGTGGTCATCGCGACGTCCGCCGGCGGATGCGCGGGATCGAACCCGTGGAAGCCAGGAAGAGCCGGGTTGGTCGATATGTACTTGTAGACGAACCTGGGCGGCTGGTTGCACGTCCGGTCGCGAGCCCCCTTCTGACACACCCACGGCTCTGGCTGAGGGCCCGCGAAGAGCGGTCCCCCGTTCGGGTGGTTCACCAGAGTCAGCCGCGCACCAGTCCCGTCAGGAAGGGTCGCCCGCACCACGTTGGCGCCGACCCGAAGTCCACGCAGTACCGCGGCGTACCGGCCGCCGAGCACCGACCGAGCCGCAAATCGCCGGGTCACGTCGCGACCGTCCAACGTGACCTTCAGCTTCCCGGCCGCCGAGGCCGGCGAGACTGCCACCACGGCAGATCCGCTGCTGACCAGATCGGCGCGCCCCGACAGCACCGCGATGCTCACCGCGACCGGCTTTGTGCCGCCTCCCGAACCGGCCGAAGCCACCGACGCGGTGCCGGCCGCTGCCAGCGATGCCGCGAGGACAGCAGCTCGAACCCAAAGACCCGGCCGGCGCCAACGCTGAAGATCATCCGCCACGCGGGTAACCCTCTCATCGGGACTCAGCAGCGGCGCGACAAGCCACGATGTGCTCGAGTCGACGCAGGGCGAGGCGGTTGCGCATCGAAAGCGCCGGGCCTGCCATCCAAGCCGTCCGCGCCATCAGCCCGCCGGTCGACCGCTCGGTCATCGTGATGCGGGTTCGCCCATATCCGACGTCGGCGAGACGAAGGTCGACGATCGCTTCGAAGAACGGCCGGACCATTGCGCACAGCTCGATGTGCGTCGGCGCCTCGCAGCGCCTGACTTCGGTCGAGTCCTGTACCTCGAACGGCGGGATCCCCACCGTGTGATGAAACCGGCTGCCCACCGATGGCCAGCTCTCGTCGACGCCACGCAGGCGGCCGGCGCCGACGACCCACCGCACGTAGCACTCCGGATCACACAGCACCTCGAAGATGCGCTCGCGACTGGCTGCGACGACGATGCTGTCCGATGCCTTCACCGGCCGCCACCCTTCCGCCGTACGGCGCTCGCGCTTGCGACCGCGGCGGCACCGGCACCGGCAGCGGTCAAACGCCGCATCCGCTGGGACGTGAGTACCGCTCGAGCCGCGTTTGCTCCGCACGCACCGTGGACCCCACCGCCGGGATGGGCAGACGCGGAAGCCAGAAACAACCCACGAACCGGCGTCTGCGGTCGACCGAGACCGGGGGTCGGGCGAAACACAAGCTGCTGGTGCAGCGCCGCCGTACCGCCGTTGAGAGCACCACCCAGCAGGTTGGAGTCACGCGAGGCGAGTCCATGCGGGCTCAGGATCCGGCGGGTCTGGATCGTCGACCGGAAGCCCGGTGCGTGCGCCTCGATACGCGCCTCGATGCGGGCGGCCATCTCCTCGCACTCCCCTTCCGTCCAGCTACCCGTCAGATCGCCACCTCCGGCGTCGCCTCGGACCTGCTGCGGCACGTGCGTGTAGGCCCAGGCCAGGTGGCGATCGTCAGGCGTTCGCGTCGGGTCGGCGACGGTCGACTGGCCGACAACGACGAAGGGGCGCTGCGGAATCACCTGCTCAGCAAGCTGGAGACCGGTACGCGACAACTCACTCAAGCTGTCCGCCAGATGCACCGTTGCGACGTCCGCGATTCGCGCGTCCTGCCACGGTGGCCGCCGGTCAAGGAGCCAGTCGATCTTGAACGTCGAGTTGTCGAGTTGGAAACGGTCGAGATCGCGAAGCACCCTCGATGGCAGATGGTCGACTCCGACGAGATCGCGATAGAGCGTCGGCGCGACGACGTCGGCGACGACCGCCCGACGTGCCCCGTAGCGGTCACCGCCTTCCGTGACGACGGCGCGCGCCCGGCCTCCCTCGATCTCGATCCGCGCAACCCGGGCGTTGCACACGAGCGTTCCGCCGAAGGACTCGAATCGGCGCACCAACGCTGCCGTGAGCTCGCCCGCGCCACCCTCCGGCACCGGGAAGCCGACGTCCTGACCGAGCATCGAGAGCAGCCACCCGAAGAATCCGCTCAGCGGCAGGTCAGGAGTGAGATCGGAGTGCAACGCGTTGCCGGCCAGCAACATGGTCGCGCCATCGAGCAGGCCCTCCTCATCGCACATTCGCCTCAGCGGCAGCATCGCGAACCGGGCGAAGGACACGAGCTCGCCGAAGCCAGTCGACCTGGCAAGGCGGATCGGCCCGGCGACCGGCGGCAGCGGCGCCCCGAGCAGGCTGGCGAGCATCGGCTCCTTGACCCGTTGCCACTTGTCGAACAGCGACATCCAACGCTCGCCCTGACCCGCCCCGAACGACTCGAGCGACTCGCAGGTGACCTCGGGCGTTCGGGAGAGAACCGCGCTCCGCCCGTCCGGGAAGGGATGACCGATGACCAACGGGGCGTGCCGCCACTGCACGCCCCAGCGCTCCAGCTCGAGCCGCTGGATCGCCGGCGAGGCGGCGCCGAGTGGGTAGAAGCCGCTGAACAGGTCGTACCGGCAGCCAGGCGCAATCTCCGCATCACGGACCGCACCACCCGGTTCGGCTTCGGCCTCCAGGATCACGACTTCCCAACCACGCTCCGCGAGCAGGTTGGCGGCCACAAGTCCGTTCGGTCCGGCGCCGATGACCACGGCATCAGCGGGCATAGCCGCGGGGCTACCCCGAGGGTGCCGCGCTATACCCACGCGATAGAAACGTGGGAACACCGACAGGCCGGAGGCCGCCGTGACCGCACCCGTTGCCCATCCCGACCGCTTCTTCATCGGTGGCGAGTGGGTGGCGCCGTCGTCGGACGCGACGATCGAGGTGATCGACTCGCACAGCGAGGAGGTCTACTTCTCTGTCGCCGAGGCGAAAGCCGACGACATGGAGCGCGCGATCGTGGCGGCCCGCGAGGCCTTCGACAAGGGCCCATGGCCATTCCTGAGCCATGGCGAGCGAGCGGAGTACCTGCGAGCACTCGGCAAGGAGCTGGCGGCACGGGGTGACGCGCTCGGCGAAATCTGGCCGCGCGAGTCCGGAATCCTCGCGATCATGGCGAAGTACGCCGCGCCGGCGTTCGCCACGGTCTTCGACTACTACGCCGGGCTCGCCGACACCTTTGCCTGGGAGGAGCGCGCCCAGCCGACCGGCGGCGGCTCGTTCGGCCTGATCGTCCGGGAGCCCGTCGGCGTCGTCGGCGCGATCATCCCGTGGAACGCGCCGATCCAGCTCGCCATCTACAAGATGGCCCCGGCGCTGCTCGCCGGCTGCACCGTGATCCTCAAGGCCTCGCCCGAGGCGCCGGGTGCGGCGTACCTCCTCGCCGAGGCAGCGGAAGCCGCCGGTCTGCCGGCAGGCGTCTTCAACGTGCTGACCGCGGACCGCGAGGTTTCTGAGCGCCTGGTCACCGATCCCCGGATCGACAAGATCGCGTTCACCGGATCCACCGCCGCGGGCCGGCGGATCGCCTCACTGTGCGGCGAGCGGATTGCGCGCTACACCCTCGAGCTCGGCGGCAAGTCCGCAGCCGTGATCCTCGACGACGCCGACCTCGCCGAGGCGGCGGCCGCGATCTCCGGCGCCGAGTGCATGATCTCCGGCCAAGTCTGCTCGTCGCTGACCAGGCTCGTCGTCCCGCGCAAACGCCACGACGAGTTCGTCGACGCGCTCGCCAGCACCTTCTCGAAGGTGGTCGTCGGCGACCCGTTCGACGTGTCCACCCAGATGGGTCCGCTCGCGATGGAGCGGCAGCGCGACAAAGTGCTCAGCCTGATCGAGCAGGGCAAGACCGAAGCCAAGCTCGTGACCGGCGGCGGACGTCCGGCACATCTCGAGCGCGGCTACTACGTCGAGCCCACGGTGTTCGCCGGGGTTGAGAACTCGGCGACGATCGCGCAGGAGGAGATCTTCGGGCCGGTGCTGTCGGTCATCCCAGCCGCCGACGAGGACGACGCGATCCGCATCGCGAACGACACGATCTACGGCCTCAACGCGTCGGTCTTCACGCCGGATCCCGACAAGGCGCGAGCCGTCGCAGCGCGGCTGCGGTCGGGGACGGTCGGCCACAACGGCTTCCGCACCGACTTCGGGATCGCGTTCGGCGGCTTCAAGCAGTCCGGCATCGGCCGCGAGGGCGGCGTCGAGGGTCTGCTCCCGTACCTCGAGACCAAGACCGTGATCCTCGAAGACACGCCGAGCGCGTACGGCGGCTGAAGGTTCTCGCCCTGCCCGTGGCGAACCGTTAGCGAATGCAACGTCTTCGTCTGGGGTTATCGCTCGCGGCCATGCTCGCGGTCGCCGTCGTCCCGCTCACCGGCTCCAGCGCAGCCGCCGCCTCCGGCGGGTCGGTGCAGAAGCAGGGCTACATCCCGCTGAAGGACGGGACGAAGCTCGAATACACCGTCGAGCTGCCGGGCGCCCACGGCCGGTTCCCGGTCGCGCTCGTGTACGACGGCTACTGCGAGGGCGCTGGACCGCTTTCGTGCAATGACACCCAAACCGCGCCCGCGCTGCTCAAGGCCGGCTTCGCCGTACTCGGCGTCAGCATCCGCGGAACGAGCTGCTCCACGGGCGCATTCGACCCGATGACCGACCAGGAGTGGCGCGACGGTGCCGCTGCGGTGGAGTGGGCGGCACGGCAGTCCTGGTCGACCGGACATGTCGGCATGTTCGGCGACTCCTTCCCCGGCATCACGCAGCTGGGCGTGGCAGGCCTGCGACCGCCGCACCTCGACGCGATCGCGCCGTTCCAGGTGACCACCGACCTCTATCGGGACGTGGGCTACCCGGGAGGCATCGCGAACCTCGCCTTCGGCGCGTTCTGGCCGATGGTCGACCAGCCCAACGCCTCCTTCTCCAGCGGCCTTCGCCAGGCCGCCGCCGGGGACGCGGGCTGCGCCCAGGCGCAGGCAGCGCATGCGGCGACTCTTCTCGCCACCCACAACCTCTCCTTGCAGGGCCTCCTGCACCAGTGGGACGGTGCCTGGTGGCAGGCGCGCGAGCCGGGCGCGAACACCGACAAGATCGACATCCCGACGTTCGGCTGCCTGAGCTGGCAGGACGACGAGGTCGGCAGCCGCGGTTCGGACTACCTGCGCGATCTCAGCCCGGCGCGTACCTGGGTTGTCGCGAGCAACGGCTATCACGCGATGTGCGAGCTCAACGCGCCGCGGATCTCCGAGGAGCTGGTGGCGTTCTTCAACCGGTTCGTGAAGGGTGACCACAACGGGTTCGAGAAGCACACCCCACACATCCAGATCTGGCACGACACCGCGGTGAAGGGCGGCAAGAACGAGCCGAGCTGGATCTCCAAGTACTCATCGTTCGGGTCGATCCCGGTCCGGCCGGTATCGCTGTACCTCCGGCACGATGGCGTGCTGTCGCTCAACCGGCCGCGCGACAACAACGCATCGAACAGCTACGTCTACCCCGGCCCGTCGCTCGGCAACGAGGACGGCGTCGTGGTCGGTCAGCAGAATCTGCTGTGGAAGCTGCCCGAACCGCCGGGCGCCGCCGTGTCCTACACGACGCCGAAGCTGAGCAAGGACGCCGAGTTCTTCGGCTCGGGTTCAGCGAACCTCTGGGTCAGCTCGACCGCACCTGACACCGATCTGCAGATCACGCTCACCGAGGTCCGGCCGGACGGGCAGGAGGTCTACGTCTCACGCGGCTGGTTGCGGGCCAGCCATCGAGCACTCGCCCGCAAGCGGTCGACCACGCTGGCGCCGTTCCACACCGACCAGCAGTCGGACGCGGCCCCGCTGCATCTGGGGCAGCCGACGCGGATGAGAGTTCAGCTGTGGCCTTTCGACTACGTGTTCCGCAAGGGGTCTCGACTCCGCCTGTGGGTCGATGCGCCAAGCGGCTTCACCGGACTGTGGGTGCTGAACTTCGTGGACAGCCCGGCCGTCAACAGCGTCTACACGGATGCCCGGCACCCGTCGGCCATCGTTCTCGGGCACCTGAAGGGCGGCCGCGCCCGTGCGCCCCGGGCCGCGTGCGACACGATGCTCAACCAACCCTGTCGAGCCGACAAGGCTTCCGACCCGCCGGGGTCGATGACGATTCGCTAGCGTCCGGGCGATGAAGGCAGCCGTCTACTACGAGACCGGGGCCCCGGACGTCTTCCGATACGAGGACGTCCCGGCACCGCAACCCGGTTCGGGCGAGATCCTGATCACGGTCGACGCCATCAGCATCGAGGGCGGGGACACCCTCAACCGGCTCGGCGGCGACCTGACCGGCAGGCCGCACATCGTCGGCTACCAGGCCGCGGGAACGATCGACGCGCTCGGCGAGGGCGCTGAGCAGTTCAACATCGGGGATCGGGTCGTCACTGTCGGCCTCAACGGCTCGCACGCGGAGCAGCGAGTCGTTCCGCAGAGCTTCGCGTGGCTGATCCCGGACGGGCTATCGACGAATGAAGCAGCGTGCATCCCCGTGGCGTTCGGTACGGCGCACGACTGCCTGTTCGAGTTCGGGCGCCTGCAGCCGGGCGAGACCGTGCTCGTCCACGCCGGCGCCGGCGGCGTGGGGATCGCCGCGATCCAGATGGCGAAGCAGGCGGGAGCCCGGGTCCTCGCCACCGCGTCGAGCGACGAGCGACTCGAGCGGCTGAAGCCGCTCGGCCTCGACGAGGGCATCAACTACGCAGCCGACGACTTCGTCGCCGAGTGTCGGCGAATCACGAACGGCCATGGCGCCGACGTGATCGTCGAGTCGGTCGGCGGCACGAACCTTCAACGCAGCCTCGACGCCCTTGCCTACCGCGGCCGGTGCATCAGCGTCGGCGACGCCAGCCGAAGCGCGCGCGACGCCCTCGATGTCTCCGGCATGCGGCCGAACAACCAGCTGCTCAGCGGCTACTTCCTGGGAGGCGAGCTGTTCTTCGGCACACGCGCCTACCGAATGGTCAGCGCCCAGATCGCCGCCGTCGCGTCCGGCGCACTCCAGGTGGTCATCGACCGGACGTTCCCACTCACCGATGCCGCCGAGGCACACGCCTACATCGAGAGTCGCCACGCCTTCGGACGTGTGCTGCTGATCCCCTGAGAGGACCTCTGCCTACACCGTCAGGTCCATGAGCAGGATCCCGGCACCTTCACCCTCGGCGCCGTCGATCTTCAGTCCGAAGGCCAGGCGCCGACCGTTCGGTGACACGACGGCGTTATCGGCGCCGTACCCCTTGTAGTAGTCGAACGTCGTCATCCGCACGAAGTGGCCCGACCCGTCCAGCGAGAGCCGCCAGAGGTCGAGCTGGCCCGGGAACAAGGTGATGGCGAGATCACGTTCCACCACGACGTACCGGCCGGCCGGGTCGATGCCTTCGGCTTCTTCGTAGAACGGCGAAGCCGGTGCGTAGTCGGTGATGACGCCGGTGTCGAGGTTGACGCCCATCACTTGCCCACCGTCGTGGAAGTACGCGCTGAAGACGAGCTCGTCGTCGGGATCGGGGTCGCCATCGGCGAGACGCCGGAAGTCCTGCGCCTCGACGGCGGGCGTGTCCGGTGAGACGTCGCGTTTGTCGAGCACGACCGCTCGATGGACCAGTTCGGGGCGGTGCCGGCGGTAGCTGATCCGTCCGGTCAGGACCTTCGACCTCCCGACGAGGGCTTGCACGAACACCTCGGGAACCTTGCTGAAGTCGATGTTCGACCGGTTCCATGCGATGCGGGTCGACCCACGATGTCGAGAGACGGCAATGCCCTCCCAACACCGCTCACCGAGCGGCACTGGCCGCCGCGTGCCGAGCGGTCGCTGCAAGATCCACAATCGGCCCCGGAACCGGTCGTCGGCAGCGGGCTTCGCAGTGGCGTGCCGTACCGCGCACATCACCAGGTCGCCGTTGCTGAGGTACTGCGCGCGCAGCACGCCGCCTCTTACCGGCGAGGAGCGCGTCAGGTCGCGGACGTCGCCACTCGCCCGGCGGTACTCCCACGCGTCGCCGACCGGACCGTCGAGGACGACGAGCCGCTTGCCGTCCGGAGACCACGCCGCCCGTTGTGGCGCACCATGCGGCAACCGAATCGGCAGTAATCGGATGTTGTGCGGCAGATGATCCAGCGGCGAGCCGTCACGAGTCGCCTTGTGCGGATCGAGGCTCACCACCGGCGGAAAGTCAGCCGCACCCGCCGGCGCCGCACCAGCGAGTGGTACCGACAGCACTAGCGCAACGACGAGCGCGGCGACGTGCCTGACGGACATCAGGGGTGGTGCCGCGGCACCATCGGCACCTGGGAGGCGAGTGCCGTCACCGTCGCAAGGCCGACCGCACCCGACGCATCGAACATCACCGCCGACCCGACGGCGACGCCGTCCGCCTCCTGACGGTCGCGCGCGGCCATCCCCAGCATGGTCCCCTCCGGCAGCCGGCTCAGCAGGAGCGTGACATCCGAGTTCACGAACTGCAGGCCCTCACTTCCCCAGTTGGTCAACGGGTTGCCCACGTCGGCGACCGCCGCCGCTCGTACGAATGGAGACATCGGCTCGCCCGCCACGAGGCTGGCGTCGCAGTCGTACCAGACGTATTTCGCGTTGGCGGTGTCGCGCCAGGCTTCGAAATCGCGGGCCGGCCGCGCCTCAGGGCCGAAATACGGCTTCGGCCCGAATGCCGGGGTCCGCTCCGGCGCCGGCGGTGGCGGCATGACGACCTCGGGCGCCCAGACGGTGCCCGGCGGATTCTCAGCGCGACGCGCGAAGATCCCGCGGCCGTGCGCGACGTTGCGGCCGTCTTGCGTAATCGTGACGTCGACCATCCGCAGTCGTCGGCCCTCGCGCAGGATCTCCGCCTCCACGCGAAGCTCACCCATGACGGCCATCCGCACCATGTCGACCGTCAGCCGGGTACCGATGAAGTCGTCGTCGCCCGCGGCCCGCTCCGCGCCGTGGCCCACGAGGCCCGCGATGACGAGGCCGCTGACCGTGGCAGGGCCCCAAGGGCCGATCGCCGACGCTGTCGGCACGTAGGCGTCACCGACGCGCGTCAGGAAGGTGCGGGTGTCTGTCACCATCTCATCCTGCCGGGTGCCACGTCGGTAGATATCGGCACATACGCATGCAACACCTTTTGGGTGTCGTTCGGCCCCACCCAGGGCGCCTTCGACCTCTACCCAACCGGCCCGACGAACGCGACGTTTCGTCGCGACGCGCTGGCCGCCCCCCCTCGACCCCACCGGATATGGGCAGGATCACCCCCGACCTAAGGTGACGCGGGCGTCATAGAACGTGTAAAAGTGATGAGTGACTGAGGCAGAGGTACGGACGGACGCCATCCCCGAGGCAAGCCTGGGGGAACGGCAGGCCACGGACGACATGACATCGCTACTCGACTTCTCCTCACCGCACACCCGCTTCCGGAGCCTCACCGAGGCCGGCGGCTTCCTGGTGCCGATGGAAGGCATGGCGATGCAGTTCGATCGTGAGACGATCGAATACGTCCTGCATCACCCCGAGTTGTTCTCATCGCGGATCGATCTGGGCCTCGGCAACATCCGGCCCCTGATCCCGCTCAACGTCGACCCGCCGCAACACTCGAACTACCGCAAGCTGCTCGACCCGTTGTTCTCCCCCAAGAAGATGACGGCTTACGAACCGGACATCGCTCACCGCGCGAACGCTCTCATCGACACCTTCATCGACGACGGCAGCTGCAACTTCAGCGACGACTTCGCCGATGTCCTGCCGAGCACCATCTTTCTCGATCTCACCGGCCTGCCACAGGAGCGGCTCGATGAGTTTCTCCACCTCCGCGACGGAATCCTCCACCCCGAGAAGCTCGACGAGATGGCAGCCTTCGATCCCGAGGCGCGTACCAAGGTGCTCTACGGCACCGGCGAGCGGATCTACGCGCTGTTCACCGAGCTCATCGACGAGCGCCGAAGGCTGCCGGGCGACGACGTCATCTCGCAGTTCCTCGCCGCCGAAGTCGACGGCGCGCGACTGACCCACGAGGACATCCTCGACATCCTCTTCCTCTTCCTCATCGCCGGCCTCGACACCGTCAGCGACACGCTCACCTGCATGTACGCGTTCCTCGCTCGCAGCCCAGAGCACCGAAAGCAACTCGTGAACAACCCGGACTGCATCGACAGCGCGGTCGAGGAGATGCTGCGCTGGGAAGCGCCGGTCCCGTTCTCCTCGCCTCGGTCGGCCACTCAGGACGTCACGCTTCCCAACGGCTGCCCCGTCACCGCCGGATCCATGGTGTTGTGCGCCTACGGCTCCGCCAACATCGATCCGACCGAGTACCCGGACGCCCACGATGTGCGCTTCGACCGGCTGAAGAACAAGCACATCACCTTCGGCATGGGCCCACACCGCTGCCTCGGCTCGCACCTCGCGCGCCGCGAGCTACGTATCGCCCTGCGGGAGTGGCACAACCGGATCCCGGACTACTGGCTGACGCCGGGACACGAGGAGCTCGTCTACCCGCCCGGCCTGCGGCACGTCAAAGACCTGATGCTCACCTGGAAGTAACCGCTCGACGAGGTCAGGACCTTAGTCCGGGATGTGACGACCAAAGACTGTCGCCGCTCCACACCCGCGCGGGGAGACACTCCATCGTGCGAGCAAGCAGTGACGCGAGCCTCGACTTCCTCGGAGCGGCCGATTCGGTCACCGGAAGCCGGTTCCTGATAGCGAGCGGCAGTGGCAAGCTCCTCGTGGACTGCGGGTTGTTTCAGGGCCTCCGGGAGCTCAGGCAGCGGAACTGGGATCGGTTCCCGGCAGCGCCGGACACCATTGATGCAGTCGCCATCAGCCACGCGCACCTGGATCACACCGGGTATCTGCCCGCGCTCGTTCGAGACGGCTTCACCGGCCCAATCCTCGCCACGTGCTACACCGCACGGCTCGCCGAGGTGGTGCTACAGGACAGTGCCCATCTCCTGATGGAAGACACGGCCTACGCCACGACGCACGGCTACTCGAAGCACGCCCCACCACGCCCGCTCTACACCGACGAGGACGCGACCGCCGCCGTGAGGCAGTTTCGCGCCATCGACTACGAGGAGCAGGTCAAGGTCACCGACACTGCGGCGGTGACGCTGCGGCCGGCTGGCCACATTCTCGGGTCGGCCACGGTGCACGTCACGCTGCCCGAGAGCTCGATCCTCTTCAGCGGCGACCTCGGGCGGCCACTCCACCCGCTGCTTCGTCCACCCGCGCCCCCACCGGAATCGGACATCATCGTTGTCGAGTCGACGTACGGCAACCGTAAGCACGCGGCCGTCGAAGCCTCCGACATCTTCACCGACGCCATCAACCGCACGGCCCGACGTGGCGGCAGCATCGTGATTCCGGCATTCGCGGTCGACCGCACCGAAGTCATCCTGAGCACGCTGAAGCGTCTCCGCAAGGACGGGGCGATCCCCGACGTCCCGATCTTCGTCGACAGCCCCATGGCGCTCGATGCCCTCGCGATCTACCGCGACGCCATCCGCCAACATGCACCCGACCTCCGAGAGGACGTTGAGCTGGACGACGATCCATTCGACCGGCAGAACATCACGGAGCTTCGATCCAGGGAGCAGTCGAAGAGTCTCAACGACCCACACTGGCCCTGCATCATCGTGTCGGCTTCCGGGATGGTCTCGGGAGGCCGGGTGCTCCACCATCTGGCTGGACTGCTTCCGCGACCCGAGAACACGGTGCTGCTCGTCGGCTACCAAGCCGTCGGCACCAGAGGGCGCCAACTCCTCGACGGAGCTCGCTCGATCAAGATCCACGGCGAGTACGTCGCGGTTCGTGCCGAGATCGTCGACGTTCCCATGTTCTCGGTTCATGCCGATGCCGACGAGATCCTGAGCTGGCTCGGTCAGGCGCCCCACGCGCCCCAGACGTGCTACGTGGTCCACGGCGAACCGGCAGCGGCAGGTGAGCTCCAACATCGCATCTGCGACGAGCTCGGTTGGACCGCCGTCGTGCCGAGATACGGCGAACGCGTGCGGATCGCGGGTGGGCGACATGCCTGAGTCACCAAAGCCGCCGGAGCCGCGACGGCTCTCGAAACGAGCGAAGACCGCGCTTTGGATCGGGGCGGCCTTGCTCGTCATCGCCAACATCGTCACGTCAGTCGCGCTCACGTCACATCCGAACCAGCTGACCTACTCGACCTTCTTGTCCCGTGCCGACGCCCACCAGGTGAAGAGCCTCGAGATCGACGCGAAGGGATCCGCATCGGGAAAGCTGACAAATGGGAAGGACTTCTCGACGGCCATCCCCCTTGATCTCGCCGGGCCCCAGCTCATCGCCGAGCTACGAACCGACGGGGTCGAGGTCACCGCCAAGCCTGCCTCGTCATCGAGTTGGTCGTCGGGGGTGCTGAGCGCCTTGTTCCTGCTCGCGCCGATCGGATTGCTCTTGTGGCTGATGCGCGGCAGTCGCCGCGGAGGCCTACTCGGCGCTGGCGGAATGACCAAAGCGCACGCGAAGGTGTTCGACGCCGAACGCCCAGCGTCGACGTTCGATGACGTCGCCGGCTATGCCGGCGTCAAGGCGGAGGTCGCGGAGATCGTCGACTTCCTGCGTCAGCCGGATCGCTATCGCCGGGCGGGCGCGGTAGCCCCGCGAGGAATCCTCATGCTCGGACCGCCCGGTACGGGCAAGACCCTGATCGCGCGCGCCGTCGCAGGCGAAGCCGGTGTCCCGTTCTTCTCGGTCACCGGATCCAGCTTCGTCGAGATGTTCGTTGGGGTCGGAGCCGCACGCGTGCGTGACCTGTTCGAGAGCGCACGCAAGAGCGCTCCCTCGATCGTGTTCGTCGACGAGATCGACGCGATCGGGCAGCGCCGGTCGGGCGGCGGACTAGTGGTCTCGAACGACGAGCGAGAGCAGACCCTCAACCAGCTGCTGTCCGAGATGGACGGATTCGACGCATCCGACGGAGTCGTCGTCCTAGCGGCGACGAACCGACCAGAGGTCCTGGACCTCGCCCTGGTCCGCCCCGGCCGGTTTGATCGGCAGATCACGGTCCCGTTGCCGACACAGAGCGATCGCCTTGCGATCCTCGAAGTTCACTGCAAGAGCAAGTCGCTCGCGAACGACGTCGACCTCGACGTCATCGCGCGCGCAACCCCCGGATTCAGCGGCGCCGACCTTGCCAATCTCGCGAACGAAGCCGCGATCGCAGCGGCTAGGGACAACCGTACGAAGCTCAGCGCCGCCGACTTCGCGGCGGCGCGCGACCGCATCACTCTCGGCCGCAGAGACGGCAGCAACGTGTTGCTCGCCGATGAGAAGCTTGCGGTCGCCATCCATGAGTCGGGCCATGCCATCGTCGCCGCGCTCCTGCCGCACGCCGATCCTGTCGAGAAGGTGACGATTCTTCCGGCCGGCCAGGCGTTGGGAGTCACCCAACAGCTACCGGTCGCCGAGCGCCACCTGTATTCGGAGAGCTATCTGCGGGATGCGCTGGCCGTGCGCCTCGGCGGCCGGGCCGCCGAACTGGTGGCGCTCGGCGAGGCGTCCACCGGCGCCGCCAACGACCTCGAGCAGGCAACCGACCTCGCAATCAAGATGGTGCGCGAGTTTGGCTTGTCTCATGAGCTGGGCCCAGTCGGCTATCCGGCCGGTGGCTCCGTCTACCTCGGCAACTCTGCGACGCCGTGGACGAGTCGGCCGTACGCCGAGGAAACCCAGGCGACCGTCGACAACGAGGTGGCGCGGCTCCTCAGGGAAGCCGAGCAGACGGCCATCGACCTGCTCAAAGCGCACCGCGAGCAGCTCGACGCCCTCACGGCCCTTCTGGTCGAACGCGAGACGGTCGACGGCCCGGTGATCGGCGAGCTTCTCGGTCTGGACAACCGTGCACCGGCCCTTCTCTGACACGGTGTGGCGATGCGTTTCGCGGGTATTCGACTTACATGACTGAAGCCTTGTCGAACCTCAAAGAACACGCCCCGGCGATGCCATCGGCGAGCGACGTCCGTGACGCTGTGCAGTCGCACCTCCCGTCCGTCGACATTGACGCCGTCCGTTCCAAGGCGAAGGGCAAGCGAACGATCGCGATGATGGCGGGACTCCTCGCTGCCGCCGCAGGCGTCGCAAGCCTGATTCGGCGCCGTCGAACGCGGCAGAGCGGGGCGACGCTCTACACGCCGCCGCTACCGAAGCCCTGACGCCTCAGGCGAGCGAGGAGCTCCAGCGCTCCGAACTCTCCTGGCGCGGGTTGCCGACATGCCAGCCGCCGCACCGGCGACAGAAGTGCGCGGCCAGCATGAAGTCCTCGTCGAAGCTGCGACGGCGCGACATCTGGTACCAGGCGTGGCGGTCGGCCTCGCTGTAGGTGTCGAACCGCTGGCGACCCTCACAGTTCCGGACGGTGACGGGGAAGATCGTGGTGCTCACGACCGCTTCCTACCCGGCCGGCAAGATCGTTACGCGTTGCGAAGTCGCCTGCTCCGCACGGGCGGCGAAGCCGACGCGCGCCATTTGTCGCGATCAGGACCTTCGTCCCGTATGTCGTCGAGACGTTGCCCAGGACGACGCGGAGTGTGACCATCGGTGTGTCGGGGCTGGCCGACGAGACGAAAGGCCCACACAGTGCCCGGAATGTTGATCAGCATCGAGGTTGCCGAAGCCAGCGACAGCTGGGGGTTCGTCGGTGTCATCAGAGTCGGCGCCGCCGAGGCATACCGGACCCTGGAAGCGTTCCCGTCGCGAACCGAAGCAGAGCGCCACACCCAAGCGCTCGTGGGGGGCACGCTCGGCGAGCTGCTCGCCGGCCAGGAGTGGCGGCACGTCCGGGACTCCGCGGCCCATACCGGCGCGCCGACCCGCCGGGACTTCCGGCTGGGCTCGCTGTTCGGCCAGGTCGACGAGCCGTCGGCTGCCGACAGCTGACCCATTACCTCGGTGGCATGACCGAGTTCGGCCGGCCAGCAACGCTCTTCGCATCTACTGCGATCGTCTGCAGTTGCGTCGTAGCCTGCGGTGGTGGGTCCGAGGTCGTCGTGCGACCTCCCGCGAGCCCACCTGGCGCATCGTTGAACGCATCTCCCACGAGCCGCGACACGATCGACCCGCACATCACCGTCACGCCTTCGCGGCACCTCCACGACGGTCAACAAGTTCAGGTCGAGGTCCGGGGGTTCGGGCCGAACCAGTCGCTGATCGTGATCGAGTGCGTCGACCTCGGCAGGAAGACCGGCCAGAGCTCATGCGACATCGGGCACCTCAGCACGCTCTCGGTCGGCGCGTCCGGAACCGGAGCGACCACCTTCGAAGTGCGAACCGGCCCACTCGGCTCAGGGGGTCGCTCATGCACGGTCAAGCAGCCCTGCATCGTGTCGGTCAGCCAAGCAACGCTCAACCCGACCCAAACCGCGAGCGCGCGCATCGGATTCGGCTAGGCCTCCGTACTGCGCGACCTCACCGGTGAGTCGGTGGCACGGCCGTCCGCCATGTGAAGCACCCGGTCACACGCTCCCGCGACACGTGGATCGTGAGTCACAAGCACTATCGTCAGCTCCGGTCGCTCGCGTCGCAGCCTCGCGAGCAAGTCGAGAGTGCGATCGACCGATCGGACGTCCAGGCTTCCAGTCGGCTCGTCGGCGAGAAGAATCGGCGGCTCGTTGGCAAGCGCTCTTGCGAGTGCGACCCGCTGTCTTTCACCGCCGGAGAGACGTGTCGGAGGACGCTCCTCCTGGTCTGACAGGTCGACGTCGTGAAGCAGCGTGCGGGCGCGTTGTCGACGCCGACGCCGGGACAGTCGGGTCCCGAACATCGCGACCTCGACGTTCTCGCGAGCGGTCAAATGGGGAAGCAGGTTGTGGAGTTGGAACACCAGCCCGATCCGGTCTCGCCGGAAGGAACTCGGATCGGACAACCCGAGGATGTCCTGCCCCTCGACCAGCAGCTTTCCGGACGTGGGCCGGGTAAGTGCCGCCACCATGTGGAGAAAGGTTGACTTGCCGCAGCCTGACGGCCCTGTCACGCCGAGCATCTCGCCGCGTTCAACCACGATGTCGAGGCCGTCGACAGCACGCACGAGCCCACCGTCGAAGTGCTTGTGCAGGTCGGCTGCTTCGATGACCGGGTCACTCATGACGGAGGGCCTCCAGTGGCGCGAGCGCGGCCGCGCGAAGCGCGGGATAGATCGCACCCAAGACCGTCATTCCTGCCGCCGTATAGATCGCCCGCCAGAAGGTCCCAGCGGTGTACTGCAGATGCACGAAGCCCGAGAGCGCGGATGAGTGCTGCAACAGCTGCACGGCACACAAGGACATCCCGACGCCAGCGGCAGCACCGACGCCGCCGAGTACTCCCGCCTCGCTCAACACCATGCCCAGCACCCGACGGCGCGGCCAACCAACAGCCCGGAGAACGCCGAACTCACGGATTCGCTCGATGAAAGCCATCGTCATCATGCTCATGACGATCAGCCCCCCGACCACGATCGCCAGAACGCGGCTGCCCTCATCCGCGGCGTTGATCAGCTGCAGGCTTCGGTCCGCCCGACCGAACTCCGCCGCCGTGCGGATCGTCGTGAGCGAAGGCATCTGATCCGTGATCTCCTGCCGTACCGCGGCCATGTCGGCACCGGGTGCGAGCTGGACGAACATCAGCGTGACCAGTCCACCTTGACGCTGGTAGGTCTGCAACGTCGCCAGCGGCATCATCGCTGCGCTGTCACCGAGTGCCTGCCCCACCGAGTAGATCCCCACGATGGTGAAGCGGTTGCCGTCGACGGTGATCTCATCACCGACCGCCTTGTGCAGGTTGTCGGCAGCCTGATAGCCCAAGAGCACCTCGTCGGTGCTATCCGGTGAGTAGGCGCGCCCTTGGAGGATGCGAATCCCAAACGGGTGGAGATCCTTCGCGTCGACACCGATCTCGAGAAACAGCGGATACGTCGAATTGAGCCGGACGGTCGCAACCAGCGCGCCGATTGCCGTGGACACACCAGGCACAGCACCGACCTTGGCGACGTCGACCTGCTGGATGTTGCTGTTCAGCACGTCCGAGACACCGCTCTGCGCCACCGTGAAGTCAGCGCGACCCGTCTGAAGCAGGGCGAGGGCACTGGACCGGACGCTGTCATTGATCAAGCTCAAGGTAACGACGGCGAGGACCCCGACCGCGACCGCGAGTGCGGTGAGCACGGACCTCACCTTTCGAACCCGCAAGTTTCGAACCACGAGCCCGAGGAACGACATCAGTCCTCCCTTCGCCGGCGCCGAGCTGCGAGCTAGCGATAGATCCAGACTGTCATGCCCATCGGGAGGAGCCCATGAGACCAGATCCAGTTCATTGCCTCGTTGCTCACCCGTACGCAGCCGTGTGAAGCGGGGTACGGCGGCACGGATGCGGAGCCGTGGATCGCATAGCCGCCATGGAAGAACTTGGGCCGCCAAAGCTCGCCGAGCGGACTGATTCTCAAGCCGTTCACTTCGTTGTAGACGCGGAACCGACCGGTTGGGGTCGCCGCGATGCTCGTCACGCCGTTCGACACATACGTAAATCCGCCACCGGTCGACGTGTTCACCACGTATCGGAGCCGGTCGCCCGTCACGAACATGATCAGGTCGCGTCGAAGGTCGATCTCGACATGCGACCCGCGGCTGCCCCGCGGTACGGGCCGGACCTCGCGCCGCAAGGCCTGCCACGTCTTGCGGCCAACCACGCCGTCGGGTGATATGGCAGCGACCTTCTGGAGCGCGTACACCGCCTGTTGGGTGGCGTCCCCGAAGCGGCCATCAACCCGTCCTAGCCAGAAGCCCAGGTCCGAGAGCTGCTCCTGCAGACGCACGACCGCGCGCCCGTGCGCTCCCACAGACAGCCGTGGCGTCGCATCACCGCGGTGCTGCGCCAAGTTCGGGCCCTGCGGCGCTACGACAACGGGACTCGAAACAGCACCGGATCGTGCTCCGAGCGTCGCGGCACCGGAAGCGCCGCAGGAAAGACACAAGCCCAGCGCCATGCCTACTGTGATGCCGGCCCTCGACCTCGTGCCGATCCCGTCCCATCTGCCGAACATGCCTCGATCCTGCGAGTTTCGGCACGGTGTCAGACAGAGGCGATCGCCCCTAAGCGGTGGTCCCGGACGTCATTCGCACGGTTGCGACGCGAGGCGGAGCAGGCTACGACCGGAGGCGGGCCGCTCGAAGCTGCGTGCGGCGAACCTTCGCGGCGTCATCCCGCAGCGGTTCGTCGACGCGCTCAAAGGTCCGCGGCACCTTGTACTTCGTGAGACGCTCACCACACCAAGCCGCCAGGGCCTCGTCGCTCACGTCAGTACTCAGCTGGACCAGGGCGTGCAGCCGATTGCCGAGGTCGTCGTCGGGCAGCCCGATCACGCAAGACGACATCACCGAGGGGTGTTCGTCCAGCGCGGCCTCGACCTCGGCGGGATACACGTTGCTCCCGCCGACCAGCACCATGTCTGTAAGGCGATCGTTCAGATAGAGGTAGCCGTCCTCGTCCATCCAGCCCAGGTCGCCCAAGGATTCCCAGCCGCCTTCGCGGGCGCGCGCCTCCGCGCCGATGTACTTGTACGTCGGCCCGGCATCGGACTTCAGCCAGACCTCGCCAACCTCTCCCGGCGGCAGCGCGTTGCCCTCTGAGTCACAGATCTGCATCCGGCCGATCAACGGCTTTCCGACCGAACCGCGATGCTCGAGCCACTCGACGCCGTTGATGAAGGTCGCTGCCTGCGCCTCGGTGCCGGCGTAGAGCTCCATGATTCGCTCCGGCCCGAGCCAGTCGATCCAGGCTTGCTTGAGGTACGGCGGGCAGGGCGCGGCCATGTGCATCACGGTGTGCAGGCTGGCGACGTCGTAGCCGAGGCGCACGTCGTCGGGCAGCTTCGAGATCCGCGACATCATCGTAGGAACCAGATACAGCCACCCGGCGCGATACCGCTCGATCAGCTGCAGCGTCGTCTCGGCATCGAAGCGACCCGGCAGCACGACATGACCGCCGGTCGCAAGCGTTGCGGTCGACGTGAGGAACGGGCCGTTGTGATGCATCGGTGCCGTGATCAGCGACGTGTCACCCGACTTGATCCGCATCGCGGCGCCGAGCAGCGCGAGTCCGTCGACATCCGCCGGATTGGTCGCGACGATCAGCTTTGGCCGACCCGTCGAGCCACCGGACATCGGCGCCTTCAAGTTCGGGGACGTCACGTCAGGCAACGGGTCCGGCGCGGTCGCCGGAGGCTCCGGCAGCGACAGCATCGACGGTGCCGACGAGCCGCCATCAAAGCCGATCGCGATCGCCGGCTTGGCGAGGCCGAGTACTGCCTCGAGCTCGGCACGCGGCATGTTCGCGGGCACCGGCTGGGGCGTGCCGCCGACGATCCAGGTCGCTACCGAAGCGATGAGAAAGGAAGCGTCACTCGGCAGACCGATCGAGACGAGGTCGCCAACCTCGACCCCCCGGGCAACGAGCTCGTGGGCTACCGCTTCGGCCCACTCGACGACTTGCCGGCGGGTCAGTGTCGCGTTCGTGTCGGTGATCGCGGGAGCGTCCGGCGCTTCGGCGGCAAGAGCGCGAAGGGCAGCGGGGATAGACGGCACTTGTTCAGACACCAACCATTCGCACTAGGAGCCGAAGACTTGTTTCGTGTAGCTGTTGGAGAAGACGCGGTTCGGGTCGACCCGATCGCGCACCATCATCGCGTCGTCGAAATGCGGGTACCGCTCCCGGAGGGTGGCGGCGTCCAGCCAGTGCAGCTTGCCCCAGTGGGGACGCCCGCCGACCTCCGACGCGATCGACTCGACGGCACGAAAGTACGGCTCATAGTCGACCCGATGCCACTGATGGACCGCGATGTAGCCACTCGCGCGGTCCGAGGCGGTCGAGAGCCAGATGTCATCGGCCGCAGCCACCCGGACCTCGACCGGGAAGGAGATCACCGTCTCGCTGCTCTCGATCCACGACCGCACCGAACGGAAGACGTCGACGAGCCGCTCGCGCGGGACGGCGTACTCCATCTCCCTGAAGCGAACCCGCCGCGGGGAGACGAAGACCCGGTGAGACACGTCGGTGAAACTGCGGGCGGAGAGCGCCCGGGCCGAGAGTCGGTTGAAGCGCGGAATCGCCGTCGGCCGGCGATACCCGATCCGCTGGATCACCTCGAACAGACCGTTGGACAGCACCTCGTCATCGAGCAGCTCGCGCCAGCGTGGCAGCTGCTTTGCCGACTCGGCGTCCGTCGGTCGGTTGTTGCGCTTGGTCAGCGCCACGTCGGTGTGCGGGAACCAGTAGAACTCGAAGTGCTCGTTGCCGGAAGCCAGCTCGTCCAGGTCCTCGAGCACCTGCTCCAGCGGCATCGGCTGCTCGATTGCAGTGAGTCGAAACAACGGCTCACACTGCAGGGTGACGGCAGTGACGACACCGAAGGCCCCGATCCCGACCCGTGCCGCCCGGTAGAGGTCGGGATCCGACGACGCCGACACATCGACAACCGACCCATCCGCAAGGACGAGCTGCAGGCCGCGAACCTGGGTTGCAATCCCGCCGAGCGCGGCGCCGGTGCCGTGGGTACCCGTCGAGATCGCGCCCGAGATCGTCTGAGCATCGATGTCACCGAGGTTGCTCATCGACAGGCCACGCGTCTCGAGCTCGACGTTCAGGCGATGCAGCGGAGTGCCGGCTCCGACGGTGACCAGCCCAGCCTCCCTGTCGACGGACACGATGCCGTCGAGATGATCGAGCCGGATCTGGATGTCCTCCGCCAGTGCGGCAGCGGTGAAGCTGTGACCCGAGCCGACCGCCTTGACGGTGCGGCCGTCGTCGGAGGCGCGTTCAAGGAGGTGCGACACCGCAGCGACATCCACCGGCGCGGCGACCTCGAGAGGCGTCGAGGACTGGTTCCGCCCCCAGTTGCGCCAGACCTCGTGACCCACAGCTGACCACCCTTCTTCGATACGTTTCGCGAATGGCTCTCGACGACCTCACCACGCCGGCTCTGATCGTCGACTCGGCTGCCCTCGACCGCAACCTAGCGACCATGTTGGGCGCATGGCCGGATCGCACCTTGCGACCTCACGTGAAGGCGCACAAGACCACGGGGATCGCGAGGCGACAGGCGGCGTTGGGTCACACCGGCTTCACCTGCGCGACCATCCGGGAGATCGAGGTGATGGCGGCCGCGGGACTGGGCTCGGACCTCCTGCTCGCCAACGAGGTGGTCGACATGCGCCGCCTCGGGCGGGTTGTCGACTCGGGGGCCCGGGTCACCGTCGCGATCGACTCGGAAGCGACCCTCGCCGCCGCGGTCGCCGGCGGCGTCGGTGAGGTGCTCATCGACGTGAACGTGGGCACCCCTCGGTGCGGCTGCTCGCCGGAATCGGCGGGCCGCCTGGCTGACCGAGCTCGCGCGGCCGGTCTGGCGGTTCGAGGAGTGATGGGTTACGAGGGTCACGTGATGTTCGTCGATGCCGAGCGCGAGCGGAAGGACCAGACGGACCAGGCGATGGGCCTGCTTGCCCGGGCTCATGCCGACGTCGGCGGAGAGATCCGCTCCGGCGGGGGCACCGGGACGTGGCAGACCAACCGAGAAGTCACCGAGTTGCAAGCAGGCTCCTACGCGCTGATGGACACCGAGTACCGCAAACTCGAAAACGTCCCGTTCGAGCAGGCGGCCACCGTCCTCGCGACCGTGATCTCGATAGGCGACGGCTGGGCCGTCGCCGATGCCGGCCTCAAGTCATTCGGGATGGATCACGGCAATCCCGGGCTGCCAGGAATGCTGGTCTGGTACTGCTCTGACGAACACGTCGTGTTTTCGGCCGGGGACGGCAGCACCCTTCCCGCGGTTGGGGACCGGGTGCGCCTCGAGCCGGCACACATCGATCCGACCTGCGCGCTGCACGAGCGGATGTTCGTCGTCGATGGCGACACGGTCATCGACGAATGGCCGGTCGACATGCGCGGCTGGTAGCTCTCCACCCGGGCCGCACCCGCCAGGCGAGCACCGTCATCACGATCGCGACCGCCCCACAGATCAACTGCAGGATGCTCGGCCCAACAAACGGTATTTGCACCAGCACCTCAACGGCGAGCGCGGTCGAAGCACCGATAACGGCATCCGCGGTCCACCTGCTGGCGCGCAGTGCGAGCGCCGCAGCCAGCAGCGACGGAAGCGCGACTGTCGCAAACAGCCAGACTCCGGGCACAGTCCAGTCTTGCCACCCGAACGGCAGATCCTTGTCCGGTGGCGTCGCAATGTCTGCGAGCAGCTGCCCCGTTCCTGCGACCGCGGCCATGCCGACGAGCCCTTCGACGCCGACGAAGACAGCGCGAAGCGGTCCGGGTGTTGTCGGCTCCTGTCGAGGTCCGCCAGGCCCCATGCTTCGAACACCTCCCCGTCCAACCTGCGACACGTCGCCAAGTCCGAACAGAGTCGAGTGTCATCGATCCGCGGCGAGTCCCGGATCAATGACTTCTGGCTCTACCCGATGGCGAACGACAACGTGTCAACTGGATTCACCAGGCGATCAGCGAGGTGACCCGATGAAGGCAGCAGTGGTCTACGAGTCGATGTTCGGCAACACAAGGAAGGTCGCTGAAGCAATCGGCGAAGCGCTCAGCCCGTACATGGACACAACAGTGCGCAACGTCGCCGCCAGTGAGGACGTTGACCTGACCGACCTTGATCTCCTCGTGATCGGCGGACCTACGCACGCATGGGGAATGAGCCGGCCGAGCACTAGAAAGGCCGCGGCAGAACAGGCCGCGGACCCCAAGCGCTCGCTGACCCTGGAGCCTGGCGCCTCAGGCCTGGGGCTTCGCGAATGGCTGGCCGCGCTCAACCTCGAGGGCGCGAAGGTCGCGGCATTCGACACCCGGATGGCAATGCCCGTCGCGTTCACCGGTTCGGCGGCGCGCGCCATCGCGAAGGCCTTGCACCGGCGTGGTGCCGACTTCGTGTCGTCGCGACAGAGCTTCCTCGTCACGAAGCGGAACGAGCTCGTGGCAGGCCAGCTGGAGCTGGCTCGTAACTGGGGCGAGGAACTCGCCGAGACGGTGAGCCGGACGGGCGTGTACGTGCGATGAGCACGACGAC
>DASZTL010000048.1:0-157161 GCA_035548055.1 Mycobacteriales bacterium | reverse complement strand
ATAGCGGATGTCGTCGAAGATGTAGAACTCGGCCTCCGGACCGAAGTACGTCGTGTCCGCGATCCCCGAGCCGCGCAGGTAGTCCTCGGCCTTCTTGGCGATGTTGCGCGGGTCGCGGCTGTAGGCCTCGCCGGTGAGCGGATCGTGGATGAAGAAGTTCATGATCAGCGTCGGGTGCTGCCGGAACGGATCCATGTACGCCGTCGTGGGGTCGGGCAGCAGCAGCATGTCCGACTCGTGGATCTGCTGGAAGCCGCGGATCGACGAGCCGTCGAACATCAGGCCATCGGTGAACACCGACTCGCCGAAGTTGGACGACGGGAACGTGAAGTGCTGCATGATCCCGGGCAGGTCGCAGAACCGTACGTCGATGAACTGGACGTCGTTCTTCTTGATGTACGAGAGGACCTCGTCGGCGCTGTTGAACATCTTGCGTGCTGCCTCCCCGCGCGACCGGCCGCGCTGCGTCCGAAGGGCGCCGGCGAACGCCGACGGCGTCAACCTATCGGGGCGCCGCCGCCGATCGACACCCCACTACCGTGACGGGGTGCCCAAAGACGTCGACCCGCAGTACGCCACGCCTGCCAGCCGCTCGCCGTACCCCGAGTCCGGGCCCGGCAGCGTCGCTCATTTCGGCTCCCGGCTGCTGGCCTTCCTGATCGACGGGGCGGTGGCTGATCTGATCGCGATCATCGTCGGCGGCGGCTACCACACGAGTGACCGCCAGACCCTGTCCGTCCTCATCGCCTTCCTGCTGATCGAGATCGTCTTCGTGGCCGCCGCGGGCCAAACGCCGGGGATGCGGGTCGCGGGGATCGCGGTCGTCCGCGAGGACCGCACGGGCCGCCCGAAGCTGCGCTGGGTACTACTGCGGACCCTGTTACTGGCCACCGTGGCCCCGGCGCTGATCATCGACCAGGACGGCCGGGCTATGCACGACCGAGCCGCCGGCACCGTCATGGTCAAAGTGCGGTAGGTGAGAGATGCCGAAGTCCGTCAAGGGGATCGCCGGAAAGAAGCCACCCGAGCCGGCGGCCGATCATTCCGGCATCGACGCGTGGTTCAACCAGCTCATGCCAACCGTCCAGCCGATCGTCAGGGCCTTCGACGCGGCGATCCGAACCGCGATCCCGGGGCTTCAGTACTCCGTCAAGCGGGGACGCGCGTACTACGGCCTGCCCGACCGGGGATGGATCATCGAGATCGCGCCGTACCACGTCTCGGTGAACATCGTGTTCTACGGCGGCGCGGACTTCGACCGCCCGCCGCCGCTCGGTGACACCGATCGGACTCGCTACGTGAAGGTGACCAGCGTCGAGGACCGCGATCGAGCAGACGTGCGCGACTGGATCGAGCAAGCCGGCCGAACCGCAGGGTGGCGCTGACGCTCGATCACGGTCGGTGCGACCAGCCCCGGAGGGTGAACGAGTGAGCGCACCCGCTTGCTTGCATCTGGGTCGTCGTCACCGGATTGGTCTCCAGACGGCCAGCATCAGCGCGGGCCCTACGATCCGGTCATGGATGCGAGTGAGCAGCTGGTGCGGGAGTTCTGCGAGGCGTTCACGCGTCGCGACATCGACGAGATCCTGGGCTATTTCACCGACGACGCGATCTACCACAACATCCCGATGGCGCCCGCGACCGGGAAGGCGGCGATCCGCGCCGTACTCGAGATGTTCGTACCTGGCTCCCCTGAGATCGAGTTCTCGATGCTCAACCTCGCGTGCAACGGGGATGTGGTGTTCACCGAGCGGGTGGACCGGATGAGCATCGGCGGGAACAAGGTCGCTGTTCCTGTGGCAGGCGTGTTTGAAGTCCGCGACGGCAAGATCGCTGCCTGGCGCGACTACTTCGACATGCAGCAGCTCATGTCAGGCGGCGGGGAGAGCTAACGCCCGCAGCACCCTAAGCAATGTGGCATTGCCCCCGCGATTCGGGCCAGATCAGCCGCATTTGCCAAGGGAATGCCACATTGCTTTGGCGGGGGGAGCGCTGGTGGCTGGGCGGGTTAGCGCATCTGCTTGCGGGGGATCCTCGTCGGTACCGGGCCCTTCGGGATCGGCACGTTCGGCCCGCCGAGCGCCTTCATGCGTGACTCGAGCTGGCTGACCTCGGACTTCTTGAGCTTGCGGGGCAGTCGCATGATGTGGTTCTGCAGCTTGCGGGTGGAGACCCGGCCTTCGCCGTCGCCGACGATCACGTCGTGGATCGGAGTGTCGGGCGCGACCCGGCCGATCCGGCGCTTCTGATCGGTGATCAGCTGGCGGATCGCCGCGGTCGAAGGGCCCTCGCCGACGAGGACGACCCCGGGACGGCCGAGCACCCGGTGCACCAGCTCCTGGTTGCGGGTGAAGCCCACGGCCGGGGTCATCCGCCAGTCGCCTCGCATCATCTGCAGCACCGCGGCAGCCGCGCCGGGCTGTCCTTCGAGGCGGGCGTGCACCGCGCCGGTCGCGCGGCGGCCGAAGATCGCCGTACCGCTCAACACGCCGCCGAGCACACCGATGACGGAGAACACGATCGGCTGCCCGATCAGGATCCCGACCACGACGAGGACGGCGATGACCGCCACCGCCGGCCCGAACACGACCCACAACAGCTTCGGGTCGTTGTCGCGGGTCAGCTTCCAGACGGCCAGCATCTGCGCGACGCGGCCCTCCGGCGCGCCTTCGGCAGCACCCTTGGACTGCTTCTTGCCGGCACCGCGCTGGGCGTTCTTGGCCGGTGCGGGTGGGTTCTTCTGGCGGGCCATGTCCGCGAGTCTAGGAGGCGGGTGGCAGACCGGATGGTCGGCGGCGCAGCGTCCTGTGGAGCCCTAGTGGCCGACGGCCACCGGAGCGACCGAGGCATCGTGGGAGGCGATCACTCCCTGGACCACGGCCTCGACCGTGGCCCGGTCTCGGGCGCGCTTGGTGTCGGCCACCATCGCCGACCAGGCGTTGCGGCGGGCGCGTCCCTGACCACCATCCGGCCAGAGCGCGACGATGAGGTTGCGCACGATCTCTTCCATGTCGACAGGCTCCCCGCTCGATGTGACGGGTGGGTAGCCCGCAAGTAAACTCCATTGGTCCTAATGGAGCAATCCGATTACGGCGTTCGGGCCGCTATGGCCTGTTCGTAGAGCCGTCCCGCCCGGTACGACGAGCGCACCAGGGGACCGCTCAGCACGCCCGCGAAGCCCATCGCCTCGGCGACCTCGCCGAGCTCGACGAACTCTTCGGGCTTCACCCACCTCATCACCGGGTGGTGGCGGGGGGAGGGCCGTAGGTACTGCGTGATGGTCACCAGGTCACAGCCCGCGGCATGCAGGTCGGCGAGGGCCTGCTCGACCTCCTCGTGGGTCTCGCCGAGACCGAGGATGAGGTTGGACTTCGTGACCAGCCCCGCCGTACGGGCCGCGCTGATCACCGCCAGCGAGCGCTCGTAGTTGAACGCGGGGCGGATCTGCTTGAAGATCCTCGGCACCGTCTCGAGGTTGTGAGCGAAGACCTGCGGCTGCGCGCTGAACACCTCGTCGAGGCACTCGGGCCGGCCGGAGAAGTCAGGGACCAGGATCTCCACCCCGGTGCCGGGGGAGACCCGGTGGATCTCACGGATCGTCTCGGCGTACAGCCAGGCGCCCTCGTCCTCGAGGTCGTCGCGCGTGACACCGGTCACGGTGGCGTAGCGCAACCCCATCGTCTTGACCGACTCCGCGACGCGCCTCGGCTCGTCGCGGTCGAGCGGCTGCGGCTTGCCGGTGTCGATCTGGCAGAAGTCGCAGCGCCGGGTGCAGGCGTCGCCGCCGATGAGGAAGGTGGCTTCGCGGTCCTCCCAGCACTCGTAGATGTTGGGACAGCCGGCCTCTTCGCACACCGTGTGCAGACCTTCGCGCTTCACCAGCGACTTCAGGGCGGTGAACTCCGGGCCCATCCGCGCCCGGGTCTTGATCCACGGCGGCTTGCGCTCGATCGGTACCTCTGCGTTGCGCGCCTCGATGCGCAGCAGCCGCCGTCCCCCAGCGTCGACGTTCATCGCGCTGCCCCTAGGGCGTATGTGCCATCCGCCGAGCTATAGGTGGGCGTATGTGCCATCCGCGCTAGAAGCTCGCGCTCCACGATCGGGAGGGCCTCAGCCACCGGCACCGGTCTGCCGAGCTCCGCGCTGAGCGAGGTCACGCCGGCGTCGCGGATGCCGCAGGGCACGATCCGGTCGAACGCCGCGAGATCGCAGTCGCAGTTCAGCGCGAAGCCGTGCATCGCGACCCCGCGCGCGACCCGTACGCCGATCGCGGCGACCTTGCGCTCCGGACGGCGCGAGTCCGCCGGCAGCCACACCCCGCTGCGCCCCTCGACCCGCTGGGCCGTGACGCCGAGCTGGTCGCACACGGCGAGCAGCACGTCCTCGAGGCGTCTCACATGCCCGACCACGTCGACCGGTTCCGGCAACGCGACGATCGGGTACCCGGTCAGCTGCCCGGGCCCGTGCCAGGTGATCTTGCCGCCGCGGTCGACGTCGATCACCGGCGTGCCGTCACTCGGCCGCTCCCACGCCTCGGTGCGACGCCCGGCCGTGTAGACGCTCTCGTGTTCCAGCAGCAGCACGGTGTCCTCGATGGTGCCCGCGACCCGCGCCTCGTGCAGCTCACGCTGCCACGCCCAGGCTGCGTCGTAGGCCACGACGCCCGCCCGGATCAGTTGCACAGCTCAACCGTACGTCGCCGGCCTGTGGACAGTGACCGACCTGCGCGCCCGATCCCTGGTGGGATGCCGCGCGTGGAGCAGCCCTTCGGTGTTGATGGTTACGTCGTCACCGATCTCATCGGCTTCGGCGCGACCGGTGAGGTCTGGCGCGGCCGCGACGAGACGACCCACGAGCCCGTCGCGCTGAAACGGCTGTGGGAGCCGGCGTCCGACGGTCTGGTACTGCGGTTACGCGAGGATGCGGCCGTTGTCAGCGAGATCGCCGGGCCACACGCCGTACGCCTCCTCGAGGTCGCGATCCTGCCGGGCGGCGAGGTCGTCCTCGTGATGGCAGAGGCCGCCGGTGGCAGCCTCGGCGGGCTGTTGGCGCGCCGCGGGCGGTTGCACCCGTCTGAGGTCGTGACCCTCCTCGGCCCGCTCGCGCAGGTGCTCGCCGAGCTTCATCGTCGCGGCATGATTCACGGCGACCTGACACCGAACAACGTGCTGTTGGCCGCCAATGGCTGCCCGATGCTCGCCGACACCGCTCTGGCCATCGCGACCGGCGAGCAACCCGGTGGTGACGTCGGCTACCGCGACCCGGCGCACGACAACGCCACGCCGCCGACCGCGGCATCCGACTGCTTCGGTCTCGCCGCCCTCGGCTACGCGGCGCTCACCGGCGTTGCCCCGCGCAACGCGTCGGGCGTCATCGAGCCGATCGTCGGCCGCGCGCCATGGGTGCCGGCGTCGCTGGCATCCGCGATCGAGGCCGGGCTCGCGGCGGACCCTGCGCTGCGTCCCGACATCGCGTCGTTCGGCGCCGCGGTCCTCGCCGCATGCGGCGCCGCTCCGTTACGGCTGACTGGACCTCGGCGTACCACGGAGGCCGATGAGACGACGGCGAGCGAGTCGTTGCTGGCGCGCGGTCCACGACGTACGGCGGTCGCGGTCTTCGTCGTCGCTGTCCTGGTCATCTCGGCGCTCGTCGGCGTGACGTCGGCGCGCTTCAACCCACCCCGCGCCTCCGCGCTCCAGCCCGCACCGACGACCGATGTCGAGTTGGCCACCACCACACCGCGGTGGAAGGACCCGACGCCGTATCGGCCGATCGTCGCGAACCTGTTCGCCCTCCGCGCCCGCGCGTTCAAGACAGGTCGTCTAGCGCTGCTGGACTCGGTGTACACCCCTGAGTCCTCCGTCCATGACATGGACGCCGCCGCGCTTCGTGTCCTGCGAAGCCAACACCTGCATACGCGTGGTTTCGTGCAGCGGATCCTGAGGATCTCCATCCATGACGTCTCGCCGGGGTACGTCGAGCTGATGCTCACGACGACGATCCCGTCGTACGTCGTTGTGGACCGCGACGGGCATGTCGTCGCGGAAAGGCACGGGCGCACGCAGCATTTCGAGATGTCGATCGAGCGCCGCCACCGCGAGTGGCTCATTCAGACCCTGGGTCAGTCGCCGCGCGTCGCGCCGCAGCCCTAGAGCATCTGCGAGAGCGCCATGTGCAAGTCCGAGTCCGTGAAGGCGAAGCCCGCGCCGATCAATGCCTGAGGCACTGCTCGCTGGCTGAAGAGGAGTCCTTCCTCGGCGAAGCCACCGAGGCCGAGCTTCAAGGCGAAGGGTGGCACCGCCGCGAGTGCCGGCCGCTTCACTGCCCGACCGAGTGCCTTCGTGAACTCGGCGTTCGTCACCGGGTTCGGTGATGTCAGGTTCAACGCGCCCGACACGTTGTCGTGCGTCAGCGCGAACTTGATCGCCGCCACCTCGTCGGTCAGCGAGATCCACGGGAACCACTGCTTGCCGGACCCGAGGCGGCCGCCCGCACCGAGCTTGAAGATCGGCAGCATTCTTGCGAGCGCGCCGCCGTCGGGAGTGAGGACGATGCCGGTGCGGACTCGTACGACGCGGATCCCCGCCGCCTCTGCCGGTGTCGCCGCGGCCTCCCATTGCCGCGCCAGGTCGGCAAGGAAGCCGTCACCGTGGCCGTCGGCCTCGGTGAGGATGTCGTCACCACGGTTGCCGTACCAGCCGACCGCGCTCCCGTTCACCAGCACGCGCACCTTCGACGACTCGCGCGTGATCGCATCGACGATCGTGCTCGTGGAGTCGAGCCGGCTGGTGAGCGCGAGCTTCTTGTAGTCCTCGGTCCAGCGCTTGTCGCCGATGCCGACCCCGTTGAGGTTGACCACCGCGTCGGCGCTCGCCATGACGGCGTCGTCGAGCTCGTGGCTCGCCGGGTCCCACTGGACCTCGTCAGCAGCGGCCGGTTTGCGTCGTACCAGTCGTCGCACCGTGTGGCCGTCCTCGCGGAGCGCGGGAACCAGCGCCGAGCCGATCAGCCCGCTGGCCCCCGAGACGACAACGTCCACGCGCGACCTCTACCCGGTGATCATGAGCGCTAATTCAAGACTCGCCGTACGACTTGAATTTGCGCTCATGATCACGGGTATCTAGAGGCCGAGGTCGGGTTCGAAGTCGCCGGCCTCGAGGCGTGCTTTGACCGTGTTGAGGAAGCGGGCGGCGTCGGCGCCGTCGACCATCCGGTGGTCGTAGGTCAGCGCGAGGTATGCGATGTGGCGTACCGCGATCACCTCGCCCGCTACCGGGTCGTCGATGACCACCGGGCGCTTCACGACCGCGCCGGTGCCGAGGATGCCGACCTGCGGCTGGTTGATGATCGGAGTGTCGAACAGCGCGCCGCGCGACCCCGTGTTGGTCAGCGTGAACGTCCCGCCGCCGAGCTCGTCCGGCGTGATGTGGTTGTCACGGGTACGACGTGCCAGGTCGTCGACCTTGCGGGCGATGCCGCCGAGGTTGAGATCGCTCGCGTCCTTGAGCACCGGCACGAGCAGGCCGCGGGAGGTGTCGACGGCGATCCCGAGGTGCACCGCGTCGTGGTAGGTCACCGTCCCGGCTTCCAGGTCGATCGAGGCGTTGACGTTCGGGTGCTCGCGCAGCGCCTCACACACCGCCAGCACGAAGAACGGTGTGTACGTCAGCTTCACGCCCTCGCGCGCTTCGAACTCCGCCCTCGCGCGCTCGCGCAGCCGCGCGATGTTCGTCAGGTCGACCTCGAGGACCGTCGTCAGCTGCGCGCTGATCCGCAGCGACTCCGTCATCCGTTCGGCGATCACGGTGCGAAGCCGAGACAGCTTCTCGGTGCTGCCGCGGACGGGTGTCTCGGCGGCGGCAGCGGCCGGACGCGAGGGAGCAGCAGGCGAGGGTGCGGTGGCTGCCGGAGCGGTGGCTGCCGGGGCGACCGGAGTGCTGGTGACGGCTGGCGCAGGGGCTGCGTTCGCGGCGGGTGCGGCTGGCCCCGAGCTGCCGCGCGACGCCGCGTCCAGGACGTCCTGCTTGCGGATCCGGCCGCCGACCCCGGTGCCGGTGACGCTGCCGAGGTCCACCCCGTGCTCGGCCGCGAGCCGGCGTACCAAGGGCGTGACGTACGACGGGCCCTGACCGCCGTCGTCGCTGTCCTCGTCGCCGGTCTGGTCGCTGGCCGGCTCAGCCGACGCTGCGGGAGCAGCCGGGGGAGCAGCCGCAGCCGGGGGAGCAGGGGCTGGTGCAGGAGCGGGGGGTGCGGCCGGTGGCGCCGGCGGGGGAGCGGCCGCCTCGGCGGCCGGAGCGGGCGGTTGAGCGGGGGGTGCGGGCGGCTCGGCCGGCGGCAGCTCCGCCGCCGCCGGTGCGGCGGCCGGTGCCGACGCCGTACCGGCTTCGTCGATCACCGCGAGCTCTGCACCGACCTCGACGGTCTCGTCCTCCGCGACTTTGATAGAGGTCAGCACCCCTGAGGCGGGTGACGGGATCTCGGTGTCGACCTTGTCGGTGGACACCTCGAGCAGCGGCTCGTCGACATCGACGTGTTCACCCTCCTGCTTCAGCCAGCGGGTGACAGTGCCTTCGGAGACGCTCTCGCCGAGGCGCGGCATCGTGACGGAGACGGTCATGGGGTTCGTCGCTCTCCTCTGATTGCCTTGCTCAGGCTCAGCCGTGGGTGTGCAGTGGCTTGCCGGCGAGGGCGAGATGCGCCTCGCCGACGGCCTCCGACAAGGTCGGGTGCGGATGGATGAGCGGGGCGACTTCGACCGGTAGCGCCTCCCAGTTGGTGATCAGCTGCGCCTCGGCGATCAGGTCGCCGACCCGCGACCCGACCATGTGCACGCCGAGGACCGCGCCATCCTTGGCGGCGACGACCTTGACGGCGCCGCCGGTCTGCAGGATCTGCGCGCGACCGTTTCCGGCCAGGTCGTAGGTCGTCTCGACGGTCTCGATGCCGCGCTCGGCGGCCTGCGCGGCAGTTATGCCGACGCTCGCGACCTCGGGCTCGCAGTAGGTCACCCGCGGCACGCCGTCGTAGTCGACCGTCGGCGGGTTCAGCCCGGCGACCTGCTCGGCGACCATGATCCCCTCGGCGAAGCCGACGTGCGCGAGCTGCAGGCCCGGCCGCAGGTCACCGATCGCGAAGACGCCGGGCAACGACGTCTTGCAGTGCGCGTCGACGGTGACGAAGCCGCGCTCCATCGCGACGCCCGCCTCGGCGTACCCAAGCCCGTCGGAGACGGGGCCGCGGCCGACCGCGACGAGCAGCACCTCACCGTCGAAGGTCTTGCCGTCCTCGAGGGTCACGGTCACGCCGTTGTCGGTGACCTTCGCCTCGGCGAAGCGGACCCCGAGGGAGAAGTTGATGCCGCGGCGGCGGAACGCGCGCTCGAGCAGCTTCGAGCTGTTCTCGTCCTCGGTCGGCAGCAGGTGGGGGAGCGCCTCGACGATCGTGACCTCGGTGCCGAAGGACTTCCACACGCTGGCGAACTCGACGCCGATCACGCCGCCGCCGAGCACGACGACCGACGACGGAACGTGGTCGAGGTTGAGGGCGTGCTCGCTGGCGATGATCCGGGTGCCGTCGATGTCGAGGCCCGGCAGCGACTTCGAGTACGACCCGGTCGCGAGCACCACGGCCTTGTTGGCGGTGTACGACGTGCCGTCGACCTCGACGGTGTTGGCGGAGGTGAGCTTGCCGGTGCCCTCGACGGTGGTGACCTTGCGGCTGGCGATGAGACCGGTCAATCCCTTGTGCAGCCGAGTGACCACGCCGTCCTTGTAGGAGTTGACGCCCGCCATGTCGATGCCCTCGAGGCTCGACCGGACGCCGACCTTCTCGCCTTCACGTGCCGCGTCGGCGACCTCGGCGGCGTGCAGCAGCGCCTTGGTCGGGATGCAGCCGCGGTGCAGGCAGGTCCCGCCGACCTTGTCACGCTCGATCAGGATGACGCTGAGATCCAGCTCCGCGGCGCGTAGCGCGCACGCGTACCCCCCGCTGCCCCCACCGAGGATGACGATGTCGGCGGTCTGCGGGTCGGCCACGGTGCGGCTCCTAAGTCAGCGAGGACCTTGTGGGTCGTACCCATTCTTTCACCGGACCCGCACCGGAAGATCATCGAGGCGCTAGCGGGCCCTCGCGCTCAGCCACTCGACGAGAGTGCGGACCGGTACGCCGGTGCCTCCCTTGGGGGTGTAGCCGAACGCCTCGCCCTCGTTCCAGGCCGGACCGGCGACGTCGAGATGCGCCCAGGGGATGCCGCCCGGAACGAAGTCGCGCAGGAACAGTCCGGCCACGAGCATCCCGCCGAACCGGTCGCCCATGTTGGAGATGTCAGCGATGTCGGAGTCCAGCGACTTGCGCAGCTCGTCCGGCAGCGGCATCGGCCAGCACTGCTCGCCGGCACTGCCGGCCGCCGCGCGGATCTCCGCGCCCAGGTCCTCGTCGTTGCCCATCACGGCGTAGAGCCGCGAGCCGAGTGCGACCAGCGCTGCGCCGGTGAGCGTCGCGATGTCGACGATCGCCGCCGGCTTCTCCTCGCTCGCCCGCACGATCGCGTCGGCCATGACAAGCCGGCCTTCGGCGTCCGTGTTGAGGACCTCGACGGTCTTGCCGCCGTACATCGTGAGGACGTCGGACGGGCGGATCGCCGTACCGCTCGGCATGTTCTCGGCGATCGCGAGCCAGCCGACGACGTTGACCGGGACGCGCAGCTTCGCCAGTGCCCACATCGTGGCGATGACCGACGCGGCGCCGCCCATGTCGGCCTTCATCCACTCCATCGCGGTGGACGGCTTGAGGGACAGCCCGCCGGTGTCGAAGGTGATGCCCTTGCCGACGAGATGTACGGCGGGCCCGGTTCCGCCCGCGTGCTCGACGCGGACCAGACGTGGCGGGTGCTCGGCGCCCTGGCCGACGCCGAGGATGCCGCCGAAGCCGCCGGCGGCGAGTGCCTTCTCGTCGAGCACCTCGACGTTGCAGCCGGCGCCGCCACAGAGCTCGACAGCCGCGGCCGCGAGGTCGGCGGGGTGCAGATCGGAGGCCGGCGTGTTGACGAGATCCCGGCAGCGCTCGACGGCCTCGCCGATCACGGCCGCCCGGTCGATCGTGGCCTTGGCGTCCTTGTCCTTGGCGTCGGTGACGACGAGCGAGGCGGCGGCGATGCCGGCGCGGTGCTCGGCCTTCGACGCGTGGCGGTAGGCGCGGAACGCGTAGCCACCGAGCGCCAGGCCTTCCGAGGCGGCGCGCAGATCCGCCAGCGAGCCGTCGCCGTTGACTGCGTTGAGGCTGGTCGCCACCCGTTTCGCGCCGGCGAGCGCCCGCGCCGCGGCGCCCGCCGCCCGGCGGATCGTCTCAGCGTCGTACGTCTCGCCGCGGCCGGGCGCGTCGCCGAGGCCGACCGCGACCACCGTCGGGGCGGCGGTCGCGCCGAGGGTGGCGAGTCGGGTGACCTCGCCCGCCTTGCCGGTGGCGCCGAGCGCCTGCAGTGCGCTCTCGAGCCGCTTCTTGAGGGCCTTGTCGACCGTCTCGGCGCCCGGCGCGGCGACCAGGGAGCGGCCCTTGCGGGCAACCCCGATGATCAGCGCGTCGGCAGCGACTTGGTGCAGCGGGGTCGACGTCAACGAGAGTCGAGTCATGAACCAGGAGCCTACGAGGTCGCGGGCCGCCGTGTCGGGTACATGGCACATGGGTGTCGGGTGGACGGCAGATGGGTACGGCGGCTGTGGATCCGGCGCAGCCGCGCGGTTGCGGGCGCAGCGCGCCGGGTAGCGTCCAGCCTCGTGAGTGACACCTCGACCACGGACGCGCCCGCGATCGACGGTCCGCTGGCTGACCGCCACCGCGCCCTCGGCGCGAAGTTCGCCGACTTCGGGGGCTGGTCGATGCCGCTGTCCTACTCGGGCGTCGTGGAGGAGCACACCGCGACTCGTACGGCGGTCGGCATCTTCGACGTCAGCCATCTCGGCAAGGCGCGGGTGAGTGGGCCCGGGGCGATCGACTTCGTCAACGGGTGCCTCACGAACGATCTCGCCAAGATCGGTCCCGGTCAGGCGCAGTACACGCTGTGCTGCGATGACGAGACCGGTGGCATCGTCGACGACCTGATCGCCTACCGGGAGGCGGACGCGCTCTTCCTGGTCCCGAACGCGGCGAACACCGACGGCGTCGTGCGGATGCTCGAGGACGAGGCACCAGCAGACGTCGATGTCGTCAACCTGCATCGTGAGGTCGCCACGATCGCGGTGCAGGGGCCGAAGTCAGCTGCGGCCCTCGAGGCTCTCGGCCTTCCCACCTCGATGGACTACATGGCTTTCGAGCAAGCGGACTGGCGCGGTACGTCGGTCATCGTGTGCCGGACCGGGTACACCGGCGAGCGCGGCTACGAGCTGATGGTGCACCCGGCGGCAGCAGCGGGTGACGTGTGGGACGCCGTACTCGCCGCCGCGACCCCGCTCGGCGGCTTGCCGTGCGGTCTCGGCGCGCGCGACACCCTGCGCACCGAGATGGGCTACCCCCTGCACGGCCAGGACATCACTCGAGCGGTCACGCCGGCGCAGGCACGGCTCGGCTGGGCCGTCGGGTGGGACAAGCCGGAGTACTGGGGCCGCGACGTGATCGAACGCGAGCAGGAGGTCGGCGCTCCGCGGCTGCTGTGGGGGCTTCGCACCGAGGAGCGCGGGATCCCGCGGCCGCACATGGCGGTGCGCGGCGCTGAGGACGAGGATCTCGGGGAGATCACGAGCGGCACCTTCTCGCCGACGTTGAAGACCGGGATCGCGCTGGCGTATCTGTCGCGGGCCGTCGGCGAGGGTGCAGCCGTCAAGGTCGACGTACGAGGCAAGCCGCTGATGATGACGGTGGTGAAGCCGCCGTTCGTGGCGTCCCACGTGCGATGAGGTACGACCGCGTTCTGCTGATCGGCATGATGGGCGCGGGCAAGACGACCGTCGGTCACGCCTTGTCACGCGTGCTGGGCTGGCCGTACTACGACAACGACGAGCTGTTGTTCCGCGCGGTCGGCAAGGACACGCGGCGGGTGCAGGAGGAAGACGGCCTGGCCGCGCTTCGGCGGGCGGAGTCCGCCGCCTTGTCAGTGGCGCTGGAAGAAGGTGGCCCGCTGATCGCGGGAGTCGCCGGCGGCATCGTCACCGATCCGCTCGATCTCGACCGGCTGCACCAGGGCGGGTTCGTGGTGTGGCTGCGGGCCGACCTCGCAACGCTCGCGGCGCGGGTGAAGGGAACCGATCGGCCGTGGCTCGGCGAGTCGCCCGAGATCGCGATGCGGCTGCTCTACGCCGGCCGAGAGTGGCTCTACGCCGAAGCGAGCACCCTGATCGTCGACGAAGAGAACACCACCGCCGACCTCCTAGCCCTCCGAATAGCCGCGGCACTGGTTGGCTAGCGGCGGCGGCGTCTTGCTCCGACGACGGTTGCGCCCGCGATGACCGCGACGACTGCCGCAGCCGCAATGACCCCTGTCGCGCTGCCGCCACCTGACGTGCCCGCCGTGTCACCAGCCGCTGCCGTTGCCGACGGCGAGGTTTCGATGCTTGGCGTTGCACTGGCGTCGGATGCTGTCGGCGCTGCACTCGACGCAGGGTGATGACGGCGGTGCGACTTCGTCGGCGTGGAAGTGGGAGGCATGGACCTCGGGGCCGACCCCTTCGGTGACGCGCTCGGCGAGCGAGGGTGAGTCGCTGCGCGGTGGGTCTTGGTCGGCTGCGGCGCCGGCGATCGAGAGGGCTTGAGCAATCCGGCGCACATCTGGCCGGCGGGGACGTTCGTCGGCGTGAGTGCCGTGCCGTTGTCGTAGACCCAGCCCTCGGTCGACCGGTTCACCGGCTTGTAGGTGCTCATGTTGTCGTTGCTGTAGCTCCACGTGGTGGCGTCCGGCGCACGGTGGAAGTACGCCCAGTAGTGCGTGTTGTCGATGTCGTCGCAGCCGCTGCTCGGCACCCCGTCGATCGTGCACAGCAGTCCGTCACGACGAAACGTGACGCTGTGTCCGGCCGCTTCGAGTACGCCGACGCCGGTGGCACCCGCTCGCACGTTGACGCAGCGGTCACTGACCGAGCCGCCAATCGCATGCGAGTCGATGATCAGCCCGACGCAGATCGTGGTGGTGGTGCCGGGGCTCGCGGCAGCCGGGAAGAACCCGGCCACCGCGAGCATCGCGATTGCGCCGCAGCCGATCGTGAATCGGCGCTTTGTCATCGAGGCGGTGCGGCTAGCACTTCAGGGTCGGCGCCGACGGGGTCGCGCCGCCCTTGTCGATCCATGCCAGCGGACGCGCCGCCAGGGCGGCGCCGGCCTGCGTGGTCGCGCGGATCGCGGTGGCGGCGACGTACTTGCCGTCCTGGGCCCGGATCGCGCCGCGCCGGCCAACCTTCGCCTTGCAGCCTTCCTGGTGCGAGACCAGCCAGCGGATGCCGGGGTTCGCCTTGCGGTGTGTCGCCAACAGCGCCTGGACCGCGAGCGCTGTCGAGTTCGCCTCGGATGTCGCGCCCGGGGTCTCGCCCCAGCCGCTGTCACCGCGCTCTTGCGAGGCGATCCACCGCGCGCCGGCATTCGCGGCGGCGTGGTTGCCCGCCGCGAGCAGCGCCTGCACGGCGTACGCCGTCGTGTCGACGTCGTTGTCCGAGGTCAGGCAGTCCGTGCCGATGTCGGTGCGGATCGCGACTTGGAAGGCACCGTTGCCGCACTGCTGGCCGGCGAGGAAGCCGACGGCACTCGCCGACGGTGGAGCGGTCGCCGGGGAGCTCGCGAGAGCGAGCACCGCGAGGGACTGCACGAGCACGCTCGCGCTGAAGTCGGTGTCCATCGGGTTCTGGAACTCGCCGGCCGGCGCGCCACCGGCGCCCTCGGTCCCGACGATCGCGCCGACGAGGTCGACGCCACCGAAGTCCTGCGGGTTGATGTGCTGCGCCTCGGCGACCAGGAGGAGCTTTGCCGCCGAGCCGGGATAGATGTTCGGCGCGGTGCCACCGAGGTAGTTGGCGACCTCGCGCTCGAGGTAGGCCGTTGCGAGCTTTGCCTCGTGCTGCGCGGCCCCGGCCGCGTCGATCGACAGGATGGCGTCGGCGGTCAGGCCGTAGTCCGGGTAGGCCTTGCCGTCGAACGAGGTCACCAGATGGTGGCCGTTCGCGGCCATGTGGCGTGCCAGGAAGCCGGCGGCCGCGGCCGCGGGATTGGTTGTGGTGCTGGCGCTGGCCGGGTTCGGCAGCAGGAGCGACGCGACCGCGACGCCACTCGTTACTGCGACGGCCGCACTACGGCGGATCGGATTCACCGGTGGTCCTCTCGATAAGTCGAGGGACGCGCTGCGGTGATCCCGGTGCGACACGGCGTCGACGTACGACACTTCGGCCGAATCGGGCTCCGCACCGCACTCCTCGACGGTTGTCACGGGAGCCCCCGCCGTGACCGGGCATTCCGACTCGTCCTCAGCGTCGAGGACCTACGGCTGCGGGTCAGTGCCGGACTTCGACCGGCTTCCCCCGCCCACGGCGATTGCGAGGTGATCGTAACTCGTAGGGTTGCGCCATGGGGTGGCTGTGGCGATACGAGGACGCAGCGGGTGCTGCCGTCGACGCCGAGGGCGTTGCGACCGAGACGTTCCCGACCCAGGCCGATGCCGAGACTTGGATCGGCGAGACGTGGCGCGAGCTGCTCGAGGCGGGGGTGGCGCAGGTCACCTTGCTCGAGGACGGCCGTGAGGTCTACGGGCCGATGTCGCTGCAGGAGTAGAGGCTGCAGAAGAACGGACGTGGCCGCGCAGCGGCTAGATCGGGTTGCCGCCCCGCGTGACCTTCGGCGGCGGGCGGCGGAACCGTCGCGGCAGCATCGCCCGCATGAAGGCGTACGACGAGATCCCGCGCACCTCGGAGGCGCCGTGCTTCGCCGCTACGGCTCGCTTCGCCGCTCGGCCGGCTCGAGCGGAGTCCAGGACGATCACGGTGAGCGCGAGGAGGCCGACGTAGTTCGACACGATGTTCACGGTGCGGTTCGCGATGACGCCGCCGCCGACGAACGCCACGAAGATGACGATCATGAAGTACTGGCCGACGGTGAACCGGGAGTCCACGACGTCTCGTGCCAGCCGTCGCTCCGGGCCGGCGTCGCGTGGCGGCAGGTAGCGCTCGTCGCCGGTGATGAGCGCCTGCCGGGCGCGCATCCGCGCCTCGCGGTTGCGGTCGCGTTGCTGACCGGCGGCCTCCCGGCGGTTGGCGGGAGCGGCCTTGCGACGTGCCTGCCGGGCCTCGGCACGCTTCGGCGTGGGCCGGCCCTTGCCGGCGGGGGATGGGGTCTCGGCCGGCTCCGGTTCGGCTGCTTCGGCTGGAGTCGCGGTGCGCCGCCCGAGGATCACGTCGCAGAGTCTAAAAGTCGGGGAATACCGCCCACGTGGAGGTTTCGCCTGCAGATGAAACTGCTCAGGACCGCTTCAGATTCGTGGCTAGGCTGAATGCTGTGATCGTGCGCATCCTCGGCGAGGGGCAGCTCGACGTGCCTGCCCCGGCCTTTGGTGCGCTCAACGCGCTCGACACTGCGCTGCAGCGTGCCTGCGACGCCAACGATGCCGAAGCCTTCGACCACGCCCTTGGCGAGCTGCTCGCCAAGGTTCGCGAGGTCGGCACTGTGCTGCCCGACGACCGGACCGGGCCGTCCGAGCTGGTGCTGCCCTCCGCAGACGCCTCGCTAGCCGAGGTCAAAGAGCTCCTCTCGGACGAGGGGCTCATCCCGGGATGAGGATGAACTGATGAGTACGACGTCGCGAATACCTTCTGATCACGGTCTGAGTGCCCGTATGGGTGTGACGATGTTCTTGATCGGCGCGCTGTACGTCGGCGTCATGGCGTTGCTGATCGCCTCCGGCGTGAGTGCCGGGTTCGTCATCGTGATCGCAGTCGTCATCTTGTTCTGCCAGTACTGGTTCTCCGACAAGATCTCGCTCTACGCGATGCACGCCCGCGAGGTCTCCCCGCAGGAGGCGCCTGAGCTGCACGCCATCGTCGACCGGCTCTGCGCCGCAGCTGAGATGCCGAAGCCGCGCGTCGCCATCGCCGACACCGACATGCCCAACGCGTTCGCGACCGGACGCAGCCCCAAGCATGCGGTGGTCTGCGCGACCTCGGGAATCATGCGTCGTCTCGACCCCGATGAGCTCGAAGGTGTGCTCGGACACGAGCTGTCGCACGTCGCTCACCGCGATGTCGCGGTCATGACCTTCGCGTCGTTCCTCGGCGTCGCGGCCGGTCTCTTCACGCGAATGATGTTCTGGAGCAGCCTCTTCGGCGGCAGCTACGACGACGACGAGGACGGTGGCGGTGCCGCCGGATACCTGGTGATCATGCTGGTGTCGATGCTCGTCTACGCGCTGTCGTTCCTGCTCACCCGGACGTTGTCGCGTTATCGCGAGCTGTCGGCTGACCGCTCGGGCGCACTGCTGACCGGACGACCGTCGTCACTTGCATCGGCGCTGCGGAAGATCACCGGCGACATGGCGCGGATCCCGACCAACGACCTGCGCACGGCCGAGCCGTTCAACGCCTTCTTCTTCACGCCTGCGTTGGCGAACGGCTTCTCGATCTCGTCGCTGTTCTCCACGCACCCGTCGTTGGAGAAGCGGCTCGAGCAGCTCGACGAGATCGCCCGGGAGCTCGGCCAGCCGGCGATCGTCAGCCACTAGCGGATGGGTCTACTGAGCCGGAGCAAGCCTGCGAAGCCCTATCTCGACGGGCTGACCACCTTGCCGACGTTGGCCACAGCGTTGCGCGAAGCGGGGCTGCGGCCGACCGGCGCGGCATCGGTCTGCGTCAAGCCGGTCGAGGGCGGGGTGGTCAGCGCGTCGGAGGCCTTCGACATGTCGTCCGACGAGTTCGGCTACACGTGGCTGACTCGTCGTACGGCGCGGGATGACATCGCCCGTCTCACCGAGGAGCTTCACGCCCTCGTCGTGGCGGGCGACCAGGCCGGCTTCGGGCCGGCGCTGCTGTGCGCGGTGGTCCCGTTCTCCGACGGCAGGAAGCCGACGGTCGCGCTGATCTACCGCTTCACGCGTGGCACCTGGTACCCGTTCGCGCCGACCGGTCCGGACGAGCGCGACAACGCCCGCGAGCTCGAGATCAGGACCCGGCTCGGGAAGGACGCGAACCTGGAGCGAGATCTGACGCGTTGGTCGCCGGTATGGGGTGCACCCGGTCTGTAGCGCGAACGCCGCGCGTTCAGTGCTCCGCGAGCTCGGGGTCGTGACTGGCGGCTTCGAGCAGCTTCGCTTCGGTCTTCTTGCTGCGGCGGTGGATGACGAACACGACGAATACCACGATCGCGAGCAGGGCGAACGGCGCCCACGTCAGCGTCTTGCTGACCGCGCCGAGCGAGGAGGAGAACGCATAGCCGAGCAGCACCGAGCCGGGTGCCCACACGGCGCCGCCTAGCACGTTCCAGAACAGGAAGGTGCGATACGGCATCTTGCTCATGCCGGCCATCGACGGGACCATCGCCCGCAACAGCGCGGTCAGCCGGCCGAAGAACACCGCCTTGCCGCCGTGACGGTGCAGGAACTCGTCAACGATCAGCCATCTCTTGTTGCCGATGCGCTGCCCGAGCTTCGAGCTTCGCAGGCCGGGCCCGAACTTGCGTCCGAACTCGTACCCGGTCGAGTCACCGGCGACCGCACAGACGAACGCGATCACGATCATCAGGGGAAGGTTGAGGACGCCGCGTTCGGCGAACACCCCCGCCACCAGCAGCGCAGCCTCGGCGGGGAACACCAGCCCCGCGAGGAAGGCGGCCTCGGCATAGCAGCAGAAAGCCGCAATTAGGTAGAACCAGCCCCCCACCGAGTCACCGATGGTGTCCATCCAGTGCTCGAACATCGAGTCATCCTGCCACGGGCGGATGAGCGTTGCCTGACGACGGCGTAACGCTCACCACGTTGACCGCGCTCACCTGGGTAATGAGGATCACCCGATGAACCGAATCCGCCGCGCCGTCGCCCCGGTCGCGCTCGCCGCGCTGACCTTTCTGCTGCCACTCGGTCAGACCGGTGCGCAGGCCGCGCCGGTGCCGGCGGGACATCTTGCGTTCGTCACGGCTGCCGGGACGCTGAAGGTCGTCGCGATCATGAGCAACGGCGCGACGACGGACCCGGTGAAGCTCGCACCTGTCACCAAGGTCGACGAGCCGAAGGTGGCGCGAGTGCATGGCCTTGTCGTGTCGGCCGACAATAGATGGCTCGCCTGGTCGGAGGAGATCTTCAAGCCCAGCAACAAGTATGGCGAGCTGCAGACCAGCGCTCGGATCGTCGTACGGAACATGTTCAGCGGCAAGACGACCGTGTTGCGCAGCAACCAGTCGCCGCTCGGGTTCGCGGGAAGCACCCTGGTGACGGTCGGCGCATACAACAAGCGGTTGGTGAAGAAGCCGACTCCGCATCTGGTCCGGATCCCGGGCGACGGCTATGCGATCGCGACGTACGACAAGGGCATCGTGGACGTGAAGTCCAGCGTGCCGGACAACAACAAGCACGTCATCGAGATCGACCGGTTGCGGCTCACGACCTTCGGGGGTCACCACACCCTGCTGCACACCTACAAGGTCGGCATGCAGTACCGGTCCGTCGCCGCGAATCTCGCAGCGCTCAGCGCCGACGGCAGGAAGCTGCTGGTCGAGCGTGGCAATCACCAGGACTTCGAAGGCCTCGGCGGGTCCTCGTTGTTCGACACGTACTCGATGGGCGCGAAGCACGTGCGGAAGCAGCTCGGCCACTACGGGACGAGCAAGGCGAAGTGGCGGTTGTCGAGCGCGACGTTCGTCGGGCCGCACAACACTCCGTGGCTGGCGATCCACAGCGCACCGAAGAAGTCCAACGCAGGCGACTACTACGTCGTGCGTGGGCACGTCGTGAGCTACTCGCACGGGAAGTGGACGGTCCAGGACAACCAGGGCATCGCGGTCGCCGGCAACTCCGACGGGTATGTCGTGGTGCAGAACGGCGAATGGCAGCCGGTGGCGGCCTCCGAAGCCGGGGACTACAAGCCGGTGCCCGGTGGCTACGCGCAGCTACGCGGGCCCCAGGACGGTTCCCTCGGCGGGCACTACATGAAGGGCATCAAGGCCACCGAGCTGGTCTGGGTGGGCAGGTAGGCGCTACAAGAACGCGCCGGACGGAAGGTAGGACCGCGGCGGCGTCGCGCCGCGCCAGAACACCGGTCCGCCGGGCGCCATCTTCAACCGTGCCGTGATGCAGGCATCGATCGCCCACTGCTGCTCGGCCGTGAGGTGGTCGACCGCCGCCTCGACATCGAGCTCGGCGAGGCGCTGGAAGCAGCGCCACAGGAGTGCGGCGGCCGTGTCGTCGTCAGTGGCTGCCAACAGGTAGATGTCGCTGTCGCGGCGGTAGACGTAGCCGCGTCCGTCGGCGTCGTCGACGGCGTACATGTCCGTTCCGGGCTCGATGAAGCCGTGGTCGGCGCCGCGGGCAGCGCCTCTCACCGCTCGGTCCACCTCGTCGGCGAAGGCGAAGTCAGCCGGCCCCGCGACCCGCACCCGATTGACCGAACCCGGTGCCGCGTCGACCACCGGCGTTCCGGTCGCGAGCATCTGCGGGAACAGGTCGAAGCCGCTCGTCGCGTAGGCGCGGATCGCGCGCGAATCGGAGCTCGACTGGATGATCGCGCGTTCGCACCCCTCGGCGTAGCGCAACGTCGCGTCGAGCAGTTGGCGTCCGACGCCCTGGGACTGGGTTGCCGGATCGACGACGAGCAACGACAGCCCCCAGAGACCTTCGCGCTTGAGTGCGAGCCCGCAGCCCACGATCTCGGCGTCGACCGTCGCGGCCCACGCCCCGCCCTGGTCGTGATCGATGAAGTAGCGGTGCCGGCTCTTGGTCCGGGCCAGCTGCGCTTGGGTGAGGGTGATCGTCTCCCCGGCGGCGGCGAACGCGGCCAGCTGGACGCGAACCGTGTCATCGACGTCGTCGGGCGTCATCGGACGCACCGTGATCTCACTCACCCGGAATGCCTAACAGGCAGGCGAGGATGTCGTCATGCGAGTTGTCGTGGCGCCCGACAAGTTCGGCGGCACGCTGACGGCGGCCGAGGCGGCGAAGGCCTTCGCGTCGGGCTGGCGTGACGTCGGGCCGGCCGACGAGCTCGTCCTGATCCCGTTGTCGGACGGCGGTCCCGGCCTGCTCGCGGCAATGGCCGCCGCCTTGCCCGGCAGTCGCCGTCACGAGGTCGAGGCGTGTGGGCCGACCGGCGTGGTCCGTCCGCGGGGGCTGCTGCTCGCCGGGGACACGGCGTACATCGAGTCGGCGCTCGCCTGCGGCATCGAGGAGCTGCGCGCCGAGGGCGGCGACGTCGGCACCGCGTCGACGTACGGCGTGGGGCAGCTGCTCGCGGCTGCCCTCGGCTCGGGGGAGCTCAACCGGGTCGTGATCGGTCTCGGCGGGTCGGGCACCAACGACGGCGGCGCCGGGCTGTGGGCCGCGCTCGGCGCGGAGCCACGCGAGCGGCTTGCCGGCGGCGGCCTCGGGTTGCGGGATCTGAGCGGGCTGGCCGCGCCGGCCGAGCTCGGCGTCCGGCTGGTCGCGGCGACCGACGTCGACAATCCGCTGCTCGGCCTGCACGGCGCGAGCGCGGTCTACGGGCCGCAGAAGGGCGCCGACCAGGCGGCGATCATGTCGCTCGACGCGGCTCTGGAGCGGTGGGCTGACGCGGTCGAGCCACTGGTCGGCCGAGCCGGGCTGCGAGACCGACCCGGTGCCGGCGCCGCCGGCGGGCTCGGGTTCGGCTTGATGGCACTCGGGGCCGAGCGGGAGTCGGGCGCCGACCTCGTGATGGCGGCGGTTGGGCTGAGCGAGGCGATCGACGGCGCCGACCTCGTGGTGACCGGGGAGGGCAGCTTCGACTCGACCTCGCTGCGCGGCAAGGTGGCCGCGCGGGTGGCCCAGCGCGCCCTAGCCGCGGGGGTGCCGTGCGTCGTTGCGGCCGGTCAGGCGCACGTCGGGAGCCGGGACCACTCGGCGCACGGCTTCGACGAGGTCTGGTCGGTTGCCGACCAGCTGGGATCCGCGGCGGCGGCCCTCGAAGCGGGGGCGGCCGGGGTCCGCCGGCTCGGGGCGGCGGTCGCGCGCGCATGGACCAGATGAGCGTGGAACATCTGCGGACTGAGCGGGGTTGCGTACCATGGAACGACCGCAGAGATGATGCGCGCGCCCGGCGCGCCAGAGGAGCGATAACGCGATGACCGTTCAGGACAGCGCAGACACCAAGGTCGAGTCCGTCGTACTCAGTGAGACGGCAGCCGTGAAGGTCAGGAACCTGCTAGCGCAGGAAGGCCGCGACGACCTCGCGCTGCGGATCGCGGTGCAGCCCGGCGGCTGCTCCGGTCTGCGCTACCAGCTCTTCTTCGACGAGCGCACCCTCGAGGGCGACACCTACAACGACTTCGACGGCGTCAAGGTCGTCGTGGACCGGATGAGCGTGCCGTACCTGACCGGCGCCACGATCGACTTCGTGGACACGATCGAGAAGCAGGGCTTCACGATCGACAACCCGAACGCCCAAGGCTCGTGCGCCTGCGGAGACTCCTTCCACTAGGCGAAGCAATGTGGCATTGCCTCGTGCGGAATCCACCCAAACCTGGGCAAATCGGGCAGCCACGGCCATGCAATGTGGCATTGCTTCGGTGGGTTGACTACCGGAGGTAGTCGGCGAAGGCGTGCTCCGCGCGGTGCATCAGGTCCACGGCGCTGTCCGGGATGGTGATCACCGCCTGGCGGGCCGGCTCGGTGAGGTCGACGACCTTCCGCGACGCGGCGCGGGAGATCCCGAAGGCCGCCTTCGGGATCGCTCGAGCATCGGCGATGAGGTCTGCCAGCGTGCCGGTGCCGGGCTCGAGAGCCGCGTGCCCGGGGGTCGTCGCGCGGTGCGCGCTGTTCAACACGATCGCGACCGTAAGAGTGACCCACCAGTAACGGAAGCCCTACCCATCGGTAGTTTTCTCGGGTGCGGATTGCCGTGAGCGGATCGATAGCCACCGACCACCTGATGACCTTCGCGGGACGGTTCTCCGAACAGCTGCTGCCCGACCAGCTGAGCTCGCTGTCGGTGTCGTTCCTGGTCGACGAGCTCGACGTACGACGGGGCGGAGTGGCCGCCAACATCTGTTTCGGCTTGGGCACCCTCGGGCTGAGCCCGGTGATGGTCGGCGCGGTCGGGTCCGACTTCGGTGAGTACCGCGAGTGGCTGGAGCGTCACGGCGTGGACACCTCGGGGGTCACGGTCTCGGCGAACCGCCACACGGCGCGGTTCGTGTGCACCACGGACGCCGACCAGAACCAGATCGCGTCGTTCTACCCGGGCGCCATGAGCGAGGCGGTCGACATCGACCTGGCCGACCTAGGCCGGCTCGACCTCGTCCTGATCAGCCCGAACGCCCCGGAGGCGATGGTGGCCCACGCGGCGTACTGCCGCGACCACGGCGTCGCCTTCGCCGCCGACCCCTCGCAGCAGCTCGCCTCGCTGGAGCGCGAGGCGATCGTCTCCCTGCTCGACGGCGCCCAGATCCTGTTCAACAACGCCTACGAGGCGGCGCTGCTCGAGAGCAAGACCGGCATGTCCGCTGAGGCGGTTCTCGCCGCGGTCGGGACGCGGGTGACCACCCACGGGGCCGACGGCGCCGTGATCCAGCAGACCGGCGAGGCGGACATCCGGGTGCCCGTCGTGCCCGCGGACAAGATCGTCGACCCCACCGGCGTGGGCGACGCGTTCCGCGCCGGGTTCCTCGCGGCACGCTCGTGGGGACTGGGGCTGGAGCGTGCCGCCCAGCTCGGCTCGCTGCTCGCGACGTACTGCCTGGAGAGCCTCGGGCCGCAGGAGTACGCCCTCGACGCGGCGGCCGGCCGGGATCGGCTGGCGGCAGCGTACGGCGCGGATGCGGCGGCCGAGATCGCCGCGCACCTGTGACCGGTGCGGGGACGCTCGGGCGTCCGGCCGGACCAGTTTGCGGACACGCCGCCCCTGCGCGTAACCACGCGAACCCGCTGCGTTAAGTTTTACGCGTGCTCCGACGCTCCGCCCGCATCGCCCGGATCGCCGCCATTCCCGCTGTGGTGCTGCTGGCGAGCGGCTGTACCGGCAAGGCCGCAAAGTGGGAGCGCGGCGGCTGGCCGGAGCCGGTCACCAAGCAGGGCCGCGACGCACTGCACCTGTGGCAGGGCGCACTCGTCGCCTCGCTGATCGTCGGCGGGCTCGTGCTCGTGTTGATCATCGGCGCCGCGATCCTGTTCCGCCGCCGCTCCGACGACCAGATGCCGCGCCAGGTTCGCTACAACCTGCCGATCGAGGTGCTCTACACCTTCATCCCGGTCGTGGTCGTGTCCGTTTTGTTCTATTTCACCGCGATCGGTGAGAGCGCCGAGGACAAGATCACGGACACGCCCAACACCCTGCAGGTCGGCGTCGTCGGGTTCCAGTGGTCCTGGCAGTTCAACTACCTCGAGGACGGCCTGTCGGTCACGGGCCGCCCGGGGCAGCCGCCGGAGATGGTGGTGCCGGTCGACCGGCCGATCCACTTCTATCTGACCTCGCCGGACGTCATCCACTCGTTCTGGGTGGTGCCGTTCCTGTTCAAGCGTGACGTGATCCCCGGCCATCCGAACCAGTTCGAGGTGACGGTCACCTCCACCGGAGTCTTCGCCGGCAAGTGCGCGGAGTACTGCGGGGTAGACCACGACCGGATGTTGTTCACGGTCCGGGCCGTTCCGGAGGCCGACTACGAGGCCTGGCTGGCGACGGCGAAGACCGACGCCGCGAACGGGTCCAACGACCAGTACTCGATCTACACCGGTCCGAAGACCGGTCCGAAGGTCCGAGGAGGCTACCTCTCGTGACGGTTGTCGAGCCGGTCCGCAAGGTACGGCCTCAGCGGGTCAACGTCGTACCGGGCAGCCGTGTCGTGCGGTGGATCACCAGCACCGACCACAAGGTGATCGGGCTGATGTACCTGATCACCTCGTTCGCGTTCTTCCTCATCGGCGGCATCATGGCCGAGCTCATGCGTACCGAGCTCGCTCGGCCCGGGGACCAGTTCCTGAGTCCAGAGACGTTCAACCAGATGTTCACGATGCACGGCACGATCATGCTGCTGTTCTTCGCGACGCCGTTGTTCGTCGGCTTTGCCAACGTTGTGATGCCACTTCAGATCGGCGCGCCTGACGTCGCGTTCCCGCGGCTGAACATGTTCAGCTACTGGCTGTTCCTGTTCGGTGGCCTGATCGCACTGTCGGGCTTCCTCACGCCCAACGGGGCCGCGGACTTCGGTTGGTTCGCCTACACGCCGCTGTCGGACGCGATCCACTCCCCGGGAGCCGGTGCGGACCTCTGGATCATGGGTCTGACGCTGTCCGGCTTCGGGACCATCCTCGGTGGCGTCAACTTCATCACGACGATCATCTGTCTGCGCGCGCCCGGCATGACGATGTTCCGGATGCCGATCTTCACGTGGAACATCCTGTTCACGTCGATCCTCGTGCTGGTTGCCTTCCCGGTGCTCGCCGCGGCGCTGTTCGCACTCGAGGCGGACCGCAAGTTCGGCGCCCACGTCTTCGACCCGAACAACGGTGGTGCCGTGCTGTGGCAACACCTGTTCTGGTTCTTCGGGCATCCCGAGGTCTACATCGTCGCGTTGCCGTTCTTCGGCATCGTCTCCGAAGTCATCCCGGTCTTCAGTCGCAAGCCGCTGTTCGGGTACAAGGGCCTGGTTTTCGCGACGATGTCGATCTCCGGTCTGTCGATCACGGTGTGGGCGCACCACATGTTCGCGACCGGTGCCGTGCTGCTGCCGTTCTTCTCGCTGCTGAGCTTCCTCATCGCCGTACCGACAGGGGTGAAGTTCTTCAACTGGATCGGCACGATGTGGCGTGGCGCGATCTCCTTCGACACCGCCATGCTGTTCTCGATCGGCTTCCTGATCACGTTCTTGCTGGGTGGTCTCACCGGCGTGCTGCTGGCGTCACCGCCGATCGACTTCCACGTGTCCGACTCCTACTTCGTCGTCGCGCACTTCCACTACGTGCTGTTCGGCACCGTCGTGTTCGCGATGTTCTCCGGCTTCTACTACTGGTGGCCGAAGATGACCGGCACGATGCTCGACGAGCGGCTCGGAAAGATCCACTTCTGGACGCTGTTCGTCGGCTTCCACACGACCTTCCTCGTGCAGCACTGGTTGGGCGTGGAAGGCATGCCACGTCGGTACGCCGACTACCTGCCGACAGACGGCTGGACGACGCTGAACACCGTGTCGACGATCGGCGCCTACATCCTCGGCCTGTCGATGCTGCCGTTCATGTACAACGCGTGGCGGTCGTGGGTCGGCAAGAACGAGCGCGTCATCGGTGATGACCCGTGGGGTTACGGCAACTCGCTGGAGTGGGCGACGTCCTGCCCGCCGCCGCGGCACAACTTCACCTCAGTGCCCCGGATCCGCTCCGAGCGGCCGGCCTTCGACCTGCACTACCCGCATCTCGCCGGCATCGCCGACCAACACTCGACACCGGTGGAGTCAGGAGCTTCCTCATGAGAGTCGAAGGCTGGCTCTTCGCGTTCATCGCGGTCTTCCTGCTCGGCGCGGACATCGTGTACTGGCTCACGTCGCACGACCCGGCAGGTACGACGGCGATGGCGCTCGGAGTCTGCCTGGGCACCCTCGTCGCGTCGTACATGTTCATGACGGGTCGTCGGATCGACCCGCGATGGGAAGACCTCGACGATGCCGAGATCGCCGACGGCGCGGGGGAGATGGGCTTCTTCAGCCCCTACAGCTGGGCGCCGCTGTGGTGCGCCGGCGCGGCCGCGGTGATCTTCGCGGGCGTGGTGTTCGGCTGGTGGATGGTCTTCCTGGGCGCGGCGTTCGCCGTACCGGCTGTCGGCTCGATGCTGTTCGAGTACTACTCGGACGAAGCCTGACGCTCGGCTACTCCGAGGCGGCTTGCCGCCAGGCCGTCCGTGCCTCTGCCGCGTCGGTCCAGACCGGGTCGCCGCTCGGGCGCTCCCGCATGTTGATCGCGGCCGAGTCCGGCGCGCCCGTGCTGGCAAGGTCGCAGAGCAAGGTGAGCGGCAGGCCCTCAGCCAGCCACCGCATGACTGGGGAAGACGTCATGTTGGCCCCCGGCGGTGGGTTGTCGTTCGTGAATGACAAGGCTGTGATTCGACCAGAATCCTCCCACACTTGAGCCATGCAGCCGTTCAGGCGCAACGTTTCTCGACCAAAATTGCGACGTTCCTCCGTACGGCGTAATGGCCGCCAAGTCCCGCGTGATCATGGCGTTTGAGGCACAACACGCCGGTGTCGGTGACCAAAACGCCATGATCACCGGGGCTGGCGCGGGGAGGATGGGGTGGTGACCGGGGATCTGCGGGTGACCGCACGCCTGACGATCCCGGCCGCTGAGCTGCAGTGGCGGTTCTCTCGCTCGTCCGGGCCGGGCGGGCAGTCGGTCAACACCGCCGACTCACGGGCCGAGCTGTCCTTCGATGTCGTCGGCTCGCCGACACTGGGGTCGACGTACCGGTCGCGGGCCCTGGAGCGGCTCAGCGGCCGGCTGGTGGACGGCGTGATCACGGTGAGCTCGCAGACCGAGCGGTCGCAGCTGCGCAACCGCGAGGCCGCGATGGACCGGCTGGCGGAGCTGTTGCGCGAGGCCGTGGCGCCGCCGCCGGCGCCGCGACGAGCCACCAGGCCGACGAAGGCGGCCAAGGAGCGCCGCCTGGAGTCCAAGAAGCAGCGGGGCTCAACCAAGGTCATGCGCCGCCGACCGGGATCCGACGACTGAGAACGTCAAGCGATGGGCCATTGCATCGGTGATTCGCGCGGTTTGCCGCCGAATCGCATGGGCAATGGCCCATTGCCCAGCCCGAATCGGTGGCCCGACGGGCATCGCCTGGGTGGCTCGCGGCCGTTGCCAATCGGAAGGAAGCATGTCCCTGCTTACCATCGGTCACGGTCAGGATGCGCGTGACCAGCTGAGCGGGCGGCTGGTCCGGGCCGGCGTACGGCGGCTCGTCGATGTGCGTCGGTATCCAGGCAGCCGGGCGCACCCGGATGTCACCCGCGACGCGTTGGCCGGCTGGCTGCCGGAGCTGCAGATCGACTACCGGTGGGAGGAACGGCTCGGCGGGCGCCGACGCCTGCCGGCGGGCGAGCCGGTGGCTGACTCGTGGTGGCAGGTCGCGCAGTTCGCGGCCTACGCCGCGCACACCCGTACGTCGGAGTTCACCGCGGCGCTGCAGTCCGTCTTGGTGGCGGCCCGGGATGAGCCGGTGGCGGTCATGTGCAGCGAGTACCTGTGGTGGCGCTGCCATCGCCGGCTGATCGCTGACGTGGCAGTGCTCGCCCACCAGGCAACGGTCCAGCATGTGATGCCGGACGGCCGCCTCATGGCGCACGAGCCGGCGGCAGGCGCCCGGCTCGGCCCGGACGGCGCCGTGCGATGGCCAGGCTGAGAACCGGCCCGGCTATCGTTCGGCCATGGCCTTCTTCGTCCTCGAGTACCACCTTGTCGACGACTATCTGGAGCGTCGCGCCGAGTTCCGGAGTGACCATCTCGCGCTCGCCCGAGCCGCATCGGAGCGCGGCGAGCTGGTGCTCGCCGGCGCGCTCGCCGAACCGTCGGACCGGGCGCTCCTGGTGTGGAACGTGGACGATCAGTCGACCATCGAGGCGTTCGCGAACTCCGACCCTTACGTCCGCAACGGTCTGGTCACCGAGTGGCTCGTGCGGCCATGGACGGTCGTGGTCGGAGCGGCGTACGCCGAGAGCCAGTAGCCGCAGCGGCTACGCGGCGACTCCCAGGCGGTCACAGAAGAAGTCCAGAACCTGGTCGAGGGCCGCCCGGGTCGGCGTACCGGGCTGGTCGCGCAGATGTTCGGTGAGGACGGAGTGCGCCGCCTTGGGGTGGCCGTACGGGTTGCCGGGCGCGGAGTCGAGCTCGACGCCGATGAAGCCGTCACCCAGCTCGCGACGCAGCGTCGCGAACCGGTCACCGGGGGCCATCGGATCGCCCGTGAAGCGCAGCCCGAGGACACAACCGCCGTCGGCCACCTTCTGCTTCACGGTGGCGAGCTCGGCGTCGGAGATGCCGAGGTCGGACTTGCGGCGGGCGCCGAGAGGGAACGGCACCGACGGCTGGCTCAGCACCGGCGCGACGACCGGGGCGTCGACCATCATCCCGAGCGCGAACCCACCGGTGAAGCACATGCCGACCGCGCCGACACCGGGTCCACCGCAGCGCTCGTGCTCGGCGCGCGCGAGAGCCTGCAGCCAGGTCGTGATCTTGCCCGACTGTTTCGTTGCCAGCTTCGTGAACTCGCTGGAGATGCAGACCCGCGCGAGCGATCCGATGGCGTAACCGGCACTCATGTCCCGGCCCGGCTGGCCGAACAGGTGCGGCATCACCGCCGTACAGCCTCGCTCGGCGACCTTGCGCGCGAAGCCGGCCACCTTCGGGGTGATGCCCGGGATCTCCGACATCACGATCACCGCCGGTCCGGAGCCGAGCCGGTAGATGTCCTTGGTCTTCCCGTCGGCGGTGAACGGCTCGCGTGTGAAGTCGGCAAGAGTGTCACTCACCGCAGCATCATCCCGTAGCGTGCGGCTGTGCCGGCCGCGGAGGTCCGTCGGCGGAGTCGCCGTGCCGGTGTTGCAGCGCGCTCTAGTCCTGCGTGGGCCAGCGGTGGTCGGCGGTCACGTCGACGAAGAAGTGGCGCACGCTCGGGTGGGCCTCGATGACCTCGCGCTCGATGCGTCGGGCCAGCGCCTCGACCTGAGCCGCGGACAGCGTGTCGTCGAGGTCGATCCGCGCCGCGACCAGAACCTCGCCCCGGCCGATGATGCTGGTGAGGACCTCGTCGACCGAGTCGATCTCCTCGTACGTCGCGAGCTGCGCCGTGAGCGCTTCGCGCAGCCGTGGGTCGGCCGCCTCGCCGATCAGCAGACGTTGGTTCTGCCGACCCAGGAAGACGCCGGCGCCGACGAGCAGCAGGCCGATCGCGAGCGACGCGAGGCCGTCCCAGATGTGGCTGCCGGTGGCCTGGTGCAGGGCGATTCCGGTGGCGGCGATGAGCAGGCCCACCAGGGCGGCGCTGTCCTCGAGGAACACGGTCGTGACGGCTGGATCGGAGGTCGCCTGGAGCTGCTCGCGCATCCCGCGGCTCATCCGCCGGGCGTCGTTGCGCAGCTGGCTGCGCACCTGCAGCCACGACACCGACTCGAGCGCGAACGAGATGCCGAGAATGACGTAGCTCAGGATGAAGTGGCCGCCCTCGTCGCCGGCTTGGCGCAGCTCGTTGATGCCTTGCATCACTGAGAACACGCCGCCGCCGACGCAGATGCCGACTGCTGCCAGCAAGGTCCAGAAGTAACGTTCTCGGCCGTAGCCGAACGGGTGGCGTTCGTCGGCAGGCCGGTCGCTGCGCTTCACCGCGACGAGCAGCAACAGCTCGTTCGCGGTGTCCGCGAGGGAGTGAGCGGACTCGGAGATCATCGCCGCCGAGCCCGACAGCGCTCCCGCGACGCCCTTCGCGACCGCGATCCCGAGGTTGGCCGCCGCTGCGACCACGACGGTGGTGGTGCTCTCGTCAGCCACCCGAACAGTCCGCCTGATCCTCGTGAGTCGTCGCTGACCGTGCCCTGCGTGAAGGGGATCCCCTCACGGTCCCAGCGTTAGTCCTCCGGGTGCGGTTGGGTGTCCGGAACGGTCTGCCGCGGCTCGTCCCAGAAGTCCTCGAGCTTGCCGCGAACCTTCGCCGCGACGCTGACCGGGCGGGTGACCGTCTGGCCGTGACTGTCCGGCTCGGCGACCGCGTGACCGTTCGTGCCGGCTGGCAGCTCGTGGTGGTCGTCGTGACCGTGGTAGCCGATCTGCTTGGCCAGCGTCTCCGCCTTCTTCGCCGGCAGCGGCTCCTCGATCTCGACGTACGCGCCGGACGGCAGCCGACGGATGATGCCGGTCTCCACGCCGTGGTGCAGCAGCGCTTCGTCGTGATGCTGCAACCCGAGACAGATCCGCTTCGTCACCTTGAAGGCGATCGGTGGCAGCACGATCAGCATCACGCGCAGCACCCAGGTCGTCGCCTGCAGCGACCAGTGGAAGGTGTTGGCGAGGATGTCATTCGCACCCGCGGCCACGAGGACCATGTAGAACGTCAGCGACATCACGCCGAGCCCGGTTCGCACCGGTACGTCGCGCGGTCGGTCGAGCAGGTTGTGGTAGCCCTTGTCCTTCAGGACCCACGCCTCGATGTTCGGATAGAGCGCGAGCAGGTTGAACATGATTCCGGGGATGATCACACCCGGGATGAGGATGTTCCACGGGATCGTGTGGTGCCAGATATGGGTTTCCCAGTTGGGCATCATGCGCAGCGAGCCCTCGAGGAACAGGATGTACCAGTCGGGCTGTGAGCCCGCTGACACTTGTCCTGCGTTGTAGGGCCCGTAGAGCCACACCGGGTTGATCTGCGCGAAGGCGGCGAGCGCGGTGACCATGCCGAAGACCATGAACAGGAAGCCGTTGGTCTTGAGGAAGAAGCCCGGGTAGAACTTCGTCCCGATCACGTTGTTCTCGGTCTTGCCCGGGCCCGGGAAGTCGGTGTGCTTCTGGTGCCAGAGGATCATCATGTGCGCGCTGATCAGCGCGAGCAGGATGCCCGGCACGAGCAGCACGTGAATGATGAACAGCCTTGGAATGATGTCCTGGCCGGGATAGTTCCCGCCGAACAGGAAGTAGCAGACGTACGTCCCGACGACCGGGATCGACTCGGCCACGGAGTACGCGATCCGCAGACCGGTACCCGACAGCAGGTCGTCGGGCAGCGAGTAACCGGCGAAGCCCTCGAGGATGCCGAGGATCATGAGGATCGTGCCGATGTGCCAGTTGATCGTGCGCGGCTTGCGGAACGCTCCGGTGAAGAAGACGCGGAACATGTGGACGACGATCGAGGTGACGAACAGCAGCGCGGCCCAGTGGTGGATCTGGCGCATCAGCAGTCCGCCGCGCACGTCGAACGACATGTGCAGCGTCGAGGCGTAGGCGTCGGTCATCTGTACGCCGCGCAGCGGCTGGTAGCTGCCGTTGTAGGTGACGACCTGCTGGCTGGCGTGGAAGAACAGCGTCAGGTACACGCCCGACAGCAGCAGGATGACGAAGCTGTAGAGGGCGATCTCGCCGAGCATGAACGACCAGTGGTCCGGAAAGACCTTGTCCATGCTGCGCTTGAGGAAGTTCGCCGACCCGAAGTTGTCGTCGACGTACTTCAGCGTGCCGCGGGTCGCCTTCTCGGCGGCACCCTGGTTCTCCGGTCGGACCGGTGCCGGTCCGCCGTTGGCGTCAGCCTTCTTCGCCGAGCTCATTCCGGGGCCCCCGCGGAGGTGTGGAGCGTAGCGGAGCAGCTTCGTGGGGTGTTCATTTATCTGCGCTCCCAGAAGCTCGGCCCGACGGCTTGTGAGTAGTTGCCCAATGCGACGAAGTAGCCCTCGTCGTCAACGGTGATCCGCAGCTGCGGCAGTGGGCGGGCGGCCGGACCGAAGATCACCTTGGCGTCGTGAATCATGTCGAACGTCGACTGGTGGCACGGGCAGAGCAGATGGTGCGTCTGCTGCTCGAGCAGGCTGATCGGGCAGCCGGCATGCGTGCAGATCTTGGAGTACGCCACGTGGTCGGCGTATCCCCAGTGGCGCTCCTTCTTCGACTGGATCTGGCCCGGGCCGAAGCGAATCAGCATCGTCGGAGCCAACGCGAACTCGTTGATGTCCTCGACGCCCTCGGGCACAACTGTCGCGAGCCCGCCGATCTCGATGTCGCCGAGCTTGATCGGCAGCTTGGTGTCGGCATCGACGAGGCGAGTGCCCTTCTTCCAGCCGGTGACGAGCAGGCTGTTGTGGGGGAGCGGGCCGAGGTCACGCAGCATGATCACAAGTGGCAGCGGGAACAGGCCGAGCGCGCCGAGCAAGGTACGCCGCAGCAGCTTGTGCTTGCCGAGCCCCATGTCATCGATGCCGGCGAGGAACGTGTTCTCCGACTCGATCTGGTCGGGCTCCGGGGACTGGAAGTCGTGGCGCTCCTGGATCGCCTTCTCGTGCGGGAGCAGCTTCTTCGCCCACACGATGAACCCGCCGCCGATCGAGAACAGCGCGAGCGCGAGTGATCCGCCGAGGGCGTAGTTGCTGTACTGCCCGATGGAGTCGCGGATCGAGATCGCGAAGTAGGAGACGATGAAGAAGAGCAGGAACAGCGTGCCGACGCCGAACAGCGCCGCCACCTGCAGTTCCGCGAAGCTCTCCTCTTCGGCCGTGTCACCGTGCTCGGTGCCGACGCCCTCCTCGGTCTTGGTCATCACCGCTGCGGGGTCGTTGCCATCCGTCGGCCGCCGTCCAACGCGCTTGCGCGGCGGGGTCGCGCCTTCGTCACTCACGCTTTTGATCCGATCCACATCGTGATGATCACCAGTCCGCCGATCCCCACCAGCCAAGCGACGGCGGTCTCGGTGACGGGCCCGACCCGGCCGAGCCCGGCGCCACCGGGGTCCGGGATGGCCTTGATCGTGCGGATGTAGTTGATGATCGCGAGCTTCTGCGCCGGGGTGATCTGCTTGTCGCCGAACACCGGCATGTTCTCCGGCCCGGTGATCATCGCCTCGTAGATCTGCTTCGGTGTCGCGTCCGACAGTGTCGGCGCGTACTTGCCGTAGGTGAGCGCACCGCCGGACCCCGCGAAGTTGTGGCACTGCGCGCAGTTCGTGCGGAACAAGGCCCCGCCGTACGCCACGTCGGCGCTCTGGTAGTCCAGGCCCTCCGGGATCGCCGGGCCGGCGCCCAGGCTCGCGACGTACGTCGCCAGGTCCTGGATCTCGGTGTCGGTGAACACCGGCGGCTTGCGGTGCGCCTCGGGGCCGTGCTGCTGCAGGGGCATGCGCCCGGTGCCGACCTGGAAGTCGACCGCGGCGGCACCGACACCGATCAGGCTCGGCGCGCGAACACCGCCCTCGGCGTTGAGACCGTGGCAGGAGGCGCAGCCGTGCAGGAACAGCTGGTGGCCGCGCTCGATCGCGGGGTCGTTGGTCGACGCTGACGACGCGGCGGGCGCGAACCCGGCGTACAGCGTCCCCATGGTGCCGAGCGAGGCGGCGAGGACGCCCAGCGAGGCGAGCTTGCGCCGACGCGAGCGGGCGATCTTCGCCGGCTCCGCCTGCGCAGCCGTGGGCTCCGGCGTCGCGGTCGCGTTCTCTGGGCTGTTCACGGGCTCCACTTCCGTCACTTGATCAGGTAGATGATCGTGAACAGGCCGATCCAGACGATGTCGACGAAGTGCCAGTAGTACGACACGACGATCGCCGAGGTGGCCTGGGCCGGGGTGAACTTGCCGTACGTCGTGCGCAACAGCAGCAGGACGAACGCGATCAGACCGCCGAGCACGTGTAAGCCGTGGAAGCCCGTCGTTATGTAGTACACGGAGCCGTAGCCGTGTGAGGCGAGCGAGAAGTCGTTGTGCACGAAGTACTCGAACGACTGGCCACCGATGAAGACCGCGCCCATGAAGAACGTGACCATGAACCAGTAGCGCAGCTTCTCGACGTCACCTCGCTCAGCGGCGAACACGCCGAGCTGGCAGGTCACGCTGGAGAGCACCAGGATCACGGTGAACGGCGTGGCCGTCTTGAGATCGAGGATCACGCCTTCGGCCGGCCAGTGCGGCTCGTTGACTGCGCGGACTGTGAAGTACATCGCGAACAGCGCCGCGAAGAACATCAGCTCCGACGACAGCCAGACGATGACACCGACGCTGAGAATGTTCGGACGGTTGAGCGCGCCGTGCGGGCGGTGCTCGATCGCACTTGCGGTGGCCACGGCGTGATTCTTGCAGCCCGCCCGCAGTGTGGCTGCCCCCACCCCCACCGGCGCGTCGTCGCTGCGGGGCCCTCGCCCGCGTGGGCGGCATTGTCGTCGTCGCGCGTGGGCCCGGTCGCCGCTTCTTCGGCTGCCCTGCCGGCACCCGCCGGGGCCTCCGCGTCGAAATCGGGTAGGCACCACGACCTAGGATTCGCGCTATGCAGGACGCCTCCGCCGAGCCGCGCCGGCTCACCGTGCTCGTCTACGCCAGCAACCCGGAAACCCGGGATCGGGTGATCCGCGCGCTGGGCGAGTACCCGGCGCCCGGGATCGCGATCGACCCGGTCGCGCTCGACACCGGCGGCGCCACGATCGCCCGGCTCGACGCGGGCGACGTGGACCTGGCGATCCTCGACGGGGAGGCGGCCCCGATCGGGGGGATGGGCGTCGCCCGCCAGATCAAGGACGAGATCGACAACCCGCCACCCGTCGTGCTCCTCGTCGCCCGCCGGGACGACGCCTGGCTCGCCACCTGGTCTCGCGCGGAGGCCGTGGTCCCGCACCCGGTCGACCCCGTCACTCTCGCGAATGCCGTCTCCGCCTTGATCGAGGGCCAGGCGGCGCCCGCGACCGCCGCTCACTGAGAATCAGTGGGATGCCCGGCCTGACCTGGCCGAACCTGCTCGGCAGGCTGCTGGCGGGGGAGTCGCTGTCGACCGATGACACCGCGTGGGCGATGTCCGAGGTCATGTCCGGCGCGGCGACGCCGGCTCAGATCGCGGGGTTCGCCGTCGCGCTGCGCGCCAAGGGCGAGACCGCCGCCGAGATCAGCGGCCTGGTCGACGGGATGCTGGCGTACGCCGAACCGCTTGCGATCGACGGCCGGCTGGTCGACACCTGCGGGACCGGCGGGGACCGGGCCGCGACCGTGAACATCTCCACGCTGGCCGCGCTCGTCGTACGAGGCGCGGGGGCGACTGTCGTCAAGCACGGCAACCGCGCCGCTTCCTCGGCCTGCGGCTCCGCGGACCTGCTCGAGGAGCTGGGCGTCGTCATCGACCTCCCGCCGGCCGCCGTCGCAGCCTGTGCCGCTGAGGCGGGAATCGCGTTCTGCTTTGCGCGGGTCTTCCACCCCGCGCTGCGCCACGCCGGCGACGCCCGAGCCGAGATCGGCGTACCGACGTTCTTCAACATCCTCGGCCCGCTTGCCAACCCGGCCCGCCCGGCAGCGCAGGCGGTGGGCGTCGCCCACGAGCCGCTGGCCGGTGTCATGGCCAGCGTGCTCGGCGGGCGCGGGACCGACGCGCTGGTGTTTCGCGGCCAGGACGGGCTCGACGAGCTGTCGATCCACGCGCCGTCGCGGGTGTGGGTGGTCCGGGACGGCGCGATCCGGGAGGACTTCCTCGACCCGCGGTTGCTCGGGATCGCGGTCGCGCCCGCCGACGCGCTCAAGGGCGGGGACGCCGCGCTGAACGCCGCGATCAGCCGGCGGTTCCTCGACGGTGAGCCCGGCCCGGTGCGTGACGCGGTTCTGCTCAACGCGGCCGCGGGACTGGTGGCACATGACGGCCCGACGGGTGCGCCCGTCGCGGATCAGGTCAAGGCGGCGATGCCACGTGCGGCCGAGTCTCTGGACTCGGGAGCCGCCGCCCAAGCCCTCGAGACCTGGATCACAGCCAGCAAGTCCGCCGCCCGCTGAGCAAGGCGGCACGGCACAGCAGACGGCTGCCTGAAGCGGCGTCGCTCGCGCTACTGGCCACGCGATGTGGCACTGCTCAGTCGGAGCCGAGTGAGAAGGCGGCTTCCAGGTCGTGCTGGGAGTAGGCGCGGAACGCGACGTGGGTCTCGGTCGCGACGACGCCCTCGACCTTGTTGAGCCGGTCGGCGACGACGGCCGCGATCGCCTCATGGGAGCGCACCCGCACCAGCGCGATGAGGTCGATCTCGCCGGTGACCGAGTAGACCTCGCTCACGCCGGGGATCGCGGCGATCGCCTCCGCGACCTCGTTGATGCGATCGACAGCGGCGGAGATGAACACGATCGCGGTAATCACCCTTCGGACCCTACCCAGCGACCGCGATTGCGACCTGAGCACGCTCTAGACATCCCACGGCCGTAAGGCGTCAAGCGGCGACTGCTGTTGGCTGCGCGGCCCAGGCCTGTGTTTCCTCGTAGGCGGATCGGTGATGTAGGCAGCCGTGGAGGATGCCGACGAGGCGGTTGGCGACGGCGCGGAGGGCTTGGTCGTGGGTGTCGCCGGCGGCGCGGTGCTTGTCGTAGTAGGCACGGGCTCCAGGTGAGACGTTGAGCGCGGCGAAAGCCTGCAGTCGCAGGGCGTCGCGTAACCGTTTGTTGCAGGCGTAGCGGGCGAGGACGACTTTGCTCTTGCCGGAGGCTCTGGTGATTGGTGAGGTGCCGGCGTAGTTCTTGCGGTTCTTCGCGGTGGCGTAGCGGTAGGGGTCGTCCCCGAACTCGGCGAGCACCCGGGCGCCAAGCACGATCCCCAGGCCTGGCTGGGACAGGATCAGCTCAGCGTCCGGGTGCTGGCCAAAAGACATCTCCAACTCCTTCTCCAGTTCGCTGACCGCCGCGATCGAGGAGGTGAGCACGTTGAGGAGAACCTTCGTGGAGGCGGCGAACGCGTCCGCGACCAACGGTCGCTGCTCGAGATGCTCGGTGCGCAGCGCCGCCTGGATCTGCTCGGCGCGCGCATCGACGTTGCGTTGCCGACCGCCGCGGCGTAACGCGGCGGCGATCTTCGACCGGGACAGCGCGCGTCCACGCGCCGGGCTCGGCGCGATCGTGAGCACGGCGAGCGCGTCGGGGTGGGCCAGCTCATCGAATGCTTCCAGGGCGGCCGGGTAGTACTCGCGCAACGTCGAGCGCAGCGTGTTCGCCTGCTGCCCGCGCAGCCAGCACATCGACTGGTGGCTGCGAGCGAGGACCTTCACGGCCTCGGCCAGGTCGCTGTCACCGGCGATCGGCCGATGCCGATGCCGATCGGTGCGGACCAGGTCGGCGAGGACCTGCGCGTCACCGGGATCGCTTTTCGCGCCCGAGGTGACATGCCGCTCCCGATAGCGAGCCACCGACAGCGGGTTGACCGCGAATACCTCATAGCCCGCCGCGAGCAGCGCCTGCACCCAGGTGCCCCGCTCGGTCTCGATCCCCACGACCACAAGCGGCGGATCAGCCTGCGGCGGGCCGCACTCGCCGATCAGCTGATGCAACGTCGCGATCCCAGCGATCCCCTCCGGCAGCCGTCGACGCACCAGCCTGCGGCCCGACTCGTCCTGAATCTCGATGTCGTGATGATCTTCAGCCCAGTCATCCCCAACGAACAGCAACCCGACCTCCCCACGCTCGGCAACGCCCGAATGAGCCCTCGGGAAGACCGCGTCGCGCTAATGGATCAGTGCTCATGGCACGCCATCCCACCAGTCGTCCTGCCTTCCCGGCAGTCGACGAGGGGCACGATCTAGAGCTAGGCCTTAACCAAAAGGCCGGCGGGCATCAGTGCTCACCCCGTCGACGGCTCGGACAGCACGATCCCAGACTCAGGCCGGCTGCAGCCCCATTAGCGTTCTCAGGTGGCAATCGCGGCATCGCTAAATGGCAGCACGCGCCGGGCGATGGGCCGGGCGCAGGCCCCGGCGGTCGTCGAACGGCCGAGCGGCGGCCCGGCCTTCCTCCGCCGCATCGAGCCAATGCCGAAGGCGCCCGGCCCCGTCGACCGGCGAGCACCACTCGCCATCGAGGGCGATGAGCCGGGCGCCAGGCTCGCCGAGCCACTTGAGGATCTGCCCGATCTCCTCCGACGTCGCGGCGCCGAGCGGGCCCGGGCCCGGGGCGACTGTCTCGGAGGTCGCGACGACCGCCTGGAGGTACGGCGGGGGCGCCGCTCCCACCGGCACCATTGACGCGCCGGCGAGGCGCCCATAGCGGATCACCGCCAGCTCCCAACCACCGCCGAACCCGGGCCGGGCGGCCACCAGCTGCCGGCACGACGCCAATCCGGCGAGCCGTTGCATGCGATCGACCGCGCGCACGAACGAGCCGGCCCGGTCTCGATGCGCCGCCGCCTCCTCGAAGCGCTCCTGTGCCGACAGCGACACCATGCGGCGCTGAGCCGCCGCGAGCACGGCGTGCGGGTCCCCGACCAGCGCCCTGCGCCCGGCGGCCGCCACCTCGGCGTACGCCTCCCGCGTCATCCCGCCCTCGCACGGCGCGCCGCAGCGGCCCATTCCGGCGAGCACGCAGGCCGGGGTGGGCTTCGTCGGCGTGATCCGCTGGGTGCACTGGCGCAGCGGCACCGCCTCGTGGACGGCGGCCATCGCGGCCTGCGCGGCCCGGGCGGACCCGAACGGTCCGAGGTACGTCGCGCCGTCGTCGGCCACCCGGCGTACCAGTGCCAGGCGGGGGAACGGCTCGTTGGTCAGCTTCAGCCAGCTTGCCTTCTCCGGGAATCGGGACCGGCGGTTGTAGCGAGGCTTGTGCTCGGCGATCAGTCGCAGCTCGCGGACCTCGGCTTCGAGCGGGTGCGCGCAGGCGATGGCCTCGACCGACTCGGCGATCCCGACCATCTCGGCCATCCGGGTGCGCGGCTCCGAGGCCACGAAGTACTGCCGCACGCGCTGCCGGACGTGCTGGCTGCGCCCGATGTAGAGCGGGCGGCCGCGGGAGTCCTTGAAGATGTAGACGCCCGGGCCGTCCGGAAGCCCGTCGGCGAGGTAGCGCTTGCGTCGCTGCGCCGCGGTGGCCAGGCCGGTGAACGAGACCAGTTCCTCGTGCGTGCGAATGCCGAGGTTTCCAAGCCGTTCCAGCAGTCCGTGCAGCACCTCGGTCGTCGCGCGAGCGTCCGCGAGAGCCCGGTGACAGGGAGTGGTCTCGGTCCGGAACAGCCGCGAGAGCGTCGACAGCTTGCAGTCGGGTGCCTCGTCACGTGTCAGTACTCGCCGAGCGAGCCGCGCGGTATCGACCGACGCGAAGCCCGGCCAGTCCAGCCCGAGCGCCGCCGCGCCGGACCGCAGGAAGCCGACGTCGAACGGCGCGTTGTGCGCGACCAGGACGCTGCCGGCCGCCCAGTCGAGGAACATCGGCAGCACCGAGCTCAGCCGCGGTGCCGTGGCGACCATCGAGTCGGTGATCCCGGTGAGCACGGCGATGAACGGCGGAACCGTCATGCCCGGGTTGACCAGGGTCTGGAACTCACCCAGCAGCTCGCCGCCACGCACCTTGACCGCGCCGATCTCGGTGATCGCCGAGCTTGCGGGCGAGCCGCCCGTGGTCTCGAGGTCGACCACCACGAACGTCACCTCGGACAGCGGCGTACCGAGCTCGTCGAAGGTGCTCTGTACGCCGGAGACGGCGCGGCCCTCCCGGCTGGTCACGGCTGTGGCTCGAGATGCTGGTGAAGCAGCCGAGCCGACCATGTGGGTCACGGTAGAAGCGGCCGCCGACACTCCGGGGGAGCCGCGCCGACTTCGCGCTAACTGGGCGGTTCCTGCCCAAATGACCGCTTCAGAAGTTGTCGGAGGGCGTGGTTAGCGTCCGCACCACCGAAGACGAGAGGCCCGGGAGCTCCGATGATCATCGACTGCGACAGCTGCGAGATGCGAGACGTCGCGTGCGACGACTGCGTTGTGACCTTCCTCCTTGCCGCGCCCCCGGTCGAGGGGCTTGCCGAGGAGGAGGCCGGCGCGCTGGCCGCGCTCGCCGAGGGTGGCCTCGTGCCGCCGCTTCGGATGCGGCGAAGTGCTCATGGCGCCTGAGGCGGTGTTGAGCACGCGGCCGTGGCGCGGATTCGTCCGGTTTTGCCCGTTTCAGATGTGGTGGGTGTTACCAAAGTGATGACTGGGTACACAAGAGGCCAACCGGATCCGGCGAAACGGCGGCTCCGGTGCTGGCGGCTGCCCAGCCGACCCGTTAGTCTGACCGAGGCCTTGTGAGAACCGTCGTCAGCCGGACGGCGGCGCACGGCCACCGCCGAGTCATCGACGTGCCACCGCCCGGTGGTGCGTCAGAGCCGGGGACCCAGGTCCCATTGGGGTGAATCGGTGCCAAGCCGCGCTGGCTGTGAGGCCGGACGGGACGGCACCGTAGGGCGATCTTCCCTCCCGAACCCGTCAGCTCACCCGGTAGGCGGTTCGAGGAAGAAGGAGAGCCGCCAGGCGTGGCGACTACCCACAAAGCTCGCGTATCTGCATTCGGCATCACTCTCGTAGCCTTCGCCGCCGTCCTGGTACCTACCGGCATCGGCGCGGCCGCTCCGACCTCGCATCTGACTCTTACCCAGGTGAAGGCGCAAATCGCCTCCCTGAACGAACGAGCTGAAGCAATCACGGAGCAGTACAACAGCGCTCGCGACCGCCTCGCGGCCCTCGAGAAGAAGGCGCAGCTGACGCAGCGCGAGCTCGAGCGCGACCAGGCCGTGCTGAGCAAGAGCGAGAGCAAGCTCGCGGCTCAGGCCGCGGCGGCGTACCGGACCGGCGGTCTGGACGCCACCATGTCGCTGGTCACGTCCGGCAGCCCGCAGACCTTCCTGGACCAGACCTCGACACTTCATGAAGTCGCGCGCTACCAAGCCAGCCAGGTCGCCGCGGCCAACGCCGCGCAGCGCACGATGACCGCCGCGCAGTCGCTGCACACCGCGCAGGTCAAGCAGCAGCGCTCGCTGCTGTCCGACATCACTGCCAAGCGCAACGCCGTGGCGAACCTGCTCAGCCAGCAGAAGACGCTGCTCAACCGGCTCACCTCAGCCGCGCGGGCGCAGTACGACGCGCAGGCCAACGCGGTCGCTGCCCATCAGCTCGCCCTTCGCAGCAGCTACACCGGCCCGGCGAGCGGCCAGGCCGCGGCAGCGGTCCAGTACGCCTACGCACAGCTCGGCAAGCCGTACTACTACGGCGGGGCCGGCCCGAGCTCGTTCGACTGCTCCGGGCTGACGATGCGCGCCTGGGAGGCCGCCGGCGTCGCGCTGTCGCACAACGCCGCCGCCCAGCAGTCCTCGATCCCCGCGGTCTCGCTCGGCGCGCTCGAGCCGGGCGACCTGGTGTTCTTCGGCGCACCTGCCCACCACGTCGGGATCTACATCGGCGGTGGCCGGTTCATCCACGCCCCGCACACCGGCACGGTTGTCCAGATCACCTCGCTGTCGTCGTATCCCCCCACCACCGCCGGCCGCCCGTAGCCGGGGCCAGTTCGCACGGCCGGCTCGCGGGTCCGGCCACGGCTCCGCCGGGGGTAAGTTGACGGCAAATGTCCGGATTCGTACGTCCTTACTTGTGACTGGCGTGGCAGACGGGCACACTTTGACGGTTGGGGCATGCTCGTCCCGACGGAGGGGCTCTGTAGTCCGGAGGGGCGTGCGTGCGTCAGCTTGAAGTGATGTCGGTCAGCGATGACGGCAATCACATCCTGCTTGCCGCCTCCGAGGACGCGGCGCGCGCGACCCATCAGCTGCGCATCTCCAACCGCCTGGTGCAAGCCATCAACGGCGAGCTGGATGCCGACGAGGAGCACCGCGAGAGCGAGCTCAGCCCCAAAGAGATCCAGGCCCGGCTGCGCGCCGGGGACAGCGTCGAGCAGGTTGCGAAGGCCGCGCGCATCCCGGTCGCCCGGATCATGATCTACGCGACGCCAGTGATCTCCGAGCGTGCCCGGATCATCGACCAGGCCCGCGCGGCACGCCTGCGCAAGCCTCGGGGCCCGGAGTCCACCGCCTCGCTCGGCACCGTGGTCACCAAACGGCTCACCGAGATCGCCGGGCTCCGGCCGGAAACCGTCGAGTGGCGCACCAAGCGGCGCTCGGACGGTGCCTGGGTCGTCGAGATGAGCTACGCGGCTCGGGGCGGGTCCCGGACGGCGCTGTGGCTGTGGCGACCCGCCGGCCGCGAGCTGACCGCGCTCAACGCGCTCGGCACTCGCCTCGGCGTCCAGGAGCCGGCTGCCACGCCCGCCCGCAGGCGGTCCGCGCCCGCGCCGTCATCGTCACCGCCGGCCCGCCGCGCGCCGGCGGCAAAGCAGGCCAAGCCCGCCAAGCCCGCCAGGTCCGCCAAGCAAGCGGCCGCCACGCCCACGCCCACCGCGAAGAAGGCGAGGCCGAAGCGCGCGGTGAAGGCGACCACGGCCGCCAAGCCCGCGGCGAAGCGGGCCAAGCCGGCGCCGAAACGCTCCCGTTCCGAGCCGCGCCAGGCCCCGACCCTCGAGATCCCGGAGAAGAAGAACGGGCGGGTGCCGATCCCGAGCTGGGATTCGGTGCTGCTGGGCGTCGCCTCACCGACCGGAGGACGCCGCCGGTCGTGACGGCGCCTTCGTGTCGACGACTGCTCGTTCTCGTCGCGGCACTCGCGGCAGGGGTCGTCGCGATCGCTGTGGCCGTGGTGCTGCCCGGTTCCGGCGACCTGCCGGCGATGTCCGTGCCGCCGCTGCCAGGGCCGGCGTCGGCAGCCGGGATCGCCCGGCAGCACGAGATCGAGCACCTGCTGAAGGAGCGGTCCGCCGCGGTGCTCGACCGCGACCGCGGCGGGTTCATGGCGACACTCGACCCGCAGGCCAAGACGTTCCGTCGTACGCAGTCGCGGATGTTCGCGGACATTGCGGCCGTGCCGATCCGGTCGTGGTCCTACTCAGTCACCGCGACCCGGCGAGCCGCACCGCCGAACGCGAGCAGGTACGGCGCCCCGACCTGGGCGCCCGAGTACTTCGCGTTGCACTACCGGCTGGATGGCTTCGACCCGTGGCCCACGACGTTGCAGCAGTATCCGACGTTCGTCGAGCGCGGCGGTCGCTGGTATCTCGCGTCCTTGACCGACTACGCGCCGCGGCATCTCGTCTCGGCGACCGACATCTGGGACTACGGTCCGGTCAAGGTGTTGCGACGCCCCGGCGTGCTCGTGCTGGGATCGGCGACGCAGACGAGCATCATGACCGAGGTCGCGCGCCAGGTTCGTGCTGCTATCGACCCGGTGACAGCCGTGTGGGGCCGGTCGTGGGCGCGCCGGGCCGTGGTGCTCGTCCCGGCCACGATGCACGAGATGGCCCTGATCGACGGCTATCGGGGTGATCTTCGCAACCTCGCGGCATTGACCAGCGCCGAGGTGAGTACGACGGCCGGCAGCCCCGCGCCGGTCGGCGATCGCATCACCGTCAACCCGGTCAACTGGCCACGGCTCAGTGAGATCGGGGCGAGTGTGGTGATCCGGCATGAGCTCACCCATGTCGCGACGCGCGCCGCAACGGGTACCCAGACGCCGACGTGGCTGTCGGAGGGATTCGCCGACTACGTCGGATTCCGCACCGCACCCGTGTCCGTGGCGGTGGCCGCGGCCGCACTGGACAAGGCGATAGCTGCCGGCAGGGTGCCGGACGCGTTGCCGACCAATCGCGACTTCCGGTCGTCGAACCCCCGGCTCGCCGTTCACTACGAATCCGCGTGGCTCGCCTGCCGCTTCATCGCCGACCACTACGGGGAGCGAGCGTTGGTCGGCTTCTACCGCGACGTCGGCACGTCTCCGAACCGCGCGCGACGAGCGCTGGCCGATGCCTTGCGCGACGACCTTCATCTGGAGCCGGACCAGTTCGTCGGCCGCTGGCGTCGCTACATCGAGAACACGCTCGGATGACTCGGCCGGTGCAGCGTCGGCTGCTGCTCGTCACGAACGACTTCCCTCCGCGCCCGGGCGGCATTCAGTCCTTCCTCTACGGCGTGGTCTCGCGCCTGCCGGCGGATGAGGTCGTCGTCCTGACGTCGCGATGGCGCGGCTGGGCGGAGTGGGACGCGGCGCAAGCGTTCACCGTGATCCGTCATGACACCCGCGTGATGCTGCCGACTCCGGCGGTTCGGCGACATGCCGTCGAGGTGTTTCGCGGCAGCGGGTGCACCGACGTGTGGTTCGGGGCCGCGGCCCCGCTCGGGCTGCTTGCCCCTGCGCTGCGCGAGGCGGGCGCGCGCCGCATCGTCGCCACGACCCATGGTCACGAGATCGGATGGGGGGCGATCCCCGGGGCGCGCTCGTTGCTACGCCGGATTGCCGGTGATGTCGACGTACTGACGTATCTCGGCGAGTACACCAGGGCTCGCCTTGCCCGCGCGATCGGCCCGCGGGCCGATCGGCTGCAGCGCCTGACACCAGGCGTCGACACCGACCTGTTCAGCCCCGAGGTCGACGGCGGCGCGAAGCGCGCGAAGCTCGGTTGGAGCGAGCGCCCGGTTGTCGTGTGTGTGTCGAGGTTGATGCCCCGCAAGGGCCAGGACGTGTTGGTGCGCGCGCTACCGGAGCTCCGCCGGCGCGCCGGTGACGTCGGCCTGCTGCTCGTCGGCGGTGGCCCATCCCGGTCGCATCTCGAGTCGCTGGCGAAGGAGTACGGCGTCGTTGACTCCGTCTACATCACCGGCTCGGTGCCGTTCGAGCAGCTGCCGAGCTACTACCGCGCGGGAGACGTGTTCGCCATGCCCTGCCGCGAGCGCCTCCAGGGTCTCGACGTCGAAGGCCTCGGGATGGTGTTCCTCGAAGCCGCCGCGTGCGGGCTGCCGGTCGTGGCGGGTCGCTCGGGCGGCTCGACCGAGGCGGTCATCGACGGCGAGAACGGGCTGCTGGTCGACGGAGGCGACGTCATGAACGTCGCGGACGCGATCTGCGAGCTGTTGCTCGACAAGCCGAGAGCACGAGCTATGGGTGCGCGGGGGCGGGAGTGGACCGCCGAGGAATGGACCTGGCAGTCGGCAACCGATTGCCTCAGCCGAATGCTCGACTGGGCCTAGCCACCGCCGGTGGTTCGCGGCCGGATCAGCTGCTGGGCTTGCCGGCGTACATGCTTTCGATGTCCTTGGCGTTGGTCTTGGCGACTTCGTTGCGCTTGACCTTCAGCGAGGGGGTGAGGTGACCGGACTCGACGGTCCAGTCATCGCCGAGGATCTTGAACGCCTTGATCGCCTCGGCCTTCGACACCGCCTTGTTGGCCTCGTCGATTGCCGCCTGGATCTCACCGCGTAGGTCCGCGTCGTCGGCGAGGTCGCCGACGGAGGCGTTGTCGGGCTTCCCGTGTGATGCCTTCCACGCCGGAAAGGCCTCCTCGTCGATCGTGACGAGCGCGGCGATGAAGGGCTTCTGGTCACCGACGACCATGCACTGGCTGATGAGGGCATGGGCGCGAAGCCGGTCCTCGAGCACTGCTGGCGCGACGTTCTTGCCGCCGGCGGTGACGATCAGCTCCTTCTTGCGGCCGGTGATCGTGAGGTAGCCCTCGTCGTCGAGCTGTCCGATGTCGCCGGTGTGGAACCAGCCGTCGGCTTCGATCGCCTCCTTGGAGGCGGCTTCGTTCTTGAAGTACCCACCGAAGACGTTGCCGCCCTTGAGCAGGATCTCGCCGTCGCTGGCGATGCGCACGGTGCAGCCGGGAATCGGTCGCCCGACGCTGCCCACCTTCATCGCGCCGGGCCGGTTGACCGTCGCGCCCGCCGTCGTCTCCGTCAGGCCGTAGCCCTCGTAGATCGGGATTCCGCAACCGCGGAAGAAGTGCCCGAGCCGCGCGCCGAGCGGAGCACCGCCGGAGATCGCACCAATCGCCTTGCCGCCCAGAGCCGCACGCAGCTTGCCGTACACGAGCTTGTCGAACACCGCATGTGGGCCCGCCCACAGCGCACGTGACAGCGGGTTGCCGTCCAGTGATCGGCTGTAGCTGATGGCGACGCGCTCGGCAAGGTCGAAGATCGCGCCCTTTCCGTCGGCGTGTGCTCGTTGCTTCGCGGTGTTGTAGACCTTCTCGAACACGCGGGGCACCGAGAGGACGAAGGTCGGCTGGAAGACCGCGAAGTCCGGCAGGAGGTTCTTGATGTCCGCGGTGTGCCCCATTCGCACCCGGCTCTGCACGCAGCCGACCTGGATGATCCGCGCGAACACGTGGGCGAGGGGAAGGAAGAGCAGCGTCGACTGGTCGTCGCCGAACATGTCGGTGAGGCCCTCGGTCGTCGACGTCGCGTCGAACAGGAAGTTGTAGTGGGTGAGCTCGCAGCCCTTCGGCCGGCCTGTCGTGCCCGAGGTGTAGATGATCGTCGCCGTGCTGTTCGCCGTCAGGGTGCGGCGCCGCTGCTCGATGTCGTCCTCCGACACGCCAGTGCCCATCTTGCTGAGCTCGTCGACGGCGCCGCGGTCGATGTTCCACACCTTGCGGACCCCGGAGAGCCGCGACGCGACCTCGTCGTACGTCGTCGTGTGGGCATCGGTCTCGAGGAACACCGCTACCGCGCCGGAGTCGGAGATGATCCACTCGACCTGCTCGGCCGAGGAGGTCTCGTAGATCGGCACCGTCACCGCGCCGGCGGTCCAGATCGCATAGTCGAGCAGCGTCCATTCGTAGCGCGTTGCGGACATGATGCAGACCCGCTCGCCGGCCTGGATCCCAGCGGCGATCAGGCCGGCCGCGGCCTGCTTGACCTCGGTCGAGAACTGCTTCGCCGTGATCGGCTGCCAGGCGCCGTCCACCTTGCGATCGAAGATCACGAGGTCCGGGTACTCGGCGGCATTTGCCGCGATTGCGTCGGTGAGGTTGGCGTCGTCCGGAATGCGGAAGTCCGCCGGAACGCTGTAGTCAGGCACGGGCGAAAGCGTACGCGGGCGGGGTTCGGATCGGGGAAGCCCGTTCAGTCACCCCGGAAGGCTGCCGAGGAACCACAGGTGAGCGATCAGCGCTGCCCACGCTGCGGCGCCGCGCGACGGCCCGGCGACCAATGGTGCGGCCTCTGCTACGCCGATTTCCGCGAACCACCGCCCCCGGTGGTCGGAGACGGCGCGCCGCCGCCTGCCCCCGTGGCGGATGCAGCCACGTCGGCCCCGTCAGCGCCGGCCGCTGCGGCCCCAAGCGCCGCGACACCGCCCCTGATCCGCCCCCCGGACCAGCCCGGAGCCGTGCCGCCCGCCGGTCCCGCGCCGAGTGCGGCCATCCCGGCCCAGCCTGTCGCTCCCGCGCCAGGGGTCGCCGCCCCCTTCGTGCCGAGCACGAACCCGCTGGCCCAGACCGCCACCGTCCCCACTCAGCTTCCCGAGGGCGTCGCGCCGAGCGCGCCGCCGGACCCGGCTGCCGCCGGCGGGCCGACGGCGCCCGGAGGGGGCGACCCGGCGGAGGGACTGAAATGGCCGTGCACGGGCTGTGGTGCCCAGGTTCCGATGGCTGAGGACTACTGCCCGGACTGCGGAACGGGGTTTCTCTCCCAGCCGGTCGGCCTGACCACGCCCACCAAGGTGCCGCTCATCGGGGACCTGTCCTCGATGAACTCCGGCCAGAAGCTGATGTTCGGCATCGCGATCGCCACCGGCGTCGTCGTCGGGATGCTCGCCTTGCTCTTCATCGGCGGAACCGTCTTCAAGTAGGGCCGCTGCTCCTAGGCTCGCGGTATGCGCGTGCATGTCGTGTCGGACGTCCACGGCCGCGCCGATGCGCTGGCCAGGGCGGGCGACGGTGCTGACGCGCTGATCTGCCTTGGCGACCTCGTCCTGTTCATCGACTACGACGACAACGCCGGGGGCATCTTCGGGGAGATCTTCGGTGCGGACAACGCGGTCACGCTGATCGAGTTGCGCAGTCAACGCCGCTTCGAGGAGGCCCGGGAGTTCTCCCGCGGGCTGTGGGCGGAGGTCGGCGATCGGCAAGCCGTGATCGAAGCGGCCGTCCGCAAGCAGTACGCCGAGCTGTTCGGCGCGATGCCTACGCCGTCCTACGTCACCTACGGCAACGTCGACATCCCGCCGCTGTGGCCGGACTACCTCCATGACGGCATCCGAGTGCTCGACGGTGAGACGGTCACGATCGGCGGTCGTAGGTTCGGTTTCGTCGGCGGCGGGCTGCGGACGCCGATGCGGACGCCGTACGAGATCAGTGACGAGGACTACGCCGCGAAGGTCGCCGCCGTCGGTGCCGTCGACGTCTTGTGCTGTCACATCCCGCCGGACGTGCCGGAGCTGCTCTACGACGTGGTCGCCCGGCGAATGGAGCGGGGCAGCAGTGCGGTGCTCGACGCGATTCGCGACACCCAGCCCGACATTGCACTGTTCGGTCACGTGCACCAGCCGCTCGCCAGGCGCACCCGGATCGGGCGGACCGAATGCATCAACGTCGGCCACTTCCGCGGCACGGGCACCCCCTTCGAGCTCGTCTGGTAGGTAAGGTCCCTGACGGAGCACAGGAGGCAGCAGTGGCGGACGAGGCCAGCTCGAGCATCGTCATCTCGGCATCGCCGAGCGAGATCATGGCGGTGATTGCCGATCTCGCGGCCTACCCGGCCTGGTCGACCGGCATCAAGTCCGCCACCGTCGAGGAGGCCGGTCCTGACGGTCGCCCGAAGCGGGCGGCGTTCGTCATCGACGCCGGGGTGATGAAGGACACGTACACGCTGGAGTACGAGTGGACCGGCGACGAGCGGGTCGACTGGAAGCTGGTCGGCAGCGGCACGATGCTGAAGTCCCAGGTCGGCTCGTACACCCTTGCGCCCGCCGGCGACGGGACCGAGGCGACGTACCGGCTCACGGTGGAGCTGAAGGTGCCGATGCTCGGCATGTTCAAGCGCAAGGCCGAGAAGGTGATCATCGACACGGCGCTCAAGGGGCTCAAGAAGCGAGTGGAAAGCATCTGATCCGCGCCCGCCACGTAGATTTGCCGGGTGCGCGTCCTGCTCTTCACCGGAAAGGGCGGCGTCGGCAAGACCACCATGTCAGCGGCGACGGCGGCCTTCGCCGCCGCCCGCGGCCGGAAGACGCTGGTCCTGTCGACCGACCCTGCGCACTCGCTCGCCGACGTGTTCGGTGCGACGCTCGGCGGTGAGCCGACCGAGATCGACAACGGGCTCTACGGCCAGCAGGTCGACGCGCAACAGGCGTTCGAAGCGAGCTGGCGCACGGTTCAGGACTATCTGCGTGAGGTGCTCGAGCAGGGCGGCATCGACCCGCTCGAGGCCGAGGAGCTCACGGTGCTTCCCGGCGCGGAGGAGGTGCTCGCGCTGCTGGAGCTGCGGGCGCAGGTGGCCAGCGGCCGATGGGATGTGATCGTCGTCGACTGTGCGCCGACCGGCGAGACGCTGCGGTTGCTCGCGCTGCCCGAGGCGCTGCGATGGTGGATGCGACGGGTCTACCCGACCGACCGTCGCGTGATGCGCACCGTGCGTCCCGTGCTCTCGCATCTCGCCGGTCTGCCCTTCCCACCCGACTCGGTGTTCGCTGCCGCGCAGCGGCTGACCGACGAACTCACCGAAGTACGTGAGCTCCTCATCGATCCCGCGACGACATCGGTGCGCCTGGTGCTCACGCCGGAGTCGATGGTTGTCGCGGAGGCGCGCCGGACGCTGACCTCGCTGTCGCTGTTCGGATATCGCGTCGACGGCGTGGTGGCCAACCGCGTCTTCCCGGACGGCGACGCCGACACGTGGCGAGGAGGCTGGGTCGCCAGTCAGCGGGCGCGGCTCGCCGACGTACGCGCGTCCTTCGCCGGCGTGCCGGTGTGGGAAGCCGGATACGCCACGGCCGAGCCGCTCGGCCTCGACGCGCTCGGGAGCTTCGCAGCCACGACGTACGGCGCGGTCGATGACGGCGCCGATCCGTTGGAGGTCAGCGCGACCATCGATCCGCTGAATGTCGAGCGCGTCAGCAGTGACGAGTTCGTGATGTCGATGAGGCTCCCGCACGCTGACCGCGACGAAGTGGCGTTGGTCCGCAAGGGCGACGACCTCGTCGTCACGGTCGGCCGCTACCGCCGAGTGCTCGCGCTCCCGAGCGCGTTGCGCCGCTGCATGGTCGACGGCGCCGCGCTGCGTGATGGAGCGCTTCGAGTCCGCTTCAGCGCCGACCCTGCGGTGTGGAGGAACACGTGAGCGCGGCGTCGCCGGGCCCGCTCGCTGAAGAGGCGGCGCGACTTGTCGAAGCGATCGGCGAGTGGGCGCGTGGCGCCGTCGGCGACGGGCCGCTGTCGGCGATGGGCGAGGGCACCGACTGCCAGGTCTGCCCGCTGTGTCAGCTGATCGCCATGGTCCGCCGTACCCAGCCCGAGACCTACGCCCACCTGGTCGACGCCGCCACATCCATGGCTGCCGCGCTGCGCACCGTCGTCGACCGGCACGACCACGGCGGTGCCGCGCCGCGCGTCCAGCGGATCGACTTGGAGTGAGCGAACTAGCCATCGGGATCGACATCGGGGGGACGAAGGTGGCCGCCGGTGTCGTCGACCATGACGGGCGGCTGTTGGCGACCTCGCGTCGCCCCACTCCGAGCCAGGACCCGGCGCGCCTCATGGAGGTGGTTGCCGAGGTCGTGACCGAGCTGCGGGACGGTCATGACGTTGCCGCGGTCGGGGTCGGTGCCGCCGGGTGGGTTGATGCCGCGCGTACGACCGTGCTGTTCGCACCGAATCTCGCCTGGCGTAACGCACCGTTGCAAGCTGACCTGTCACGCCTGGTCGACCTGCCGGTCGACATCGAGAACGACGCGAACGCAGCCGCCTGGGCCGAGCACCGGTTCGGTGCGGGGGAGCGCGAGCCCGACACCGTAGTGCTGACCATCGGCACCGGCGTCGGGGCAGGTCTGATCATCGACGGCGAGCTTCGGCGCGGTCGCTTCGGAATCGGTGGCGAGCCGGGTCACTATCGCGTCGTTCCCGGCGGCAGGCTGTGCGGCTGCGGAAATCACGGTTGCTTCGAGCAGTACTGCAGCGGTACTGCGCTGGTGCGCGCGGCCCGTGAGGTCGCGCGGTCGCGGCCGGCAGACGCCGCGCGGTTACTCGAGCTCGCAGGCGGTGACCCGGAGGCGATCGTCGGGCCGACCGTCACCCTCGCGGCACAGGCCGGCGACCCCGCCGCGATCGACTGTTTCGAGGAGATCGGACGTTGGCTCGGCCAGGGGATGGCCGACCTGACGGCGATTCTCGATCCGGGCCGGTTCGTGATCGGGGGCGGCGTGGCCGAAGCGGGGGAGCTCCTGCTGCGCCCGGCGCGCGAGACCTACGCGGCCGTGGTGTCCGGGCGCGGCTATCGACCGATCGCCGACGTCGTGTCGGCGCGACTAGGTGCGGACGCCGGGCTGATCGGCGCCGCTGATCTGGCGAGGCAGCTGCTGTGACGAACCAGCTCAGGGTGATGTCGATCGATGCGCGAGCGATCGACCGGGATCCGGATGCCGCCCGGGCAGCCGTCGCTGCTCGCGACGTCGACGTCGTAGCGATCTTCGAGGCGCCGCGGTACCTGCGCTGGCGCTCCAAGCGCGCGAAGCTGGCACGCCAGCTCGGAATGGTGGTGGCCACCACGGATCGCCCTGGCGGGATGTTTGTCGTGACCTCGCTGCGGGTGGATGTCCGCGACAGCACGTTCACGATGTCGTCGTCGTCGGCGGGCACGAGTCCGGCCGTGGGCATCGTCACGATCGAGCTTCGCGGCGCGAAGTGGCGGGTGGTGGTCGCGGCTCGTGGTGGGGCCCCTGACGTCCCTGACAGGGACGCACCGCACGTCGTCGTCGCCGGCACGGCATCGATCGGCATCTCGCCCTCGTTGACCGTGGTGTCGTGCGACCCCGTCGAGCTGCCCGGCGGCACCGAACGCGAAGCCACCTTCGCCGTCGTGGGGCGATTGGAAGTTAACTAGCGGCATGACGACGGCCAAGGACCTTGCAGAGACCTCGTTGCGCCTCACCAAAGAGCGCGACCGAGCTGGTTGGCTCGCGCTGTTCGCGCCGGATGCATTCGTCGAGGACCCGGTCGGCGGTGGACGCCACGAAGGCATAGCCGCGATCACCGCGTTCTATGACTCGACGATCTCGACCGTTGAGTCGTTCGAGTACGAGATCGAGCGCTCTTACCTGTGCGGCAGCGAGGTCGCCGTCGTCATTCGGTTCGCGATCGTTGCGGCCGGCTTCGCGCTCGACATGGATGTCGTCAACATCTACGCCGCCACGCCCGAGGGCGACCGGCTGCTGTCGTTGCGTTCGTGGTGGGACGGCAGCCGACAAGGCGGCTGAGCCCGTCCAAGGTGCCGTCGCGGCCTCGGTGCCGATCCGCCCGACCCGGCCAGCAGCGGGCTACGCCCGGTGGTAGCCGGGCACCAGCTCGAGTGCGAGCTGCTCGAGGAACAAGCCGATGTCGGTGACGATGCCGACAGCCTGCGCGCTGCCGCGGTCGGCCAGCTTCGTCACGGTCGCCGGGTTGATGTCGACGGCGACCAGCGGCACCGACGCGGGAAGCAGGTTTCCGGTCGCGATCGAGTGCAGCATCGTGGCGACCATGATCGCGAAGCCGACGCCGGGCAGTTGCGCGCGCATCGCCCGTTGCCCTTCGATCACGTCGGTATAGACCTCCGGGAGCGGTCCGTCGTCGCGGACTGACCCGACGAGCACGAAGGGCCGGCCCGCCTGCACCATCGCGTGCATCACGCCGCTCGTGAGAATGCCGGCGTCGACGGCCTGCTTGATCGAGCCAGCGGCACGGATCGTGTTGATCGCGCGGATGTGGTGTTCGTGGCCGTGTGCGACGCCGATGCCAGCAGTGAGGTCGATACCGAGCGACGTACCGAACATTGACGACTCGATGTCGTGCGTCGCGAGCGCGTTGCCACTGAACAGCACGTCGACCCAGCCTTGTTCGACGAGCGCAACCATCGGCATTGCGGCACCGGTGTGTACGACAGCGGGCCCGGCGACCCAGAGGATGCGCCCGCCGTCGTTCTTCACCTCGCGCATGCGAGCCGCGATCTGTCGCACCAGCAGCGCTTGCGGCTTCTCACTCGACACGGTCGAGCTCATGAACTCGAAGCTGCCTTCGATCGGGTTGTTCTCGACCGCGCGGTGCTCGCGAGCCGGGAGCACCACCTTGACTCCGCCGGCGCCACACACGATGTCGTCGCCGGCCTTCACGTCACTCACCGGAACGGTCCGCACCCTGCCGCCGTGCACGAGCAGCCCACAGTCCATCTCGGGCTGTTCGACGGGTACCCACTGTCCGTCAAGTCGTACGACGGTCTCGAGGTTCGTCGTTGAGTAGAAGCCGTCGGGGAAGACACCGTCGGCGGGCGCCGGCAGGCAGACGGCCTCTCCGGGGTCGACCTGGTTGACGCCGTGGACCTGCAGCCGCATCAGGATTCGTTCGAGCTGCTCGGTGCTGTCGGCGCCGACGACGATCACGGCATGCGACTCGTCCTCGTGTGCCTTGCCCAAGTCGATGCGGTCGACGGTGTAGTCGCCCCCGTAGTCGAGCACGTCGTCGAGGACTCGGGCGAGCACGCCGGAGTCCATCAGATGCCCGGTGATCTCGACGGTCTCGCTGACCAGCACGACCTCACCCTACGTACCGCCGTCAGACGACCGCGCCGTCGTCCCATCCGGAGTCGCTCGGTGGGCCGCTCTTGACGTTCCACACGAGCGCGACTCCACCGCCGATGATGGCAAAGATGGCGGGCCAGTCGAAGTCACCGCCGCCGAAGTTCGTCACGAGCAGGACGACGCCGAGCGCGATCGCCGCGAGCGCGCCGATGGTGGCCCGGCGCAACTTCGGCAGCGGCGGTGCGAGCGGCGGGACGAAGTGCTCCTCCTCGAGGTTCACCTGATCGGCGTTGCTGAGCAGGTCGAACTCGGGGCCGTCCAGCGGCATGTCGTCCAGGTGGGCCGGCCGACTGCTGTCCGACACGTTCTCGCGGTTCGGCCAGGTCGCTGACGATGTCGGGGTCTTCAGCGATGTGAGCAGCTGCTGCCAGGCGGCATCGATGTCGACGTCCGACCCCAGGGAGGGTGCCGACGGTGGCGCCGGTTCGGCGTCTGCCTTCTCGAGCTCCACGAGCTCGCCGGCCCGCTCGGACCGGGTGGCGTCGACGTACAGCCGGTCCGTCATGCGCGACGGTAGCTGCAGCTCCATCGCCGGCCCCTTCGCCGCGGGTGTCGGGACGGCGTAGGCGGCGATTCCCTCGGCACGGAGCGTGTCGAGCATCGCGTCGGCGACCCGTGGGTCCAGATCCCCGACGGAGACGTAGCCGCCGCAGCGAAGGCCGTTGTCGCGAGACCCGGCACTGGGGCCCGAGCCGAACTCGCTCACGGCGCCGTGGCCGCCGCGGAGTGGGCTCGTACGAACACGAGCGACTCGTCGATGATCCGCGGCAGGTCGTTGTCGAGCGTAGCGACGTGGAAGCTGTCCTCGAGCCAGATCTGCTGCTTCTCGGCCGAGCCGGCGCCGGCCAGGAGCCGCTCGGAGTTGGCCGGCTCGACGACGTGATCGTCGCGGCTGGTGAGGACAAGCATCGGGGTCGAGATCTTCCCGAGGTCGGCGTTCGTAAGCTTCCACAGCTCGGAAAGCTGGTACGCGGCCTTGACCGGCAGCTTCGGGTACGCCGGCTCGGTCACTCCAGGCTTCTTGATGTCGTTCCCGACCGGCGGCAGGGACGGGACGACGTGGCGAAGCAACGGGAGCAGCTTGGCGTCCTTGCGGGTCGTGAACAGCGACGGGTTGACGAGGACGATGCCGGCGAGGTCGGCACTGCGCTGCTCGGCGAGGCGGAGGGTGAGGGTTCCGCCCATCGACAGGCCCATGACGAAGGTGGAGTCGCAGCGCGACCGGACATCGTCGACGGCGGCCTCGAGCGCGCCGTACCAGTCCTGCCAGGTCACCCGGTTGGCGTCCTGCCAACGGGTGCCGTGTCCGGGGAGCAGTGGGATGCGAACGGTCAGCCCCTGTTCGGCGAGCGCCTGACCCCACGGGCGGAGGCTGCCGGGCATGCCCGTGAGGCCATGACACAGGACGGCGCCGACCCGGCCGCCGTCGGCTTTGAACGCAGCCGCGTCATCTGGCGCGAAGGAGTTGCTCACCCATCGATCGTCGCACGACCGGCGAGTAACTTAAGCGCTCGTTAAGATCAGCTGTCTACTTTCGGCGTTGCGGTAACCAATCGGGTGTGCCTAGGGTCAAACCCGGACAGAAACCACCTGCCGACGGACCGGACACGGCGCAGGGAGGAGGGGCGGACGTTGTTCTACTGGCTCCTCAAGCACGTCCTCCTCGGCCCGATCCTCAAGACGCTGTTCCGCCCGTGGGTCGAGGGTGCCGACAACATCCCTGAGTCCGGCGGCGCGATCCTGGCGAGCAACCACCTGTCGTTCTCCGACTCCTTCTTCCTGCCGCTCGAGGTCGAGCGTCGCGTCACGTTCCTCGCGAAGGGCGACTACTTCACCGGCACGGGCATCAAGGGCAAGCTCACCGCCGCGTTCTTCAAGGGCATCAACCAGGTCCCGGTCGATCGCAGCGGCGGGCGGGCCAGCGAGGCCGCCTTGCACAAGGGCGTCGAGATCCTCAATCGAGGCGAGCTGCTCGGGATCTATCCCGAGGGCACCCGCTCGCCGGACGGCCGGCTCTACCGCGGCAAGACCGGCATCGCTCGCATGGCGCTCGAGGCCGGCGTCCCGGTGATCCCGGTCGCGATGATCAACACCTTCGACATCCAGCCACCCGGTCAGGTGGTGCCGCGGATCATGCGAGTCGGCATCAAGATCGGCAAGCCGCTCGACTTCTCCCGCTACGCCGGAATGCAGGACGACCGGTTCGTCCTGCGTTCGATCACCGACGAGATCATGTACGAGCTGATGCAGCTCTCGGGTCAGGAGTACGTCGACACCTACGCGGCAAAGGCGAAGGAGGAGATCGCTGACGCTCGCGCTGCTGCGCACGAGGCGCTGGTTTCCGACGCGCCGGACTACGCGCTGACCCGCAAGGCGTCCTAGCCCCTATTTCGGGCTGACTGTGCGCTGGACCGCCGCTTGCCAGCGTTCGTAGTTGCTGTCGTCCCGCTGAGCGGGTAGGAAGCGCTTGTCGAGCCGCCAGGTTGCGCGTAGCTCGTCGAGCGAGGACCACACGCCGGTCGCCAGTCCGGCGAGGAACGCCGCGCCGAGTGCCGTCGTCTCGGCGACCTGCGGCCGGCGTACCGGCACTTGGAGCTCGGCCGCTTGCAGCTCGCACAGCAGGTCGTTGGCCGCGGCGCCGCCGTCGACCGACAGCTCGGTCAGCGACACTCCCGCGTCGCGCACCATCACGTCGACGACGTCGCGCACCTCGAAGGCGATCGCATCCAGGGTTGCGCGGACCAGGTGCGCGCGCGTCGTACCCCGGGTGATTCCGGTGATCGTGCCACGGGCCTCCGGATCCCAGTGCGGAGCCCCGAGGCCGGTGAGTGCGGGCACGAACACGACACCGCCCGCGTCGGGCACGGTGCGCGCGACGGCCTCCGTCTCCGCCGCGGAGCTGATGATGCCCAGCCCGTCGCGCAGCCACTGCACGGCGGCGCCGGTGACGAAGATCGCGCCTTCGAGGGCATAGACGAGGCCGTCACCGATGTCCCAGGCAACAGTCGTGAGCAGTCCCGCGTCGGACCGCACCGGCGTCGAGCCGGTGTTCACCAGGATGAACGAGCCGGTGCCGTACGTGCACTTGCTCTCGCCGTCGTCGAAGCAGGTCTGGCCGAACAGTGCCGCCTGCTGATCGCCGGCGATGCCGGTGATCGGCAGATCCACACCGAGAAACGCAGCCGGGTCGGTGCGGCCGAAGTCCCCGCTCGACGGCCGGACCTCGGGTAGCGCCGACGTCGGCACGTTGAGCAGCTCGCAGAGCTCGTCGCTCCAGCATCCGTTCGTGATGTCGTAGAGCAGCGTCCGGCTGGCGTTGCTCGGGTCGGTCACATGCGTGTTGCCGGCAGTGAGACGTGCCACGAGGTAGGAGTCGACGGTGCCGATGACGATGTCACCCGATACGACGCCCGCCCACGCCGGGTCGCTGTCGGCCAGCCATGCGAGCTTCGTCCCCGTGAAGTAGGGATCGAGCCGCAAGCCGGTGAGCTGCGCAACTCGCGGCTCGTGACCGGCTTCGCGCAGGTGCTCGCACAGCATCGACGTGCGGCGGTCCTGCCACACGATCGCGCGGCGCGGGGCGGCCAAGGTACGGCGGTCCCACAGCACCGCGGTCTCGCGCTGGTTGGTGATGCCGATCGTCGACGGGAGGCCGGGTGCCGCCGCCAGCGCGGAACGGCACGCGGCGAGGGTCGCCTGCCAGATCTCCTCCGGCTCGTGCTCCACCCAACCGGGTTCGGGGAAGTGCTGGGGAAACTCCTGATAGCCGCGGGAGGCGATCCGGCCGTCATCGGCGATGACGAGTGCGGTGACGCCGGTCGTGCCGGCGTCGATCGCGAGAACGCTCACTTGCCGGAGCATAGGGTGCGATTCATGAGGATCGGTGTGCTGACAGGTGGCGGTGACTGCCCTGGTCTGAACGCGGTGATCCGCGCCGTCGTTCGCAAGGGGGTGCAGGTCTATGGGCACGACTTCGTCGGGTTCAGAGACGGCTGGAAGGGTCCGCTGGAGGGCGTCACGATGCCGTTGACCGTCGAGACGACCCGCGGCATCCTGCCGCGCGGCGGGACGGTCCTCGGCTCGTCGCGGACCAACCCCCTGAAGGTCGACGGCGGCATCGACAAGATCCGCGCCAACCTCGCGGCGGAGCAGGTCGACGCGCTCATCGCGATCGGCGGTGAGGACACCCTCGGTGTCGCCACTGCACTCGCGGGGGAGGGCCTGACGGTGGTCGGCGTACCGAAGACCATCGACAACGATCTGGGCGCCACCGACTACACGTTCGGCTTCGACACGGCCGTGCAGATCGCCGTGGACGCGATCGACCGACTCCACACGACGGCGGAGTCACACCACCGAGTCCTGATCGTCGAGGTGATGGGCCGCCACGCCGGCTGGATCGCCCTGCACTCCGGGTTGGCCGGCGGGGCCAACGTGATCCTGATCCCGGAGCGGCCGTTCGACATCGACCAGGTCTGCGCCTACATCGACCATCGCTTCGCGTCTCATTACGCGCCGATAGTCGTCGTGGCGGAGGGCGCAGTGCCGGCGGCGGGGACGATGGCGCTGCAGGACCAAGGCGTTGACGCGTTCGGGCACGCGCGGCTCGGCGGGATCGGCGCGGTGCTCGAACAGGAGATCGCGGCACGCACCGGCAAGGAGGCGCGGGCCACCGTGCTCGGGCACGTCCAGCGAGGCGGGACGCCAACGGCGTACGACCGGGTGCTCGCGACCCGCTTCGGGCTGCACGCGATCGATGCCGTGCACGATGGTGAGTCAGGGGTGATGGTGGCGTTGCGGGGCACCGACATCGTGCGGGTGTCACTCGCTGATGCGACTCGCGAGCTGAAGACGGTCACCCTCGAGCGCTACGAGGAAGTCGAGGTCTTCTTCGGCTGAACCCGGCCGACCGCGAACGTGGCGAGGCCGCTCAGAGCTGCTGCATGAACACGGCGGTGGCGGACTGCTCGCCGTTGGTCGCGGTGACGCGGCGGCTACCCGGTAGCACCGCGTTCGCGACGACGTAGACCGAGAAGGTGCCGTTGTCGTGAACCTGCGAGCCGGCTTCGGGCTTGCCCGCGTACGAGACCGAGACGTGGCTGCCCGGCCTCCAGCCAGACCCGCGGACGAGGATGTTCGTACCCGAGCGGCCGGACGTGGGTGACAGGGCAAGGCTGGCATCGAGCGTCACCGACTGCGTCGGTGGCGGGGAGAGCGGAGTGATCGGCAACGTCGGCTCGACGGACAGCGTCGGTGACGACGACGGCTGCGCGGTGTGGGTGTGCTTGGGAGACGGTGAGACCGAGAACGAGGGGGTCACCGGCGGCAACGTCGGTGCCGGGGTCGAAGCCAGCGGTCCTAGCGAGTGCCCTGCCCGGCTGACCGCACCGATGGCTACGCCGAGCGCGATCGCCAGCACTACCGCGATCACGGCGATGATCGGCGAGACGGGCGGGCCGGGGTCGTGGTCCTCGTCGACCGCGCGCAGCACGGCGTCGTGGCTCGGCAGCGCGGTGATCGCATGTTCGGTGATCCGCTCGATCATCGCCTCGCGGGCGTCGTCATCCATGGCGATGATCGGCAGACCGGCAGCCAGCCGTCGCCCGCGAGCGAGCGTCTCGAGCATCTCCTCGCACGCCTCGCAGTTCGCGACATGCCGGCGGAGCGGGGCCGCGCGGGGAGCGTTCAGCGTCTCGTCGGCAAGACGGCTCAGCGATGGCACGTCCACGGTCATCCGGCCGGTGTGGCCGGCGAGGTTCGGCGCCTTCCGGTCGTCGTAGATCTCGACGAGAGCAAGACGTCCAGCCGCAGTCAGGGCGGTTGCGGTGTCGGCGCCGCGTCGCAGTGCCACGCCGACGGCCTGCGGCGGCAGGTCGTACGCGTCCCGCAGGATCACCGCGTCTCGCTGTGCGTCCTCGAGGCTCGCCAAGGCGGCGCGAACCCTGGCCTCGCTCTCCGTGCCCGCAAGCATGCTCGTCGTCTCGTCATCACCTGTCGCAGCTCGACGGCGCGCCGACGTCGTGGTCTCGACCGCCCGCGCGAACCACCATCCGGCGAGATCGACGACTGTCTCGGGCGCATTGATCACCGCGTCGAGCAAGGCGAGCGCGTGTGTCTCGAGGACCTCGATGGCCTCTGACGGCGGGATCCCGCGCCTGCGGAGCAGGTCGTTCACGCGGTCGGCGTACACGCGAATCGCGCTGATGAAGTCGTCGGCGGAGACGAGAGCGACGACGTCGCGGGGCATCCGGTTACCTTATGGCCGGGATGAGCGTCCGGTCTGGAGGCAACACGCGTGGCTGATTTCGGTGGACGCCGGCAGGACACCGTGGACCTGCGTAGTGACACGGTGACGCGACCCACTGACGCGATGCGCGAGGCGATGGCGCGGGCCGCCGTCGGCGACGACGTGTACGGCGAGGACCCCACGATCAACCAGCTGGAGGCCGAGGTCGCCGAGCTCTTCGGTCATGGTGCAGCGGTCTTCGTTCCGAGCGGCACGATGGGAAACCTGGTGGCGCTGCGGTTGCTCTGCGGCGAGGGAGAGGAGCTCCTCTGCGACGCAGACGCCCACATCGTCAGCTACGAGGCGGGTGCGGCAGCTGCCCACGGCGGGATCCAGACGCGCACGCCGATCGTGCCGCGGGGACTGCTCTCTGCGTCGATCATCGAGCCGCAGATCCGGATCGCCGGCTACCACACGGTCCCCACCAGCGCGCTCGCGGTCGAGCAGACTCACAACCGTGGCGGTGGGTCGGTGTATCCGCTCGACACCTTGCGCGAGCTGCGGGCCCTCGCCGACCGCCATGCGATCACGATGCACTGCGACGGCGCCCGGATCTGGAACGCCCACGTCGCGACCGGCGTGACCCTCGCCGAGTACGGCGCGCTGTTCGACACGATGTCGGTCTGCCTGAGCAAGGGCCTGGGTGCCCCGGTCGGCTCCCTGGTCCTGATGCGCGACGCGTCCCTGGCCGAGCGAGCTCGTGACGTGCGCCACCGCCTCGGCGGTGCGATGCGGCAGGCCGGCATCCTCGCCGCCGCCGGGCTGTTCGCCGTACGCAGCAACGTCAAACGGCTCGCCGACGATCATGCCCGCGCCCAGCGGCTCGCGACGGCGATCGCCGAGGTCGCGCCGGGCGTGACCGATCCCGCCGCCGTGGAGACCAACATCGTCGTACTCGATCTCGCGAAAGCGCCCGTCGACTCGGCAGGGCTCGCGCAGACGTGCGCAGCCGACGGCGTACTGGTGTCTGGTCTCGCACCGCGCCGGGTCCGGCTGGTGACGCATCTCGACGTCGACGACGAGGGCATCGACCGCGCCCTCGCGGTTATCTGCGCAACTCTGCGCTAGCGCGAATGGCACATCCGCCCCCCTATGGAGGGGCGGATGGCACATCCGCGCTAACCCTCGGTCGTGACGACGCGGCGACCGAGCATCGGTGGCATCTCCTTGACCGCCTTGGTCAGCTCGGCGAGGTCGACGTCGACCAGGGCCTGTGGGCCGTCGCAGAGCGCGGCCCCGGGCTCGGGGTGCAGGTCGACCATGATCGCGTCGGCCCCCACGGCGATCGCCGCCCGCGACAGCGGCACCACCAGCTCGCGCCTTCCACCGGCGTGCGAAGGGTCGATCATCACCGGTAGGTGCGACAGCGAGTGCACGATCGGTACGGCGCTGACGTCGAGGGTGTTGCGGTAGGCCGGCTCGAAGGTCCGGATTCCGCGCTCACACAGCACGATGTCGAGGTTGCCGCGCTGTGCGATGTACTCCGCCGCCATCAGCCATTCCTCGATCGTGGCGGTGAGGCCGCGCTTGAGCATCACCGGCTTGCCGGTGCCGCCGACGGCTTGCAGCAGAGCGAAGTTCTGCATGTTGCGAGTGCCGATCTGCAGCATGTCGGCGTACTCGGCGACCAGCGGCACGTCCGCCGCATCGACTACCTCGGTGACGACCGGCAGACCGGTCTTCTCCCGGGCGGTCGCGAGGATCTTCAGTCCCGCCTCACCCAGCCCCTGGAAGGCGTACGGCGAGGTCCGAGGCTTGTACGCTCCGCCCCGCAGCAGGACCGCGCCCGCCGCCTTCGCCATCTCGGCAGCGGCAACGGTCTGTTCCTCGGTCTCGACCGCACAAGGACCCGCGATGAGCGTGAACGTGTCGGGCCCGATCGGGACGCCGGCAACCTTCACGGTGGAGGTCTCGGGATGGTTCTCCCGACTGACGAGCTTGTACGCCGATGAGATCCGGACGACGTCGCTGACGCCGGGGAGGGCGGCGAGGTTCAGGCTCTCGAACCGCTCCACGTCACCGACGAGACCGACGATCGTGCGGTGCACGCCGCGGCTGACGAACGCGTCGCCGCCGGCAGTCTGCACCGTCTGCACGACGGCCTCGACCTCCTCGGCAGTCGCGCCGGATGCCATCACCACCACCATCGCCTGTCCTTCCAAGACGTCGTACGTTCAACAGTGTTCACTTCAAACAAAAAGCCCCGGGCGGGTGGCCCGGGGCTCGTCAAGCGGAGTGCGCGCTACTCCACCCGATCGAGCATCAGCCCGGACCCGGTGAAATAGCCAAACCAGCGCGTCACGGAGATCACCTTACTCGAAACGCTCGAAAGTCGCATCCTCTGATTTCCGTGGGCCCAGCTCGACCGTGTACATCGCAGCCAGAACGAGCAGCGCTCCGATCACCACGCGCAGGCTCAGCGAGTCGCCACCGAAGGTGACGCCGAACAGTCCGGCGAACACCGGCTCCATCGTCATGACCACGGCGGCGCGGGTCGGCTCGAGGTGTGCCTGCGCCCAGGTTTGGACGAAGAAAGCCACGGCGGTTGCCGCGATCGCGGTCAGCAGGACCGCACCCCACGCAGCGGCATCGGGCGGCGGCGCCAGGGACGCGGGCGCGGCCGCGACGATCGACAACACGGCCACGGTCGAGAGCTGGAGGACGGCCAGCCCGGCCGCGTCGTGCGACGAGGACCACTCACCGAGCCCGACGATGTGCAGGGCGAAGGCGATCGCGCACAGCAAGGTCACCCCGGCACCGCGTCCGAGCGCGACTCCGTGCAATGAGAGGAGGGCGAGTCCACTCGTTGCCAATGCGACGCCGAGCCAGGTAACGCGCGCGATCCGACGTCGCAGCAGCAACGCCGAGCACAGCGGCGCGAAGACCACGAACAGGCCGGTGATGAAGCCGGACACCGACGCCGGCGTGTGCTCCAGTCCGAAGGTCTGTGTGACGTAGCCGGCGCCGAGCGCGAGACCGAGCACTGCACCGCGGCGGCGACCTCGACTGTCGAGTCGCGCGACCGCGCGCGGCCTGACCGCGATCATCACGAGCGCCGCGATCGCGAACCGCCAGGCCAGGAAGTCCATGACCGGCATCCGCTCGACCGCATCCTTGACGACCACGAACGTCGATCCCCACACCGCGGTGACACCGACGAGGGCGACGACCGCGACGGCCGGCTTGGGGAACTTCATGACGGCTGCACGGTAGTAGTCGCCCCCGCCGCCCGAAGTAGCACATGAACTCGTGACAACTGGACTACTAGCGGCCTCGGTGTCCGTTTCGGAGAGGCCAACATGTGCTACTTCGGGGTGAGTCCGGCACTGGCGCCGTCGGTCACTGAAGCTCGCTGCGTCGGGAGGATGGCGGCCGGCGGCGGGAGGATGGCGGCCGGCGGCGGGAGGTTGCTGGCCGGCGGCAGGAGGTTGCTGGCTGGTTGCGGCCGGCCGATGGCGTAACCCTGCGCGTAAGTGACGCCGATCTCCTCGAGAATCTCGAGCGTCCGGTCCTCTTCGACGAACTCCGCAACCGTCTCGAGGTGGAGCGCTGAGGCGATCTGCACGAGAGCTCGCACGACGTACTGGTCGTGTGCCGAATCCGCGATCTGCCGGATGAACTCGCCGTCAATCTTCAACGAGTCGAACGGTAGGTGTTTGAGGTAGAAGAACGATCCGAACCCGGCGCCGAAGTCGTCGAGCGACAGCCCGCAGTCGTGGTCGCGCACCATCCGGGCGAACCGCTGCGCTTGCGGCATGTCGGCGATCGCGCTGGTTTCCGTGATCTCGAAGGTGACGCATCTGCCGGGGACGTCGCCGGCTGCGAGCTCGCGACGAACCAGCTGGTAGATCGCGGGATCAGCCACGGACGCACCCGAGACGTTGACCTGCAGGTTGCAGTCGAGCCCAGCGGCGAGATGAGCCCGGATGAGCTGGAAGGCCGCTGCGATGACCCAGGTGTCGATGTCGGCGATGAGGCCGACTTGCTCCGCCACCGCAAGAAACTGCGACGGCGGGATGCCCGCGTCCCCGTCGCCGAGCCGCAACAGGAGTTCGTGGCGTGTGATCTCGCGCGTTGAGAGGTCGAGGATCGGCTGCGCCCAGAGCTCGAAGCCGTCGTTGTCTAGCGCGGTGCGAATCCGTTCGACCCAGGACTGTCGGGTCTGCATCCGCTCTCGACTCGTCTGGTCGCCGTCGGCGATGGCGACGCGGTTGCGCCCGGTGGCCTTGGCCTCATACAGCGCGAGGTCGGCGTCGACGAGCAGCGTCTCGGGTGTCAAGTTGGGGCAGCCGCTGAAGGCGGCGACACCCGCGCTGGCGTTCACGCGGATCATGCGGCCCGACGCGTCGGGCACGATCGTCGTCAGGGCCACCACGGAGATGAGGTCGCGTGCGATGTCGGCCGCTTGGGATTGATCGCATGCGGGCAGGATCACCGCGAACTCGTCACCACCGAGTCGGGCGAGCGTGTCACCGGGTCGCAGCCGCTCCTGAAGCGACACCGCCACGCTGCGAAGGACCGTGTCGCCGAGCGCATGCCCTCGGGTGTCGTTGATCATCTTGAAGTTGTCGAGGTCGATGAGCACGAGCGCGTTCTGCTTTCCGCTGCGTTGCGCGGCCTCGATGCTTTCGGCTACCGCCAGTTGCAGGCGCCGGCGGTTGAGCAGCCCGGTCAGCGGATCGTGGTCGGCCAGGTGAAGGAGCTGCGCCTGCGTGCTGGCCAGCTGGTCTCGGGTGCGGTCGAGCGCGTCGCTGGCGACGTGGATCCGGTCCTGCATCGCGTTGAAGTGCTGGGCCATGGTGCCGAGCTCGTCGCGGGTGCGGATCTTCACCGGCATCGTCTGCGGCTCGGTGGTCCGGGCGTCCTCGAGCCGCCCTTCGCCGAGCGCAACCATTGCCTGCGTCAGGTCGGGCAGGGTGCGCTGCGCGAGTGCGCGGGCAGCTTCGCCGACCTCGGTAACCAGGTGGCTGATCAATCCGGGCAGCACCAGGCCGACTGACACCGTCAGCAACGCGACGGCGACGAAGATGTCCTGGAGTGAGACGACCAGGGCGGACTCGGTGACGGGCACGTGATGGACGGCAAGCAGGTAACCGGCACCGTCGAGCGCGATGACGCCGATCATCGCCCCCGAGAGCTTCGCGTGCAGTGACAGCCGATGTGGGCGCGGCAGCCCGGCCCGGCGGCGGTCGCTGAACTTGCGCCAGGCGAATGCCGCCGAGCCGCTGTAAGCGAGGGCCAGGCCGAGCAGCACGTAGCTCAGGCCGTACTGCTCGAACCCGAAGACCGTCGACGTACCCCAGATCGCTGCGGCGATCATCCCGAGACCGATGGTGCCGCGCGGCGCACGCCACGGCCGTTCGAGGTGCGGCTCGTTGCGCCGCAACAGCCAGACCGCGACGGAGGGAAGGCAGATGCCGATCAGGTAGGTGAAGTTCGCGGCGGCGATGACGCTGGGCGGGTCGTCGCTGAGCAGGAAGGCGATCGCCATGCCGGCGGTCAGCAGCGTCGCGACGTACGGCGCGTCGTAGCGGTTTCGCTTGGAGAGTGAGCGGGGGAGCAGGCCGTCGTCGGCGAGCTGCGAGAGGGTGCGGGCAGCGCCGGCCACCGGCTGCAGGGTGCCGTGCAGCATGTTCGACACCATGAACCACACGGCGAACGTCTTGCCGGCGATGCCGAAAACCGGGCTGAAGGTCGGGCCGAGAACGGTGGCGAGGTCGCCCTCCAGCGGGTGCCGCCCCAAGACGCCGAGCCACACGACGGGAATGACCAAGAAGTAGAGCGTTGCCATGCCCGCGGCGCCGAACATCGCCCGAGGAAGGGCCTTGGCGGGATTGCGCATCTCTCCGACGTGACACGCGGCCGCTTCGAACGCGGGTGCCGCGAAGCCGATCAGATAAAGGCCCGCCATCGTGCTGGTCAGTGCGCCGAACGCGCCGTGGAACGGCGTGTTGAGGTGCCACGACCCGGCGCGGTGCCAGTCGACCTTGCCGAACACCAGCGGGATGACCGTCGACAGAAGCGCCAGGCTCGCCGACGCCGCGCCGATCACCGTCGCGGTTCGGGTCGCGAACTTGATCCCGCGCAGGTTGAGGAGTGCGAAACCGGCGACGATCAGGCTCGCCATGAGGTGCACCGGCACCATCGGCAGATACCAGGAATGAAGCGCCTCACTCGCGAGGATCGCGGTGAGGCCGCAGGTGGGGATCCAGCCCCACCAGTACGAGACGCCGGTGAGGTTCGCGAGCACCGGGCTGTACGGCCGGAACGCCTCAGCGCACGTCGCGGCGATGCCGCCGACCCGGTTCGGCCACATGCACACGAGCTCGGTCCAGCCGGGCAAAGCGGCCCAGGACAGGAGCAGCCCGAAGATCAGCAAAGGCACGGCGGCGCTGCCCTGGGCGAGGAAGAGCGCGCCGATGATGAACAGGCTCTGGTTGCTGCCCCCCATGGCCAGCGCGACGGTCTCGATGACGCCGAGCACACGGGGATGTGACCGCGTGGCTTCGGGCACGTCCGAGGCATCGGCGAGCACGGTCGATCCTTCCGGGGCAGGGCTCGGTGATGATCTTGCTGTCCCGTCGAGTCTCAGGGCCTTCGGTTCTACGCGGTAGATCAGAACTAACTAGGAGACATAGCCCAACCCGGCCGACTTGCGGGTCAAACGCGACATTTACCGGCAGCGACGACTCAACTGCTCCAGTTCAGATGTATCGCTTTTAGTAGTAGTCGAGCTCGATCGTCGTCCCCTTGGGCTGGTTACCTGTGGGGCTCTCCCGGAAGACCTTCTGCGGTCCGCCCGGCGCGAAGGCCTTCGGGTCGGCTTTGAAGCCGGCGTGAACGATCTGCGGGATCGCCTGGCTCAACGGCATGCCGACGACGTTGGGCACCGGGTAGAGGTGCGGACCCTTCGAGACGACGAGAGTGACCGAGTCGCCTTCGTGCGCGGCGTGCCCGGTCCCCGGGTGAGTGGTGATCGCCTGGCCGTTCGGCACCGAGCTGTTGTACTGGTCGACGCGATCCACGACCAGGCCGAGGTCGGTGAGTGTCTTCGTCGCGTCGCCGGCGTTCTCACCCGCGACCGAGGGGATCGTGATCGGTGCCGGCCCCTTGCTGACGTACAGCGTGATCTTGCTGCCTTCGGCGACGGTGGCGCCGGCGGCTGGATCAGTCCGGACGACGTCGCCCTTGGCGATCGCGCTGTCGTAGATCTTCTTGACGTCCCCGACGCCGATGTGGAGGTCGTTGAGGTTCGTCGTAGCGGCCGAGACGGACTCGCCGGCCAGCGACGGCAGCTGGTGGTGCGCGGGGCCGAGCGACATCCGGAGCGTGACGGTCCCGCCGTGGGCGATCCGGTCACCGGGGCCGGGCATCTCCTTGGCGACCTGGTCCTTGGCGTAGCGGATGCTGTGGACCGGCGCGAGGTACTTCACGTGCAGACCGGCGTCGTTCAGCGCCGCCTCGGCCGCCTGCTGGGTGTCGCCGAGCAGCCGGGGCGTGTGGGTGTAACGGCCGTCGGCGAACCACCAGCCCAGGATCGCCGCGGCAATCACCGCAAGCGCCACGATGCCGGCCATCACCGGCCCGCGCCGGCCGAACCGGTCGCGGAAGCCGCGACGTTGGCGGCCACCGTGAGCCGGCGGCGCTGCGGCCGCGGCGCCACCTGCGGCAGCGGCCGGGACGGCTTTGGTGACCGCATCGGTCGCGGCCGGTCCGGCCTCGGTGATCGGCGTGGTGACGGTGACGGGAAGACCCGGTACGGCGGCGTGCAGGCCGAGCTTGTCGCGGACGTCGACCAGCGAGGCGTGCAGCTCGCCGGCATCGGCCGGGCGCTGCGCCGGATCGCGTGACGTCGCCCACGTCACGAGCGCATCAACCTGCGGCGGGATGCCGGCCGCGCGCGTGCTGGGAGCCGGGATGTCTTCGTAGGCGTGCTTGTGCAACACGGCGTACGCGCTGTCCCCGGTGTAGGGGACGCCACCGGTGAGGAGCTCGAACATGACGACGCCCGCGGAGTAGACGTCGGAGCGCTCGTCGGCGGTGCCGTGCTGGAACTGCTCGGGTGCCAGGTAGGCCGCGGTCCCGAACAGCACCGAGCCGGTGGTCGTGACGGTGCTGCCAGCCACTGCGCGGGCGAGGCCGAAGTCAGCGACCTTCACCCGGCCGTCGGCGGTGATGAGGACGTTCTCGGGCTTGATGTCGCGGTGGACGAGGCCGGCGCGATGGGCGACCGCCAGGGCCGCCAGCACGTGGTCCATGACGGTGAGGGTCTCGGCCGGGGAGAGCTTGCCGCGGTCGCGGAGCACCTGGCGCAGGGTGGCGCCCGGGACGTACTCCATGACGAGGAACGGCCGGTCGCCGTCGGTGCCCTGGTCGTACACGGCGACGACGTTGGGGTGGGAGAGCCGCGCGGCAGCGCGGGCCTCGCGCTCGAACCGGGCGAGGGTCTCCCGGTCGCCGGCGAGGTGGGCGTGGAGGACCTTGACCGCGACGCGCCGCTCGAGGCGGGTGTCGGTCGCCAGGTAGACCGACGCCATCCCGCCGTGCGCGATGAAGGACTCGACGGCGTACCGGTCGTCGAGCAGCCGACCGACCATCGGGTCGCTCAGCGTGGAATCCATCGAGTTGAGTCTAGGAGGGGACCTAGAAAGTGCCCCGGAGCGCCATGACGTTGGCGACGTACTGCTTGGTCGAGGGGTACATCCCGTGGTCCCGGACCGACTGCAGGCCCTGGTAGTAGCCCGCGACCGCCTGCCGCTCGGACTTGGCCTCGTGGGTGAGGACGGAGAGCAGCGCGACGCCTGCGGTGATGTTGTCCGTCGCGTCGTACAGGTCGAGCTTGTGATGCACGACGACGGTCGAGAGGTAGGCGCCGGTGTAGGGCATCACCTGCATCGTCCCGATCGCGCCGACCGGGGAGATCTCACGCATGTTGAAGCCCGACTCCTGCCAGGAGATGGCCAAAGCGAGCCGCGGATCGAGGTGCCAGCGGGCGGCGATCCGCCGGATCATGCCCGGGATCTGTTCCCGGGACGGCTCGTTGCGGTGCTGGAGGTAGCGGCGCTCGCGCTCGATCGAGGCGTTCGTGCGGTGCGCCGGAGTGCTGGCGATGTGCTGCGGGATCGCGAGGCGTTGCCCCAGCATGATGACCAGCGACTTCGGCAGGTGGTTGCGCCGGGCGATCGTCTTGCGCGACACGTGGTAGCGCGCGGCGAGTCCGTCGACCGTGTCGCCGACGACCACGGTGTGCCAGCGGATCACGGTGTGGCTCGGGTGATGATGAGAGTGGTGGCGGGCGCGGTGATGGCTCGGGTGACCGTTCGGGACGCGCAGCGTCTGGCCGGCGTAGATCAGGTTTCCGTTGCCGGGCAGGTCGTTGAGCTTGATCAGGCGCTCGACCGTCGTGTGGTAGCGCTGCGCGATCGCCGAGAGCGTGTCCCCGGAGTGGACCCGGATCAGGGTGATTCCGGACGCCGAGGCGGTGACCACCGCGGCGAGCGCCAGCGGGATCACGATCAGACGGAGCGGCAGCTTCACGGGGTGGAGCTCCCTGACGTTGGGGAAGCGGGCACAGCAAAGATCAACGTTATGCACCTGTTGCTGGTGTGACAAACGTGACACGCGTGAATCTGGCACGATCTCGAACATGTCGCCGCCCTGGACCCTGCTCGCCCTGCCTCCGCTGCCGGGCGAGGTCCTGACGGCGCTGTTCGCCGATGTTCCGGTCGAGCTCCTCGTCCCCGCGGCCCGGACCCCGGAGGCGGCGCTCGAGGTCGCCGAGCAGGCTGATCTCGTGCTCGGCGACTGGACCGCGACGATCCGTGTCTCGGCGGACCTGCTGGCCGCCGCGCCGCGACTGGCGTTCGTCCAGCAGCCCAGCGCCGGTGTCGACGCGATCGACGTCGCGGCCTGCGCGGCGGCCGGCGTACCCGTGGCGAACGCCGGCGACGCCAACGCCGTCAGCGTCGCCGAGTGGTGTGTCGGCGTGACCTTCGCTGCGATGCGCTCCATCCCGTGGGGCGACCGGCAGGTGCGATCCGGGGTGTGGCCGCAGCTCGAGCTTGCGGCTCGTGGCGGCGGGGAGCTGACCGGCCAGCGGGTCGGCATCGTCGGGATGGGGCGGATCGGGCGCGAGTGCGCGACGCGGTACGCCGCGTTGGGCTGCGACGTCGCGTACTGGAGCCGGACGCAGCGCACCGGCGCCGAGTCCGGCGGGGCTCGTTGGCTCCCGCTCGAGGACCTGCTGCGGCACGCCGAGGTGCTGGTCGTCGTGATCGCGCTGGCGGACCAGACCCGCGGGCTGCTCGGAGCCGAGCAGCTCGCCCTGCTGCCGCCGGGCAGCTTCCTCGTCAACGCGGCACGCGGCGGCATCGTGGACGAGACGGCGCTGCTCGCCGCCGTGCGGTCCGGCTCGCTCGCCGGCGCCGCCCTCGACGTCTTCGACACCGAGCCGCTGCCGGACCCGCACCCGTTCCGCGACGAGGACCGGATCGTGCTCTCACCGCACGCCGCAGGCGCGACGCGTCAGGCGCAGGCGCGGCTGATCCAAGGAATCGTCGCCAACATCCGTCGAGCGGTGACCGGCGAGCCCGTCCTGCACGTCGTGAACGGACAGGATCCATTGATCAGGCGTCGCCTGATCACCTAGTCCAACGACGGTCAGGCGCCGGGACGCCTGACGCTGACGATGCCGTTGTCGATGTGCGTTTCGAAGCGCGGCGCGGGTGCCGTGGCCGGACCGTGCACGACCGCGCCGTCGGCGAGCCGGTACGTCGAGCCGTGCCACGGGCACACCACACATCCCTGACCGGCGACGGCGACGAACGATCCGGCTGACAGCGGCGCGCCCAGGTGTGCGCAGGTGTTGGCGAGCACGTCGACGTGAGTTCCGCGTCGAATGACGAGCAGGTCGATGCCCTCGACCTCGCGCCGGGTCGGCGTCCCGTCGGGAAGGTCGTCAAGCCGTGCCAGCGTGTGCCATCCCGACGGAAACCGAGCCACAGCCTCGTTCGCCCGTGAGACCCCGGCTGCCTGCCGGAATGACAGGTGCCCGCCGAGGTAGCCGGTCGCGGTGACGAAACCGAGTCCGGCCAGGGACCACAGTCGCCCGCGCCAGTGGCTGCCACGGGCGCGCGCCGCGAGCGACCCGACGTAGCAGGCAAAGGCAGCGCCACCGGCCGCGGCGTGCACCAGGCCGACTCGTTGCTGCGGCTCGTCGAGCTCGGACCAGTCCGTCCACCCAGCCACGATCGTCGGGACGTAGGCGGCGCAGCCGGTTGCGATCAGGCTCGCTGCCGCCGGCCCGCCGCCGGGAGTCAGGTCGACCACCGCCGCCGCTGACCACATGCCGATCGGAATGTGGGTGAGCATCGGGTGCAGCGGGTGGCCAAGCCAGACGCCGTGGAGCGCGTCGCGGGCAGCACCGGGCTTGAGTGCGGACCGGACGATGCTGCGAACCGCCCCGACGACCGGGTCGAGCCGCCGCGCGCTCTCGAGTCGAACGACGACGTCAGGAACCTTGCTCGTTGTGGGCACTCGCGCCTCCCATGACGCCGTCGGTGGGTGACGAAGCTTGGGCATGCCAGCGCCGGGGGATCCGGCCCGCTGCGTGCGCGAGCCGTCCGGCTTCGACGGCCCTAGCCATCGCCGTTGCCATCATGACCGGCTTGCGGGCCCGCGTCACGGCCGATGCGACGAGTACGCCGGAACAGCCGAGCTCCATCGCGGTCGCTGCGTCGCTCGCCGTACCCAGTCCGGCGTCGAGGATGACCGGGACGTTGGCGCGTTCGACGATCATCGCGATGTTGTGCGGGTTGCGAATGCCGAGCCCCGATCCGATGGGAGCGCCCAGCGGCATGACCGCTGCACATCCGGCCGCCTCCAGCCGTGCCGCGAGCACCGGGTCGTCGTTCGTGTAGGGAAGTACGACGAACCCGTCCGCGACGCAGCGTTCCGCCGCGTCCAGCAGCTCGATCGGGTCAGGGAGCAAGGTGTGCTCGTCGGCGATCACCTCGAGCTTCACCCAGTTGGTCCCGAGCGCCTCTCGCGCGAGCCGCGCGGTGAGCAGAGCCTCGCCGGCGGTGGCACATCCTGCGGTGTTCGGCAGAACCCGGATGCCGAGTCGTCGTACGACATCGAGCACCGAGCCCGCGGCGTTGGGGTCGATGCGGCGCATGGCGACGGTGGTCAGCTCGGTGCCGCTCGCGGCAAGCGCTGCTTCGAGCGCGTCGAGACTGGTGGCGCCGCCGGTGCCCATGATCAGCCGCGACGTCAGCTCGACGTCGGCGATCACGAACGGGTCGTCACTCAATGACTCAACCTCCCTGCACGGCGGTCAGCACCTCGACCCGGTCACCGGCGCCCAGCACCCGGTTCGTCCAGTCGTGGCGCGGCACGACTTCGTCGTTGACGGCGACGGCGCAGCCCGCATCGGTGTCGGTCAGGAGCGCGACGGCGGCCGCAACCGTGCTTCCCGGCGGCAGCTCGCGGGACTCGCCGTTGAGGGTGATGGCCGTCGTCATGCCCGGACTCCGGCGAAGCGATGTGGCGATACGAGCGCCGCGAGCTCGACGTCACGGCTGTCGCCCATGATCGTGTCGGCCACGAGGTCGGCGGTCACCGCGGCCAACAGGACACCGTTGCGGAAGTGGCCGGTGGCGAGCACCAGGCCGTCGACGTCGGTGGTTCCGATGATCGGCCGGTTGTCGGGCGAGCCCGGCCGGTGCGCCGCCAGGGACTCGACCAGCTCGAGCTCGTCGATGCCCGGGAACACTGCCCGGCCGTCACGAAGCAGCTCGCGGACGGCGCCGACGCGGACCGAGGTGTCAAAGCCCATCTCTTCGACCGTTGCGCCCACCACCAGCTCGCCGTCCGCGCGGGGCACCAGATAGACCTCGTGGCCGTTGACGAACCCGCGGAGGCTGCGGGTCGGCAGCTCCGCGCCGTGGGCGCGGGCCCGAAGCCGCAGGATCTCGCCCTTGACCGGGCGCACCTTGGGCCGGGCCGCGTCGGGCAGGCCGTCGATGTCGGCCGACCAGGGACCCGCCGCGAGGACAACGGTCCTGGTCTCGATCCGCTCGCCGCTGCGCAAGGTGACGCCGGTGACCACGTCGTCATCGAGGTCGATCGCGGCGGCGGCCTCAGGACGTACCGAGCCGTCGAGTGCCGCGAGCAGCGCCGCCACGAGCTTGCGGTTGTCGATGGAGTGATCGCTTCGGGCGAGCAGGCCGCAGCGGACGTCGGGGCTGAGCCCGGGCTCGAGGGCCCGGCACTCGCGGGAGGTGAGCAGGTCGGCGTCGAGACCCAGCGAGCGCTGGAAGTCGTGCAGGTCCGAAAGCATGGCGCGGTCGCCGGCGTCGGTGGCGACGAGCAACGTGCCGTCGGTGCGCAGCCCCACATCCAGGCCGGTGGCGGCTTCGAGCTCGCCGACGAACGCCGGGTAGCGACGCAGCGACTCGATGCCGAGTGCGAGCAGCGGCTCCTCGCCGTACTTCACCTCGGTGACGGGCGCGAGCATCCCGGCGGCCGCGTGCGACGCGGCTCGCGCCGGTGCCGGGTCGAGGACAGTGACCCGCCTGCCGCGCCGCGTCAGCCGCCACGCGGCCGCGAGGCCGATCACGCCGGCGCCGACGACGACCACCGCGTCATCGGTGTCGGTGGTCAACGTGTGACTCCCTTCGCCGGCATTACCCGGATCAGGTTCAACGGTCGGCAGCAGTCGCTGCCCTCTCAGCCCCTGGGTTCTTCTCCAGTTGGGCTCCCGCGCGCTTCCCACCGTACGCCGCTCGCTGCTGGGCGCTAATAGGGTTGGTCCGTGGAGCGCAGCACGGCCGACGACCTCGAGACCCTCAGTGCCGAGTGGCTGACCCTCGGGGAGTTCGCGGAGCGGATCGGGGAGCGCCCGAGCCGGGTGAAGGACCTGATCCGCGACGGCCGCCTCGTGGCGGTCGAGGTCGGCGAGCCGCCGGCATCGCGGTTCCCGGTGGAGTTCGTGCACGACGGTGAGGTCATCAAGGGGCTCGGCGGCGCGCTGACGGTCCTGGCCGACGCCGGCTTCACGGCCGCGGAGTCGGTGCGCTGGCTGCTCACCGAGACCGAGGCGCTGCCCGGGCGACCGGTCGACTACATGGCGGCTGGGCGCCACACGGCGGTCAAGCGCGTCGCGATGGCGCTCGCGTTCTAGGTTCCCGGCGTGGACGGTGCGGCGCGGCGTGCCCGGCTTGCCGGGGCACGGCTCTACCTGTGCGTTGACGGCCGGCGCGACAAGGGCGACCTGGTCGAGTTCCTCGACGCCGCGCTGTCCGGTGGGGTCGACGTGGTGCAGCTGCGCGAGAAGGGGCTCGAGGCGGGGGAGGAGATCGCGCTCGCTCAGGTAGTCGCGGCCGCGGCCCGGCGGCACGGCGCGCTGTTCGCCGTCAACGATCGGGCTGACATCGCGCGCGCTGTCGGTGCCGACGTGTTGCACGTCGGTCAGGGCGACCTGCCACCGGACATCGCGCGATCGATCGTCGGACCCGAGGTGGTGATCGGACTGTCGAGCCACTCCGAAGCCGAGACAAGCGCCGCAAGTACGAATCCTGAGGTCGACTACTTCTGCGTCGGACCCACTTGGCCGACGCCGACCAAACCGGGTCGCGCGGCGCCTGGGCTTCCGCTGGTGCGGTACGCCGCCTCGCTCGGCACCGACCGCCCATGGTTCGCCATCGGTGGGGTTGACCGCGACACGATCGGCGAGGTGATCGACGCCGGAGCCCGGCGTGTCGTCGTCGTACGGGCGATCACCGAAGCCGCCGACCCGCGCGCCGCCGCGCGCGAGCTGAAGCAGCGGCTCACCGGCTGATGCTCTACCTGCTCGTCATGGCGGGGTGTGTCGTGGTGACGCTTCCCCTGGAGCTCCTCATCGGTGCCCGCGTCTACGCCCGGCCGCGCCGCCTGCTGCTCACGTTGGTGCCGGTGCTCGCGGTGTTCGTGACCTGGGACGTGCTCGCGATCCACGCGCAGTTCTGGTTCTACCGCGATCTGACCGGGGTCAGGCTCGGCAACCTGCCGATCGAAGAGCTGGTGTTCTTCCTCGTGATCCCGACCTGCTCGATCCTCACCTTCGAAGCGGTACGCCGGCTGCGCCCGACCTGGCTCGCCGAGGACGAGACGTGACGGGATGACCTACACCGGTTCTGTCGTCGTCGGCGTCGCGTTCGCGGTGCTGCTCGATCTCGGGTTGCTGCGGACGAACCTGCTGCGCCGCAAGGCGTTCTGGGCCTCGTACGCGATCATCTTCTGCTTCCAGCTGCTGGTGAACGGAATCCTCACCGGGAAGCGGCTCGTCATCTACTCGCCCGGCAACGTGCTCGGCAACGCGACGCCGCATCTCTTCGGCGGCTGGCGCATCGCCGACGCACCCGTCGAGGACCTGCTGTTCGGATTCTCGCTCGTGTTGCAGACGCTCGCGTGGTGGACGTGGTGGGGTCGTGGCTCGTCGAGAGGTCAGCCGATCAGCCCGAGATCGCGGAACGTGTCGTAGCCGCGTTCCGCGGCTTGCCACGCGTGCAGCTCCAGGTCGTCGACGGCGCGGGTGAACGCCTCGAACTCCTCGTCGCTGAGTGGGGGAACGTCGGGCCACGGAATCTCATCGAGTGGTGGATCGGGATCGTGCTCCGGAATCCGATCGGCAACGTCGGTCGGCACGTCGTCGGGTGGCGGCTCGAACAGATCGATCGGGTACGTCGGTGCTCGCTGCACGAACTTGAAGCCGAGCCGGCTCGTCCACACCTCAGACCCGTCGGGGTCGATGTCCACGCTCCACAGGCGCTGCGTCTTGAGATTGTGGTGTCGCCGGCACAGCGGTTGCAGGTTGCAGGTGCTGGTGTGGCCGCCTTCGCGCCAGTCTTGCCGGTGGTCCTTGTCGCAGCTCACCGCGCGGCGGTTGCAGCCTGCGAAGGCACACACCGGATGGAGCGCCTCGACGATCCTGCGCACCAGCCTGGTCGGTCGGTATGAGCGCCGACCCACGTCAACGACGGTTCCTTCGATCGGATCGGTGATCAGGCGGACCAGCTCGGCGTCCTGCGAGAGCTGGCGCGCCAGCTCCGCGGTGATCGGCCCGTAGCCGGAGAGCTCACCCGGCCGGTTCGTCAGCCCGAGATACGTCGAGAGGTCCACAGTGACCATCGTCTGCACCGTCGGGCGATCGGCGGCGGCCTTCCCGAGGACGGCGTTCGCCAGCGCAGTGATCCGCCGAACCCCGATCGGTCGCCGGTCTCCGTCGCGCCGGAGCTGCTCGGCGTCGCGGTTGATGACGTCCATGACCCGCTGCATGGTCGCCGCGTCGCCATGAGCATCGAGACCGGCCATGTCGTCGTCGCGGGGATACAGCAGCACATCCGACTCGGCCTTGGCGCGCTCGGCTCGGTCGGCTGCCCCGTCCGGGTCGGCGTCGATCGCGGCGCGCCTCGCCGCTCGGCGCAGCTCGGCCGGGGTCCAGCGACGCTCGATCGCGAGCGGTACGAGCGCCTCATCGACACGCTGCGCGACCGACACCGGGAACCGCTCGACCGCGCGACCGAGGGCCTTGACGTGGCTGAGTGTGAGCTCGCCTCGCTCGAGCGCGGACCAGGCCGAGCCCAGTGCCCTCGCGACCTGATCAGTCAGGCCCAGCTGACCCATTGCCGCCGAGAAGGCCGTGTTCGTGAGCGCCGCGAGCTCTTGGGCGAGCAGCGGGCGCTCTGCGCCAACGCGGTCCGCCTCGCCGAGCATCACCATCTTCTGCGCGGCCAGCCAGGACTCGCATCGCTCCCACTGCACGACGCAGCGCAGCGCCAGCTCCTCGGTCATCGGTGTCGCGCGCAGCTCGCGCAGCCCGGTGATCAGCGCGGGTCCCGGCGGCAGCTCTTCGAGCTCGGTGACGCGGCGCGCGACCGGCAGGAAGTGAGCCTGCCTCTCTTGGTGCCGGTCCCACGCCGTGCGCATGATTCGAACATACGTTCGAATAGCGACGGTGTCAATACCCGGCAGCGTGTGGCAGGGATCAACGCAGCGGACACCGGGAGGATGACCATCGTCACCGGCTTCGCGGGCGGGCTCGCAGCAGTATGACGCGTCAGCCGGCTGATCTGCCGCGGCGAGCTCTCACCCACGCCGGTGCGGCGATCGCGAGGCGTCGCGGGATGCTGACCTGTGCGCGCCGGTCGAGCACCCGGTAGCCGGAGCGTTCCACCGCGTCGAGGATTCCGCGGTAGAGCCGGAACGCCGTCCGCACGCATTCGCGCGATGACGGATGAAGCAGCTCGATGCCGGGTTCGGCGGATCGATACAGGTCGTGCGCGCGGCTGATCTCGAAAGCCAGCAACGCTCTGATGTTCGCGTTGACGACGCCTGCGGCGAGGTCGTCGGCGGTGACACCGAATGCGGTGAGGTCGTCCTTCGGCAGGTACACCCGACCTCGCTGAAGGTCCTCACCCACGTCACGAATGAAGTTGGTGAGCTGGAACGCGATGCCGAGTGTTCGTGCGTACGGTTCCGCGTCATTCATCGCGCCGGGGACGGTTCCGAGGATCGGGAGGACCTCCGAGCCGATCGCGGCCGCTGATCCCTGCATGTAGACGACGAGGTCGTGCCAGGTTCCGTACTCCGACGTGGTCAGATCCATCCGCATCGACGCCAGGAAGTCGTCGAACAGGTCCAGCGGGATGTTGTTGCGCACGATCGTGTCGTGCACGGCGGGCATGACCGGGTCCTCGCCCGCGCCCCGAAGCAGCAGCTCCGTCCATTCGGTGAGCTGGCGGTCGCGCTCCTCGAGGCTCAATGACGGATCGATCGCGTCGACGATCTCGTCGGCTCGCCGGGCGAAGCCGTAGAGCGCGTGGACAGCCGGCCGCTTGGCCGGCGGGAGCAGCGTCGTCGCGAGGTAGAAGGTGCGGCCGTGCGCGGCGTTGACGGCGCGGCAAGCGCGGTACGACGCGCGCAGGCGCGGATCGACGATCCCGGCTGCGTCGAGCGCCCGCCAGTGGTTCATCGAACCGGCCCCACGATCCGCTCGGCCGCGAGCCGTCCCGACAGCAGCACCATCGGCACGCCGACGCCGGGCTGGGTGCCGGTACCGACGAAGACGACGTTGTCGAACGCGAGGTTGGACGGCCGGAACGGACCGGTCTGCCCAAAGCTGTGCGCGATCGAGAACGGCGTACCGCGGGCCATCCCGCGCTGAGCCCAGTCCGTGGGTGTGGTCCACGACTCGGCCTCGATCGCGTCGGCAAACCCGCGGTAGCCCAGGGATTCGAGTCGGTTCACGATCTGGTCACGGTAGCCCGGACCGAAGCGACCCCAGTCAGTCGCACCGTCGAGGTTCGGCGTCGGTGCCAGGACATACCAGGACGACTTCCCGGGTGGAGCAAGCGTCGGATCCGAGACGGTGGGGACCGACACGAGCAGCGAGGGGTCGCTCGGCGGCACCTTCTGTCGGATCAGCTCGTCGAACGTCGCTCGCCAGGCTGCACCGAAATGGATGGTGTGGTGTGCCATGTCGCCGGTTCGCAGCGACGAGCCGGCGAGCAGCAACGCGCACGAGGGGGAGTAGCCGAGCCGGTCGAGGCGGCGCGGCCGGCCGTGTGGCAACAGCTCCCACGCGCTTGCGAGGTCGGGGTTCAGGACGACCGCGTCCGCGGCGATCCGTTCGCCATCGGCGGTGTGCACGGCGACCGCGCGCGAGCCGGTCATCTCCACCCGATCGACCGCGGTGTCATAACGGATCTCGACACCGTGCTTGGTTGCGGCGGCGGCCAACGCCGCGGGCAGCGCGTGCATCCCGCCGGTGGGGAACCACACGCCGGCGACGCAGTCCATGTAGGCGATCACCGCGTAGATCGCCAGCGCGTCGTACGGCGAGCGTCCGGCGTACATCGCCTGGAAGGTGAAGATGCGGCGCAATCGCTCGTCGGCGAAGAACGAGTTGACCTTCGGCGCCAGCCGGCGGAACCCGCCCAGCGCGATGAGGCGGGCGAGCGAGGGCCGGACCAGATCGAGGGGGCCGTCGAGGTTGCGATCGATGAAGTCGGCGCGCTCAAGGTCGTAGAGCCGTCGGGCGAACGCCGCGAACCTCCGGTAACCGTCCGCGTCCCGCGTGCCGATCACGTCGCGGATCTGCTCGGCCATCGCGTCCACGTCGGCGATGACGTCCAACGATGAACCGTCGGCGAACCGGGCGCGATACGCCGGCTCGATGCGGCAGAGCTCCAGCCAGTCGGAGAGGTCCTCGCCCACGCAGGCAAGCGCGTCGGCGATCAGCTCCGGCATCGTCAGGACCGTCGGTCCGGTGTCGAACCGAAAGCCGGCGAGCTCGAGCCGTCCGGCTCGGCCGCCGGGTAGCGCCTCGCGTTCCAGCACCGTCACCCGGCGTCCCGCGCCGGCGAGCCGCAGCGCCGCCGAGAGCCCGCCGAGGCCGGCACCCACGACGACCACATGGTCTGCCTGACCGTTCACCTTGCGCACGGTCGACCGCCGCTACCCGTGCCGGTAGCTCGCCGCACCCGCCAAGGTCACGAGTGCGTCGCGCGCGATCGGCTCGAGAGTGACCCCGTCCAGGGCCGCAACGGCGTCATCGAGCCGCGTCGAGATCATCGTCTCGACCTCCGCGGTTGCACCGCAGCTGTCGATGGCAGCGCGAGCGGCGACGACGTCATCGTTGGTGAGGTCACTGCGGCCGAGGACGTCGGTCAACAGGTCGCGGTCGGCCGCCGGTGCTCGTTGCATCGCGAGGGCGGTCAGCACGGTCTGCTTGCCTTCCCGCAGGTCGTCGCCGGCGGGCTTCCCGGTCACCGCCGGGTCGCCGAAGACACCGAGCAGGTCGTCGCGGAGCTGGAACGCCTCACCGAGTGGCAGGCCGAAAGCGCTGTACGCGCGCAGCACCTCTTCACCGGCCCGACCGATCGCGCCGCCGAGGTGCAACGGCCGCTCGACGGTGTATTTCGCCGACTTGAGCCGGGCAACTCGCAGCGCCCGCTCGACCGTCGTGCCGCCCCGCGCCTGCTCGACGACGTCGAGGTACTGCCCGGCCATGACCTCGGTGCGCATGGCCGCGCAGATCGGCTGGCCACGGCGCAGCGCTCCGTCGTGGAGTCCGCTGGTCAGGAACATCTCCTCCGACCACGCCAGCAGCACGTCGCCGAGCAGGATCGCGGCTGCGGCGCCGAAGTCGGCGGCATCCCCGTGCCAGCCGGACACCCGGTGGAGGTCGGTGAACCGCTGATGCACCGCGGGCCGGCCCCGCCGGGTGTCGCTGTGGTCGATCAGGTCGTCGTGCACCAGGGCGCACGCCTGCAGCAGCTCGAGGCTGGCGGCGGCGTGGATGAGTGCTTCCGAGTCCTCACCCCCCGCTGCCAGCGCCCCCCAGAAGCAGAACGCGGGCCGCAGCCGCTTGCCGCCGTCGAGAACGAACTCGCTCGCGGCTTCGGCGACCGGGATGAGCTCGTCACCGATCGCGCGGAGCTGGTCGGTCGCGGCGTGCATGAAGGCGCGAAGCGCAGCCTCAACCCGCTCGCGGACGCCGTCACTCACGCCCCGAGCATTTCACCCGCGCTGAGCTCGTTCCGCTTTGCCCGATACTGGTCGGGTGGCTGGGGTGACGACGGTTCGCGGGACGCCCGCCACCCGCATGACGATTCGAGACCTGCTGGCGAGCGGCAAGCGGTCGTTCTCGTTCGAGTTCTTCCCGCCGAAGACGCCCGACGGTGAGCGCGCGCTGTGGCAGGCGCTGCGCGAGGTCGAGGCGTTGCACCCGACCTTCGTGTCGGTGACGTACGGCGCCGGCGGCTCCACCCGGGACCACACCGTCTCCATCACCGAGCGCATCTCGGCAGAGACGACACTGACCGCGGTGGGCCATCTGACCGCGGTCAACCACTCGGTTGCCGAGCTGCGCCACGTGATCGGCCAGTACGCCGACGCCGGCATCCGCAACGTCCTCGCGCTGCGCGGCGACCCGCCCGGCGATCCGCAGGGGGAGTGGGTCGCCCATCCGCAAGGCGTGGGCTACGCCTCCGACCTGGTGAAGCTCGTCCGCGAGTCCGGTGACTTCTGCGTCGGGGTCGCTGCGTTTCCCGAGAAGCACCCGCGGTCACCGGACTTCGACTCCGACGTCCAGTTCTTCATCGACAAGTGCCGCGCCGGCGCGGACTTCGCGATCACGCAGATGTTCTTCCGCGCTGAGGACTACCTGCGGCTGCGCGACCGGGTCGCGGCGGCCGGCTGCGACGTACCGATCCTGCCGGGCATCATGCCGGTGACGAACGTCTCGCAGGTCGAGCGGTTCGCGGTGCTCACCGGTGCGGCGTTCCCGGTTGAGATCGCCGAGCGGCTCCATGCCGTGGAGGACGACCCGGCGGCGGTGCGGGCGATCGGCGTCGAGGTCGCGACCGAGCTGTGCGAGACGCTGCTCGCCGAAGGCGTGCCGGGCTTGCACTTCATCACGCTCAACCGCTCCACGTCGTCGCGCGAGATCTATCAGCGGCTCGGTCTCAACGACGTCGCAGATCGCGCCTGACGATCTCGGCAACGGACCTTCCGCTCGCGCCCCACACCCCGCCGCCGGGATGGGTCGAGGCACCGCACACATAGACGCCCGGGTAGGGCGTGCGGTAGGCCGACCAGCCGGGTAGCGGCCGCAGGCCGAACAAGGCGTCGAGCTCGGTCTCGACATGCATGACGTTGCCCGCGTGGAGGCCGAGCTCGCGCTCGAGATCGAGCGGGGTCTGCACGAAACGTTCGATCACGCCGGCCGAGAAGCCCGGCGCCCATCTATCGACGGCGCGGAGCAAGGCGTCGCCGACGCGTTCCCGCTCGCTGTCCCAGTCGCCGCTTCGCAGGTTCGCCGGATGCCATTGCGCCCACACCGACACGACGTGGCGACCGGGCGGCGCCAGCGTCGGGTCGACGGCCGTCGGCGTCATCACGATCAGCGGTGGGTCACTCGACGGCTCGCCGCGCAGGAAGTCGCCGTACGCCGTGCGGAGCTGTGCGGGGGAGTCGACCAGCAGCTGCATCGCGGTGTGCGTGCCGGGCACCTCCACCCGGTAGCTCGGCAGCCGGTCGGTGAGCAGGCGCGCCACCATGCCGAGCCCGTCGCCGATGCGGATCTCGCGTCTTGCCGCGTCGTCGCCGAGTAGCCGCGCGGTGTCCGCGGCGTGGCACGCGGCGACCACGGCACGCGTGACGATCCGGTCGCCCGACCGCGTCACGACGGTGCACGTCCCGCCGGCGCGAGGCGTGATCGAGGTGACGGGATCGCTGGTCCGGACCGATCCGCCGAACGACGCCAATCGCGTCGCGAGTGCTTCGCTGAGCCGACCGCTCCCGCCGCGCGGTCGGCCGGCAGGTCGCATGTGGAATAGTGCCGCGGTGCCGGCCATCGGTGCGGTGCCGACGGCATGCGGCGGTGGGCCGGACTGCGCGGCCCACCAGCCGAGCGCGGCGCGCAGCCGGCCGTCGTCGAACCGGCGCGCCAAGGCGGCCTCCGCCGGCTCGACGAACGTGCGAATCACCTCGGCCGGGCGACGCCGTTGCCGGCGCATCAACGACAAACCACGCCGGCCCAATGAGGCCATGCTGGGTGGGGCGGCCGCGGCGTCGAGGAACCACCGCATTCTCGGCGTCCACTCTGCGATGAAGTCGCGGTAGGCCTGCGCGTCCTTCGAGCCGCAGGCGGCCTCGATCGACGTACAGGTCTGGTCGAGGTCACTCGAGAAGCGCAGCGCCCCGTCGGGATGCGGCAAAACGGCCCACGGCTCGACATCGTCGTAGACCAGCCCCACCTCTTGCAGCGCCAGCTCCTCGGCGATGCCGGTGTGGCGCACCATCACGTGCACGCTGGAGCCTCGGTCCACCCGGACACCGGGCCAACGCTCCACCGTCGAGACCGCGCCGCCCAGGACGGCGTCGCGCTCGATGACTTCGACGTCGAGACCGGTGCGCGCGAGATAGCAAGCGGCGATCAGGCCGTTGTGGCCGCCGCCCACTACGACGACGTCACGCACCTAGCGGTCCGCGCAGTCGGCGATCACAGGTCGATTCCCATGATCGCGTAGCACTCCGAGCTGCCCGGGAAGTAGAAGTTGCAGACCAGGTCCTCGAACCCGTACGAGCGGTACAGCAGCCGAGCCGGGGACTCGGTGTCGGGAGTCGACAGGACCGCATGGCGGGCGGTGGTCCGGGACAGCACGTCCGTGAGGAGGTGCCGGCCGAGCCCGCCGCCCTGATAGCCCGGCAGCACGTGAAGCTCGGCGAGCTCGAAGCCATCGCGCAGCCACCGCTTCGCGCCGTCGCGGCCGAGGGCATGCGCGACGGTGTCGTGCCACCACTGTCCACTGGCGCCGAGGTACCCGTAGCCGAAGCCGACCAGCTCGCCCTCAGCGGCCACGTCGGCCTCGTCGATGTCGAAGGCGGCCGCGCCGATGAACCCCGGATAGGCGGTGTGACCGGCGATGATGTCGCGGCGCTGAACCACGACCTCCGGCGAGCGCGCCATCGCGGCGCCGTACACGGACGCGGCCGGGCCGGCCAAGGCGCGCATCCGGGCCGCGTCCACGTGGGCGAAGCGAATCATCGCTCGACCGTGGCTCGCTGGGCGTTCACGACCGGAACGTAACGCACGTGGATCAGGTGCTTGACGCGAACGCCCATCGAACGTATGTTCGAACCATGACAGCGATGCTCGACACCCCCGTCAGGGCACCTGCGCCGGGACACACGGTGCCCGCCTCGGCGCTGCGGCTGGCGGTCGCTGCTCGCCGCGCGCTCGGTGAAGCCGAGCAGGCGCGCGAGGTCGGCGAGCGGTACGCCGAGGCTCACCTGGCGGCGCTGCGCGCCGCCGCGGCGGTACTTGCGGCAGAGGCCCGCCCGGAGGTGGACCGTCCGTTGCGTCGCGGCCGGCCGACCAGCGTCTGGACGCTGCTGGTTCGGGTCGCGCCCGAGCTGGCGGAGTGGGCGGCGTTCTTCGCCGCGGGCGCTGACAAGCGCGTCGCCGCGCAGGCGGGCATGCGTGGCGCCGTGACGGCGCGCGAGGCCGACGACCTGGTGCGTGACGCGGGGCTGTTCCTCGATCTCGTCGCCGCGCGGCTCGGCCTTCCGGCGGTGCGGCAGACGATGCTCCCGCTGGAAGTGGCCGTGGCGGGTCCCGCCCCGGTGTACCCGGCTAATCCGGCAACCTCGCGGCAGGCCAAGCCCTACCGTTAGACCCATGTCCGCGGACCGGAGAACGCATCGCAACCCGGCCCGTACTGCGGTGCTCTGGGAGGTGCTGCGGGGTGCCTTCGCCGCTTTCCCGGGGGCACCCGGTGAGGTGAGCATCCTCGACGTCGGCGGCGGCACGGGCGGCTTCGCCGTCCCGCTGGCCGAGCTCGGCTACTCGATCACCGTCATCGACCCCAGCCCGGACTCCCTCGCCGCCCTCGAGCGTCGGGCGATGGAGGCGGGTGTGGCCCAGCGAGTGACCGCCCGGCAAGGTGACGCCGGCGACGTGGCGATGCTGCTCGACGGCGAGTCCGTCGTCGCGGTCCTGTGCCACAGCGTGCTCGAGGTCGTCGACGATCCGATGGCCGCGCTGCAGGCATTCGTCGACGTGCTCCGCCCGGGCGGAATCGCGAGCGTTCTGGTCGCGAACCGGGTCGCGGCAACCCTGGCGCGGGTGGCCAGCGGACGGCTCGGCGAAGCGCGCGCGATGCTCGCCGGCGACACCGGGGTGAGCGGACCGCACGATCCGCTGCGCCGGCGGTTCACTGCGGACGGGATCCAGGCGCTCGTCGCCGACGCCGGGCTTCGCCCGGTCAGCGTCCACGGAATCCGGATCTTCGCCGACAGCGCGCCGACGGCGTTGCTCGAGGGCGACGTGGCGGCGGCGGAGGAGCTCGTCGCCTTGGAGCACGCCGTCGCCACGGACCCGTCGTATCTGCAGGTCGCCACGTCGTTGCACGTCCTCGCCGAGAAGCCGTCTTGAGCCGTCGGCAGCTCGAGCGCGGTCGCCGCCCTCTCGACCTGCCGGGCGATGACACCGGCTGCACGATCCTGCACGCCGACATGGACGCGTTCTACGCCAGCGTCGAGCTGCGCCGGAACCCGGAGCTGAAAGGCAAGCCGGTGGTCGTCGGTCACCCGGGCGGTCGGTCGGTCGTCCTGGCGGCGACCTACGAAGCCCGCGAGTTCGGCGTGCACAGCGCGATGCCGATGGCGCAGGCCATGCGCCGCTGCGCCGGGCTCGTGGTCGTGCCGCCGGACCATGCGGCCTACAGCGAGGCGTCCCGCGAAGTGATGGCCGTGTTCCGGACGGTGACGCCGGAGGTCGAGCCGCTCGCTCTCGACGAGGCGTTCATGGACGTGTCGGGCGCGATCCGGCGGATGGGGAGCGCGCGGCAGATCGCCGTACACATCCGGGAGCGGATCGCGACCGAGCAACAGCTGCCGTGCTCGATCGGTGTCGCCGCCAACAAGTTCGTCGCGAAGCTCGCGTCGTCGCACGCGAAGCCCGACGGGTTGCTCGTCATCCCGAAGGAGTCGGTGCTCGCCTTCCTGCATCCGCTGCCGATCGGCGCGTTGTGGGGAGTCGGCGACAAGACCGAGGAGGCGCTGAGCCGGATCGGGCTGCGCACCATCGGCGACATCGCGGCGACGCCGGTGTCGACTCTGATCCACACGGTGGGCAAGGCAGCGGGCGCACACCTGCACGCGCTCGCCAACGGCGAGGACCCGCGCCGGGTGGTGCCCGACGAGCCGGATCGCACGATCGGCGCGGAGGAGACATTCGCGCGGGACATCGCCGACCGCGAGGGCATCGTGCGGGAACTGCTGCGGCTCTCCGAACGATGTGCGGAACGGCTGCGGGCGAGCGGTCAGGTCGCGCGGACCGTGGCGATCAAGGTGCGCTTCACCGACTTCCGCACGATCAGCCGGTCACGCACGCTGACCCAGCACACCGACATCGCGCGGGTGATCTACGACACCGCCTGCCACCTGTACGACGCTCTCCAGATCGACGGCACGCCACTGCGGCTGGTCGGAGTGCGGGTGGAGGGACTCGCGCGCGCCGTCGACACCCCGGAGCAGCTGTCGCTGTCCGGCGAGTCCGAGGAATGGCGGGCCGCCGAGCAGGCGATGGACCGGGTCACCGAGCGGTTCGGCCGCGGCGCGGTCCGCCCGGCGGCGTTGGTGCGGCGTCCGGCGAATGACGATTAGCCCGGGTTGTCAGCGAAAACTGGCGCTAGCCGAGTGTCAGGTCGCGCCCGTATCCTGGGTTATGGCCGTGGCGACGGTAGAGCTGTCAGGGAGGCGTCGTGCCGCTCTCTGATCATGAGCAGCGGCTGCTCGAACAGATCGAGCAGGCGCTCTATGCCGATGACCCCAAGTTCGCCCGGCTGTACCGGTCCGCGGATGTTCGCAGCCACTATCGCGGGCGGGTCGTGCGAGCCGTGCTGGGCGTCGTGGCCGGCACGGCGATGCTGCTGGCCGGCGTGATCGTTCCGCTCATCGCGCTCGGCGTCGCGGGTTTCGTCGTGATGCTGGCGAGCGTCACCTACGGAATCGCCTCGTGGCAGCGCATGACCGGACATCGGCTTGCGCCGGCGAGCGACAGCCCGAGACCTCGACGCCGCAGTGACCGCGAGCCTCGCACCCGGGCGCCGCGGGTTCACGGCGAACGTCGCTCGTTCATGCAGCGGCTCGAAGACCGCTGGCAGCGCCGTCAGGACGGCGACGGCTAGGCAGTCGCCTTCGTCACACTTTGCAGACCTCGTGATCGTCTGCGCCCTACGCTGCCCCCGTGTTCGCCTGTGACGGCACCACGGAGCTGACTGAGCGCGTCGGGCGCCGCATCACGGTGCGAGTCCCGACGGCGCACCTGGCCGGAGCCTTGCTGGCGGCGGGCTCAGGCGCGCTCACCGCCGCGCATCTCAAGGGGCAGATCGGGTTCACCCAGGTCGATGCGATCACGCTGGCCGGGTACCTCGCGCTGACCGGTCCGCTCGGCGTCTGGAGCGGGAGGCGGATGTTCCGCCGGGCGACTGCCTGGCTCGACTCACAGCGAGAGCCGACCGACGACGACCTTCGAGCGTTGCTACGGCTGCCCGCCCACTACGCCGTGCAGGGCATGATCGGCTGGTTCGGGGCAGTCGTGATCTGGACGGGTCTCAGTGCCGTCTCGCACCCGTGGCAGAGCACCGTGCGGGTGGCGATGTCGATCTGGCTCGGTGGGCTCACGACCTGCGGGCTGACCTATCTGATCGCCGAATGGGCGATCCGGCCGCTGGTCGCGGTGGGCCTCGCCGGGCGCGCGCTCGAACGCCGCCTCGCGCCCGGCGTGTGGACCAAGCTGCTGCTGTCCTGGGTTGTGGGAGCCGACGTGTTCCTGCTGATGATCGGCCTGACGTTCGTCGGCCGCCCGTCCTCGCAGCCGCCGAGCGCCGCCGCCATCTGGTTCATCATCGGCGCGGCCTTCATCGCCGGGAGCCTGGTCGTGCACGTCGCGACCCGATCGCTCGCCACGCCGTTGCTCGGGCTTCGAAGCGCGGTTCGCCAGGTCCAGAACGGCGAGCTCGACGTGGCGATCCCGGTCGACGACGGCGGCGAGATCGGAATGCTGCAAGCCGGGTTCAACCAGATGGTCGCCGGGTTGCGGGAGCGCGCGGTGCTGTCAGACCTGTTCGGCCGGCACGTGGGGGTCGACGTCGCGCGTGAAGCGATCGCTGCCGGCGACGTCGTCCTCGGCGGCGAGCGCCGAGAGGTCGGCGTCGTCTTCGTCGACGTGATCGGTTCGACCAAGCTTGCGCAGACTCAGGCGCCGGAAGATGTCGTGGCGCTGCTCAACCAGTTCTTCGGAACGGTCGTCCGCGTCGTGTCCAGCGAAGGCGGGTGGGTCAACAAGTTCGAAGGTGACGGCGCGCTGGCGGTGTTCGGCGCACCGGCGGCGACCGACGACTGTGCGGGACGCGCACTGCGAGCGGCGCGCACGTTGCGTCGCGAGCTGCTTGCGATCGCGGCGGCGCATCCCGAGATCGACGCGGCGATCGGAGTCTCCGCCGGTACCGTCGTAGCCGGGAACATCGGTGCCGAGGAGCGGTTCGAGTACACCGTTGTCGGCTCGCCGGTGAACGAGGCGGCGCGCCTCACCGACGAGGCGAAGGGCCGACTCGGCCGAGTGCTGGCCAGCGAGGAAGCGGTCGCCCGAGCCGGCGGCGAGGCCGCGTCGTGGAGCGTGCGCGAGGAGATCCGGCTGCGCGGCTACGACGACGCCGTACTCGTCTACGAGCCCGCGGACTCAGCGCGCCAGCCGGCCGCGTCTGACGCTTAGCTTCCGCGGCCGCGCCTCGTCGATGCTGTCGGCCATCGCCGACCACCAGGTCGACAGCCGGCGCATCGTCGAAGGCGGCATCAGGATGGCTCGCACACTGCGACGGCCGCCCTGCCGGTGTCGCAACGCGGCGCGGATCGCGCGAAGGTCAGCTGCGGGAGAGCCGTTCCCGGCGGTCGGGTGCGCCGAGTAGCGGTCCTCTTCCTCGGCGCGGGTCAGCCGGCCGAGTGCGCTTCGGAGCTCGCTTGCCGCGCCGAGCCACTGGCCCAGCGCGTACGCCGACTGGCGGGGGGAGCGGCCGTCGTCCCACGGAGCGCCGGCGTCGATGGCGCTGTCGCGAAGCTCGGCCCACGCGGCGCCGGATGACGGATTCGGCCCGACAAGCTGCAGCAGCCGCTTGCGTCGCGTCAGCTGCCGCGTAGCGCCGGGCAGGATGAGGGCGAGGACGGCGAGGGCACCGACGATGATCCACAGCGTCGAGCCCACCGAGTGCGACGAGTGCGTCGCGGCCTTCGTCGCGCCGGTCTTGCCGGCGTTGCCACCCTTGGTGTTCTTGCCCTTCCCGGTGGGGTGCTTGATCAGCGATGGATCGCCCTTGCCGGTGTTGGGCTCGTTGGTTGCCCCGCCGTGGTGGTTCGGTACGGCACGGGCGTACGACGGGGTGACGGTCTGGCCGTCACCGCGCGGCGTCGGCTCGAACGGCAGCCACCCGTACACCGGGAAGTACAGCTCCGGCCAGGCGTGAGCATCGTGGGTGGTGACCAGCCACCTGCCGTCGGAGCCGCGAGTTCCGGGCGTGAACCCGACCGCGACCCGGGACGGGATCCCGGCGAGCCGTGCCATGACTGCCATGGCGGTCGCGTACTGCTGACAGAAGCCGCCGTGGCTGACCGTGAGGAAGTAGGTGAGCGAGTCGAGGTTGCCGGGCGCCTGCGGCGGAACGGTCGTGTAGAAGAAGGGCTTGCTGGTCAGGAACCGCTGGATGTCGAGCGCAGCGTCGTACTTGCTGTTTGCGCCCGCGGTGACCTCGCGAGTCAGCCGGTGCACCGTGGGCGAGACGACCGGCAGGGCCAGATCCGCGGTCGCGTCGCCGCTGGTGGTGGGCTCGGCGTGCGCCAGCTGGGCCGGCGTCGGGAGGTTCGGCGAGCTGACGACGGTGTAGCGCAGACCCGAGGTGGTGTCGCTCGCGGAGAACGTCGTCGAGGTGATCGGGTCGAACCGCCAGTCGCCGCCGACGTTGACGGAGGTTGCGACGGTCGGCATCGGTAGCCAGCGAAACGCGAACGGCCTGGCGACGGTCACGTTCGTCGTCACCACCTGGTTCGACGGCGCGACGACGTCGAGGCCGTTTCTGACCCGAGCCTCAGGCTCCGCGTTCAACGGAGCTGACGTGAACGTGCCGGCGCCGAAGAGGTCGAGTGAGGTCATCCGCAGGTAGTCCGGCGTCTCGGTCGTCGTCGTGTAGGTGAGCACCGGTGCGTTGAGGCTGCTGGTCAGGTCATGGTTCACGGACACGATCGGGTCGATCGTGGTGACGCTGCCGCCACCGCCCTTGCCGTTGCCGCCGCCTCCGCCGTGGCCGCCGAAGCCGGCGTGGATGCCGGGCAGTGCCAGTGGCACCACCACGCTGAAGCCGATGGCTGCGGCGCCGACCCGGCGGCCGAGCGATGCGGGTGCCGAGGGCAGCAGGTTCTCCACCGAGCGGGTCGGTGCCGGCCGCGCGTTGCTCCCGGAGCCCATCGCGGCGCCCCACCTGGTCACTCGCTCCCGGTTGTCGGCGTACAGCAGCATCAGGTAGCCGGCCGACGCGGGAATGAACGCCGCGACATTCACGCCGTTGCGGCTGGTCGCCGCACACACCGTGAAAAGCGCGAGCAGCGGAACACCGGCGAGTGCCGCACGCCGCAGCGTGACGGTCAGCAAATCGACAACGAGTGCGACGACCGCGGTGCCGACCACGGTGATGAGAACGAGGCCATGATGCGTCGGGACCGGCGGGGGCAGCTTGCGCACGTCGGTGAAGCCGGCGCGTGCGAGGTGGTCCAGCGTCCGCATCGATGCCCCGTTGGGCACGAAGCCGGCCGTCGCCTGGGAATGGGCGTAGAGCCAGGTGACCCAGAGCAGGACGGCGAGCGTCGCGGTGAGCGGCTCCAGCACCGACGGCAGCGGTGACCAGCGAATCAGCGCACACGAAGCCGACACCAGGAACACGGCGACCATCACCGGAAACACCCAGGCGGCCGAGGCGAAGACCGCGGACAACGTCAGCGCCGACAGCATCGACGCGACCATCGCGTAGACCGTGAGTCGCAGCGGCCCGCTCACCGGGCGACCGCCGCAGCACGAGTCGGGGCGGGGCCGAGCGACCCCCACAGGCGCGCGATCGAGTCACCGCGTCGTACCTGGACGACCCGCCATCCGGCAGCCGACAGCATCCCGGCGGCGCGTTCGTGATCGGCGGACTGGGTCGTGGTTGGGGTCGGTGACCAGGTGTCTGTGTCGAGCATGAAGACGACGCCCGTGGACCGATCGGCCGCGCGTAGCCGGGCAAGTCGTTCGGCATCGTCGGGCTGGACGGTGCCGACAATCGCCACGATCAAACCCTGGCCACCGGCACGTCGGGTCGACTCGACGCCGACGTGCATGGTCTGACCGGTCGACGGGGTCAGGGCCGCGAGCACATCGAGCATCGCGCCGTCGAAGCCCGCGACGCCGAGTGCTGATGACGACACCTCACCGCCGGCATCGGTGACCAGTCGAACGTCGAAGCCGCGCTCGGCGAGATGCCGGCTCACCGACGCCGCCGCGGAGACCGCCCACTCCAACGACGACGCCGGTCCTTCGCCGCGGTGGGCGACCAGGCGCGCGTCGAGCAGGACGGCCGCGCGGCTTTCCCAGGGCTGTTCCTCGCGGCGAACCGTGAGCTCGCCACGTCGTGCCGTCGTACGCCAGTGAATGCGGCGCAGGTCGTCGCCGTGGCGGTACTCGCGGGTCGCCACGTCGTCGTCGCCGTGCGTCGACACCGCCCGGTTGGTGCTCTGCCCCGCGCCGCCCCACTCGCCCCGCAACGTGGCGTCGGGGAGCACCTCCACGGGCGGTGTGACGACGAGCGTGTCGACGCTCGTGAAGGCGCGCGGCAGCTCGCACAGGCCGAACGGATCGAGCAGGCGGACGGTCAGTGGACCGACGGTGTAGCGGCCGCGCACCTCACCGTTGATGTGGTAGCCGACATCGATCGGCCGCTTCGGTGCGAGCCGCTCGATGACGACGCGGGGCCGTCCGCCGAGCAGGTAGGGAATCGTGTCCTCGACCAGCAGCAGTCCGGTCGGCAGCCGCGAGACGTTCTCGATCCGCAGCACCGCCCGGGAGCGAGCTCCCGCCGGAAGCCGGGCGGGTTCGAGCCGGCGCGTGCAGGTGAGGCGGAACCGGGTTCGTACGACGAACAGAGCGGCAATGAGGGGAAGCGCGAGCAGCAACAGGCCGAGGCGGAGCAGGTCGGCTTCCTTGAGGATCACCCCGGACAGCGCCGCGGTGACGCCCGCGGCGAGCGTGCAGCGCCCACGCAGGGTCAGCGACCGAAGCGCGAGGCGGACCGCGTTCACGTAGATCAGACGATCGGCGCGCTGGGGTGGTTCACGACTTCTGTCTACGCCATTTCTGGCTAGGCCATGCGGCGCGCGGAGGCGGCCGGCACGGGCACGGCGGCCAAGATGTCGGCGAGGACGGCCGTCACGGGGCGCCGCGCGATCTGTGCGTCGGCGGACAGCAGCAGCCGGTGGGCGAGGACCGGCTCGGCGAGTGCCTGCAGGTCGTCGGGGAGCACGTAGTCCCGCTCCTCCAGAGCGGCGACGGCGCGGCCGGCCCGCAGCAGGTGCAGCGTCGCGCGCGGGGAGGCGCCGAGCCGAAGGTCCGGGTGCTGGCGGGTCGCGGTGACCAGGTCGACGGCGTAGCCGCGGACGCTGTCCGCGACGTGGATCTGCCGGACGCCGCCGATCAGCCGGGCGACCTCCTGGTCGTCCGTCACGGGCTTGAGGTAGTCCAGTGGCGAGGCCGTGCCGTGGGTGTCGATCATCGCCAGCTCGGCATCGGGTGACGGGTAGCCGAGCGCGATTCGGGCGGTGAAGCGGTCCCGCTGGGCCTCGGGGAGGGGATAGGTGCCCTCCATCTCGATCGGGTTCTGCGTCGCGATCACCATGAACGGGGCGTCGAGCTCGTAGGTGATGCCGTCGACGGTGACCTGGCGCTCCTCCATGCACTCGAGCAGCGCGGACTGGGTCTTGGGGGAGGCGCGGTTGATCTCGTCGCCGACGACGATGTTGGCGAAGATCGCGCCCGGCTTGAACTCGAACTCACGGGTGTTCTGGTTGTAGACCGACACCCCGGTCACGTCGCTGGGCAGCAGGTCCGGGGTGAACTGCACGCGGCGAACCGAGCAGTCGATTGCGCGTGCAAGTGCTTTCGCCAGCATGGTCTTGCCGACGCCTGGGACGTCCTCCACCAGCAGGTGGCCCTCCGCGAGCAGGACGGCGACCGCGAGCTGGACCTCCTCGGCCTTGCCCTCGATCACGCTCTCGACTGCCTCGGCGATCCGGGCGCCGATCTCGGCGATCTCGCGGGCCTGCGGCACGGCCGAGCCGCGGGAGCTGCCGCGAGCGGGGCGGCTGGGGCCCCTGCCTGACGACGTCGCCACCGCGCGACCCCTCCTTGCTCAACGACCCCAGTTCTGAGCGCCAAGTGTGGCACAGCGCCGGTGGGCGCCGAGTGGAGCAAATTGAGGCTGATGTGGTTGACAGAGGAGCAAAGGGGAGTAGCGTGGTGCGCTATGGGGAGCGTTGTGGGGCGTTCACCCGCAGATGGAGATAGGTCGCGACGGGGAGGTGGAGCGTGTTCCTTGGCACCTTCACCCCCCGCCTCGACGAGAAGGGCCGGCTCTTCCTGCCGGCCAAGTTCCGTGACGAGCTCTCGGCGGGCCTGGTGATCGCGCCCGGCCAGGAACGTTGCCTGCGGGTCTTCCCGATGGCTGAGTGGGTTCGGGTGACGGAGCGGGCACGCGAGGCGCCGATGGCGCTGCGTGAGACACGCGACTTCCACCGGATGGCCTTCGGCGACGCCCACGACGAGGTGCCGGACCGCCAGGGGCGGGTCACCGTCCCGCAGTCGCTGCGCGAGTACGCCGGGCTGACCCGCGAGGTCGCCGTCGTCGGACTGAACAGCTACCTCGAGATCTGGGACGAGCCGGTCTGGCGCGACTACCACTCCAGCCAGCGCGAGGCCTACTCCTCGCTGTCGGAACGGGAGGTGCCCGGCCTGTTCTAGTGCCCCGCGCCGCGATTCCCCGCGGTGTGTGTCGTGGCCTCCGTCGACGGCCCCTGAGATCACTTCCCCGGTCTCAGGCGTCGACGGCGGGGACCAGGCCACACACCGACGTCCCCAGACCCGAGACCGCCACCCGCCGCGAAAGGACGTCATGTCAGGCCCCGACTCCGCTCACGTACCGGTGCTGCTCGACCGGGTGCTCGAGCTGCTCGAGCCGGTGGCGGGTGCCGCGGGGGCCGTCGTCGTCGACGCCACGCTCGGGCTCGGCGGACATACCGAGGCGCTGCTGGAGCGGCATCCCGCGCTGCACATGATCGGCATCGACCGCGATCCCAACGCGCTCGCCCACAGCGAGAAGCGGCTCGCTTCGCATCGCGACCGCGTGCAGCTGGTGCACGGCGTGTACGACACGTTGCCGCAGATCCTCGAAGCGGCCGGCGTCGACCACGTCGACGGCGTCCTGTTCGACCTCGGCGTCTCGTCGATGCAGCTCGACGATGACGAGCGCGGCTTCGCCTACTCGCGAGACACCGCTCTCGACATGCGCATGGACCCGACCCGCGGTCGGTCGGCCGCCGACGTCGTCAACGAGTACTCCGCCGCGGACCTCACGCGCGTCCTTCGGGAGTACGGCGAGGAGCGGTTCGCCCGACGGATCGCCGAGGCAATCGTCCGGGAACGCCAGTCCGGGCCGGTCACCTCGTCGGCACGACTTGCCGAGCTGGTGCGAGACGCCGTCCCAGCCGCGACGCGTCGTACCGGTGGACATCCCGCGAAGCGCACGTTCCAGGCATTGCGCATCGAGGTGAACGACGAGCTCGGCGTGCTCGAGCGTGCGCTGCCGGCGGCCATAACGGCGCTGCGAGTCGGTGGCCGGCTCGTCGTCCTGGCCTACCAGTCGCTCGAGGACCGCATCGTCAAGCGTGCCTTCGCGGCCGGCTCGACCGTCACCACGCCGGTCGACCTGCCGGTCATCCCAGAACATGACCTGCCGCAGCTGAAGCTGCTCACGCGAGGTGCTGAGCAAGCCTCCGAGGCGGAGATCGCCGCGAACCCGCGGGCCGCGTCGGTGCGGTTGCGCGCGGTCGAGCGGGTGAGGGCGGCCGCATGACCACTGCTGCCGCCCGCAAGGCGCTGCCGGTTCGTGCCGGCGGTGCCGTCAAGGCGCGTCCACGGCTGGTTGTCGTTGCGCCGCAACGGGTTGTCGGTCGTACGCCGTTCGTGCTCCTGGTCGGCGGGCTGCTGCTGTCCGGACTGCTGTCGTTGCTGATGCTGCACACCCTCGCGGCGCAGGACGCGTTCCACCAGACCTCGCTGCAGCAGAAGCTCGCGAACCTGACGGATTCCGAGCAGCGCCTCGAACAGCAAGTTCAGCTCGACTCCGCTCCGGCGGCGTTGCGCCAGCGCGCAAAGGCCCTCGGCATGGTGCCATCGGTAGTCATCGGCTACCACCAGCGGCCCAACGGCCGGATCATTGCGCACGAGGTCGCGGCGAACAGTCCGGCCGCGATCGCGGCCGTCATCACGCCGACCACCACTACGGCGACCAAGCCGGCGGACGCGAAGGCAACGCGCGCCAGCTCGGCCGCCGCGAACACCGGCGCGACGCAGCCGAAGACGCAGCAGACGCAGAGCACGCAAACCCAGACCACGCAAACCCAGACCACCACGCACCCGCACCACCACGAGGCAGCGCACCAGTGACGACGACGCGAACCCCAGCCCGTCCGCCGCAGCGCCGCCCCGCACCTCGTCCCGCACCTCGTCCCGCAGCACGTTCGCGCCGTCGCGCGCCGAGCACGCGTCGTCGGCTGTCGGCGGTGTTGCTCGTGACGCTCATGCTGATGTCGCTCATCGCCGCGCGGCTCGTCCAGCTGCAGGGCGTCGACCGGGCGACATACGCAGCCGCCGCGGCCCACCAGCGGCTGCACACCGTGACCCTCACGGCGACCCGCGGCGCGATCACCGACCGCAACGGGCACCCGCTGGCGGAGACCGTCGACGCGCGCGACATCGTGGCGGACCCGAGTGTGATCACGGACCCGGCAAAGGTCGCCGACGCGCTGGCACCGGTGTTGCAGATGAAGCGCGACACACTCGAGGCGCAGCTGTCCGGTCCGGGCCAGTACGCCCGGCTGGCGGCAGCGGTGCCGCCGTCAGAGGGCGATGCGGTCGACGCGCTCAACCTGGCCGGCATCTCGACGCCGGACTCGAGCCGGCGGATCTACCCAGACGGTGCGCTCGCATCGAACGTCGTGGGCTTCGTCGGGGCGTCCGGTCAAGGGCTTGGCGGGCTGGAGCTGTCCTACCAGCGCCAGCTCGCCGGCCGTAACGGCGTCGCGCACTACGAGGTGGGTGCCAACGGCGCGCCGATTCCCGACGGTCAGGACATCGCAACCGCGGCGAAAGCCGGTGAAGGGCTGCGCCTGACGCTGCAGCGCGACATCCAGTACGAAGCGCAGCAGGCGATCACCGCACAGGTGAAGGCCACCCACGCGCTGTCCGGCACGGTCATCGTGATGAACCCTCGCAACGGTCAGGTCCTCGCGCTGGCCGTCGCGCCGGGATTCGACCCCAACGACCTCAGCAAGGCCAGTGCCGCGGATCTCGGCGATCCGGCGGTCAGCGACGTCTATGAGCCGGGCAGCGTCATCAAGTCGGTGACGGTGTCGGCCGCGCTGCAAAACGGTCTGGTCACGCCGAGATCGAAGTTCGTGATTCCCAACACGTTCCAGTACGGCGGCAGCACCTTCCATGACGCCGAGAACCACGGCACGGAGCACCTCACGCTGACCGGTGTCCTCGCGTACTCCAGCAACATCGGCGCGATTCAGGTCGCCAAGCGGCTTGGCGAGCAGCGCCTCTACGACTACCTGCGCGCTTTCGGCTTCGGTCAGGCGACCGGGATCGGGCTGCCCGGCGAGAGCGCGGGCGTGCTGCTCCCGGTCGATCAATGGTCGGCAACGACATTGCCAACTCTCGCGTTCGGTCAGGGCCTCAGCGTGACGGCCATGCAGGTGGCGAGCCTGTACTCCACGATCGCGAACAACGGCGTGCGGGTCACGCCGAACATCGTCGAGGGAACCGTCGGCAACAACGGCGAGTTCAAGCGGGCCTCCGCGCCCGCCCGTCGCCAGGTGATCAGTGCGGACGTCGCAGCCAAGGTGCGCCGCATCCTGGAGTCCGTCACGACGGACGAAGGAACCGCTCCCGCCGCCCGAATCCCCGGCTACCGGATCGCCGGCAAGACCGGTACCGCGAACCGCTCCAACGGTCACGGCGGCTACAGCGGCGCGGGGTATGACGCGAGCTTCGTCGGCATGGTGCCCGCCGACGATCCGAAGCTGGTGTGCGAGGTGGTTCTCGAACGACCGGTTCGCGGCTATTTCGGTGGTCTCGTCGCCGCACCGGTGTTCAAGACCGTGATGTCCTTTGCGCTTCGAACCCTCCACATCCCCCCGACCTTCACCAAGCCTGCCAAGGCGAAGCTCACCTGGTAAGCCGGGTAGCGTCCCCGGCAATGTCCGATCTCCCCGTCCGACCGTCGGCGGTGGCGCCGAAACTGGTTACCCACCTGCTCGACCGGCTTCGTGGTGACGGCCTGTCTCCGGTGCACCTCGACGGCGACGGCTCGGTCACGGTGACCGGCATCACTCACGACTCGCGCTCGGTGGTTGCCGGCGATCTCTACGTCGCTCGAGCCGGAGCGCACACCCACGGCATCGCTCATGTCGAGCAGGCCGTGGCCGCTGGGGCGGTGGCAGTGCTGACCGACCCGGCATCTGTCGCGGCGGCGCGCGACGCCGGAATCACGGCGATCGTCGTGGTCGACGACCCGCGGCTTGCCATGGGAAGCGCCGCGGCTTGGACATATGGCGATCCGGCGACCGCAATGACGATCTTCGGTGTCACCGGCACCAACGGCAAGACGACAACGGCGTACCTCATCGACGCCGGCCTTCGGGCGGCCGGCCGCACCACCGGGCTGGTGGGGACCATCGAGACGCGGGTCGGCGCCGAGGTCCTGCCCAGTGCGCGGACGACTCCGGAGGCCACGGACCTGCACGCCCTGCTGGCTGTGATGAAGGAGCGCGGGGCGGACGCCGTCGCGATGGAGGTGTCGAGCCATGCCCTCGCGCTCGGCCGGGTCGACGGTGTCGTGTTCGATGTCGCGGCGTTCACGAACCTGTCACAGGACCACCTCGACTTCCATTGCGACATGGACGACTACTTCAACGCCAAGGCGCAGCTGTTCACGCCCGCCCACTCGCAGCGAGGAGTCGTGTGCGTCGAGGACCGCTGGGGCGAGCGGCTGGTGCTCGAAGCGACGGTGCCGATCACCACGACCGGCACCGCGAGCAACGTCGACTGGGCGCGCATCGAGGAGGTCCCGGCGACGGCGGCGTCTCGCGGATCGGTGCGCCTGGCGCGAAGCGACGGTCAAGACGTCGTCGTCGGCTGCAGCCTGCTCGGGCGGGTCAACCTGGCGAACGCGGCCCTCGCCTACCTCGTCCTCGTAGCCGCGGGTATCGACGACCAAGCCGCACTCGCGGGAGTCGCAGGCCTCGCCGACGTTCCGGGCCGGCTCGAGCGCATCGACGCCGGTCAGCCATTCGTCGCACTTGTGGACTACGCGCACACTCCCGACGCCGTCGCGGCCGTCCTCGCGGACGCACGGGCGATCGCCGACCCGGGCGCTCGGGTGCTGGTCGTGCTCGGCTGTGGCGGTGACCGTGATCGACAGAAGCGTCCGCTGATGGGTCAAGCGGCCGCGTTGCATGCCGACTTCTCGGTCTTCACGAACGACAATCCGCGCTCCGAGGACCCGGCTGAGATCCTTGCCGCGATGCAGCGCGATGTGCCGCCGGGTTCGCGGGTCCTCGTCGAGCCCGACCGGACGAGGGCGATCGAGGCGGCGGTAGGCATGGCTCGCGCGGGTGACGTGCTCGTCGTCGCCGGCAAGGGCCACGAGCTCGGTCAGGAGACCGCAGGAGTAGTCGTGCCGTTCGACGATCGCGTCGTGTTGCGTGACGCGATCGCGACTCGCATGGGGACCGCGCCGTGATTCCGATGCGTGCCGATGACGTGGCGGCACTGACCGGCGGCAGGCTGGACGGCGTCGACGCGGCGACGATCGTCCGCGGACCGGTGGTGATCGACTCCCGCGAGGCCGCAGCCGGCAGCATGTTCGTTGCCCTGCCTGGTGAGCACGTCGACGGCGCGCGGTTCATCGGCGACGCCATCCGTCGCGGTGCGGTACTCGCCTTGACGTCGAACCCGGTCGGGGAGCCCGCCGTCGTCGTTGACGATGTCGAGAAAGCACTCGGCTTCCTCGCCGGGGGGCTGTTGCGCCGGACGCCGGCGGTCAACGTGTGCGGCGTGACGGGGTCGTCCGGCAAGACGTCGACCAAGGACCTCATCGCGTCCGTGCTGCGGGCAGACGGCGCGACCGTCGCGGCGCGCGGATCGTTCAACAACGAGATCGGCCTGCCGCTCACCGTGCTGCAGGTCGAAGCGGCGACCCGTCACCTCGTGCTCGAGTACAGCGCCCGTGGCGTCGGCCACATCAGCTATCTAGCCGGCATCGCGCCGCCCAAGATGGCCGTCGTCCTCAACGTCGGCCAGGCCCATCTCGGTGAGTTCGGCAGCCGTGAGGCGATTGCCATGGCGAAGGGTGAGCTGGTCGAGGCGCTGCCCACGACCGGTGTCGCGATCCTGAATCTCGACGATCCACTGGTGGCGGGCATGGCGGGTCGCACCTCCGCACGGGTAGTGACGTACGGCGAGGCCGGCGGAGCCGACGTACGGATCGAGGGCGTGACTGAGGACGACGAGGCGCATGCGCGGTTCCGGCTGGTGACTCCGGCGGGTTCGGCAGAGGTCGCGCTCGCGGTACACGGCCGGCACCAGGCGGGAAACGCCGCGGCGGCAGCTGCGGTCGGCCTCGAGGTCGGGATGCCGCTGGCGGCGGTCGTCGCGGCGCTCGAGGGGGCGACTGCGCAGAGTCCGCACCGGATGGCGGTCGGTCATCGCGCCGACGGACTGCTCGTGGTCGACGACGCCTACAACGCGAACCCGGAATCGGTCCGGGCGGCGCTCGAGGCGCTGGTGCGGCTGTCCGCGCCGCGCGCCGGCCGGTCCTGGGCGGTTCTCGGTGAGATGCGCGAGCTCGGCGCGTCGTCCGACACGCTGCACCATGCCATCGGTCAGGCTGTAGCCGAGCTCGGCGTGGATCATCTGGTCGTGGTCGGCGAGAGCGTGGGGGAGATCTGCGCCGGCGCGAAGTCGGTGTCGGGCTGGGCAGGGAGCTGCATGGCGGTGGAGACGGTCGAGGAGGCGGTTACCGCTGTTGGCACCGCAGCAGCACCCGAGGACGTCGTGCTGGTGAAGGCGTCGAACGCCCTGCAGCTCTGGCGCGTCGCCGAGTCGCTGGTGGGGGAGCCCGCATGAGCGAGTACCGAAGCGAAGCGAAGGTGGCTCGCTCCATTGACATCGCGGGCTCTGCATCCGCGCGCCCCAACGGGGCGTGCGGATGAGAGACGTATTTGTCGCCGCCCTCATCGCCCTGATCGTGTCGCTGGTCGGCACGCCGTTCGCGATCCGCAGCTTCACGCGGCACGGCATCGGCCAGCTGATCCGCGACGACGGGCCGACCAGCCACCACACGAAGCGCGGCACGCCGACGATGGGCGGGACGGTCATCATCGCCGCGACCGTGCTCGGGTACGCCGCCGCGCATCTGGTCTTCCTGAGCGGCATCACCGCGTCCGGGCTGCTCGTGCTCCTGCTCATGACCGGGCTCGGCCTGGTCGGGTTCGTCGACGACCTCATCAAGATCCGCAAGCAGCGCAGCCTCGGCCTCACCAAGCTCGCGAAGTTCTCGGGCCAGGCGATCGTCGCGATCGTGTTCGGAATCCTTTCGACGCACTTCGTCAACCGGCACCATCTGGCGCCCGCGTCGACGCACCTCTCTTTCACGCGTGACTACGGTTGGGCGTTCGGCACCGTCGGATTCGTCATCTGGGCGTACCTGATGGTCACCGCGACCTCGAACGGGGTGAACCTCACCGACGGGCTCGACGGGCTGGCCAGCGGCACCTCGTGCATGGTGTTCGGCTCGTACGTCGTCATCGCTTTCTGGGAGTACGGCAACAACTGCGTCAGCGCGACGACCGGTGCGTGCTACTCGGTGCGGGACCCGCTCGATCTCGCAGTGATTGCCGCGGCAGCGATGGGCGCCTGTTTCGGGTTCCTGTGGTGGAACGCCTCACCGGCGCGAATCTTCATGGGTGACACCGGTTCGCTGGCGATCGGCGGCGTGCTCGCCGGGCTCGCGATCACGACTCGCACCGAGCTGCTGCTGTTGATCCTCGGCGGCCTGTTCGTCATCGAGACGCTGTCGGTGATCATCCAGGTCGCCTCGTTCCGTGGCTTCGGCCGGCGGGTCTTCAACATGGCGCCGTTCCACCACCACTTCGAGCTGGCGGGCTGGTCGGAGAACACGGTGATCGTCCGGTTCTGGATCATCGCCGGACTCGCTGTGGCGTTCGGCCTCGGCGTCTTCTACGCCGCGTTCCTCAACTTCAAGTGAGTGAGTTTCCCGTCTCCGGGAAGCGCGTCGCCGTCGCCGGCTCCGCGGTATCCGGTCTGGCGGTCGCCCGGGTGATGCTCGAGCGGGGAGCGCGCGTGGTCGTCATCGACGCCCGCGACGACGAGCCGCTGCGGGACTCGTTGGCAGCCCTCGTCGCGGCCGGTGCCGAGACCCGGCTCGGTGACGCCGAGTCACCGGTCGACGCCGACCTGGTCGTCACCTCGCCCGGCTGGCGCCCCGACCAGCCCATGCTTGCCGCGGCGCAGCGTGGCGGCGTCGAGGTCATCGGCGAGCCGGAGCTGGCGTGGCGGCTGCGGCCGGGGGGCGGTTCCAGCAGCGCAGCGCCGTGGGTCGCGATCACCGGCACGAACGGCAAGACGACGACGGTCGGCATGGTCGAGTCGATCCTGCAGGCCGCCGGCTACCGCGCGATCGCGGCCGGCAACGTCGGGCGCCCGCTGATCGACGTCGTGCTCGACCCCGATCGGTACGACGTCATCGCGGTCGAGCTCTCCAGCTTCCAGCTGCACTGGAGCAAGGAGATGGCTCCTGACGTGGGCGTCGTGCTGAACATCGCCGAGGACCACCTCGACTGGCACGGCTCGATGGACGCCTACGCCGCGGCAAAGGCAGCGGTGTGGCGCCACGGCGGCTGCCAGCCCTACAACGCCGACGACCCGCTCGTGACCAGGCTGGCCTTCGAGGCGAACGACGAGCCGCACCCGTTCACCACCGGGGAGCCGACGTCCGGCGGGTTCGGGGTGGTGGACGGGGCGATCGTCGACGCGATGAGCGGGTGGTCGCCGGAGTACGAGCCGGAGCCGGAGCGGCTGGGACCGGGTTTCCGGCTCGTCGATCTCGCCGCGCTCGCCGTCGCCGGCCCGCACAACGTCGCCAACGCGACGGCGGCGGCGGCCGCGGCGCAGGTGTTCGGCCTGACGAGGCGGATGCCGTGGCCGGCAGTGCGCGACGGGCTGCTCGCCTTCCGGCCGGGCCATCACCGCAACGAGGTGGTCGCCCAGGCAGGCGGCGTCACCTGGGTCGACGACTCGAAGGCGACGAACCCGCACGCGGCCGGCGCGAGCCTGTCGGCGTACCCGTCGGTGGTGTGGATCGGCGGCGGTCTGCTGAAGGGGGCAGACGTCGAGCCGCTGGTCCGGGAGCAGTCCGGCAGGTTGCGCGCGGCGGTGCTGATCGGGCGGGATCGAGCGCAGATTGCTGAAGCTCTTGCGCGACACGCGCCGGATGTGCCGGTTGTGACGGTCGTTACGCAAGACACTGCAGGGATGGATGAGGCAGTGCGTGCTGCCGCCGAGCTGGCTCAGCCCGGCGACACGGTCCTGCTCGCCCCCGCCGCAGCGAGCATGGACATGTTCCGTGACTACGCGGACAGGGGGGATCGTTACGCGGCTGCCGTCCGCCGGATCATCGAACACCTGACGTGACGGTCAGCTCCATCGCCGGGGCCCGGTCCACGCGCAAGCCCGCCCCGCGCTCGCCGATCGCGACGTTGCTGGATCTGCTGAACCGCCCGCAGGCGTCGTACTACCTGGTGATCGGTACGACGGCCGCGCTGCTGGTCCTCGGGCTGATCATGGTGCTGTCCGCCTCCAGCGTGACGTCGTACACCTCGAGCGGGTCGTCGTTCACGATCGCCGCCCGCCAGGCGCTGTGGGTCGTGATCGGCCTGCCCGCGTTGCTCGTCGGTGCGCGGCTGCCGGTGAAGGCCTACCGGTACCTGGCCTATCCGCTGATGTTGATCTCCATCGTGCTGCTGTTCGCGGTGCTGCTGCCGGGCATCGGGCAGAACGTCTCGGGTGCCACCCGCTGGATCGCGCTGCCCGGCGGGCTGCAGCTGCAGCCGTCCGAGCCCGCCAAGCTCGCGCTGGTGTTGTGGGGGGCGGACCTGCTCGACCGCAAGGAACGGCGGTTGCACGAGACCAAGCACCTGCTCGTGCCGCTGCTGCCAGTCGCCCTCCTCCTGGCCCTGCTCGTCATGGCCGAACCGGACATGGGTACGACGATCGTGCTGATGCTGGTGCTGCTCGCCCTGCTGTTCACGGCGGGCGCACCGCTCGGGCTGTTCACCAAGCTGGGGCTCGGCCTCGGTGGCGCGGCCGGCTTGCTCGCGATCACCGAGCCCTACCGGATGCAGCGCCTGATCGGCTTCCGTGACCCGTGCGCCCAGCAACACGCGTTGTCGGTCGGCTACCAGGCGTGCCAGGGTCTCTACGCGCTGTCGTCGGGCGGCTGGTTCGGGGTCGGACTCGGTGGGAGCCGCGAGAAGTTCGGCTATCTGCCGAACACTTACACCGACTACATCTTCGCGATCATCGGCGAGGAGCTGGGCCTGCTCGGCACGCTGCTCGTCATCTCGCTGTTCGCCCTGCTCGCCTGGGCCGCGATCCGCATCGCGCAGCGCTGTCGCGACCGGTTCAGCCAGCTGGCGACCGCCGGCGTCACCGCCTGGCTGCTCGGCCAGGCGCTGGTGAACATGGGTGCCGTCGTCGGGCTGCTGCCGATCACCGGCATCCCGTTGCCGCTGGTCTCGTTCGGCGGGTCGGCGCTCGTGCCGACGATGTTCGCGATCGGCATGCTGATCTCGTTCGCCCGCAAGGAGCCGACGACGGCGAAGGCGCTCGCGGCCAAGCGAAGGGCCAAGGGCAAGAAGCCGGCCCGCCTCGCCTGGTCCCGCTGACCGGGAGACTGGCCCGCATGAGAGCGGTGCTCGCCGGTGGCGGCAGCGCGGGACACGTCTCGCCGCTGCTCGCGCTCGCCGACCGGCTGACGGCCGACGATCCGAGTACCGAGATCGTCGCGCTGGGCACCGAGACCGGCCTCGAAGCCAGGCTGGTCCCCGCCCGGGGCTACCGGCTCGTCACCGTTCCCAAGGTTCCGCTGCCACGGCGTCCCTCGCCGAAGCTGCTGCGGCTGCCCGCGGACCTGCTCGGCGCCGTCCGGGCCGCTCGGCAGGCGATCGACGACCTCGGTGCCGAGGTGGTCGTCGGGTTCGGTGGCTACGTCGCGGCTCCGGCGTACCTCGCTGCCCGGCAGGCGAAGGTCCCGATCGTGGTCCACGAGCAGAACAGCCGCCCTGGCTTCGCCAACCGCCTGGGCGCCCGGCTGACCCACTCGGTTGCGGTCAGCTTTCCGGGCACCCCGCTTCGCCACGCCGTGCGGACCGGGCTGCCGCTGCGCGCGGAGATCGTGAACCTCGCGCCGACCGCGATCCGACCCGCGGCCCGGGCCTCGTTCGGACTCGACCCGGGCCGCACGACCCTGCTGGTGTTCGGTGGCTCGCTCGGTGCGCAGCGGCTCAACGAGACGGTCCCCGCCCTCGCCGATGACCTCGCGGCGGCGGGAGTGCAGGTGCTGCACGTGTGCGGCACCGGCAAGACCGTCACCGTCACCCCGGTTGCGGCCGGCCCGCCGTACTCGGTCGTCGAGTACGTCGACCACATGGAGCTGGCGTACGCCGCCGCCGACCTGGTGCTCGGGAGGGCAGGGGCGAACACCGTCAGCGAGCTCACCGCCATCGGGCTGCCTGCGGTCTATGTCCCGCTCCCGATCGGCAACGGTGAGCAGCGGCTCAACGCCGAGCCCGTCGTGGCGGCGGGCGGCGGGTTGATGGTGGCCGACGCCGACCTGACGGCGGACTGGCTGCGCGCGCACCTGCTGCCGCTGCTCGCCGACCCGGGCCGCCGACGCACCATGGGAGAGGCCGCCCGCGGCTTCGGACGCCTCGACGCCGACCGCGAGCTCGCCGACCTGGTACGGAAGGCAGTTGCGGAAGGAGCGCGTTGAGCGGCTTGGTGGAGTCCGAGGGGGACATCCCGGCGGCGGCCGAGCTCGGCCGGGTGCATCTCATGGGCGTTGGGGGCGCCGGGATGAGCGGGCTCGCCCGCATCATGCTCGCCCGCGGGCTCGCGGTGAGCGGCTGCGATGCCAAGGAGTCCGCCGCTCTGGCGGCGCTGCGCGCCCTCGGCGCAGACATCGCGGTGGGCCACGACCCCGGCCACGCCGCAATGGCCGACACCGTGGTCGTGTCGAGTGCCATCCGTGCCTCGAACCCGGAGCTGGTGCAGGCTCGGGAGGCCGGCCTCCGGGTGCTCCCGCGGGCTGCCGCGCTCGCCTCGCTCATGGCCGACCGGATCGGTCTCGCGATCGCCGGGACCCACGGCAAGACCACGACCACCTCGATGCTCACCGTCGCGATGCACGCCTGCGGGCGGGACCCGAGCTACGCGATCGGCGGCGACCTGAACGAGCCCGGATCGAATGCCCACCACGGCAGCGGCGACTACTTCGTCGCGGAGGCCGACGAAAGCGATCGTTCCTTTCTGCTGCTGTCGCCGCGCGGCGCCGTGATCACCAACGTCGAGCCGGACCATCTCGACAACTACGGCGATGCCGGCGCGGTCAGCGCGGCGTTCGAGGACTTCGTACGGCGGATCGAGCCGGGCGGCCCGCTGCTGCTCGGGGCCGACGATCCGGGTTCGCTCGAGCTGGCCGGCCTCGGCCGGGCCCGGGGCCTGGAGGTCCGGACCTTCGGCGTCGCCCCCGACGCCGACGTCCGGGTGGAGGCACTGAACCTGCGGGGGGCCGGCTCGACCTTCGACCTGGTCGCGGGCGGTCGGCGGCTCGGCCAGGTCGAGCTGACCGTGCCCGGTGAGTTCAACGCCGTCAACGCCGCCGGCGCGCTCGGTCTCGGCCTCGCCATCGGGCTGCCGTTCGCCGACATGGCACGTGGTCTCGCCGGATTCTCCGGCGCCCGGCGGCGGTTCGAGCTGAAGGGCATCGCCGGGGGAGTACGGGTCTTCGACGACTACGCCCACCACCCCACGGAGGTGGCGCGCGGCGCCATGGCCGCGGCGCGCGGCGCCGCGACCGACGGGCGGGTCATCGCGGTCTTCCAGCCGCACCTCTACAGCCGCACTGAGCGGTTCGCCGTCGACTTCGGCGAGGCACTCGGCGCCGCCGACGAGGTTGTGGTGATGGAGGTCTACGCGGCCCGGGAGGACCCGCTGCCCGGCGTTACCGGCAACCTCATCGCGGCAGCCGTGCCGCTGCCCGAGGACCGGGTCCACTTCGAGCCGTCGTGGTCGGCGGTGCCGGCGCTGGTCGCCGGCCTGGCGCGGCCCGGGGACGTGGTCGTGACCATCGGGGCCGGCGACGTCACGATGCTCGGGGCGGCCATCCTCGACGAGCTTTCGGGGTAGACCGAGGTCGGCGGCGCTCGCCGTCGCGCCCTCGGCCGTGCCACCAATCACCGCCTCACAGGTGATCTTTGAGTTGAGGTAGAGACTCCGGGGAAAGTGAACTTATGAGGTAGTTGAGCGGGGAAGGGCTGGTCCGGCCTTGACCGACATCCTCGCGGCGACCTAGTGTCCCCGGGCTTTGAGCGTGGGGACTCAAACCCTTCACTCGAGGTTGAAAGTTTTGAACGGGAAACCGCAGGCCGGCGACACCTTCCCCGGGTCGTCGGCGTTGCGGTTCTCGCCGTAGACATCGAAGTGCCCCAAGACCGGAAGGCATAAGAGCTCATGGCTGCACCGCAGAACTACCTGGCCGTCATCAAGGTCGTCGGCATCGGTGGTGGTGGCGTCAACGCGGTGAACCGGATGATCGAAGTCGGCCTCAAGGGCGTCGAGTTCATCGCGGTCAACACCGACGCCCAGGCGCTCCTGATGAGCGACGCCGACGTGAAGCTCGACGTCGGCCGCGACCTCACCCGGGGGCTCGGCGCCGGCGCCGACCCCGCGGTCGGGCGGCAGGCCGCCGAGGACAACGTCGAGGAGATCGAGGAGGTCCTCAAGGGGGCCGACATGGTCTTCGTCACGGCGGGCGAAGGTGGCGGCACGGGCACCGGTGGCGCCCCCGTCGTGGCGCGGATCGCCCGCGAGCTGGGAGCGCTGACGATCGGCGTCGTGACCCGGCCGTTCGGCTTCGAGGGCAAGCGCCGGTCGGTGCAGGCGGAGGAGGGCATCGCCGCTCTTCGCGAAGAGGTCGACACCCTCATCGTCATCCCGAACGACCGACTGCTGTCGATCAGCGACAAGCGGGTCAGCGTCCTGGAGGCGTTCCACTCCGCCGACCAGGTCCTGCTCTCCGGCGTCCAGGGCATCACCGACCTGATCACCACCCCGGGTCTGATCAACCTCGACTTCGCCGACGTGAAGTCGGTCATGACCGGTGCCGGCACGGCGCTCATGGGCATCGGGTCGGCTCGCGGCGACGACCGGGCGCTGGTGGCTGCTGAGGGCGCCATCGCCTCGCCGCTGCTCGAGGCCTCCATCGAGGGTGCGCACGGCGTCCTGATGAACGTCTCGGGTGGCAGCGACCTCGGTCTGTTCGAGATCCACGAGGCGGCGCAGCTGGTTGCCGAGGCGGCCCACCCCGAAGCGAACATCATCTTCGGTGCGGTGATCGACGACGCGCTCGGCGACGAGGTCCGGGTCACGGTCATTGCGGCCGGCTTCGACGGCGGCATGCCGCGGGCCCGTACCTACGAGCCGCGGCGGGCGCAGGTCTCCGAGCGGGCGCCCGCGCCGGCTCCCGTCGTCGAGTTCGAGGACGACGAGGAGGACGACGGTCTCCTGCTCGCGGAGCTGACCGAGGAGCCGCCGGCACCGCCGGTGCGTCCCTCGCGTCGCTCGGCCGAGCCGGCATCGGAGCCCGCCCGCGAGCCGGCCCGCGCCTCGTCGCGGCCGACCCCGCCGCGGCGCACGATCGTGTTCGACGACTCCGACGACCTCGACGTTCCCGACTTCCTGAAGTAGCCGGGCTCCGCGGCTCTGCGTTGGCAGGTTCGCTGGAGTGCCTCGAGGCCGGCCTCCCGGCGGGCGTCGAGGGGTGGTTCACCACCCGCGCCGGGGGTCGCAGCGCCGTTCCCTGGGCGACGCTGAACCTGGCCCTGCACGTCGGGGACGACCCGGCCGCCGTGGTCGCGAACCGCACCGCGGTCGCGCGCCGGCTCGGCGGGGCGGCGGTCGCGTTTCCGGAACAGGTTCACGGCGCCGGCGTACGGGTCCTCACGACCCGACCCGACTCGACCCGGATCGCAGACCCCGGCGCGCCCGGCGTCGACGCGCTGGTCACCGCGCTGCCGGACGTGGCGATCGGAGTCCTCGTCGCCGACTGCATGCCCGTGCTCCTGGCCGACCCGGTCGCCCGCGTCGCCGGCGCGGCGCATGCCGGTCGCCGCGGGCTGGCGGCCGGCGTTCTGCAGGCGACGCTGGAGGCGATGGCGGGTCTCGGCGCAGATCCCTCGCGGATCGACGCTGTGGTTGGCCCGGCGATCTGCGGGCGCTGCTACGAGGTGCCCGAGGCGATGCGCGACGAGGTGGACACCGCCGTACCGGGCACGGCCTGCCAGACCCGCACCGGCACCGCCGGGCTGAACCTGGTGGCCGGCGCGCTTGGGGTGCTCGGCCGGGCCGGCGTCCGGGCGCGGGCGGCCGGCATCTGCACCGCCGAGGACGCTCGGTTCTACTCCTACCGCCGAGACGGCGTGACCGGCCGGTTCGCGGGCGTCGTCATGATGACCCGGTCATGAGCGAGCGTGAGGCGGAGCTTGCCGCCAACCTGCGTCAGGTCCGGGCCCGGATCGAGGCCGCGGCACGGTCGGCCGGGCGTGACCCGGCCGAGCTGACGCTCATCGCAGTCACCAAGACGTACCCGGCCTCGGATGTGGCGCTGCTCGCCGAGCTCGGCGTCCGCGACGTCGGCGAGAACCGGGACCAGGAGGCGGCGGCGAAGCATGCGGCCGTGTCGTCGCTCGGCCTTCGGTGGCATTTCATCGGGCAGCTGCAGCGCCGGAAGTGCCGCTCGGTCGTGACGTACGCCGATGTCGTCCACTCGGTCGACCGGCCCGAGCTCGCCGTCGCCCTCGGCGCGGCCGCCGACGCCGCGGGCCGGACGCTCGACGCGCTGGTTCAGGTGTCGTTGGACGAGCCGGGCAGCGCCGGCCGCGGCGGGGTGGCGCCCGCAGCGGTCATGGCGCTGGCCGAGCAGGTCGCATCGACGCCCGGGCTGCGACTGGCAGGGCTGATGGCGGTGGCGCCACACCCTGGCCATCAAGACCGTGTCCATCAAGACCGTGTCGACCCCGGGGCGCCGTATCGCCGGCTCGCCGACCTGTCGGAGGAGGTCAGGGCCGAGTTCCCGGCAGCGACGATGCTGTCGGCCGGGATGAGCGGTGACCTCGAGGCCGCGGTGGAGAACGGCGCGACACACCTGCGTGTCGGAACGGCGTTGCTCGGCCGTCGTGCGCCTGTCGTCGGTTAGCCTGGAACGTACGTTCGTGCGCCAGTGCGCATGGATGACCGATTGACCGGAGGACGTCGAATGGCCGGCGCGATGCGCAAGATGGCCGTCTATCTCGGCCTGGTCGAGGATGAAGACCTCGACGGCGAGTACGACGAGGGGGGCTTCGACGAGCGTGCCCACGTCGTTCGGCGCAACGAGGAGCCCGTACTGCGGGTGACCCGCCCCGACGAGCGTGCCGAGCGCACCCCGCGCACCGAGCCGATCGACACCCTCGAGGCCTACCGGATCACGACCGTGCACCCGCGCAACTACAACGAGGCCCGTGTCATCGGCGAGCACTTCCGCGACGGCACTCCGGTGATCATGAACCTCACCGACATGGAGGACTCCGACGCCAAGCGGCTGGTGGACTTCGCGGCGGGCCTTGTCTTCGGTCGTCACGGCAGCATCGAGCGGGTCACGCAGAAGGTCTTCCTGCTGACCCCGGCAAACGTCGAGATCACCGCCGAGGACAAGTCCCGGCTGGCGGGGGCTGGCTTCTTCAACCAGAGCTAGCGCGGTGGCACCGTGATTGCGGCGACCATCGGGGTCTACGTGCTGGCGGTCTTTGTCGGCCTGCTCGTGATCCGATTCATCATGGACTGGGTAATGGTGCTGTCGCGCGACTACCGGCCGACCGGGCTGGTAGCTGCTGCGCTGGAGCTCGCTTACACCGCAACGGACCCGCCCATCAAGGCGCTTCGCCGGGTGATCCCACCGCTTCGACTGGGGCGTGCCTCACTCGACATCGCCTTCTTGGTGGTGTTCATCGTGGCGACCACCCTGATCAAGATCCTCTCGTCCTACCGCTGACCATGCACCACAACTTCCCGAGCCCACGAAGGTGACCTGAAATGCCGCTCACACCACAAGACGTCCAGAACAAGCGGTTCACCGTGGTGCGTCTCAAGCCGGGGTACGACGAGGACGAGGTGGACAACTTCCTCGATGAGATCGAGGAAGAGCTGCGACGGCTGATCGCGGAGAACACCTCGCTGCGGCACTCCACCCCGGCGCCCGCCCCCGTTCCGGCGCCCCCCACCGCGGTGGAGGAGTCCGATGCGGCGCTCAAGACGCTGGTGCTCGCGCAACGCACCGCCGAGGAGGCGATCGCGCAGGCAAACGCCGAAGCCGAAGGCATCCTCCACTCGGCGCGGTTGAAGGCCACGGCGCTCGAGCACGAGGCACAGGCCGCGCACGCCAACCGCCTGGCGTCGCTGGAGAGCGAGCGCAAGGAGCTTGAGGCGGAGGTCGCCGCCCTGCGCGGTTTCGAGCGGGAGTTCCGCACCCGGCTGCGCGCCTACCTGGAGTCCTCGCTCAGCGATCTGGATGCGCGCCCGACCGTGGAGCCGGCGACGCCTGCGACGCCGGCCCCGCAGCCGATGACTCCCGCCGGCGGGCCCCAGGCGCAGCCGGCCGCCGCGCCGGCCGCTTTCGGAGCCGGTCCGCCGCCCGTTCCGCTTGCCTCGGCTCCCGCCGGCGGGCCCCCGGCGCAGCCGGCCGCCGGAAGCGCGCCGGGTGCAGTTCCGCCGCCGATGCCGCAAGGGCCGCCCGCCCCCGCCCCCGCCCCCGCCCCCGCCCCCGCGACGCCACCGCCGCTGGCTCCGCCCGCTCTGCCTGGTGTGGCGCCGGGCGACCCGCACGCGGTCGGTGCGCCGCTGCCTCCCGAGGAGACCCGGTCGGCCCTCGCCGCCGCGCTTGCCGCGGCCGCGGCGGCGGCCGAGCGGGAACCCGGGTCGGGTGAGGAGTCAGACGTCCCGACCACCGAGCTGCCCCGGGTGCAGGGTGAAAGCGCACCGGGCGTTCCCCCAGGAGCGGCTCCCGGCGTCGCACCGCCGGGTTTCGTCAGTCAGCCGGTCGCGCCCGGATCGGACAACACTCCGAGCGGCCCCCCGGCGCAAGCGTGATCATCGTCACTCGATCGCGCGGCCTGAAGACGGATGGATCTTTTTGGCTGCCCGTCTAGGCTGTGTGATTCCGCCTGCCACTACGATGTTGCGCGACTGCCGCGAATCCACGGGTAGGGGCTAGAAACCTCGGATTTGCGGCGACTGCCGTCGCACCACACACCAGAACGATGAGGGAAACGGAGTCGACGACGTGATCGTCATCAGCGGGGTCCTGCTGCTCATTGCGGTTGTGTTCCTTGTCATCGGGCTGTTCGGCCCGTTGGCGTGGGTCTACGCCTCGATTGCCGTCAGCGTCTTGTCGTTCGTGTTCCTGCTCGTCGGGGTGCGCCAGCGTCGTGACGTCCCGCTCGCGGCCGCGTCGCCGACCCCGGCCGCGCCGCGTGGCGGTGCGGCGCCGGACACCGAGCCTGCCGATGTGACGTTGGTGCCGGCGTCGCCGCGCCGCACGGGCGAGGCTGTCGGTGGCGCCGCGCTTGGTGGCGCCGCTGCCGCCGCCGCGACCGCCGCCGTGCTCGAGGAGCGCGACGAGACCCCGGCTCCGGCACGAGTCGTCGAGCGCCGCCCGGCCACGCCGACGCGTCGTCCGACCCGTACGACCTCTGCTCCGGCCGCCAGCCGCCTGCGTGGCGCGACCTCGGAGCGTCCGCGTGCCGTCCTGCCGGCCCGGCTGGCCAATGAGGAAGCCGCGAAGAAGACCGCAGCCAAGAAGACGACCGCCAAGAAGGCGGCCCCGGCTGCGAAGAAGGCCGCTCCCGCGAAGACCACCGCCAAGAAGGCGGCGCCGGCGAAGAAGACCACGGCCAAGAAGGCCGCCCCGGCTGCGAAGAAGGCGGCCCCCGCCAAGAAGGCTCCGGCCAAGGCGGCGGCCAAGAAGGCGGCGCCGGCAAAGAAGACGGCTGCGAAGAAGAGCGCTCGCTAGCCCGAGATCAGCGCAGCGCAGCGCAACGACAACGCGAAAGGCCCCCGCCGGTTGGCGGGGGCCTTTCGCGTTTGGTCTAGGTCTTACGCCGAGCCGGTGCGGCGGAACGGGTCGCGCGCCGGGGGAGTCGGCAGTTGCACCCGGTCACCCTCGATCGACAGGCCGGTGAGGCCGAGCACGTGGCACAGCACCGACAGCGTGGTTTCGCCTGCCTCGATGCCTTCCTGCGTCACCATCGCGCGGTAGATCAATGCCCAGTGCTTCGCCGGGGTGTCGTAAGTCCAGTCGACCGAACCGAGGTGTACCGCAGTGCCACGGCTGCCGTCCGGGCCGTTGAAAGGCCCGCTCCACAACTGGATGCCTGCGGGGCCGGCGGAGAAGCGGCCGCCCTGGGTGACGTCCTCACGCGCGGCAGCGTCGAGCAACGCGCGTGCCTGCAGCTCCGGCAATACGAGTGCCGGGCGGACCTGGCTTGTCAATGCCGGCACCGCGACTGCTTCTGTCTTGAGACGAAGCCCGTCGGCAGACGTCTTCAGCAGCGTCAGCGACACCTCGCACCTCCGGATCCAGGCCTGGCGGCCGGTGCACCGTCTGCACTGGCCGCAATTCGCGTATAGGTATCTAACACGACGCAGTAAGAGCATCGGCCAGTAGGACGGTTCGAATCACTAGACCGAACGGGTTATTTCTGTTTCGGTGAGCGTAGCCGGGTTAACCCGATACCGCCGTTCAGCTCATCGACGTTGCTCCGGCTCAGCCCGTGCGGGGACATCACCCGCCGGCAACGCGGAGCCAGAATGTGACCGGCGGATCGGTGATCGTGTGGGCCGCCAAGGGGGCCGCCGGAGGGCCTTCCGTCAGGTCGACCGCGAGCACCTCGGAGGCGAGGGTGGCGGCCCCGGCCCGGACCGCGTCGATGGCCGCGGGGTCCGCCGACTCCCACCACAGCTCGATGCGGTCGGTCACCTCGAGACCCTGGTTCTTGCGCGCCTCCTGGACGCTTCGGACGAGCTCGCGCACCATGCCGGCCGCGCGCAGGTCGTCGTCGAGCTCCAGGTCCAGCGCGACCGTCTCCGGCCCGGCGCTGGAGACCGCCCAGCCGGCCCGCGGCGTCTCGCTCGTGATGACGTCGTCCGGCCCGACCTCGACGGTCTCGCCGGCGACCACGACGGTCGCGGTGCCGCTACCGCGAAGTGCGGCGGTCAGCGCAGCGTGGTCAGCGGCGTGGATCGCCTCGGCAACCTGTGGGGTCTGCTTTCCGAACCGCTTGCCGAGCGACCGGAAGTTGGCCTTCACCGTCACGTCGACCAGGTCGCCGGCAGCACCCAGCGCGTCCACGACCCGCACGTTGAGCTCGTCGCAGACGTGCGCGACCAGCTCGGCCGGCAGCGTGTCCCAACCCGGCGCCGACACGAGGGCGCGTGCCAGCGGCTGCCGGGTCCGGACCGCGGACTCCGCGCGCGCGGCGCGGCCGAGCTCGACCACCCGCCGTACCAGCGCCATCTGCTCGGCGAGGTCGGGAAGGATCGCGGCTGAGTCCACGGCCGGCCAGGTCTCCAGGTGCACGCTCTGCGGGGCGGCCGGGTCGACGTCGCAGCGCAGCCGTTCGTGCACCTCCTCGGTGACGAACGGCACGAACGGCGCAAGCAGCCGGGTGACGACGTCGAGACACTCGGCGAGCGTGGCGAGCGCGGCCGGGTCGCCCTCCCAGAACCGGCGCCGCGACCGGCGGACGTACCAGTTGGACAGGTCATCGATGAACTCGGTGAGCCGCCGGCCGGCGCGAGTCGGGTCGAAGTCCTCCAGCGCCGCCGTCACTTCCGCGACCGTCCGGTGCAACTCGGAACGCGCCCACCGGTCCAGCACCGAGCGGCTCTCCGGCGCGGGGGCGGGCGACGAGGGGGTCCAGGCGTTGGCGCGGGCGTAGAGCACGAGGAACGACGCGGTGTTCCAGTAGGTCAGCAGAACCTTGCGCACGACCTCGCCGACCGACTCGTGGCCGACCCGGCGGGCTGCCCATGGGTTGCCGGCCGTGAGCATGAACCACCGCACCGCGTCGGCGCCGTGGCGTTCCATCAGCTCGAACGGATCCAGCACATTGCCCAGGTGCTTGCTCATCTTGCGGCCCTGCTCGTCGAGGATGTGCCCGAGGCACAGGACCGTCCGGTACGACGAGCGGTCGAAGACGAGCGTGCCGATCGCCATCAGCGTGTAGAACCACCCGCGGGTCTGGTCGATCGCCTCGCAGATGTAGTCGGCGGGGTACGACGCCTCGAACTCGGCCTCGTTGCGGTGCGGTGCGCCCCACTGGGCGAACGGCATCGAGCCGGCGTCGTACCAGCAGTCGATGACCTCGGGTACGCGGCGGGCTTCTTCCGCGCAGGAGGTGCAGCGCACGACGACGTCGTCGACGAACGGCCGGTGCGGGTCAAGTCCGGACAGGTCCTGTCCGGCCAGCTCGCCGAGCTCGGTCAGCGACCCGACCACCGTGAGGTGCTCGTTCGCGCAGCGCCAGATGGGCAGCGGCGTGCCCCAGTAGCGGTTGCGGGACAGCGCCCAGTCGATGTTGTTGGTCAGCCAGTCGCCATACCGGCCGGTCTTGATCGTCGCCGGATGCCAGTCGGTCCCCGAGTTCTCACGCAGCAGTGCGTCCTTCACCGCGGTCGTGCGGATGTACCAGGACGGCAGGGCGTAGTAGAGAAGCGCCGTGTCGCAGCGCCAGCAGTGCGGGTAGGAGTGCGTGTAGTCCTCGCCACGGAACAGCAGGCCGCGCTCACGCAGGTCGGAGACGATCGCCGGGTCAGCGGCCTTGAAGAACATCCCGCCGACCAACCGCAGATCCGCGGTGAAATGGCCGTCGGCTTCGACGGGGTTCACGACCGGCAGGCCGTAGCGGCGCGCGACCGCGAGGTCGTCCGCGCCGAACGCCGGTGCTTGGTGCACCAGCCCGGTGCCGTCCTCGATCGTCACGTAGTCCGCAAGGCCGACGAAGTGGGCGTCCGGGATGTCGACGAGGTCGAACGGCCGGGCATAGGTGACGTGCTCGAGAGCGGTGCCCGGCATCCGGTCGACGATCTCGGCGCCCTCGCCGAGGGCCTTGCCGACCAGCGGCTCGGCCACGACGAGCAGCTCGTCCGACCCGGCCGGGCGTGCGACGACGTACGTCACGTCGGGATTCACCGCGACGGCCGTGTTGCTGATCAACGTCCACGGGGTCGTGGTCCACACCAGCAGGGCGGCGCTGCGCCCCGCTGAGTCGGGCTCGGCGAGCGGGCCGCTCGTCACGGGGAAGCGCACGTAGACGGACGGGTCAGTGACGTCGAGGTAGCCCTGGGCAACCTCGTGGTCGGACAGCCCGGTCCCGCACCGCGGGCAGTAGGGCGTGACGCGGTGGTCCTGGACCAGCAGGCCCTTGTCGTAGATCTGCTTGAGCGACCACCAGACGCTTTCGATGTACGCCGGATCCATCGTCCAGTACGCCGCGTCGAGGTCGACCCAGTAGCCCATGCGCTCGGTCAGCCGCCCGAACTCGTCCACGTGCTCGAGAACCGATTCGCGGCACTTCGCGTTGAACTGCTCGATGCCGTAGTCCTCGATGTCGTTCTTCCCGGAGAAGCCGAGGCGCTTCTCGACCTCGAGCTCGACCGGCAGGCCGTGGCAGTCCCAGCCGGCGCGCCGCTCGACGAGGTGTCCGCGCATCGTCTTGTAGCGCGGGAAGAGGTCCTTGAAGACGCGGGCCTCGATGTGGTGGGTGCCGGGACGGCCATTGGCGGTCGGTGGGCCCTCATAGAACGTCCAGCGGGGCCCATCGGCGGTCTGGGCGAGGCTTCGGGCGAAGGTGTCGCGCTCCCGCCACCGGGCGAGCACGTCGTGCTCCAGAGCCGGGAGGTCCACCTGGGGTGGCATCTGGCGGTAGGTGTCGCGCTCTGCGCGCCCGGTCATGAGCTCGCGCTCTGCGCGCCCGGTCGTGTGCTCGCGCTCTGCGCGCCCGGTCATTCGCTGCCTCCGTCGTCGAGGGCTGCAACGGATGCCGCAGCCGGTCGTCGGCGGAGGGACGAGGCCGGTTTCTAGGCCCCGCGGTACCACCCTCCTTGGCTGCCGTTCGTGCTCAGCAGCCCGCTCAAAAGGTCGCAAGCCGGGTCTAATGACCGATTTATTCCTGTTTGGTGGTAAATCGGCGTTCTTCCGGCAGCTCGGAGGTGATTGCCTCGTCATCGCCTTGTTGCGAGGGGCAAGCGTAGCCTTGGGGATAGGCGAGAACCGCGGGATTAGCCCTGCGGCGCGGCGCGTTGCTGGTCGGTGTGCGCGGTCCTATCCTGCGCTGACCCAAGATCGGCAGCGCCTCGTGACCTCGCGAGGACGGCTTCGGGAGGCCGACGATGGCACGGGAGCACGCCACCCTGGGTGGTCGGCTGCGCCGTCTCGTGCCGCATCGAGGCCGAACCGACCTGGATGCACCAGCCGTCACAGCCGCCCCGGCGGCCGCAGCCGCACCGGTGCCACCTGCTCGATCGGCCGCCAGAGGCCCCGGGTTACGGCGACCGGTCCCGGCATCAGCGGCCCGCCCGGCTGCGAAGCAGACAGCAACTCGAAAGGCGCTCGTGAAGCAGGCAGCGAGAAAGACCGCCAGCCCCTCGGCGGCCAAGAAGGCAGTGCCGGCGAAGGCAATGCCCGCGAAGGCTGCGGCCAAGAAGGCGGCGCCAGCGAAGGCCGCACCGAAGAAGGCAGTGCCGGCGAAGGCCGCGCCCGCGAAGGCGGCACCGGTGAAGCCGGTCGCGAAGAAGGCGGCGCCGGCGAAGGCTGCGGCCAAGAAGGCGGCGCCGGTGAAGCCGGTCGCGAAGAAAGCGGCGCCCGCGAAGGCCGCGGCCAAGAAGGCCGCACCGAAGAAGGCGGCGCCGGTGAAGCCGGCCGCGAAGAAGGCGGCGCCCGCGAAGGCCGCAGCGAAGCAGGCGGCGCCGGTGAAGCCGGCCGCGAAGAAGGCGGCGCCCGCGAAGCCCGCAGCGAAGAAGGCGGCGCCCGCGAAGGCGGCGCCGGCCAAGAAAGCGGCGGCACCGGCCAAGCCGGCCGCCACGCAGGCTCCCGCCAAAGCGGCGGTGACGGCGGCGCCGGCCAAGGCGGCCGCGAAGGCTTCCGGCAAGGCCGCCGTCGCGGAGCCGGCCGCTCCCGCCCCGGCGAAAGCCGCTGCTTCACCGGCGGCGAAAGCGGCTGCTTCACCGGCGGCGCAAGCCGTTGCTTCACCGGCGGCGAAAGCCGCAACGGCGACCAAGGCGACCAAGGCGACGAAGGCCACCCAGGCTCCGGCTCCGGAAGCGGCGGCACCGGAGGAGCCGTCGGCCCCTCCGGCTCCGACCCGCGCCGAGCTCATCGCCGCCGCCGCGGCGCGTCCCGGAGCGCAGACCGCCGCGCCCGAAGCACCCGCTCTGAAGCCCGGTGCCACCGTCCTGCCGGGGGAGCGGCCGTGGCAGAAGCCCGAGCTCGCCAAGGTGCAGGCCGAGCTCGAGGCGCAGGTCAAGGAGCTCCGCGGCGAGATCACCGAGGCCGAGGAGTCCTGGGCTGCGCTGCAGCGCGACAGCGGCGAGGGCGCCGGTGACGACCAGGCGGATGCCGGCACGAAGACCTTCGAGCGCGAGCACGAGCTGTCGCTGGCGGCGAACAGCCGCGATCTGCTCTCGCAGGTCGAGCGGGCGCTTCAGCGCCTCGAGGACGGCACCTACCCGCTGTGCGAGAGCTGCGGCAATCCGATCGGCAAGGCCCGCCTGCAGGCATTCCCGCGTGCCACGCTGTGTGTGTCATGCAAGCAGCGCGAGGAACGGCGGTAGACGGCTCCACAAGCCCGGAAGCGCCGGCGGCGCCCGGTACCCGGTCTCATACCCGGCTCGTCGCCGGGATCGCGGGCTCGGTTCTCGTCGTGGACGTGGTCACGAAGCTGGTCGCCGTCGCGAAGCTTGCGCACCGCGACCGCGTGACGCTCATCCCGCACGTGCTGTGGCTGACGTTCACCCGCAACGCCGGTGCAGCCTTCAGCGTGGGGACCGGGGCGACATTCGTCTTCACGGCGGTCGCGGTGGGCGTGGTGGTCGTGATCGCACGTACCGCGCGCTCGCTGCGATCGGTGGGCTGGGCGGTCGCGCTCGGGCTCTTGCTGGGCGGCGCGATGGGCAACCTCAGCGACCGGCTCTTCCGCTCACCCGGTCCGTTCCGTGGTCATGTCGTGGACTGGATCGCCCTGCCGCACTGGCCGGTGTTCAACATCGCCGACTCGGCGATCGTGATCGGCGGGATCCTCGCCGTCCTCCTCGGTCTGCGGGGCATCGAGATGGACGGCTCGCGTGGCTGAGACCAGACGGCTGCCGCTGCCCGACGGTCTGGCCGGGTCTCGCGTCGATGCGGCGGTGTCGCGGCTGTTCGGCCTGTCACGGACCGTCGCTGCCGACCTCGTCACGAGCGGCGCCGTCCTGCTCGATGGCCGCGCGCCGGCGAAGTCCGATCGGGTCAGCGCCGGCGACTGGATCGAGGTGACGCTGCCGCCACCCCCGGCGCAGGTGACCGTCACGCCCGAGCTCGTCGAGGGGCTGCTGGTCGTCCACGACGACGACGACATCGTGGTGGTCGACAAGCCGGTCGGCGTCGCGGCGCATCCGAGCCCCGGCTGGAGCGGACCGACCGTGATCGGGGGTCTCGCCGCCGCCGGCTACCGCATCTCGACGTCGGGCGCCGCGGAACGCCAAGGCGTCGTACACCGGCTCGACGTCGGAACGACCGGCCTCATGGTGGTCGCGAAGAGCGAGCGGGCGTACTCCGTCCTGAAGGACGCCTTCCGGCAGCGGACGGTCGACAAGCGTTACCTCGCTCTCGTGCAAGGCCACCCGGACCCGAGCCGCGGAACGGTCGACGCGCCGATCGCGCGCCATCCCACCCACGACTACCGGTGGGCAGTGGTGTCGGGTGGGCGGCCCAGCATCACGCACTACGAGACCGTCGAGGCGTTCCGGGCGGCCAGCTTGCTGGAGATCAGGCTCGAGACCGGGCGCACCCATCAGATCCGGGTGCACATGGCGGCACTGCGTCATCCGTGCGTGGGCGACCTGACGTACGGCGCGGACCCCACGCTGGCGGCGCGGCTCGGGCTCGACCGGCAGTGGCTGCACGCCGCCTTCCTCGGCTTCGAGCACCCAGCCACCGGCATGCCGGTGCACTTCGAGAGCGCGCCACCGGCCGACCTGGCGCGTGCCCTCGACCTGCTGGCGGAACCGTGACCGGACCGGATCCGCAGCGGCACTCGCTGGTGGACCTCGACGACCGAGCGCTGCCGGTCGTCGCTCGAGCGCTGCGTCGTACCGGGCGTGCGGTATGTGCCGTCGTCGGGCCCGACGGGCGGCTCGGGCGCGTGGTCGCGCCGTGGATTCGCCGCGAGCCGGTGGTTGCGGTCGCCGTGCTGTGCGTCGCCTTCGCCGCGATCCTGATTGCGGCGACCGGCGGCGACAACAAGGGCCCGGTTCGCCCGCCGGGGCAGGTCGGACCGAAGCTGTCCGGCGGTCATCTGCTCGGTCCGGCGACCGGCGCCTCGGTGTCGGCGTACGAGTCGCTCGCCTCCCAGCGGCGTGGAGCACTCGACCAGCTCGCGGCGTCGCAGCGACTCATCGCGGTCGTCGACTTCAAGGGCTATGTCACGCCGCAGGCTGTCGACAGCCTGCTCGCTGACACCCCCGGTCTCGAGGTCGTGCGCGGCTTCGCGAAGGTCCCGCCGCCGCGCCAGGCCGACGTGCACGTCCTGCTGCCGTCCAACGGGGTCGACCTGTCCGCGGGTCTCGCGGCCGCACAACAGGCCGCCGGACAGCTCGCGCTGCACTACGAGCGAGAACTGAGCCGGTCGATCACCAACCCGTCGGCGAAGCTGGCGTCGAAGGTCGCGGCGGGAGCCGCGCGGGCGGCCGCGGCGCGTGTCGACGCCGCGGGTCTCGGCCCGAACTGCGAGTGCGTGTTCTCGATCGTCCTCTCCGGCCCGGTCGGGCAGCTCGAGCAGCTCGAACACCAGGACGCGGTTCGGATCCTCGATCCGGCCCCGGTCGCGGCGACGCTCGACTCGCTCATGGTGGTGCCGCTGGAGCCGGAGGTTACCGAGGCGGTGCCGCCGCTGTCGTTCGCCGGCGAGTGACCCGGGCTGCCCGGCTCAGCCGTTGCCGAACGGCGTGACGGTCAGCGACCGCAGGATCGCGGAGTGGGTGCCGTTCTTAGGCGCCTTGCCGTGGTTGAGCCACAGGTCGATGTAGAGGTACATGTTGTTCGCGGTCGGCGAGCTGCCGCCGTAGTAGGTCCAGCGGGTCAGCAATGGCGAGTGCGGCGTGCTGCCGACACGGGTCTGGAACTTCACCGTGCCACTGCCGTGAACCGGCGGGTACCAGGAGAACTGCTGGAACAGCGGAACGTACGACGGCTTGACGTGGTACGGGTGGGCGTGGTTGGCCTGGTTGTACGGCTGCACGGCGAACTGCGCGTTGTTGGGCGCCTTGAGGTAGCGCGGGAACCGCGAGTTCTCGATGTCGATCTCGTTCGTGTACGTCTTGGTCCCAGGCTTGTAGACGAACATGCCGAACACGGTCGAGTCGGCGAACTTCGCGGTCGCGGTGTCGTTGATCAACCGGTAGGTGCCGTAGCTGACGGTGCTGACCGACCGCAGCTCGACGGAGCGCCAGACGCCGTCGATCTTGACGATGTGCAGGTGCAGCCGGCCGCGGCTGTCGACCCAGATCGCCCGGCTGGAGTTCGTCAGCTTGACGCCCTCGGGCCCCTTCGAGGAGTTGGAGTAGACCAGCCATGAGCGGCCTGACCATGGGATCAGGCGCAGCACGTTGTCGCCCTTGCGGCCCGGCCCCGCCATGACCGCCGCGTGGGTCGGCGCACCCGCGTGCTGCGCTGGGGCGGCACCGGTAGCGGCGGTCCCGAGGCCCAGCACGCCGGCGATCATGACCATCGCCACGGCCGCAAGCGCGCGCGGCGAAGTCACGCGAAAACGACTGGGCATGTCATTGATTCTACGGGGGGTTAGTCACCCAACGGTCGTATCGTCAGACTTCGGATGATGGCGGAGTGCGCCCCGGTCGTGGGTGCCTTGTTCTGGTTCATCCACAGCACGATGAACAGCTGCATCTGAGGCGAGCTCGGCACGCTGTAGCCCCGGTAGGACCACTGGTCGAGGATCGGGGCGTTCCTGGCGTCGCCCACCCGGGTCATGAAGTCGACCGATCCGGGACCGCCCGACGGCGTGCCCGGATACCAGGTGAACTGCTGGGTCAGCGGGTGCTCCTCCGGCGAGATCGAGTACGGGTGGAGGTTCCCCTTGACGAAGTACGGCTGGGTGACGAACTGCGCGTTGTTGGGCGCCCGCAGCAGGTGCGGGAACCGCGAGTCCTCGATGTCGATCTCGCTGGTGAACTTCTTGGCCCCGGGCCGGTAGACGAACAAGCCGAGGACGGCCCACTGGTCCATGGATGCGGTGGCGGTGTCCACGATCCAGCGGTACGTGCCGTACGTCGGCCGGTTCAGCGCGCGGAGCTCGACGCCGCTCCACTTGCCGCCGATCTTCGTGACCGCCAGGTGCAGCCGGCCGCGGCCGTCGACGTACACCGCGTCACGGGAGTTCGTGGTGGGGGTGTGGCTCGGCCCGCAGTTGCCGCAGTTCGGGTAGACGTACCAGGTCAGCCCGGACCACTTGATCAGCCGCTGGCCCGACGAGCCACCCGAGGCGGGTGCGGCGCTCGTGACCGTGCTGCCGTTCCCGGCCCCGGCGGGCGGCGCCGCGATGATCGCGGTCGTGCCGAGCAGCAGGACGCCGATGTTGACCAGGCCGACCAGGCCGAAAAGGGTGCGCGACGAGCTCGGCTGGGAGGCGTGGCGCATGGCTTCGACTGTACGGAGGTGACCGTCCGGCGACGCGCCGACACGACACGCCGGAAGGTGTCGTGGCGCGGGCTTACTGTGATGGCTCCGGTTTCCCCGCCGGCAGCTTCCCCTCAGGTATCTCGCCGTAACGTGCGGCTCAGGAGGACTCGTTCGTGACTGACTCGTCTGGGGGCCCGGCGGCGCCTGGCGAGCAGTTCGTCCACCTGCACGTGCACAGCGAGTACTCCATGCTCGACGGCGCCGCACGCGTCACGGAGCTGTTCGACGAGGCCGCCCGGATGGGCATGCCGGCGCTGGCGATGACCGACCACGGCAACGTCTTCGGGGCCTACGAGTTCTGGAAGAAGGGCAAGGCGGCCGGGGTCAAGGCGATCATCGGCATGGAGGCCTACGTCACGCCCGGGACCTCCCGGTTCGACCGGACCCGGGTTCGGTGGGCCGAGGGTGGCGAGGACGACGTCTCCGGTGGCGGCGCATACACCCACATGACGTTGCTCGCCGAGTCGACCACCGGCATGCACAACCTGTTCCGGCTGGCGAGCCGCTCCAGCCTCGAGGGCTACTTCTACAAGGCGCGCGCGGACCGCGAGCTGATCAGCGAGTACGCCAAGGGGATCATCGCCACGACGGGCTGTCCGTCAGGGGAGATCCAGACCAAGCTGCGCATCGGCGACTACGCGGGCGCGCGCACGGTGGCCGGCGAGCTGCAGGACATCTTCGGCCGCGACTCGTTCTACTGCGAGCTGATGAACCACGGTCTCGACATCGAGACGCGGGTTCACGCCGACCTGCTGCGGCTGTCGGAGGACCTCGGGATCCCGACGATCGCGACCAACGACCTCCACTACACCTACGCCAAGGACGCCGAGGCGCACGAGGTGCTGCTCTGCGTGCAGTCCGGCAAGACGATGGCGGACCCGAACCGGTTCAAGTTCGACGCCCGCGACTTCTACCTGAAGACGCCGCAGGAGATGCGCAGTGTCTGGCGCGACATCCCTGAGGCATGCGACAACACCCTGCTGATCGCCCAGCGGTGCGACGTCGCGTTCGACGAGGGCGCGAACCTGCTGCCGCAGTTCGCGGTGCCGGACGGTGAGACCGAGGAGAGCTGGCTGCGGGCCGAGGTGTACCGCGGCCTCGAGCAGCGCTTCGGCGGCGGCACCGTACCTTCCGACTACCGCGAGCGCGCCGACTTCGAGCTCGGCGTGATGATCCAGATGGGGTTCCCGGGCTACTTCCTCGTCGTCGCCGACCTGTGCCGGCACGCCCGCGAGAACGGCATCCGGGTCGGCCCCGGCCGTGGGTCCGCGGCGGGCTCGCTCGTCGCGTGGGCGTTGCGGATCACCGAGCTCGACCCGATCATGCACGGCCTGCTGTTCGAGCGGTTCCTGAACCCCGAGCGCATCTCGATGCCGGACATCGACCTGGACTTCGACGAGCGCCGGCGCGGCGACATGATCCGCTACGCGACCGAGAAGTACGGCGAGGACCGGGTCAGCCAGATCATCACGTACTCCACGATCAAGGCGAAGGCGGCGGTGAAGGACGCGGCACGTGTCCTCGGCTACCCCTACGGCATCGGCGACAAGATCACCAAGGCGATGCCGCCGCCGGTGATGGGCAAGGACCTGCCGATCGCCGCGATCTTCGACCCGAGTCACGAGCGGTACGGCGAGGGCAAGGAGTTCCGAGCGCTGTACGAGGCCGAACACGACGTCAAGAAGGTCGTGGACACGGCTCGCGGTCTCGAAGGTCTACGGCGCCAGTGGGGCGTGCACGCCGCCGGCGTGATCCTGTCGCGTCATCCGCTGCTGGACGTGATCCCGATTCAGCGCCGCGAGCAGGACGGCGCGATCATCACGCAGTTCGACATGGGCGCGTGTGAGGCGCTCGGCCTGCTCAAGATGGACTTCCTGGGCCTGCGCAACCTCACTGTGCTCGACGACACGCTGCGCCACATCGAGGCGAACCGCGGCGAGACCATCGACCTCGAGACGATGCCGCTGGACAAGCCGGAGGCCTACGAGCTGCTGTGTCGCGGCGACACGATCGGCGTGTTCCAGTTCGAAGGCGGGCCGATGCGCTCGCTGATCCGCGCGTTGCAGCCGTCGACGTTCGAAGACATCGCCGCACTCAACGCGCTGTACCGCCCGGGCCCGATGGGCATGGGCAGCCACCTTGCCTACGTCGAGCGCAAGCACGGCCGGCAGAAGATCGAGCCGATCCATCCCGAGTTCGCGGAGTCGCTGGAGGACCTGCTCGCCGAGACCTACGGCGTGATCGTGTACCAGGAACAGGTGATGGCGATCGCCCAGCGGGTCGCCGGCTACTCGCTCGGACAGGCGGACCTGCTCCGGCGCGCAATGGGCAAGAAGAAGAAGGAGATCCTCGACAAGGAGAAGGTCCCCTTCAGCGAGGGCATGAAGGCGCGCGGCTACTCCGAGGCGGCGATCAACAAACTCTGGGAGACGTTGATCCCGTTTGCGGACTACGCCTTCAACAAGTCCCACGCCGCCGGTTACGGGCTGGTGTCCTACTGGACGGCGTACCTCAAGGCCCGTTACCCGGCCGAGTACATGGCTGCGCTGCTGACGTCGGTGCGCGACGACAAGGACAAGAGCGCGCTGTACCTGCACGAGTGCCGGCGCATGGGCGTCAAGGTGCTGCCGCCCGACGTGAACTCCTCCGACGCGGACTTCGCGCCGGTCGGCACCGACATCCGGTACGGCATGGCAGGCATCCGCAACGTCGGCGGCAACGTGGTCGCGTCGATCTGCGCGACGCGCCGGAGCAAGGGTGTCTACGCCGACTTCGCGGACTTCCTCACGAAGGTCGAGCCGGTCGTCTGCAACAAGAAGACCGTCGAGTCGCTGATCAAGGCCGGCGCGTTCGACTCGCTCGGGCACACGAGGCAGGGACTGCTGCGCATCCACGCCGAGGCGATCGACGCGTGCATGGACACGAAGCGCAACGAGGCGGTCGGGCAGTTCGACCTGTTCAGCGCCGACGGTGAGGACGGTGCCACCGAACCGACGATGGGACTGAACCTCACGATCCCGGTGGTCGAGTGGGAGAAGTCCGTCCTGCTGGCCTACGAGCGGGAGATGCTCGGCCTGTACGTGTCCGACCATCCGTTGCTGGGTGTCGAACACGTCCTCGCGGCGGCCGTCGACTGTCCGATCTCGGTGATGGGTGCGGAGGACAAGCCGGACGGGGCGGTGCTCACGGTCGGCGGAATCCTGTCGAGCGTGACGCGCAAGATGACCAAGCGCGGCGACTCGTGGGCGCAGGCGGTGCTCGAGGACCTCGAGGGTGCCGTCGAGGTGTTGTTCTTCCCGCGCACGTACGAGGAGTACGGAGTACATCTCGCTGAGGACGCGGTCGTGCTGGTCAAGGGCAAGCTCGACAAGCGAGAGGACGTCCCGCGGCTGATCGCGATCGAGGTCAGCGTCCCGGACATCAGCCAGGGCCCGCGCGGGCCGGTGGTGATCACGTTGCCGGCGAACCGGTGCACGCCGCCGGTGGTCGACCGCCTCAAAGAGGTGCTTGCCGCGCATCCAGGTCCGACCGACGTGCACCTGTCGCTCACTACCGCCGCGCGATCGACCGTGATGCGGATCGGCGACGGCTACCGCGTCGCACCGACCCCCGCTCTCATGGCGGATCTCAAGCAGCTGTTGGGCCCCAACTGCGTCAGCTAGGTCTGCCCGAGCGGCGCAAAGCTCAGGTAACCCGCAGCGAGCCCTACGCATGGGGCGGAAGTGAGCCCGAGTTCGGCCACCTAAGTTGGGCTCGGCGCGCAAACCCGACGCAACGGGGGAGCGGGAAGCCGGCCACAGCGGCGGCCTGCCCCTGGTTGTTGCGGGTCTTGGTTTCGATCTCACCCCAGTCACTCGATCTCGATGCATTAGTCGGGTTGCAGGTGGTTAGTGATCTAGCGTGACCTCGATGACTGCGAAGCGGTTGTTGATCGTGTCCGCCTCGATGGGGGCGGGACACGACTCGGCGGCTGCCGCCCTGACCGCACAGGCCGAAGCCGAGGGCTACAAAGCCCGCACCGTCGATCTGCTGGCGATGCCGAAGCTGCGGCAAGGCGATGCGTTGCGCGCCTTCTACCACGGCATGATCGCCGTGACGCCGGGTCTCTACGACTGGGCGATGCGCACCTGGCTCGTGCATCCCGGGCTGTTCGAGTTCATCACCCGCAACGGCGGCCGCAGCAGTGAGCAGCCGTTGCTCGACGCGGTCGCCGACTTCGGTGCGGACGCTGTTGTCGCGGTCTACAACCTGGCCGCCCAGGTGCTCGGCCGGTTGCGCAGCGAAGGCCGCCTCGGCGTCCCGGTCGCGACTTACGTGACCGATCCGGGTGCACACCCGTACTGGGTGTGGCCGGGCGTCGACCTGCACCTCGCGCCGATGGCCGACACCGCGGCCGCACTCGAGCACATGGGTGCTGCGGTCGTGAAGCCGGTTGCGCCACTCATCGCCGCCAAGTTCACGCAGCCGATCGACCGCGCGGCGGCGCGGCAGCGCTGGCAGCTGCGTGACGAAGCGCACGTCGTCCTGGTGAACGGCGGCAGCTGGGGCGTCGGCGAGGTCGTCGAAGCGGCGACTCGGCTCACTGACGCCGCCGACGTGGTCATGGTGCTCACCGGCCGCTCCAAGCGGCTCGCCTCGCGCCTCGCCGGGATCCCCAATGTCCGGCCGGTGCCGTGGACCTCGGACGTCCTCGGGCTGGTCGCCGCCACCGATGTCGTCGTGGACAACGCCGGCGGCACGACCTGCTGGGAGGCGCTGGCGGTCGGCAAACCGACGGTGATCTACCGCCCCATCGCTGGGCACGGGCACATCAACGCGGTCGTCCTCGAGCGAACCGGGCTTGCCGCGTGCGCGCGCAACGAGCCGGAGCTGCTGCTCGCCGTTCGCGAGGCCGAGCCGCCGCGCGGAGCCGCTGAGATCTTTGGCGGCGGCCGCGCCATCGACGTGATCGGCACGCTGTTCTGAGTCACTTGGGGGTGAACCGAGACCGATGGTGAGCAACGTCATCACCGCTGCCGGCGCGATCGTCGGCGCGGCCGCGGCTGCGCAGATCGTTCCGGCCGGCACCTGGCTGTCCGGCCTGCGGTCGACCCTCACGCCCTCGCTGTGCGGACCGATGCCCGAGGGCACGGTCGCGGTCACGTTCGATGACGGACCGCACCCCGAGGGGACGATCGCCGTCCTCGACGAGCTCGACCGGCTCGGTTGGCACGCGACGTTCTTCGTCGTCGGCTCGCAGGTCGCTCGCTACCCGGACGTCGTGGCGGAGTCGCTTCGCCGTGGCCACGGGGTCGAGCTGCACGGTTACGACCACCGCTACACGATCGGGCGCACCCCGTGGGGGATCGCCGAGGACCTGAAACGCGGTCGCGACGCGGTGGCGGAGGCGACCGGCCGGGCGCCGCAGTGGTGGCGGCCGGCGTACGGCGTGATGTCCGGTCCGTCGTACCTCGCGGCGCGCCGGCTGGGGTTGCGGCCGGTGCTGTGGTCCGCGTGGGGACGCGACTGGCGGGCGGAGGCAACGGCGGAGTCGGTGGTCAGCGACCTCGAGTCGGGCCGGCCGGCCGGCGGCACGCTGCTGCTGCACGACTCCGACGAGATGAGCGATCCCGGGTCCTGGCGAACGACGGTTGCCGCGTTGCCGCTGCTCGCGGAGCGGTTGGCGGGCCGTGGCCTGACGGTGGCCGAGTTCGGCGCCGGTACCGCCTGAGCGACACTGGAGGCGTGGGCACGCGCGCGGCATACCGGGTGCGCGGGCTGTCCAAGACCTACCGCGGTACCTCGAGTCCGGCCAATGCCGACGTGAACCTGGACATCCCGTCGGGGGAGATCTTCGGCGTGCTCGGCCCGAACGGCGCCGGCAAGACGACGCTGGTGCGCCAGCTCGTCGGGCTGGTCCGTCCCGACGCCGGTGACATCACGCTGCTCGGTCACGACGTCGTTGCCGACCGCCGGGTTGCGTCGCGGCTCGTCGCCTACCTCGCGCAGGAGGAGCCGGCGCTCGCCGAGCTGGACGTCCGCCGGGCCATCGAGACCACCGGGCGGTTGCGCGGGCTGTCCCGCCGCGACGCGGGCGCAGCGGCCGGCGGGCTGCTCGAGGAGCTCGGGCTCGGCGGCCTCGCCGACCGCCCCCTGACGCGGCTGTCGGGCGGCCAGCGCCGGCTCGCCTGTGTCGCGAGCGCGCTCGTCGCGGACCGCGCGGTGTTGATCCTCGACGAACCGACCACCGGCCTCGACCCGGTGGCGAGGCACGCGGTGTGGTCCGCGATCGGCCGGCGCCGCGCCGAGACGGGGACCACCGTCGTCCTGGTCACGCACAACGTGCTCGAGGCCGAGACCGTGCTCGACCGGGTAGCGGTGATCGATCGAGGCCGGGTGATCGCCTGCGATACTCCCGGCCGGTTGAAGGCCGCTGTCGACGACTCCGTGCGGGTGGTGCTGGTCTGGCACCGTGAGCCGCCGTACGACGACTCGATGGTCGAGTCGTTGGCGCGGTCGGCGGTGATCGACGGCCGGCGATGGAGCGTGCGGCTCGAACGCAAGCGGGTGCGCGAGGTTCTCGACCGGTTGACGCAGGCACCGCTGTTCGACGCGCTCGAGGACTACACCGTCTCGACGCCGACCCTCGAAGACGTCTACCTCAGCCTCGGCGGCATGCAGCCGGACATGGAGAAGCTGTGAGGACGAAGGAGCAGGCGGCACAGCAGGCGGCCCCCGCCGACCTCGGTCCGACCGTGCCGCTCGGCGCCGGGATTGCCGCCGTTGCTGCCGGGCAGCTCGCGCGGGTCCGGGTCGCCCGGGGTCCGTTGCTCGTCGTGGCCACCGTGCAGTCGCTGGGACTGGTGATCTTGTTGCGCGGCATCGTGCATCGCCACGACCCGGCGACCTCGGCGGCCGTCGTCGCCGGTTCGTCGATCCTTGTCGTCGCGTTCGTGGCGCTGAACCTGCTCGCGCAACGGCTCGGAGCACTCAAGGCGAGCAACGCGCTCGACTACTACGCCGCCCTTCCGGTCACCCCGGCTGCGGTCGTGCTCGGCACCGCCGCGTCATACGCGACGTTCACTGCTCCCGGCGTCGTAGTCACCGCCGTGGTCGGAGCGGCGGTGTACGGACTGCCGATGTCACACCTCTGGCTGGTTGTCCCGGCAGCCGCCTCGGCGGCGCTGGCGCTCGCCGGTGTCGGTGCGTTACTGGGCCTGCTGATGCCGCGGCCCGAGCTGGCGACGATTGCGGGTCAGCTCGGGATGACCGCGGTCCTGTTCGTCGGCCTGATCCCGGTCGGTCATCTGCCCGAGCTCGTCCGAGGTCTGCGGCTCCTGGTGCCCGGGATGCTCAGCGTCGACGCCCTCGTTGACGGGCTTCGGCATGGCACCAACTGGCTGGACGCGGGGGTCCGGATGGCGCTCGCCACCGGGTACGGCGCGGTGGCACTCGCCGGCGGCGGCGCAGCGTTGCGGAGGGCGGTCGACCGGTGAGTGACTACCCACGCCCGGCCGGATACTGGCTCCCACCGGTTCGTAGGCCGCATGAGCGGGTGCGTTGGCGCCAGGAGGCCGCCAACGCGGTCGTCGTCACGGCGTTCTCGACGTTGCTCGGCGGTCTGGTCGGTGTGATCTGGTACGCACTGGCACCCCGACTCGCCATCGTCGCCGTCGCGCACGGCTCGAGCGCTCCCATGAAGTCGCTGATCAGCGATGACGTGTGGCTCGCGTTCATCGGCCTCGTCGCCGGGATCCTCTGCGTCGCGGCGCTGCGCGTGGTCTCTCCGCGGGCGTCGCTCGGACCCGGCGCGACGCTGGGGCTGGGTGTGGGGGGCCTGCTCGGGATGCTGGTCGCCGCGCGGGTCGGCCATCTGTTGGGGCATCCCTACCTCTCGGACGCGATCCGGGCGGCGTACCCCGGTGTGTCGGTCAAGGCCCTCGACTACTACGTCCATCTGTTCGACTACACGGTGCGCGCGAAGGCGGCTCTGCTGGCCTGGCCGTTCGCGGCGGTGGCACTGAACACCGTCCTCGTCTTGAACCGAACCGAAAACCGGCCGACGCCGGTGATGGTCTCCGCCTACCCTGGCTCCTCGTGATCTCGCGACTTGACCTGCGTGGTCGCGGCTGCGATGCGCGCGAGCTGCCGCGTGCCCGGCTCGACGTCGAGGCCGCGGTCGCCTCGGTCCGCCCGATGGTGGAGGCGGTCCGCGATCGTGGTCGCGACGCCGTCATCGAGCTGACCGAGCGGTTCGACGGCGTACGACTCGAGGAGCTTCGGGTACCGCACGCGGCGCTCGGTGAGGCGCTCGCCGGCCTCGATCCCGCCGTCCGCGCCGCGCTCGAAGAGGCGATCGATCGAGCTCGCCGGGTCCACGAGGCACAGCTTCGGGTGGACGAGGTGGTCGACGTCGCACCTGGTGCCGTGGTCACGGAGCGATGGGTGCCGGTCGGCCGGGTCGGGCTCTACGTCCCCGGCGGTCTCGTGGCCTATCCGTCCAGCGTCGTGATGAACGTCGTGCCGGCACAGGTCGCCGGGGTCGGCTCACTCGCCGTCGCGTCGCCGCCGAAGCCGCAGTTCAACGGTCGGCCGAATCCCGCGGTGCTCGCCGCGTGCGCGCTGCTGGGCGTGGACGAGGTCTACTCCGTCGGCGGAGCGCAGGCGATCGCGATGTTCGCCTACGGCGTCGAGGGAGTTGCGCCGGTCGACCTCGTCACCGGGCCGGGCAACGTCTACGTCGCGGCGGCAAAGCGATGCGTCCGCGGTGTCGTGGGCATCGACGCCGAGGCCGGTCCGACCGAGATCGGGATCCTTGCCGACGACAGCGCCGAGGCCGACTACGTCGCCGCCGACCTCGTGGCACAGGCTGAGCACGACGAGCTGGCGGCGTGTCTGCTGGTGACGCCGAGTGAGCAGCTGCTCGACGCGGTCGACGTGGCCCTCGCCAAGCGGGTCGGCGAGACACGTCACCGGGAGCGCGTCGAGACCGCGCTCACCGGGCAGTCGGCCTACGTCCTGGTCGACGACATCGAGCAGGGTCTGCAGGTGGTGGATGCCTGGGGTGCTGAGCACCTCGAGGTGATCACCCGCGACGCCGGCGAGGTTGCGGCCAAGGTGCGCAACGCCGGCGCCATCTTCGTCGGGCCATGGTCGCCGGTTTCGCTCGGCGACTACCTTGCCGGCTCGAACCACGTGCTGCCCACGGGCGGCACAGCTCGTCACACGTCCGGCCTGTCAGTGCAGTCGTTCCTGCGGGGCATCCATGTCATCGACTACACCCGTGACGCGCTTGCGGCCGTCGGTGACCACATCGCGGCGCTCGGCGGCGCCGAGGACCTGGCGGCGCACGTCGAGGCCGTCGCGACCCGGCTTCGATGAGTCCGGCTGACGCGTGGGGCGATCTTCCGCTCCGTGACGATCTGCGTGGGCTGACCGCGTACGGTGCGCCGCAGCTCGAGGTGGCGGTGCGCCTCAACACCAACGAGAACCCGTACCCCCCGCCACCCGCGCTGGTGACGGATCTGCGCGACTCGGTCGCGGCGGCGGCCGGCTCGATGAACCGCTACCCCGACCGCGATGCGATCGAGCTGCGAGCTGCGCTTGCTTCCTACCTCGGTCACGGGTTGTCCGTGGAACAGGTGTGGGCGGCAAACGGGTCCAACGAGGTGCTGCAGCAGCTGCTGCAGGCCTTCGGCGGCGCCGGTCGTACCGCCCTCGGCTTCGTTCCGTCGTACTCGATGCACCAGCTGATCGCGCTTGCCACCGGCACCGGCTGGGTCGGCTCGCAGCGGGCCGGCGACTTCACGCTCGATCCGGCATACGCCGTAGCGGAGATCAAGGCGCACGAGCCGTCCATCGTCTTCCTCTGCTCACCCAACAACCCGACTGGCACCGCGATGGCGGCAGAGGTGGTCAGCGCCGTCCTCGAGGTCGCGCCCGGCATGGTCGTCGTCGACGAGGCGTACGCCGAGTTCTCGCACGCGCCGTCGCTGTTGCCGCTGCTTGCCGACCACCCGCGGCTGGTGATCACCCGGACGATGTCCAAGGCGTTCGGCTTCGCCGGTGCCCGGCTCGGCTACCTCGCCGCGTCGCCGCGAGTCGTCGAGGCGCTCATGCTCGTGCGACTGCCGTACCACCTGTCCGTGCTGACCCAGGCCGCCGCGCTGGCCGCGCTCCGGCACGCCGACGAGACGCTGGCCCAGGTCGCGCAGCTGCGGGCCGACCGCGACTCGCTGGTCACCTCGCTGCGGGCGAGGGGGTTCGACGTCGTCGACTCGGACGCCAACTTCGTGCTGTTCGGCGGCCTCGCCGACGAGAAGGCGGTCTGGCAGGCCCTGCTGGACCACGGGGTGCTGATTCGCGACGTCGGCCTGCCGGGCTGGCTGCGAGTGTCGGTCGGGACGACGCAGGAGTGCGAGGCGTTCCTCGACGCGCTCGACCGCGCCGAGGTCAGTCGGACTTGATGCGACGCGCACGCTAAATCGCGCGGGTCGCGGCGGCGGCCCAGCGATACTGGATGCATGGCACGCACCGGCAAGGTCGAGCGCTCGACCAAGGAGTCACAGGTCTCGGTGTCGCTCGACATCGACGGGACCGGAGTCTCCGAGATCTCGACCGGCGTGCCGTTCTACGACCACATGCTGGCCCAGCTCTCGAAGCACGGTGGGATCGACCTGACCGTCAAGACCGTCGGCGACCTGGAGGTCGACGCCCACCACACGGTGGAGGACACCGCGATCGCGCTCGGCCAGGCGCTGCGCGAGGCGCTGGGCGACAAGGCGGGCATCCGCCGGTTCGGCGACGCCTTCGTTCCGCTCGACGAGGCCTTGGCGCATGCGGTGGTCGATCTGTCGGGCCGTCCGTACCTGGTGCACGACGAACCGCAGCTCGTGGAGCTGATCGGCACCTACGACACCACGCTGACCCGCCACATCTGGGAGTCGCTGGTGTCGAGCGCACAGATCTGCCTGCATGTGCGGGTGCTCGGCGGGCGCAACGCGCACCACATCGTCGAGGCCCAGTTCAAGGCCGTCGCCCGCGCCCTGCGCGACGCCATGTCGCTGGACCCGCGGTCGGTCGGCGTGCCGTCGACCAAGGGCGTTCTGTAGCTCATGGCGTCGAGTCCCTCCGTGGTCGTTGTCGACCACGGCTCCGGCAACCTGCGTTCCGCGGAGCGCGCCCTCGCGAAGGTCGGTGCCGACGTGACGGTCACCAGCGACGTGACCGCGGCCTATGAGGCCGGCGGCGTCGTCCTTCCGGGTGTCGGTGCGTTCGCGGCCTGCATGGCCGGGGTCCGCCGAGTGCGGGCGGAGTCGCTGGTGCGCGACCGGATCAAGGCTGGGCGCCCGCTGCTGGGAATCTGCGTCGGGATGCAGGTGCTCTACGACGCGGGGGAGGAGCACGGCATTCGCACCGAGGGGATCGGGGTGCTGCCGGGCGAGGTCACCCGCATCGACGCGCCGATCCTGCCGCATATGGGCTGGAACACCGTCGAGCCGCCCCTTGACTCGGTGTTGTTCGCCGGGGTCGGCGACCAGCGGTTCTACTTCGTGCACTCCTACGGCGTGCGGCCCGGCGGGACTACCGGCGAGACCATCACGGTGCACGGAGAACCATTCGTTGCTGCCGTCGAGACGGGTGCCTTGTCGGCGACGCAGTTCCATCCCGAGAAGTCCGGAGACGCCGGGCTGACCCTGCTCGAGAACTGGTTGAACACGCTGTGAGTGACAAGTCGTTGGTGCTGCTTCCGGCCGTCGACGTCGCCGACGGTCAGGCGGTGCGGCTGGTGCAAGGTGAGGCTGGGTCGGAGACGTCGTACGGCGCGCCGTTGGACGCTGCGCTCGCCTGGCAGGAGGGCGGCGCGGAGTGGGTGCACCTCGTGGACCTGGACGCGGCGTTCGGCCGCGGGTCGAACCGTGAGCTGATCGCGGAGGTGGTCGGCCGGCTCGACGTGGCGGTGGAGCTGTCGGGCGGGATCCGGGACGACGCCTCGCTGGAGGCCGCGCTTGCGACGGGGTGCGCCCGGGTGAACATCGGCACCGCCGCTCTCGAGCAGCCCGACTGGGTGCGCAGCGCGATCGCGAAGCACGGCGACCGGATTGCGGTGGGTCTCGACGTACGCGGCACGACACTGTCGGCGCGCGGCTGGACGCAGGACGGTGGCGAGCTGTTCGAGGTGCTGAAGCGGCTCGACGACGACGGGTGCGCTCGCTACGTCGTCACCGACGTGAGGCGCGACGGAACGCTGACCGGGCCGAACCTCGACCTGCTGCGCGACGTCTGCGCGGCGACCGACAGGCCGGTCATCGCAAGCGGCGGGGTGAGCAGCCTCGATGACCTGCGGGCGATCGCAACGCTCGTCGAGGTCGGGGTCGAGGGCGCGATCGTCGGCAAGGCGCTGTACGCCGGCGCGTTCACCCTTCCTGAAGCTCTGGACGCTGTGCGCTGATGTCGGTCGCGGTACGGGTCATTCCCTGTCTGGACGTCGACGCCGGACGGGTGGTGAAGGGCGTCAACTTCCGCGAGCTGCGCGACGCGGGCGACCCGGTTGAGCTCGCCGCGACCTATGACAAGGAAGGTGCCGATGAGCTCGTCTTCCTCGACATCACGGCATCCAGCGGAAACCGGGAGACGACGTACGACGTCGTGCGGCGAACCGCCGAGCAGGTCTTCATCCCGCTGACGGTCGGCGGCGGGGTCCGCAGCGTCGAGGACGTCGACCGGCTGCTGCGGGCCGGTGCCGACAAGGTCGGCGTGAACACCGCCGGCATCGCCCGCCCTGAGCTGCTCCGCGAGATCTCGCAGCGATTCGGTAGTCAGGTCCTGGTGCTCTCGGTCGACGCGCGTCGGGTGACCGGTTCGACCGTGACGCCGAGCGGCTTCGAGGTCACCACTCACGGGGGCCGCGAGGGCACCGGCATCGATGCGGTCGACTGGGCGGTGACCGGCGAACGGCTCGGGGTCGGCGAGATCCTCCTCAACTCGATGGACGCCGACGGCACGACGGCGGGTTTCGACCTCGCGATGATCGAGGCGGTTCGCGACGTCGTGAGCGTTCCGGTCATCGCCTCCGGCGGGGCCGGCCGGGTCGAGGACTTCGCGCCGGCCGTCGAAGCGGGCGCCGACGCGGTGCTCGCCGCCAGCGTCTTCCACTTCGGCACGTTACGAATCGGCGAGGTCAAGAGCGCGCTGGACGAAGCTGGTCACGAAGTCCGCTGAGCCGTCGAGCCGCTGACGGCGCGTGGCCATCGACCGTGCCGAGCCGGCGGAGCTCCCGGAAGTGCCCGGCGATCGCCGCGCCCAAGGTGGGGAACTCGATCATCGGCAGTCCGTGCTCGGCTGCCATTGGGGTGACGAGCTCGGTGTGGAGTGCCGGGAACGTCGACCGGGGCGCGTGCGGACGCAGGTGGTGGACATGGTGATGGGTGAGACCGCCGGTGAGGCGGCGCATCCATGGCGAGGCGGTGGCGAACGCCGCCGTCGTGTTGAAGGCGCGTGACACGAACGTCGCGGCCGGGTCGTCGATGATCCCGATGTTGACGTGGCCGGCAATCAGCACTAGCGCGGCGAACAAGGACGCGAGAGCCACTACCGCCGCGACCGAACCGCCGAACCGCGCCGGGCCCGCAACGAGCGCGTAGGGAAGCAGCAGGGCGACCGTCAGGCCCTTCTCAGCCGCATAGGAGACGGCGCGGGTGCGCAGCGTGCCGACGTGGCCGCTGCCGACACGTCCGGTGCGGAGGAAGCGGACCTGGCTCCGCAGGTCGCCGACCCAGGCGAGCGCATAGAGCGCGGGGGCGTACAGGTGCTGGTAGCGATGCCACGGCCGGCCCGGCGCCTGGGGGTGAACCCGCAACAGCGGGTGTGGCGTGGTCGCCTCGTCCACGTCGTAGACGTTCGCCTGGCCGTGGTGGATCCGGTGCTTCACCCGGTACTGGCTGACCCACAGTCCCATCGGCACGGCCGCTTGCGCGGCGACGACGTTGACCCAGGGGCGCCGGGAGAACTCGCTGTGCCCGGCGTCGTGCACCACCGACAGCAGGGCCGAGGCCAACGTCGCGGCCAGGAGGACGATCTGGGCGAAGCGCAGTCCGGCGCCCGGCCGCAGCACAGCGAGTCCGAGCAGCTGGACATGGACGGCGGTGGTGTAGGTGGCCCATCCGAGCCACGCCTCACGTCGGGCGCTTGGGTTCGTCATGGGTCCGACTATTCGGGACCGCCGCCGCGGCGGCCTGAGTAGAACTACTCGAAACGCAGCTGCCTCAGGTGTCGGAGGTGCTGAACTTCGCCGCTCTGCGGTGAACCCGGGTGGCACGCGATCGCGGTGGTCGGCGCACGTGCGGTGGTGGCGGAGGTGGCGCGGTGCGGTAGTACCGGCGCTTCACAGCCTCGACGAGCAACAGGTAGGCGCCGACCATCAGCGCCAGCGCGAGGAAGAAGCCGACCGGCAACGTGCGAAAGCCGAGCGGGCCCGCCATCGGGGTGAACGGCACAACGAGTCCGATCAGCACCACGCCGAGCGCAGAAGCTGTGAGGGGCTGGCTGGCACGACTGCGCAGGAACGGGATGCGCCGGGTGCGGATCGCGAAGATCACCAGCGTCTGGGTGGCGAGCGACTCGACGAACCAGCCGGTCCGGAACAGGTGTGCGTGCGCATGAAAGACCCACAGCATGACCGCGAAGGTGACGAAGTCGAAGACGGAGCTGACCGGTCCGAACATCAGCATGAACCGGCGGATGGCGGCGGCGTCCCAGTGCGATGGGCGCGCGAGCTGCTCCTCGTCGACGCGGTCGGTGGGGATGGCCAGCTGGCTCGTGTCGTAGAGCAGGTTGTTCAGCAGGATCTGGGACGGCAGCATCGGCAGGAACGACAGGAACGCCGAGGCGCCGGCGGCGCTGAACATGTTGCCGAAGTTGCTCGACGTACCCATGAACACGTACTTGATGGTGTTGGCGAAGATGCGGCGGCCACCGACGACGCCGTCGGCGAGGACGTCGAGGTCCTTCTCGAGCAGGATGACGTCGGCGGCGTCCTTGGCGACGTCGGTAGCGGTGTCAACGGAGATGCCGACGTCGGCTTCATGAAGCGCAAGCGCGTCGTTGACGCCATCACCGAGAAAGGCGACGCCGCGGCCGCTACGCCGCTCGGTGCGAACGATGCGCGCCTTGTGCTCCGGGCTGACTCGCGCGAAGACCGTCGTGTTGTCGAGCAGCTGCCGGAGCTGATCGTCGTCGGCCGCGTCGATGTCGGCCCCGGTGACCGCACCCGCACTTTCGAGTGCCAGCTCCCGGCAGACATGCTCGGCGACCGTTGGGTTGTCGCCCGTCACGACCTTCACGGTGATCCCGAGGGCCGCCAGCCGCTGTAGCGCCGCCTTCGCCCCCGGCTTCGGCGGATCGAGGAAGACGAGCAGTCCGTCGAGGCTCATCTCGCGCTCGGTGTCGGCGGTGACGGTCGATTCGCCGGCGGCGTCGCGGCTGGCGATGGCGACCACCCGGTTGCCGTCGGCGAACGCGCGGTCGATCGCGGCCTTGGCCGCATCCGGAACGCGCGGGCACAGCGGTAGGAGGCTCTCCGGCGCGCCCTTGACGATCAGCCGGCGCCCCCGCTCAGGGGTGTCCACCAGCACTGAAACGCGGCGGCGTTCGTGATCGAACGGCAGGATCCCGGCCCGGCTGTATCTGTCCAGCTCGGCGGCGAACGGTACGGCGGCGGGCGCGTCGAACAGCGCGATGTCCAGTGGGTTGCCCCCCACGGCCTTGCCGGCTTCGACGGTGGCCTCGTTGCACAGCAGGCCGAGCAGCACGAGGTCGTTCGACTCGCGCCCGGTGGCATCGAGGGCGTGGCTGAAGGCAATCCGGCCGTCGGTGAGCGTGCCGGTCTTGTCCGTGAAGAGCACGGCGATGTCGCCGAGGTCCTCGATGCACACGAGGCGCTTCACCAGGACCTTGCGGCGTGCCAGCTGTCGCGAGCCGGCGGCGAGGCTGGTCGAGACCACGGCGGGAAGCAGCTGCGGGGAGATGCCGACGGCGATGGCGAGCGAGAACAGCAGCGCGTCGATGATCGGACGGCGCAGGACGACGTTGATGACGAAGATCCCGGCGGTCAGCACTCCCGCGACCTTGACCAGCAGAAGGGAGAAGTCGCGCAGACCGACCTGGAACTGGGTGTCCGGATGACGGGTGCCCAGCTCGACCGCGATCCGGCCGAAGGCCGCGCTGGGACCGGTGGCGACGACGATGCCGCTGCCGGAGCCCTGCGACACCACCGTGCCCATGAGCGCGCAGCCGGTCAGCTCGGCCAGCGGCGTCCCGGCCGGCAGCTGGCCGATCGACTTAGCAGTGGGCATCGACTCCCCGGTCAGCACCGACTCGACGCATTCCAGATCGATCGCGCCGGTCAGCCTGATGTCGGCCGGCACGACTTCGCCCATCCGCAGCTCGACGACATCGCCGGGCACCAGGTCGACGACGTCGATCGTTACGGCATGGTTGTCGCGCCGCACGACGCATCGGTGGCTGATCTGGTCGTGCAAGGCCTGTGCGGCCTGCTCGGCCCGGTACTCGTTGAGGAAGCCCAGGCCGACCGAGACCAGCAGGATCGTGCCGATGATGACGGCGTCGGTCCGCTCGCCGACGAAGAAGGACGCGATCGCCGTCGCCGTCAGCAGCAGCAGCAAGGGCGAGCGCACCTGGCGAAACAGCACGGTCCACGGGTTGGCCCGATGGGTCCGCAGCGCGTTGTGTCCCACGGTGGCCAGGCGGCGGGCGGCTTCTTCGCTGCCGAGGCCGGTGTCAGCGGAGTCAAGCCGACGAATGACGTCGGCGACGGGCATCGCCGCGGCGTCCGCGACCGGGATGGGCCCGATCTGCGATCGCGGTGGCACGGTCATCCAGTCCCCTCACGCAAGCCGGAATCCTGCTGCGAGCCGGCTCAACGCGGGCCGTGTGAGGAATGATCTCGTCCCGATCGCGGCGCGCCAACGTCCGCGCGCTCCGGACCGCGAAAAAGCACGTGCAGTGACCCGGCACAATGGATGGCATGTCCGGTCCCGCCCGTCCGTCCTCGCTCGATCCCGAGATCGCCGCGCGCCTCAAGCGTGACGACCACGGGCTGATCGCTGCGGTGGCCCAGCAGTGGGACACCGGCGAGGTGCTGATGGTGGGCTGGATGGACGACGAGGCGCTGCATCGCACCCTGACCACCGGACGCTGCACCTACTGGAGCCGCAGCCGGCAGGAGTACTGGGTCAAGGGCGACACGTCCGGCCACCAGCAGTGGATCAAGTCGGTGGCACTCGACTGTGACGGCGACACCGTGCTGGTGTCCGTCGACCAGGTCGGTGCCGCCTGCCACACCGGCGACCGCCGCTGCTTCGACGCCGACGTGCTCGACGCCGTCGTCGGCGCTCCTCCCTCATGAGCCCGGCACCGGCGCCCGACGGCATCGACCGTCCGGATCGCGACGGCTTTCTCGAAGCGTTCGGCCGTGAGCGCGTCGTGCCCGTCGTACGACGGGTCCTTGCCGACGCGGAAACCCCGATCAGCGCCTACCGAAAGCTGGCCGGCGGACGGCCCGGCACCTTCCTGCTGGAGTCAGCCGAGCACGGCGGAGTGTGGGCTCGGTACTCCTTCATCGGGGTCCGGTCGGCGGCGACGTTGTCCGAGCAGGGTGGCAAGGCGGTCTGGACCGGCATCGGCCCGGACGACCACCCGGAGGACCCGCTGGCCGCGTTGCATGATGCGGCGGCGCGGCTGCACACCCCGCGCAACCCGGACCTGCCGCCACTGACCTGCGGTCTGGTCGGCTACCTCGGTTATGACTCGGTGCGCCGGATGGAGCGGCTCCCGGTCATCGCCGACGACGACATCGCGATGCCGGAGCTGCACTTCCTGCTCGCGACCGACGTTGCCGTGCTCGACCATCGCGACGGCTCGATCCTGCTCGTGGCCAACGTGATCCACGGGCTGACGCCGGGCGCGGACACCGATCCGGGCGCGGCGTACGACGATGCGGTCGCCCGGCTGGACTCGATGGTCGCTGACCTCGCCAAGCCGACCGAGTCGTCGGTGGCAACGCTTGCCCGTGGAACGGTGCCGCCCTACCAGGAGCGATCGACCCGCGAGGAGTACATGGCGGAGGTCGAGGCGGCGAAGGAGCACATCCGCGCCGGCGACTGCTTCCAGATCGTCGTGTCGCAGCGGTTCGAGACGCAGACGACGGCCGATCCGCTCGACGTCTACCGCGCGCTCCGCACGTCGAACCCGTCGCCGTACATGTACCTGTTGCGGTTCGGGGATCTCGACATCGTCGGCTCGTCGCCGGAGGCACTGGTCAAGGTCGAGGGCAACCGGGCGCTCATGCATCCGATCGCCGGCACGCGGCCGCGCGGCGCGACGCCGGAGGAGGACGCGGCTCTCGCCGCGGAGCTCGTGTCGGATCCCAAGGAGCGAGCCGAGCACGTGATGCTCGTGGACCTGGGGCGCAACGACCTCGGTCGGGTCGCGACGGCGGGCTCCGTCGAGGTCGTGGACCTCATGACGGTGGAGCGCTTCTCGCACGTGATGCATCTCGTGTCGACGGTCGTGTGCGAGGTCGCAGAGGGCGTGACGTCGCTCGACGTGCTGTGCGCCTGCTTCCCGGCCGGGACGTTGTCCGGCGCACCGAAGGTGCGCGCTATGGAGATCATCGAGAAGCTCGAGCCGACCCGGCGCGGGATGTACGGCGGGGTGGTCGGCTACGTCGACGTCGCGGGTGATCTCGACACGGCGGTCGCGATCCGCACCGTGGTGATGCGGGACGGGCACGCCTACGTGCAGGCCGGCGCCGGCATCGTTGCCGACTCCGACCCCAGCCTCGAAGACCTCGAATCCCGCAACAAGGCAGCCGCCGTGCTCGCCGCCCTCGCCTCGGCGGAGGCGTTACGCCCAGCCGGGGGCTAGCGATGCGCGGCCTGCTGGGATCGCTCGTCGGCCTGGTGGTCGGCGGCGTCCTGGTGCTCGTCGCGAGCGGCCGGGTGTGGTCGTCCACCACGGTGAACCTGCCGGGAGCGCCGGCTTCACCGGTCTCGGTGACCGGCCACGCGATCGAACCGTCACTGCCGGCGCTCGCGATCGCCTTGCTCGCGATGGCGGCGGCCGTGATCGCAGCTCGCGGTCGGATGCGGCGCGCGATCGGGGTGCTGATCACTGTCGTCGGGGGAGCGGCGGTTGCCGTGGCGCTCGCGGGCCGGGCGGCCGTGTCGTCAGCGCTCACCTCGCACGAGATCGGCGGCCTCGGGGTGCCGGCGCACGGCACCGCGAACGGCTGGTGGGTCGTCGCGGCGGTCGGCGCCGTCGACGCCGCCCTGGCCGGGCTGGCTGTCACGTTCGGAAGCGGGACCTGGGCGGCGATGGGTCAGAAGTACGAGGCGCCGCAGTCGACGGCACCGGTGACGGCGGGCGCTGACTCCGCGGTGGGAACCTGGGACGCGCTGGATCGCGGGGAGGACCCGACCGAATGAACGCGAACCTGGCCATTTACGCTGACCGAATGTCGGTCCTTGACGACATCGTCCTCGGGGTCCGCGAGGACCTTGCCGAGCGCGAAGCTGCGCTTCCGCTCGATGCGGTGAAGGAGCTCGCCGCCAAGGCGGCGGCTCCGCGAGACGCGGTTGCGGCGCTGTCCGGCGAGGGTGTTGCGGTTATCGCCGAGGTGAAGCGCTCGAGCCCGAGTGCCGGCGATCTGGCGACGATCGGCGACCCGGCCGCCCTTGCAACGGAGTACGCCGCCGGTGGCGCGTCGGTGATCTCGGTCCTCACCGAGCGGCGCCGCTTCAACGGCTCGCTCGCCGACCTCGATGCGGTCCGTGCTGCCGTCGAGATCCCGGTGCTGCGCAAGGACTTCATCGTCACGCCGTACCAGGTGTGGGAAGCGCGGGCGCACGGGGCCGACGTCGTCCTGTTGATCGTCGCCGCGCTCGAGCAGCAGGTGCTGGTCAGCCTGCGCGAGCGGATCGAGAGCCTCGGCATGACCGCCCTGGTCGAGGTGCACGACGAGACCGAGGCGCTGCGGGCGATCGACGCGGGCGCGCGGGTCATCGGAGTGAACAACCGCAACCTGCGCACCCTCGAGGTCGATCGCGACACCTTCGGTCAGGTGGCGCCGACCATTCCGTCGTCGATCGTGCGGGTCGCCGAAAGCGGCATCCGCGGTCCGCACGACCTGCTGGCCGCCGCTGCCGCCGGGGCCGACGCGGTGCTCGTCGGCGAGGGGCTGGTGAAGGCCGACGTGCCACGCCAGGCGGTGGCTGATCTCGTTGCAGCGGGGGTTCATCCGTCCTGCCGCCATCCGGCCTGATGCCCACCACCCTCGAGGAGATCTCGGAGCGCTTCGGCCCGTACGGCGGCCGCTACGTTCCCGAGGCGCTGATTGCTGCGCTCGACGAGCTGGCAGTGATGTACGCGGAAGCCCGGTCGGATCCGGCGTTCCAGGCCGAGTTCGACGACCTGCTGCGCAACTACGCGAACCGGCCCTCGATGCTCTACGACGCCAAGCGGTTCTCCGAGGCGGTGGGCGCCCGGGTCCTGTTGAAGCGTGAGGACCTCAACCACACCGGCGCGCACAAGATCAACAACGTGCTGGGGCAGGCGCTGCTCACCAAGCGGATGGGCAAGCCGCGGGTCATCGCGGAGACCGGCGCTGGTCAGCACGGTGTCGCGACGGCCACCGCAGCGGCGCTGTTCGGGCTCGAGTGCACCGTCTACATGGGCGAGGTCGACACCGAGCGGCAGGCGCTCAACGTCGCGCGGATGAAGCTGCTCGGTGCCGAGGTCGTGCCGGTCAAGAGCGGGTCGCGCACCTTGAAGGACGCGCTGAACGAGGCGTTCCGTGACTGGGTCACGAACGTCGACTCGACGCACTACGTCATCGGCACGGTCGCCGGGCCGGCGCCGTTCCCGGTGATGGTGCGCGACTTCGCCGCGGTGATCGGCACCGAGGCGCGGGCCCAGTGCCTGGAGAAGATCGGCCGGCTGCCTGACGCGGTCCTCGCCTGCGTCGGTGGGGGATCCAACGCGATGGGCATCTTCCACGCGTTCGTTCCCGACGAGTCGGTGAAGCTGTTCGGCTTCGAAGCCGGCGGCGAAGGCATCGAGACCGGCAGGCACGCGGCGACGCTCACCGGCGGATCGCCGGGCGTGCTGCACGGCGCACGGTCATATGTCCTGCAGGACGAAGAGGGCCAGACCCGCGAGTCACACTCGATCTCGGCCGGCCTCGACTACCCAGGCGTCGGCCCCGAGCACGCGTGGCTCAAGGACACCGGCCGGGCGACCTACGAGCCGGTCGACGACGACGACGCGATGGAGGCCTTCCGGCTGTTGTGCCGGACCGAAGGCATCATCCCGGCGATCGAGAGCGCGCACGCGCTGGCGGGCGCCCACTCCGTCGCGCGGCGGCTCGGCTCCGACGCCGTGCTGCTGGTGAACCTGTCCGGCCGAGGTGACAAGGACATGTCGACCGCGGCCGAGTGGTTCGGCCTCGTCTGATGGTTGGCGGCGAAGCCGCTCCGCTTCATGGTGGAGGGCGCGGCGGTGGACGTTCGTCGGGCGAGGCGTTCGTCAAGGCGAACGCCGAGGGCCGGGCTGCGTTCGTCGGCTACCTGCCGGCCGGCTTCCCGTCGTACGACGGTGCGATCGAAGCGCTTCGTGCCCTCGTCGACGGTGGGGTGGACCTGGTCGAGCTCGGCTTGCCGTACAGCGACCCGGTGATCGACGGCGTCACGATCCAGGCGGCGACTGAGCGGGCGCTCCGCGGCGGGACGCGGATCGCCGACGTCCTGCGCACGGCTGAGGTCGTCGCCTCGATGGGCGTGCCGGTCGTCGTCATGACGTACTGGAACCCGGTGCTCGCCTACGGCATCGAGCGGTTCGCCACGGAACTGGCATCGGCCGGAGCGAGCGGGCTGATCACGCCCGACCTGATTCCCGACGAGGCGGGGGACTGGCTCGACATCGCGGATGCGCACGACCTCGATCGGGTGTTCCTGGTTGCGCCGTCGTCGACGCCGGCCCGCATCGCCAGCACCGTTGCGGCGTGCCGCGGCTGGGTCTACGCCGCCTCGACCATGGGGGTCACCGGGGCCCGCGACCAGACCTCGTCAGCGGCGCCCGACCTGGTGAAGCGGGTGCGCGCCGCGACGCAGATCCCGGTGGGTGTCGGGCTCGGTGTGTCCAACCGCGAGCAGGCCGCGGAGGTCGCGTCGTACGCCGATGGGGTCATCGTCGGGTCGGCACTGGTTCGCTGCTTGCTGGACGCTCCGGACGCGAAGTCCGGTGCCGCTGCGGTCGGCGCCCTCGCGGTGGAGCTCGCCGCCGGTGTCCGCGCCGGTCGCTGATGCTGCCCGCTCACCTGCCCAGCCCGTCGCAGGGCGTCTGGCACATCGGCGGCCTTCCGATCCGCGCGTACGCGCTGTGCATCATCGCCGGGGTCATCGCCGCGGTGACGATCGGCGACCGCCGGCTCGTCGCGCGCGGCGGTCGCAAGGGCGCGGTCGGCGATGTCGCGGTCTGGGCAGTGCCGTTCGGGCTGGTCGGTGCCCGGATCTACCACCTGGTCACGAACCCGGAGCTGTACTGGGGCGGACCGGGAAGGTCCGGGACGGTCGGCGCGCTGAAGATCTGGGACGGCGGACTCGGCATCTGGGGCGCGGTGCTCTTCGGCGCGCTCGGCGCGTGGATCGGGTGTCGGAGGCACAAGGTCGACTTCGCGATGTTTGCCGACTCGGTGGCGCCCGGGATCGCGGTCGCGCAGGCCATCGGACGGTGGGGCAACTGGTTCAACCAGGAGCTGTACGGCCGGCCGACCTCGCTGCCGTGGGGCCTGCACATCGACGTGCAGCACCGAATCGCGGGTCATCTCGGCGACGCCTACTACCAGCCGACGTTCCTCTACGAGTCGATCTGGGACCTGGGTGTAGCCCTGGTCGTCGTGTGGCTCGATCGCCGAAAGCAGCTCACTCACGGCCGCTCGCTGGCGCTCTACGTGATGCTGTACACGGCTGGCCGCGGGTGGATCGAGGCGCTGCGGATCGACGACGCGCACAAGTTCCTCGGGCTGCGGCTCAACGACTGGACCAGCATCATCGTGTTCACCGCCGCGGCGGCGTACTTCGTGCTGGCCGTACGCTGGCGCCGTGAGCCAGACGCGAGCGAAGGAGTCGATGCCGGCGGTCGCGTCGAAGGCGAACCCGGAGATTCACCACACGCACCGTGATGTGAACGCCGGGCGGCTTCGCCCGGCCGTGTTCGGGGCGCTCGACGGGCTGGTCTCGAACGGTGCGCTGGTCGCTGGTGTGGCGGGCGCGAGCACCTCGAGCCACGACGTGATCCTCACCGGGCTGGCGGGGCTGCTGGCCGGTTCGTTCTCGATGGCCGTGGGCGAGTGGACCTCGGTGCACTCGCAGACGCAGCTGATCCAGTCCGAGATCGACAAGGAGCGGCGGGAGATCGAAGAGAGCCCGGCCGCGGAAGAGCGCGAGCTCGCTGCCATCTTCCGCCGGCGCGGGCTGCCGCGCGACCTCGCCGCGCGGGTCGCGGCGGAGGTCTCCAAAGACCCGGACGAGGCCTGGCGGGTCCACGTTCGGGAGGAGCTCGGCGTCGACCCGGACGAGCAGCCCTCGGCGTACGTCGCGGGCGGCTTGTCGTTCGTCACGTTCGGCTTCGGTGCCTTCGTGCCGCTGCTGCCTTATCTGTGTGGAGCCCACACGCTGCTCTGGTCGATCGTGCTCGGCACCGTGATGCTCCTGGTGATGGGTGGGGCAGTTGCCCGATTCACCCAGCGCTCGGTCTGGTTCGGTGCGATCCGCCAGCTCGTGCTCGGATCGGCGACCGTGGCGGTCGTTTTCGGGGTCGGGCATGCGGTTGGCGCGAGCGTGGCCGGGTAGTTTCGGGCTACCGAAATGGGTTTTTCCGGCTGAGTAACGCTGGGGTAACCTGATTGGCGCTGGGCCGACGCCGTCCCGCACCACAACCCCGCTCGTGTCGCCGTACCCCGGTGAGCGTGCGCCGTGTGATGACTTCGGAGGACGGGTCTCGCTATGTCTGCTGTGCCGATGGTCCCCGGTGGGCCCTTCAGGTCTGCGGCGATGCCTGCGCCGCAGGGCCTGTACGACGGCGCCCACGAGCACGACGCGTGCGGTGTCGCCTTCGTGGCCGACATGCACGGCCGCCGCAGCCACGCGATCGTCGACGACGCGCTGACCGCCCTGCACAACCTGGACCACCGCGGCGCCTCCGGCGCCGAGGTCAACACCGGTGACGGCGCCGGAATCCTCGTCCAGATCCCGGACGAGTTCCTGCGGGCCGTCGCCGGATTCGAGCTTCCCGAGGCCGGGTCGTACGCCGTCGGAATGGCGTTCCTGCCCAACGACGACGAGGGCGAGCGCAAGGCGATCGACGCGATCGAGCGGATCGTCGGTGAAGAAGACCTCCAGGTGCTCGGCTGGCGCGACGTCCCGACCGACTCCTCCCCGCTCGGCGACACCGCCCTGTCGGTCATGCCGCGGTTCCGCCAGCTGTTCGTCGCATCGGCCGGCGGGGCCAGCGACCTGGCCCTCGAGCGGCTGGCCTTCTGCGCCCGCAAGCGGATCGAGCGTGAGGTCGGGACCTACCTGCCGTCGCTGTCCTGCCGGACGCTGGTCTACAAGGGCATGCTCACCACCGACCAGCTGCCGGTGGTGTTCCCGGACGTCACCGACGAGCGGTTCACCTCCGCGATCGCGTTGGTGCACTCGCGGTTCTCGACGAACACGTTCCCGTCGTGGCCGCTCGCTCACCCGTACCGCTACATCGCGCACAACGGCGAGATCAACACCGTCATGGGCAACCGCAACTGGATGCGGGCTCGCGAGGCGTTGCTCGAAAGCGACCTGATCCCGGGCGACCTGGCCCGGCTCTACCCGATCGTCACTCCCGGCGGCAGTGACTCGGCGAGCTTCGACGAGGTGCTCGAGCTGTTGCATCTCGGCGGCCGGTCGCTGCCGCACGCCGTGCTGATGATGATCCCGGAGGCGCACGAGAACAACGCGCTGATGGACCCGGCGCGCAAGGCGTTCTACGACTTCCACGCCTGCGTGATGGAGCCGTGGGACGGCCCCGCCTGCGTCGCGTTCACCGACGGCACCGTCGTCGGCGCGGTTCTCGACCGCAACGGCCTTCGTCCCTCGCGTTACTGGGTGACGGAGGACGGCCGCGTCATCCTCGCTTCCGAGGTCGGCGTCCTCGACGTGCCGGCCGACAAGGTCGTGCGAAAGGGCCGGCTGCAGCCGGGTCGCATGTTCCTGGTCGACACGGTGGCCGGACGCATCGTCGACGACGAAGAGCTCAAGACCGAGCTCGCCGCCGCACACCCGTACGCGGACTGGCTGCACGCCGGCCAGGTGCACCTGAACAACCTCGCGGACCGCGAGCACATCGTGTACTCGCACGAGTCCGTCGTACGGCGCCAGCAGGCCTTCGGCTACACCGAGGAGGAGCTGCGGATCATCGTCGCGCCGATGGCGCGGGCGGGGGCCGAGGCAATCGGGTCGATGGGCACCGACACGCCGGTGGCGGCGCTGTCGGGCCGGCCGCGGCTGCTGTTCGACTACTTCACCCAGCTGTTCGCCCAGGTCACCAACCCGCCGCTCGACGCCATTCGCGAGGAGCTCGTCACCTCGCTGTCCACGTCGATCGGGCCGGAAGGCAACCTGCTCGAGCCGACGCCGGCGTCGTGTCGCCAGATCACGCTGCCGTTCCCGGTGCTCGACAACGACGACCTGGCGAAGATCATCCACGTCAACGACGACGGGGACATGCCGGGCTTCGCCTCGCACGTGGTCAAGGGTCTGTACCCGGTGGCCGGCGGGGGAGAGGCCCTGCGGGTCGCCCTCGAGCGGGCTCGCCAGGAGGTCAGCGACGCGATCGCCAACGGCTCGCGGCTGATCGTGCTGTCGGACCGCGACAGCGACGCCGAGCTCGCGCCGATCCCGTCGCTGCTGCTCACCAGCGCGGTGCACCACCACCTGATCCGCGAGAAGACCCGGACCAAGGTCGGCCTGATCGTCGAGGCCGGTGACGTCCGCGAGGTGCATCACGTCGCGCTCCTCGTCGGGTACGGCGCGGCCGCGGTGAACCCGTACCTCGCGATGGAGTCGGTTGAGGACCTGGTGCGGACCGGTGTCGTGACCGGCATCGAGGCGGACGAGGCGGTTCACAAGTACATCAAGGCGCTCGGCAAGGGCGTCCTGAAGGTCATGAGCAAGATGGGCGTGTCAACGGTGAGCTCCTACACCGGCGCGCAGATCTTCGAGGCGCTCGGGTTGAGCCAGGACCTCATCGACGACTACTTCACCGGGACCACCTCGCGGCTCGGTGGCATCGGTCTCGACGTCATCGCCGAGGAGGTGGCCGCGCGTCACCGCCACGCCTATCCGCGGGTGCCGCACAAGCACCGCCGGCTGTGGGTCGGCGGCGAGTACCAGTGGCGCCGCGAGGGCGAGCCGCACCTGTTCAACCCGCAGACCGTCTTCAAGCTGCAGCACGCGACGCGCAGTGGCCGCTACGACGTGTTCAAGGAGTACACGTCGGCGGTGGACGACCAGGCGCAGAAGCTGATGACGCTGCGCGGCCTGTTCCGCTTCGCCGAAGGCGTGCGCCCGCCGGTGCCGATCGACGAGGTCGAACCGGTGTCGGAGATCGTGAAGCGGTTCGCGACCGGTGCGATGTCCTACGGCTCGATCTCAGCCGAGGCGCACGAGACGCTCGCGATCGCGATGAACCGGATCGGCGGCAAGTCGAACACCGGTGAGGGTGGCGAGGACACCGACCGGCTGCACGACCCGGCGCGGCGCAGTGCGATCAAGCAGGTCGCGAGCGGCCGCTTCGGCGTGACGAGCGACTACCTGACCAACGCCGACGACATCCAGATCAAGATGGCGCAGGGTGCGAAGCCCGGCGAAGGCGGTCAGCTGCCGGGCAACAAGGTCTACCCCTGGATCGCGAAGACGCGTGGGTCGACGCCGGGTGTGGGCCTGATCTCGCCGCCGCCGCACCACGACATCTACTCGATCGAGGATCTCGCGCAGCTGATCCACGACCTGAAGAACGCCAACGAGAACGCCCGCGTGCACGTGAAGCTGGTCAGCGAGCTGGGCGTGGGCACCGTCGCGGCGGGCGTGTCCAAGGCGCACGCGGACGTGGTGCTGATCTCCGGCCACGACGGCGGCACCGGTGCGTCCCCGATGAACTCGCTCAAGCACGCCGGTACGCCGTGGGAGATCGGGCTGGCCGAGACGCAGCAGACGCTGTTGCTCAACGGTCTGCGCGACCGGATCACCGTCCAGGTGGACGGCGCCATGAAGACCGGTAGGGACGTGATCATCGCGGCGCTGCTGGGCGCGGAGGAGTACGGCTTCGCGACGGCACCGCTGGTGGTGGCCGGCTGTGTGATGATGCGGGTCTGCCACCTGGACACGTGCCCGGTGGGCGTGGCGACGCAGAACCCGGTGCTGCGCAAGCGGTACACCGGTCAGGCGGAGCACGTGGTGAACTACTTCCGGTTCGTCGCGCAGGAGGTCCGCGAGCTGCTCGCCGAACTGGGCTTCCGCACACTGGACGACGCCATCGGGCACAGCGAACTGCTGGACGTCGACCGGGCCGTCGAGCACTGGAAGACCGGTGGCCTCGACCTGACCCCGGTGTTCGAGCAGGTGGCCAACCCGTACGGTTCGGCGCGGCGCAAGGTCCGCGAGCAGGATCACGGCCTGGACCACGCCCTGGACCGCACGCTGATCCAGCTGGCCGAGGCGGCTCTGGAGGACGCGCACAAGCTGAAGCTGGAACTGCCGGTGCGCAACGTGAACCGGACGGTCGGCACGCTGCTGGGCGCCGAGGTGACGCGGCGCTACGGCGGCCAGGGCCTGCCCGACGACACGATCCACGTGACGTTGACCGGCTCGGCAGGCCAGTCGCTGGGCGCCTTCCTGCCCTCGGGCATCACGCTGGACATGATCGGCGACGCCAACGACTACGTCGGCAAGGGCCTGTCCGGTGGCCGGATCATCGTCCGGCCGCACCCGGACGCGCGGTTCACGGCGGAGAACCAGGTGATCGCGGGCAACGTGATCGGCTACGGCGGCACCGGTGGCGAACTGTTCCTGCGCGGCCGGGTGGGCGAGCGGTTCTGCGTGCGCAACTCCGGTGTGACGGCGGTGTGCGAGGGCGCGGGCGACCACGCGTTCGAGTACATGACCGGTGGCCGGGCGGTGGTGCTCGGGCCGACCGGCCGCAACCTCGCGGCGGGCATGTCCGGTGGCATCGGCTACGTCCTGGACCTGGACCCGGCACTGGTGAACACCGAGATGGTGGACCTGGGCCGGCCCAGCTCGGACGACCTGCGCTGGCTGCGGGACGTGGTCGCACGGCACCACGAGCTGACCGGGTCGACGATCGCGGCGTCGCTGCTGGGTGACTGGCCGCGCCGGTCGGCGGCGTTCACGAAGGTCCTGCCGAGGGACTACCAGAAGGTGTTGGAGGCGGAGCGGATAGCACGGGCTCAGGGTCGAGACGTGGACGAGGCGATCATGGAGGCGACCCGTGGCTGACCCGACCGGTTTCCTGAAGTTCAACCGCAAGGAACACCCGAAGCGGCCCACGGCCGACCGGCTGAACGACTGGCACGAGGTGTACCAGGCGCTGCCCACGGCGGAGCGGTCCGGCCAGGTGCGCACACAGGCGGCGCGCTGCATGGACTGCGGCATCCCGTTCTGCCACAGCGGCAGCGCGGGCTGCCCGCTGGGCAACCTGATCCCGGAGTGGAACGACTTCGTCCGCCGCGACGACTGGGCCCAGGCCGGTGAGCGGCTGCACGCGACGAACAACTTCCCGGAGTTCACCGGCCGGCTGTGCCCGGCGCCGTGCGAGGCGGCGTGCGTGCTGGCGATCTCGCCGGAGGCCGGTGGCGCGGTCGCGATCAAGCGCGTCGAGCAGGCCATCGCGGACCTCGCGTGGCACAAGGGCCGCGTCGAGCCACGACCGTCCACTGTGGCCTCCAACAAGCGGGTGGCCGTGGTCGGTTCCGGCCCGGCGGGCCTGGCGGCGGCACAGCAGCTGACCAGGGCTGGTCACGACGTCACCGTGTACGAGCGCGACGACCGCCTGGGCGGACTGCTGCGCTACGGCATCCCCGAGTTCAAGATGGAGAAGTCGGTCCTGGACCGCAGGCTGGCCCAGTTGCGCGCCGAGGGCACGAAGTTCGTGACCGGCTGCGAGGTCGGCGGCCGCCGGCCGGGTGACCTGTCGGTCGCACAGCTGCGGTCCCGCTTCGACGCGGTGGTGCTCGCGGTGGGCGCACTGCGCGGCCGGGACGTCCCGGACACCCCGGGCCGTTCGCTGGACGGCGTGCACCTGGCGATGGAACACCTGGTGGCCGCGAACAAGACGTGCGAGGGTGACGGGCCCACGCCGATCGACGCGCGCGACAAGCACGTGGTCATCATCGGCGGCGGTGACACCGGAGCCGACTGCTACGGCACGGCCGCCCGCCAGGGTGCCCTGTCGGTGACGCAGTTGGACCAGTACCCGCGCCCGCCGGAGGTCCGCGACGACGACCGCTCCCCGTGGCCGACGTGGCCGTGGATCCTGCGCACCTACCCGGCCCACGAGGAGGGTGGCGAGCGGAAGTTCGCGGTCGCGGTCGAGCGGTTCATCGGTGACGAGTCCGGCAAGGTCCGCGCGGTCGAACTGCGCGAGGTGAAGGTCCACCGCGACCCGGCCACCGGCCGCCGCGAGGTGCTGCCGATGTCCGACACGGTGGAGGTGCTGCCGGCCGACCTGGTCCTGCTGGCGATCGGCTTCGAGGGCGTGGAGCGGATGCCGCTGCTGGACGACCTCGGCCTGACGCTCACCCGCCGGGGCACGCTGGCGTGCGGCTCGGACTGGCAGACGGACGTGCCGGGCGTGTTCGTCTGCGGTGACGCGCACCGGGGCGCGTCGCTGGTGGTGTGGGCGATCGCGGAGGGCCGCTCGGTGGCCCACGCGGTGGACACGTTCCTGACCGGCGAGTCGGACCTCCCGGCCCCGGTGATCCCCAACCAGTTGCCACTCGCGGTCGTCTGACTCCGAGCGGTCGTCCGACACTGAATCGTAGTCCCACCTTCCCCGGTCGCGGTTTAGCATTCTGAGCGAACTGCGGTCGGGGAAGGGAAACGCGGTGACTACCGGAACAAATGGGCACGTGGCCGTATGGCCTGGTGGCGACGGCAACGAAGCCTATCTGGACAAGACTCTCCGGTTCAATGACATTGAATTGTCACTCGACGAAAGTGTGAACTTTCGCATCCTGTGGCGGTTGTGGCTGCGCGCGTTCATCGTTTCCGGTGTCGTGTGGGCGGTTTTCGCGGTGCCCGGCGTCGTGCTGATGTTCTCCGACGCGGGCAGCGTGCTCGGCGGCGGAGCGTCCTCCGGCGGGGGGCCCGTCCTGGTGACGGTCGGCACCATTCCCGGGGTCATCATGTTCTGGCTGATCCTGCTGTTGTCGAAGCTGCCCGAACCGATCGCCGAGTGGCGGGTGCTGCTGGCCGACCGGGCCGCGGGCGCCGATTCGGTGTACAGCCAGATCTCCGGCACGCTGTGGCACCGCCAACTGCCGGTGAACTGGCGGGTGCGGCGCATCCGCACCGGTTTCGGCCCGTCGAACGTGAGCAACCGGCTCGTCGTGCAGGACCGCACGTACACCGCGTACATCTCGGTCTTCCCGTACGGCACCAGCCTGTATCTGGGCTGGATGATGTGGCGCACCCGCCGCGGCACGACGCTGATCGGCCGGTTCGTCGCGGACGTGTTCAGCGGCATGGGCAACGGCCAGGACCTGGAACGCCAGATGATGCGCACCGAGCGACCCCGGGCGATGCGCGAGGCCGTGCACGCCGCGTGCCGTGAGGGGCTGATGGTCGCCCACGAGGGCCGGCAGGTCCCGGTGGAGTACGGCTTCCCGCAGGGACTTCCGCAGATCGAGCCGGACGAGCTGGGCTCCGCTCCGGTGCCGGTTCCGCGGTCGTGACACCGGACGGCGTGCTGCTCCGGTCGACGCCGCAGGGGCACTGGGCGTGGGTCGGGCTCCGGGTGACGCCGGTGACCGGCTACGACGACGTGGAAGCGCCGCGCCTGCGCGCCGACCTGGCCGTCGCCGAGCGCGCGTGGCTGTCCGGGCTGTGGTCGACGGCCAACGGCATCCGGTGGGAGCTGCGCTATCTCAACGAACGCCAGCACATGCCACTGACGTGTGTCCTGCTCGGCAGGGCACATGCCGGGACGGCACCGGAGGCCACCGCGGCGGCACTCGCGCTGCGCGCCGGGCTGGCCGCCGCACCCCGCCACGTCCGGACCGCGCCCCTGACCACCGACCAGGTCACGGCCTATCTGAACCCGCCGCGCCCGGCCGCCGCGTTCGAGCTGCGCAAACGGCTGCGTTGGGCGTGGCGGCAGCGCCCGCAGCCGGGGCACCGGGTGTGGTTCGACATCGCGCCGCTGGAGCCGAACACGCTGTCGTGGCAACCGTTCTGGCACGAACTGGCCCGGTTGCCCGCGCCCACCACGGTCGGCGTCTACCTGGAACCGGTGCCCCCGGCACCCGGGTTCTTCGCCGGCCTGCGCACGCTCGCGACGACGTACGCCGAGGCGGGCGCGGGCGGACGGACGAGCTCGGTCTGGCAGGTCCGGATCCCCGGCGACCCAGCGGCGGCCGCGGCGGCACCGGGTTACGCGGCCGCCGCGGGACGGTACGCGGACCGCCCGTTCTGGCTGCGCGTCTCGGTGGCGTCGGCCGGCCCGGTGGAGCCGGGTCTCGTCGAACTGCTCGCCGCCACGGCGGGCGGCGCCGCGGCGTGCCGCGCGGCACCGGGCGACGTGGATGCCTTGTGGCGCAACATGGCAGCGCTGAACCGGGACTGGCTGGACGACACCTACCGGCAGGGCGCGCCGCCGGGCGAACTGGGCGAGACCGAACGGAACGTGTCCAGCCTCGTCGACGTCACCGAGGCGCTGGCCGCGTTCCGCCTGCCGTACGAGACAGCCGACCGGCAGCCGCTCTTCACCGCGAAGGACCGACCCATGCCCGAACCGGACCTCGTCACGGCAGGCCCGAACCGCACGAAGGTCTTCATCTCCTACGTCCGCGAGGACGTCGAGCAGGTCGACGCGCTGGCCGATGCCTTGCGCGCCGCGGGCTACGACGTGTGGATCGACCACGTGAGCCTGCGGCCGGGCATGCGCTGGAAGACGGTGATCCGCGACGCGATCAACGACGGCCACTACTTCATCGCGTGCTTCTCGCCCCGCTACTGGAAGCTCCAGTCGTTCATGAACGAGGAACTGATCGTGGCGGTGGAGCGGCTGCGCCTGATGCCGCGCAGCCGCCAGTGGTTCATCCCGGTGGTCCTGGAACGGACCGACCTGCCCGACTACGCGATCGGCCCGAACGAGACGCTGGCGGACCTGCAGTACGTGGACATGTCCGCGGACTGGCGGGCCGGTGTCGACGCGATCACCACGACGCTCCGACCACCGGCCTGACCACTACTCGTGCAGCCGTGCCCGCACGGCGTGCGCGTCCACGCCCAACCGGGCCAGCAGCGCGGCGGCCGGGTCCGGTGGTGTGCGGTCCAACAGCGCGGACACCATGTCCCGCATCGTCGGTCGCCTGCGCTTGCGCCCGGACGTGATCGAGCGCAGCAGCACCGCCCGCGCACCCGACGTCAACGCCTGCCGGCGGCCCAGCGGCAGCCGCCCGGTCAGCCGCAGCCCCCCGACGTCCAACCCGACGGCGGCCAACGCCTCCCGGTCCAGCTCCTCCAGTGCCCGGTGGGCATCCGCCAACTCCACCCCGAAGGCTGACGCCGCAACGGGTTCGTGCAGCATCCCGAGCAGCAGGTGCTCGGTGCCGATCCGCCGGTCACCGCGCCGCCGCGCCTCCGCCAGCGCCGCCTTGAGCACCGGCCCCCGTGCGTCGTCCACGGCCGCCTCACTTCCCGTACTTCGCGTGCACCGACTGCCGGGACACGCCCAGCGCGTCCCCGATCTGCTCCCATGACCAGCCCTGTTCCCGGGCCCTGGCCACCGCGGCCGCCTCGACCTGTTCGGCGAGTCGGTGCAGCGCGCCAACCGCACGCAAGCCCATGGCGGGGTCGTGCGACCGGATGCGGTCGGTAAGTTCGCCCAGCTCCACTACGTCAGTTTGGGTTGACAGCCGCCGCTTGTCAACCCAAACTGACAACCATGAGCGATGACGTGGTGATCGTGGGCGCTGGCCCGAACGGCCTGATGCTGGCCGCCGAGCTGGCGCTGGCCGGCATCCGGCCCACCGTCCTGGAACGCCTCCCCGAACCCAGCCCGCTGCCCAAGTCCAACGGGCTGGTCGGTGAGGTCGTGCGGCTGTTGGAGTACCGGGGCGTGCTGAAGGACTTCGCGCGCGGCGCCACCCACGTCGGGCCGGTGCCGGGCTTCCGCTTCGGCCCGCTGTCCCTGGACCTGACGCGCACCAACAGCCAGCTGCTCATCCTTCCCGTCCAGCAGCAGCGCCTGGAACAGCTGCTCACCGAACGCGCACGGCAACTCGGCGTCCGCATCGAACGCGACCGGGAACTCGTCGACATCACCCAGGACGCCGACGGCGTCACGCTCGACATCGCCGGACAGGCCACACGGACCACCCGCTACCTGGTCGGCTGCGACGGTGCCCGCAGCGTCGTCCGCAAGCGGGCCGGCATCGGGTTCCCCGGCTACACCAGCACCGAGGTGAGCCGGATCGGCCGGGTGACGCTCCCGGGCGCGCGCCACGCGGGCCGTGACGAGGCCGAGGTCCCCGGCGTCGGGCGGCTCAAGCTGTTCCAGCCGACCCGCACCGCACACGGCTCCTACAGCGCCGCTCCACTGTCCCAACTGGACAAGAGCGCGCCGCCGGACGTGTACATCATCAGCACGCACGAGCCCGGCACCGAACCCGACACCCCGATGACCCTGGACGAACTGCGGGCCAGTGTCCGCCGCGTCCTGGGCGCCGACCTGGACATGCGCGACCCGCAGTGGCTGACCAGGACGGTCGGCAACAGCCGCCTTGCCGACCGGTTCCGCGTCGGCCGGGTGTTCCTGGCCGGCGACGCTGCCCACCTGTTCAGCGCGGGCGGCACCGGCCTGAACAGCGGCATGCTCGACGCCGCCAACCTGGCCTGGAAACTGGCCGCCGAACTACAGGGCTGGGCCCCGCCCGCGCTCCTGGACACCTACCACACCGAACGCCACGCGGCCGGCCACCGCACCCTGATGACCACCCGCGCCCAACACGCCCTGTCCGGCGCG